>JBILRE010000020.1:0-40923 GCA_044372835.1 Crocinitomicaceae bacterium | reverse complement strand
TGTTAACTGTCCGAATGGCGGTACGAAAATTCAAACAGGGATTGATATCAATTCTAATGGTATTCTAGATCCTACTGAGGTGAATGTAAGTCAAACCACTTTTGTTTGTAATGGATCTTCGGGGCCACAGGGACCATCAGGTACCTCGGGTTCTCAAGGGATACCTGGATCCAACGGATTGACCGCGTTAGTTTCAACACAAACTGAACCTGCAGGTGTTAACTGTCCGAATGGCGGCACGAAAATTCAAACAGGGATTGATATCAATTCTAATGGTATTCTAGATCCTACTGAGGTGAATGTAAGTCAAACAGCTTTTGTTTGTAATGGATCAACAGGTCCTCAGGGTCAATCGGGTTTAAGTGTTTCCGGAACAAGTGGACAGACCATTAGAAATAATGGGGGAAGTTGGGAAGCTTCTTCTTTACTTTTTAATAGCTCTTCAAATCTAGGAGTAGGCACCGTTAATCCTGATAGCTCGGCAATCTTGGATTTAACTTCTAGTTCAAAGGGTTTTCTACCTCCAAGATTAACTACTCAACAAAGGAATCAGATTCAAAATCCGGCAAATGGCCTAGTAATTTTTAATACGGATCAAAATTGTTTGAATTATTTTGGAATCAACTCCTGGTTTGAATTATGCGGTGCGTGTACGCCTCCAATTCCTCAATTACCTGGCCCAATTCAAGGTTCTTCAATACAATGTTTCAATTCGACTCAGCAGGCATATTCAATTGCACTAGTCATTAATGCGACCTCATATAACTGGTCCTTGCCGGTTGGATGGTCGCTCGTTTCGGGGGCTGGTACGAATCAGATTCTCGTGAATGTAGGTGCGAACGCTCAGAATGGAGTTATTGCAGTCTCTGCGGCTAATGGGTGCGGTACAAGTGCTGTTTCTTCTTTGGCTGTTTCCATTCAAAGTGCTCCCTTAGCTCCTACCGCATTGACTCCTACCGTTAGTGCAAGCTCCATTCATTGGTATTGGAGTGCGGTTAGTGGTTCAACTGGATATAAAGTTAATTCATCGAATAATTTCGCCTCAGCTCAAGCCGTTGGAACAACGAATTACCTGCAAACAGGATTGAACTGTGGTACTACTGATACGTTGTATGTTTGGGCAATTAATTCTTGTGGCGTTTCTGCCCCCTTGGTATTAATTCAGACTACTTCCGGATGTTGTTTAATAGGTAGTCAGAACTATGGAGGAGTGGTTGCTATAGTGAATAGCACCAACCCTTGTTCAGGTCTTGCTGCAACCGTGAATTCTGCACCTGGTTCTTATAGTTTCTCAGACGCAGTTTCCTATTGTGACAACCTTGTTGAGGGTGGATTCAGTGACTGGTATATGCCTTCATACAGCCAACTGACATCGATGTACGGTAATAAGGTTGCGATTGGCAATTTCACCAACAATATTTATTGGTCTCCTACCCCAACGGGAGATGGTCGCTACTGGACGGTTAATTTTACCAATGGGTACGCCTATGGTTATGATGCTACCCCTACCTATTTATATCGCGTACGTTGTGTAAGAAATTTTTAATTTTATTTAAAAAAGACATCATTTCATTTATTTAAAAATAAATAGTTCTTATTTTATTTATTTCCCAACAAGACTTCTGCTTTTTTCAACAGTTCCACAAAATCCTTTCGGTACCCATTGGGATCTGTCCCTTTATTACTTTCAGCCATGGTTTTCACTTGTGCTAGGTTGGCCTCTCCTTTGTATTCGGAATTGCGTAAAATCATTCCAAATGCGGCTACTGCACAAGCAAATTGAACGTCTGATGAGCACGTATTAAAAGTGGTTTGTTGCGCTGAAATGGGCGTTGAAAGTAGCTGCGATGCACTGCCATTCGGTTGTTTGTAGCGTACTTTAACTGTCAAGAGCTCATTCGATAGGGAGGCATCGAGCTTGGTGGATTTTTCTTTTTGATACCTCAGGCTATCGATACCTGGAACAGCCTCTGTTGAACCGGAGGGAATGAGTTCGTAAAGGGCGGTTACCATATGTCCAGCCCCCATATCTCCCGCATCCTTGGAGTCGTTGTTGAAGTCCTCGTCTTCAAGGTCTCGGTTTTCATAGCCAATCAATCGGTATGCCTTGACATGTGCAGGATTGAACTCCACTTGGAGTTTGACGTCTTTTGCTACAGTGACTAAGGTGCCGCCCATTTCATCGATGAGCACTTTTTTCGCCTCTAACTCATTGTCGATGTAATTGTAATTTCCATTGCCCCGATCTGCGATTTTTTCCATTTTCCCATCTTGAAGGTTGCCTGTTCCAAACCCCAGAACGGAGAGGAAAACACCTTCGTTTCTTTTGGATTCAATCAGACGTATTAAATCTCCTTCGCTTGAAACTCCAACATTGAAATCTCCATCCGTAGCAAGAATTACGCGGTTGTTTCCGTTGGCAATAAATGAGCTGAGAGCAGTTGCATAAGCCAGTTGTATCCCTTCACCACCGGCTGTAGAGCCGCCGGCGTCCAATCGTTCGATTACTTCTTTAAT
This sequence comes from Crocinitomicaceae bacterium, assembly GCA_044372835.1. Classification (GTDB taxonomy): domain Bacteria; phylum Bacteroidota; class Bacteroidia; order Flavobacteriales_D; family Crocinitomicaceae; genus M0103. The sequence continues at coordinate 38,406 of JBILRE010000020.1, read as the reverse complement.
GGCTTGCTTGTTTGCTCCACTTGTGGTGGGAAGAACAAGTCCAGCAGCTCCGGCATATACCACAATACTTACTTTATCTTGTTCGCGCAATTGATCAACCAGCAGGTAAAGTGCTTTTTTCAAAAGGGGGAGTTTGGCCGCATCCGACATGGAGCCTGAAACATCAAGTAAAAAAACGAGGTTATTGGCTGGGGCCGACTTCACATCGATGTCTTTGGCGCGCAATCCAATATGCACAAGTTGATGTGCCGGATTCCAAGGACAAGTCGTGTAAGTGCTTGAAACGGTGACAGGATCTTTGCCTTTAGGGACTGGGTATTCATATGGGAAATAATTGAGCATTTCCTCTATACGCACTGCGTCCGGTGGTGGAAGAACACCGTCGTTAAGGAAGCGCCGCACATTGCTGTAAGAGGCACGGTCGACGTCAATGCTGAAGGTTGAAAGCGGATCTGATGCAACCGAAACATAAGTATGGTCATCGATTTTGCTGTAGTTTTCGCGGTTCATCTTTACTTTGCCACGTGATCCCCGGAGGGTTACCATCCTCACTTCCATAGACGCAACCGTCTTCATGGCACTTACCTCGATTGCTTCCAAATGGACAGGAAGTTCATAAGCGAAGTGGTGGTTGAGGATGGTTATTTCGACGTCAGTTACAAGGACGTTATGAATGGTATCTGTACCAAGTTCAATGCTAGAAAAACGAACGGAGTACGAACCAGGTTGAAGAGGGGTAATGCGGTAATTTCCATCCAAATCGCTCATAGCTCCACCGATGAATTTCCACCCGTTCGTGCTACTTGTATCGGGTTGAAGAACAATTACTTTTACACCGATTTGTGGTTCTCGGCTGCTTTCACCGGTGATTTGACCTTGAAGAATGCCTGTTCTTTGGGAAAAGATGCAAGTAGGAAGTAGGAAGAGGAAGCAAAATAGAGGGATATTTTTCATAAGGATACGTTTACAGCTGCTTAGATGCAATTTGGTGTTTAATTCCACAAAATACATTACTAGGATTAATTTCCTGCAATGGGAGAGTCGAAGATGCCAACGCCCAATTCTACCCAAAGAACCCCAATCAGCAATAGCCAAAGTAGGAGAAGAAGGATTTTTTTGAGGATGGATGTTGTCTTTCTCAGGACGAATTCAATACCCATAGCAACAACGGTAAGCAGCGATCCTGCTATGATATAATCAACCATTGACCATTGAATTTCCTTGTTCAAAAAGGAACCGAGGTAGGGGATGAGCAACAAGCTCCAGGCAGCAAGGAGTATGAAAAGAAAGCGTAGGGTTTTGAGCATGAAAAAAGAATCCGAAGATAGTAAAATGGATTGTATACCAACAGATCAATTACCGTAAAACAGGATACGGTATTGATAAGAAAAGTGTCGTTTTTCCTTGGAAATACGTCATTGGTGGTTCTTCATGGACAACTAGTCTCACCTTTGTTCACGACATTTTCAAAGATGCTTGGTACCGATTGGCTCCTTACATCACCCCTTATGATTAAAAATAAATCAAAATAAAGATTAAAAAATAACCAAAGTGTAAACTTCTTTTTTATCTTTGTCCGCAGGTCTCGATTTCCGAGATAATTACGATAGCAGGTTACGGTATGCAGCGAATAATGCAATTTAAAAATGATGCATATGGCTGCTTTGCGCTCAATAGTACACATGGACCTAGACACCTTTTTTGTGTCGTGTGAGCGGTTGTTAGATAGCCGTTTGAAGGGAAAACCTATTTTGATTGGCGGTACAAGCGACCGTGGAGTGGTGGCTTCCTGCAGTTATGAAGCCCGACGCTTTGGGGTACATGCCGCAATGCCTATGAAAATGGCGAGGGAACGCTGTCCGGAGGCAGTGGTCATTAAGGGAAATACGGCTACGTACAGCCATTATTCCAAACAGGTGACCGAGATTATCCGTGAGTCGGTACCCTTGTATGAGAAGTCGTCGATTGATGAGTTCTATATTGACTTGTCGGGAATGGATACTTATTTCGGTACATTGCAGTATGCGACTGAGTTGCGGACAAAGATCATCCGTGAAACCGGACTTCCGATTTCTTTTGGATTGTCTGAGAACAAAACAGTGTCAAAGATCGCCACGGGGGAAGCAAAACCCAACAACCAGTTACTGATTGGTTATGGCCAGGAACGTGATTTTTTGGGTCCGCTATCGGTCAGAAAAATCCCCATGGTGGGATTAAAAACGTACCAAACGCTTTGTAACTTGGGAATGAAGCGCATTCGAACGGTTCAGGAGATGCCGGCGGATTTACTCGAAGGAGCACTCGGTCAACACGGGGTTGAGCTCTGGAAAAAAGCACAGGGAATCGATGGTTCGCCTGTGGTACAGCACAATGAGCGCAAATCGATTTCTACCGAGCGCACCTTTGAGAACGATACCATCGATGTGCATAAGTTGAAGGGAATCTTATTGGCTATGGCGGAAAATCTTGCGTTTCAGCTGCGTCGTGGCAATAAATTAACCTCGTGTGTGACGGTTAAAATCCGGTATGCGGATTTTCAGACACAGACACTGCAGCGAAAGGTTACCTATACAGCTGCAGACCATCAGTTGATTCCCTTGGTGTCGGAGTTGTTTGACCGTTTGTTTAACCGCCGCATATTGGTACGTTTGATAGGCATTCGTTACAGCGATTTAGTGTCGGGAAACCATCAGTTATCGCTCTTTGACGAAGGGGAGCGATACGTAGAGTTGTACCGTGTAATGGACCGCATCCGCACGCGATTTGGGGACCGGGCGGTCATGCGGGCAGTGGGGCTCGATGCGCGAACCATTGGCATGTGGAATCCCTTCAGCGGTGAACCGCCTATTCCGCTGGCGAATAGAAAGAGTTGATTTTAGTGTTAAAAGTGTAAGGTTATACGTTTGGAGCGATGTTTCTGAAAAGTTCGTTTAGTTTGCGGTATGGCTTGGTTCCGCCGGAGGAATTGGTGAAATGGGTCGTGGATTCGTCCTATCCTTCTGCCGTGCTCTGTGACATTAATTCCACCTCAGCAGCATTGAGTTATTGCCGCGCAGCGCTTGAGAAAGGGATTCGGCCCACGGTGGGAATCGACATGCGGAATGGCTTAGACTGCTGTTACGTTTTAATTGCACGAAACAACCGCGGTTGGCACGAAGCAAATACCTTTCTTTCAACGTATTTACATAACCAGCAGCCGTTTCCGGAGCAAGCACCCCATTTGGGGAATTGTGCAGTGGTATATCCGTGGGGAAAAGAACCGGTTAAGCTGCGGGAAAACGAATGGATAGGGGTGGGAAGTCATTGCCTTAACGCGTTTACTATTCAACAAAAAAAACACCCGGTTTCGCGTTACATGGCGATGGAATTCATGACTTTTCGAAACAAACGTGATTTCAATACCCACCGTTTGTTGCGCGCCATCGATGGCAATACCTTGCTGTCAAAGTTGCCGCCCGAACAACAAGCGGATCCACGCGAGGGATTTGTGAGCTACGCAGCAGTGCAAGAACGGTATAAAGCACATCCGGAACTATTAGAAGTTACGCATGCGTTGCTCTCCATTTGTTCGGTGCATTTTGATTTTGGTGAGGAAGCCCGTTCGCAAAACCTCGCGACCTATACGGGAAGCGAAAAGGAAGACCTTCAGTTAGTGAAGGAGTTGTGCGCCGGAGGACTCGATTACCGTTATGCGGAGGTGAATGACACCATTGTCGCGCGGATCGAACAGGAGGTTGAAGTCATCGCAGAGAAAGGTTATTTGTCGTATTTCCTGATTGCTTGGGATTTCACTTCCTACGCCCGGTCGAAGGGTTATTTTTACGTGGGACGGGGGAGTGGTGCAAATAGCATCGTTGCTTATTTGCTGCGCATCACGGATGTTGATCCGTTGGAGCTTGATTTATACTTTGAGCGCTTTATCAATTTGTACCGCAAGAATCCTCCGGATTTTGACATTGATTTTTCATGGACGGACCGCGACGACGTCACGAGGTATATTTTTGAACGGTTTCCAAGTGCTACCTTATTGTGTACCTATAACACCTTTCAGTACAGTGCCGCCGTTCGTGAGCTGGGGAAGGTGTTTGGCTTACCAAAGGTAGAGATCGATGTGCTAAGTCGGGGGAAATATGTACCGGACCGCTTGGATCAACTTTCGAAGCTGGTACTTCGTTACAGCACCTATATTCATGGGCTTCCGTCCCACCTTAGTGTACATGCGGGAGGAATTGTCATAAGTGAAAAACCAATTACATGGTTTTCGGCCACTTTTCTTCCTCCGAAGGGTTATCCGACCACACAGTTTTCCATGCTCGAAGCGGAGGATGTCGGCTTATATAAGTTCGATGTGCTCAGTCAACGTGGATTGGGGAAAATCTATGACGCACTCGAAATGGCGAAGGAGCAAAACCCTGAGGAACCACCACATGACATACACGACATTGCCTTTTTTAAACAGGATGAGCGAATTAAAAAACTGTTGCGTCGTGCGTTGGCCATGGGGTGTTTTTACGTCGAATCGCCCGCTATGCGTATGCTGTTGATTAAGCTGCAGGTAGATACTTACCTTGGACTTGTTGCGGCGAGTTCGATTATACGTCCGGGTGTTTCACAGTCTGGTATGATGCGGGAATACATTCTGCGTCATCGTTTTCCTGAAAAACGCAAAGATGCACATCCGGTACTGTTGGACATTATGCCGGATACGTACGGGGTGATGGTGTATCAGGAAGATGTGATTAAAGTCGCGCATCATTTTGCTGGGCTTACGTTGGCGGAGGCCGATGTCTTACGTCGGGGCATGTCGGGGAAATTCCGTTCTAGGGCAGAGTTCGAGAAGGTTCGGGAACGCTTTTTCTCCAATTGCCAGAAACGCGGTCATCCCTTGGATGAGGTGCGGGAAATTTGGCGTCAGATTGAAAGTTTTGCCGGGTATGCCTTTTCCAAGGGGCATTCGGCTTCGTATGCGGTGGAAAGTTACCAGAGTTTATACCTCAAAGCGTATTATCCGCTGGCGTACATGACGGCGTGTATCAATAATTTTGGTGGATACTACAGTACGGAGGTGTATGTCCACGAGGCGCGACGTTGGGGAGCACAGATTGAACCGCCGTCCTTGAACGAAGGAGCGTATCAATGCACCTTAAAGGGCAAGCGATTGATCTTGGGGTTTATTCTGGTTCTTGGCATAGAGACTAAGGTGGTGGAACTTGCCTTGAATGAACGGAGACGCAATGGTCCGTTTAAGGATTTTGACCAGCTTGTTCGTCGGGTGCCTATTCCGCTTGAGCAATTGTTATTAATCATTCGTATTGGTGGCTTGGCGGATTTCCCCGAAAAACGAAAGGAACTGCTTTGGAAAGCGCACTTTTACCACCAACGTTCGAAAACCCTTATAAAAGCAGCCACGTTGTTTGATCTCGAGCCCAAACCGTACGAACTTCCACGATTGGAGGAGGAACCATTGGAGTTAGCTTTTGAGCAAATGGAGTTGCTTGGTTTTCCGTTATGCAATCCATTTGATTTGCTTGCTGTGCATCTCGAACAACACACCCCAGCTAGTGAAATATTCAAGTGCTTGGGAACCCGAATTACTATGTATGGGTATTTGATTGCCTTGAAGAAATCGCGCACGGCACAGGGAGAACACATGTTTTTTGGTACGTTTATCGACCTTCAAGGCGATATCATTGACACGGTTCATTTTCCCTTTGTTTCCAGGAAATATCCCTTTCAGGGAAAAGGTGTTTATCGCTTGATTGGTGTAGTGACAGAAGAATTCGGCTACTATACACTTGAAGTGGGAGTGCTCGAAAAACAAGCGTTTAAGGAAGATGTGCGTTACGCAGAACTGGATCAGGGATCGTAAGATGCAATAAGTAAACAAACGTCATCAACTTGTTCGTTTTTTCCTTTCCATTGGATAAATTCGTTGGTTAAAAACTCCTTTTGTTCTTGCGAGGGAAATACAGCACTGGTAAGGATGCGTTCATGGAGGCCAGCCTTTTTGAGTTTTTTATCCCGTTCGCCTCCTAATTGATCAAAGTAGCCATCGCTGGTTAATACAATCCGGTCACCAGGTTGAAGCAAACAGTCAACGGATTCAAACGATTTGGTTGAATAGGTTTTTCCGACAGGCCGCCTGACCCCTTTCAGTCGAAAAAGATGGTGGTTTTCTGTACCCTCAATGAACGATAAGCCATCTGGTACCGTTTCAGGATTCAACGTTGATTGGGACGTTTCACGAATGAGGTATGCATCGTGGTTGGCACCTGAAAAAGCAAATTGTTTGGTGTTTTTATCAAAAAGGCAAAAGCTAAGGTCCATGCCATCGTGCAGGGATTCATTGCCACGATCCAAGCTTTGACCCATGGCGTGATTGATTGCTGTAACCATGGAAGTGGTATCGTTACCAGAGGTGTCCCGCACAACTTTCTCAATCGAATTCATGCCGACCAAACTTACCATAGCACCCGGAACACCGTGACCGGTACAATCACCGATACCGAAGACAAACCGATTGGAATAGGAGTAAGCAAAATAAAAATCACCGCTGACGATGTCCTTCGCCGAGAAAAACAAATGGAGGGAGAAAGGGGAGGTGTCCAAGTGCTCTAGGTCAGGTAATGCTGCTCGTTGGATGTAATTGGCGTAATTGATGCTGTCAATAATTTGCTTGTTTTTAAGTCCAATTTCTTTTAGGGCCAATTCAAGCGTAATATTTGCGTCTTGAACTTTGAAATGCGTTGAGCTTAGCTCCTTGAGTTTCTTTTTTTTACCCCTGTTTAAGTTTCCGAGAATAATGACTCCCACCATGGCACTAAACCCCAGTAGCAATGCCCAAAAAAGGACATTTTGATTGGTTTGATACGCATTGCGCAACGACCGCGATCGGGATTGTCGCATTTCTTGTTGCTCCTTAAATTCCTTGTTAGGTGGTGGATTGCCTACATCGCTCACCCGACTCAGAGCAGAACGGTGCTTAACCACAGCGGAAGAGGCGCCATTCTCACTTTTGGAGTGAGGCGTGTATTCACCTTGACCAGCCAACGTTTGGTGCATGTGCATCAGAAGCATAAAGGTGAAAACCAGGTACCGCATCCTTTAAATTAGCAAAAAAACCGTGTAAAACAATTCTATTCCAATCAAAAATAACCAAACGAGAAATGAAAAGCATTATCTTTGCCCACGAAAGACTCAGTTCTTTCATTATATTATTTTTTATGCCCACGTGGTGAAATTGGTAGACACGCCATCTTGAGGGGGTGGTGCCAACAGGTGTGCTGGTTCGAATCCAGTCGTGGGCACATAAATTGAGCCGGTTGATTCAGGAAATTAACCGGTTTCTTTTTGGAAAAAGGTGATAAATCCAGGTTACCACAAGTGGAATAATAGTACGCCTAAGAAAATAATAAACGTCTCATGTATATTGTCTTGGATTACATGAAATCTGACGTTATTATGTCAGCAATGCTAGTCTTCAGCAGATCGAATGGTTTCCAGTTTTGATGAAAAGAGTCCCAAAAATTTATATTCATTGTATCCAATTTTTCTTTCAAGCTTATAGAAATGTTTGCCATTTTCATTAAACATGCGTACGAAAAAATCCCTGTCACCTTGAAAAACAATCCTTCTGTTGGAGTAAGAAGAACTCAATACAATATCGTTATTGGTTGTATCCGAAATAATCAATTCTCCTGCATTGATGCTAACCTTGTAAAGTTTCCCATACGTTGCGGTTGAATTTAGAATGACCGTATTTAAATTGTTAAGAAATTCAAGTAGTTCAGTGGCAGGAATTTTATCGTGGATAATTCGTCGATAAGCAAAAGCTTCCCAAGAAGTTAATTTGTCCAGGATAGTATTGTCTTTTTCGAATTTTTGGTAAGTGATTCGGTATTTTTCAAAACTTGTTATGAAAGACTTCAACTTCTTGATTTGCTGAATCATATCTACTTTAAGTGATTGTGGAATCCGGTCAATCGTTATTTCTAGTGCTTGGATACCATATGTAAAGAGTGCCGTTCTTCCAATTTTCGATTGTAGCATGGAATGAAAAAAAGTTAGCTGTTGTTCGTCAAAGAGCTTTTGATAGAATGTTGCAAAGTTTTCTTCTGTAAAAGGAGCTGGATTAACAGTTTGAATAATTTCTTTTTTATTATAAAAATAAAAATGGATTGGTCCCCAAAAGGAGAAATGCTTAGACTTAACCACATGCGGTTCTAAATGGGCAAAACTATAGGCTTTGAAGATTTCAAAGTCATATTCATTTTTCTCAAAAGATCTTAATACTACAGGTGTTTCGGGAAGTTCAGAACGTGTAAATCCAAAGATGGATTGGATAATATTTCCGAATTCTCTGCTTGTGTATAGGTCATCCGTATCCAATTCAAAAACTTCCCCATCTTGAAGGATTATTTCTTTTTCGAATAGGCTATTTTCCTGTATTGAAGTATCATTTATTGTTTTGAATACGTAGAAACCTGAAAAAGCAAAGATTAGAAATGCAGTTAATTTTATCATCACTTATAAAAATTGGATTCAACAATGTTATTTCGCAATTAGAGCCAATGAAATCAAATGTAAAGGTTTATTATGTATTTAGCTCAAACCTAAAATATGTAATTTTTCAATCCTTGTAGTAACTCAGGATAACACTTAATCTATCCACATTTGTTAAGTCTGAATAGTCAGGATTTTATATCGATTCCCATTTTTGACTTTCTGAAGTTTACCTTTTCTATCTAAAAGAACCAAGTTATATTTCCAGCTCCGTAACCCTTCTGTCAAAATAACGGCTTAGTAACTTAACGGAAATCATAGAGGGGGTGAGAAAAAAAATCAGATTTCGCAACGCTATCAAAAAGGGGTTTGTCAGTTGACCCATTTTACCAAGCTCAAGGCTTTTCTGGTTTATCAATTTTGCCCGTTCAAAATGCAATGCTTCATATCGCTGGTACGCTTGTGTTGTGGTGCCGTACTTTTCAATACACTTGGCTAGTATATAGGCCCCTTCAATTGCCGTGCATCCACCTTGACCCAAATTAGGGGTAGTAGGGTGGGCTGCATCGCCAATCAACACTGCATTTCCCTTGCTCCATCCTTTGGTGGGAACTCGGTCAGCCAGACTGTTTTTGATGATGACTTCCGTTTCTTTCATGAACAAAGGGATGGGATGATGCCAGTCAGCAAAAAGCCTCATTAGTTTATTCCTGGTGCCTTCTGGTTCATCGTCCTCCATGAATCCCTCGTTGCACGTTGCCCACCAACCATATACGCCATCCTTTATAGGTACGATACCAACTCTTTTTCCATTGCCCATGGTTTCACTTCCGTGGCCAATGGCAAAATCCGTTTTGATAACGCCTCTCCAAATGTTATATCCCCGAAATATGGGAGAACCATCGTTCAGTACATAGTTGCGAACAACGGAATGAATACCGTCGGCACCAATAACTGTGTCAAAATCCTGAGTGGTTCCGTTATCAAAGTGCAACCTCATTTCCTTTGAAGGTAACTCTTCGATAGAAATCAATCCAGCGTTTTCGTGAAACACCGCTTTGGAGTGTTTTAATAGGGACCTGTGTAAATCTGCTCTATGGATACAAATGATTGGGAAATCACCTTTAGGTTCGGTTATGCTCATTGTTCTTCCCTTTGCTGTCTTCAGAATGATTTTTTTCAACTCTCCCGCGGACACCATGATATCTTCCATAACACCCAATTCTTTGCAAACGGATAGGGCATTTGGAAAGACACTAATGGCTGCACCAACTTCACCAAAACGTTCTTTTTTCTCAAATATGTGGCATTCGAATTCCTTCGGGTCTAGCGCAATTGAAAAGGTAAGTCCAGCTATTCCACCTCCTACAACCGCAATTTGTTTCTTTTTTTCCATGGGCAACATCATAAGTTAAACCTATTGGCAATGCGTAACTGAATGGTTACGAATATAAAAACATTTTGATAATCAGTTATATATGTCAGAATAAACTACTAGCGATTAATTGTAAATGCGCTAATATGGATAGGAACAATACATAGTTGAATCTATTACTTTTCTTAGATTACGATTCAATTCATTCCTTTTTTCGCTGTTTTTCCAACGTGGCGATTTCGTCTCTGATGCGTGCAGCTTCTATGAAATCAAGCTCTTTTGCAGCGGCCTCCATGGCTTTACGTAGTTTTTTAATGGCCTTTTCTAATTCCTGGGACGTAGCATATTCGGTGCGTGGTTCTTCGGCTTCAAAAGAGGTTTGATTCCGTTGACCTTTTGGCGTGTAGGTCTCGCCATCGCCATCCGCTACTTTTGTACTTTTCAGAATGTGTTCGGTGCTTTTGTTCAATGCCGTTGGTACAATTCCGTGGGCTTCGTTGTAAGCGTGCTGTATGTCCCTGCGTCGTTGGGTTTCCTCCATTGTTTTCCGCATGGATTCCGTTATTTTATCGGCGTACATGATGACTCTGCCATTCACGTTTCTAGCAGCCCTCCCGACCGTTTGAACAAGGGAGCGCACGTTTCTCAGAAATCCTTCTTTGTCGGCATCCAGAATCGCGACGAGCGACACTTCAGGGAGATCCAGCCCTTCCCGCAACAGATTCACGCCAATCAATACATCAAATTCACCTAGCCGCAATTGCCTCAAGATTTCTACCCGTTCAATGGTGTCAATGTCGCTGTGGATGTACCGGCACTTTACACCAATTTTATCAAGGTATTTTTGCAGTTCCTCGGCCATTCGTTTGGTCAACGTGGTCACCAATGTTCGTTCTTTTTTGGCAGTAGTCAACTGTATTTCATGCATTAAATCGTCGATTTGGTGCTTGCTGGGCCTCACCTCGATGACCGGGTCTAAAAGCCCCGTCGGTCGGATGACTTGTTCCACGATAAGACCTTCAGAGCGTTCCATCTCAAAATCCGCGGGCGTCGCTGAAACAAAAATGGTCTGATGCAACAGGCTTTCGAATTCTTCGAATTTGAGCGGTCTGTTGTCGATGGCGGCTTGCAAACGAAACCCATAGTCCACCAAGTTCACCTTGCGAGAGCGATCGCCACCGTACATCCCACGAACTTGCGGAATGGTCACATGGCTTTCATCGATGACCATTAGAAAATCGTTTGGGAAATAATCCAACAGACAGAAAGGACGTTCTCCTGGTTGACGGCGGTCGAAATAGCGCGAGTAATTCTCAATTCCCGAACAATAGCCCAGTTCGCGGATCATTTCGAGGTCGTGGCTTACACGTTCTTCTAACCGTTGGGCTTCTTCTAGTTTACCTGCTTTTTTGAACGCTTCGACTTGTATGCCTAAATCGATGCTGATCTCTTCTACTGCCACCTTGGTATTTTCCGGGCTGGAAACGAATATGTTCGCTGGGTACAGGTCGATTTCGAGGAATTGTTCCAAGACCTGCGTGCTTTCCGGATCGATGGAAGAAATTTGCTCGATTTCATCTCCCCAAAAACTCACACGAAGTGCGTGATCGGCATACGCCAGGTAAATATCTACCGTATCCCCCACGACACGAAAAGTACCACGGTTGAATTCGGCAGTAGAGCGAGTATACAAGTTTTCCACGAGCCGCAAGAGGAATTTATTTCTTGATATCACCTGACCTACATGAAGGTACGTAATGCTTTTGGCAAATTCATTCGGGTTTCCGATACCGTATATGCATGAAACCGATGCGACTACGAGGATGTCTTTTCGGCCGGAGAGCAGGGAGGAGGTGGCAGACAAACGAAGCTTTTCGATTTCATCGTTGATTTGAAGGTCTTTTTCAATGTACGTTCCAGTGACAGGGATGTACGCTTCTGGCTGGTAGTAGTCGTAATAGGAGACGAAATATTCCACTGCGTTGTTCGGAAAAAACTGCTTGAATTCGCCGTAGAGTTGAGCCGCTAATGTTTTGTTGTGCGAAAGCACTAAGGTTGGGCGGTTGAGTTGTTCAATGACATTGGCTACGGTAAATGTCTTTCCGCTACCGGTCACTCCTAGAAGCGTCTGGCACGTTTGACCTTCCATGATACCTGTTACCAATTCCTGAATGGCAGTTGGTTGATCACCGGTAGGATGGTAATTAGAAACAAGTTTAAAACCCATGATTGTTGGTAAAATTAACAGAAATTAAAACGGGCCAAACCAAAACCTTTGTTAAGTAAAGTTATCTTTGCTTAGTATAAGGTTTTATGCTATGACAGAACAGTGGAATGACTTAATTCAAATTCTGACCGAAAATCCGTGGAATGCCGTTTTTCTCATTCTGGGAATACTTTTGCTTGAGGTAATACTTTCTTTCGATAATGCCGCCGTTTTAGCAACCATGGTAAAGGACCTTCCGGAGGAACAGCAAGCCAAAGCACTTCGGTACGGTATTCTGGGTGCTTATATTTTCCGAGGCATAGCTCTCATTTTGGTGGATTACATTCTAGATATCTGGTGGTTGAAACCTATCGGTGGGTTGTATTTGTTATGGATGGCTATTAGTCATTTTGCTCAGTCAAATAAGGAACATTCGGAGGAGGAAGCAGAGGAAGTTCAAAAAAGTTTATTGTATCGAATGACCGTCGGTTATATCGGAGTTTTTTGGTCGACCGTAATTGCTGTGGAATTCATGGATATCGTTTTTTCCATTGATAATATTTTTGCAGTGGTGGCTTATACCCCGAACTTATTCTTGATTTGCGCCGGTGTTTTTATCGGAATCCTCGCTATGCGCTACGTAGCAAAATATTTTGTAGTGCTCATGGAAAAATACCCCTACCTCGAGAAAAGTGCTTTTATTGTCATCGGAATTCTCGGTTTAAAATTGTGTTTCTCCGTAGTGGTGCATTATTCACCCAAGAATTTCGCCTGGATAGAAGGGGAAGAATTTGACATGTATATCTCCGCATTGACCTTATTGATCTTTTTTCTTCCCATCGTATCGGTTCAATTGAAAGGAAAAAAGAAAACATAGTATAAACCTTATTCGTTCAGGGATGCTGATTGTTTCTTTCTGAATGTTAAATGAATAATATGAAAAAAGGAGTAAATCTTGAAGAGTTAACTAATTCGGAATTGTTTGCGGAGCACAAAAAGAGAAAAAGGTATTTCATTACCTGGATCGTATTGTTCACTGTTTTAAGTTTGGTAACGGTTTATAACAATTTTGTCGACGGAACCTCGTCGGTGTTTTCATTCTTTCCGGTCCTATGGATTCCTCTACTGATAATCAATGGAAAATCTTACAAAGCTGCACAGGCGGAAGTGCAAAAACGTAATTTAACCATCTAATATAGAGGGAAAAATCAACCAACTAGTTAGCCTTATCAATTGATAATTTACTCGAACTGTAAGTCGTTAAAATTCCAATTCAACATGTGTGGATAAATAGGATTTTACACCGATTTTATCTGTTGAATTGAAAGAAAAGAAGGCATAATATAAACCTAATTCGGTCAGGAATGAATTCTATTTCTTTCTGGATGTTAAATGATACATATGAAAGAAGTTGAAAATTTGAGCGGCTTGTCCGATGTGGAATTAATCATTGAACACACAAAACGAAAAAAGAGCCTCATTACGATGAATGTGGTGTTCGGAATCTTGGTGGGCGTTTCAGTATTTAATTATGTTGTAGGGAGTGCACTGGTATTTTCCTTTTTCCCGGTTTTTTTCCTTCCAATAATAATCAAACATGGCAAGACCTTCAAAGCCACTCAAGACGAAATTAAGAAACGTCCGTTAACACTTTAAATGGACCGATTAACTCAACCACTTTACCAACCTTCTAAGTAAATTGAATTTACCCGAACTATAAGGAGGATACTTCAATTTCAATTCAAAAAAAGTAGGTTTAATAAATACGCTTTTTTCATGGGTAAAGGTCCTGAATCCTGCTTCTCCGTGGTAGTTGCCCATACCACTAAAACCAATACCACCGAAAGGTAAAGCAGAATTGGTGATGTGCATGATGGTGTCGTTAATGCACCCGCCGCCAAACGGAATTTCCGTCATGATTTTTTTCTGAGTCGCTTTATTGGCGGAAAACACATATAAAGCCAAGGGAGAAGGGCGTTCTTTGATGTTGGTTAGTACCTCGTTTAATTCATCAAACACGAGAATGGGCAGAATTGGACCAAAAATCTCTTCATGCATGCACTTCACATCCCATGTGGGAATTTCCATGAGGGTAGGGGCGATGGTACGTTGGTCGTAATCCACTTCGCCACCAAAAACGACGAATTCTTTTTCAATCAAAGCTTCGAGCCGTTCGAGGTTTTTATCGTTGATGATTTGAACGTAGTTTCCATTGTCAAGGCTGTAGTCATTTTTCTTAATTTCATTAATCAAAGTGGTTGTTAGTTGCTCTGCAATCGAACGATGGGCTAGGATGTAATCAGGCGCGATGCATGTTTGACCAGCATTGAGAAATTTTCCCCAAACAATTCGTCTTGCTGCAACCTTGAGGTCAGCATCAGGTAACACCAATGCAGGACTTTTTCCTCCAAGTTCCAGTGTTACTGGTGTAAGGTGTTTTGCTGCTTTTTCGTACACAATACGTCCAACGCGGTCACTGCCCGTAAAGAACAGGTAGTCAAAGCGGTTGTCGAGTAAAGCCTCCGTGACCTCTGCATCTCCTTCTACGACATAAAACACCTCCTTTGGAAAGTGCGAGTTGATTATGTCAGCCATTGCCTTGCTGGTGGCTGCGGGTAGTTCACTCGGTTTCAAGACGACTGTATTTCCTGCGGCTAACGCTGCAATGGCAGGAGCCAATGACAATTGGTAGGGATAGTTCCACGCACCGATGATAAGTGTTAGACCATAAGGTTCTTTGTGAATAAATGATTTCCCTGGTAGGTTGAACACATTTGTTGATACTCTTTTGGGCTTCGTCCAACGGTGCATGTTCTTTAGTGCCTCTCCGATATCCAAATACAACAATGCGAATTCGGTTGCGAATGTTTCGAATGCCGATTTCCCAAAATCAGATTTGATCGCTTCCATGAGCCGGACCTCGTTATCTTTCAAAAGGGTTTTCAGCAGAAGCAAGTGCTTTTTTCGGTTTTGAAGGTCACGTGTTTGTCCTGCGTTGAAGTAGACTCTTTGTTGATGAATCAGGTCACTGAAATCTTTTTTCATGATGTTGGAATACCAATTTGGAAGTAAAACAAGAAAAGAGTCATTTAGTTTCTTGCTCTTTGAGCTTTTCCTGTTCCAGGATGCGTTGATCGAGTAAATCAGAATAACGCAAAATGATTTTCATCCCTTTTTCGGCATATGCTTCTTGAACCCATTTTTGGGCAGAGATTAAATCACCTAGGACCTCGTAGGCGAGTGCCACGTTGCAGGCGGCTTTCGCTCTTGTTTTACGTTTACTTGCATCCGTAAATAATGCCATCCACGTATCTTTTGCTCCCGTCCAGTTTTTCGATTGTGCCTGACGGTACCCCCTTTTCATCTGATCGTGTCCCTTTCTAAAGATCTTTCGCCGTTCCCAATAAAATAGCGGCACAATGTCTTGACCGAATGCCCTCCCTGTAGCGTAACTCACTTCGCGCAGGGCATCGTTGCGTTTTATCAGTTTGGACATGGCTTCTGCAACGGAATAAGATCGTTGGGTATAATACGTTTTATGTTGAAAGGAATTTTCATACAGCATGCTTTTCGTCAGCGAATGGTAAATCCGAAAACCCGCTTGGGCCGAGGCTGTTCCTCGCACTTCAATCGTTTGTTGATTTCCTGTTAGAATGCTTCCCAGTGCTTGCGTAGCCGCTCCTGCGGGATTGTGCACACTGAAGTCACTATCGAAAAATTCAACCGTAAGGATAGCGTCCACTTTGTAGAATTTACATAAACTGTCGATCATTGCCCAATCCAACAGTTCGCCAAAACCCAAACTGGTTTCTACCGGAGCTGGTAGCGTAGTATCGCAGGTTACGACATAAAATCGTTCACTTTTTCCTATCGTTTCCCTCATTCCTCGAAGGCATTCCCCTGCCAATGTTTTATCTCGGTTGGGTGTTTCCAACGTTATCGCGCCTTCCAATCCTGCTTTCGTGCCTGATAAGGAGCGGTTAAGCAAACCTACCGATTGGATGTTCGCGGGTATTGTTATCCTTGCCGGTCGTTTTACTTGGACAGATATCTCTCGCGCACCATGGCAACTGCATAATAGCACAAGAAATAATAGGTAGAAACTTTTTTTCATTATCCTTTTTAACGAAGTTAAGGAGAAAATTTGTTGAATTCCTTGGGTAATGAATTTGAGTTTGAATTTAAGGTTCACTTACAATCTATATCTTTGTAAGCAATGAAAGTCTATAACAACATCCTTGAAACCATTGGAAATACCCCAATGGTTCGATTAAATCGCCTAACAACCGACATTAAGGCCACCATTTTAGCCAAAGTGGAAACAACTAATCCCGGCAACTCGGTCAAAGACCGTATGGCGGTTAAAATGATTGAAGATGCGGAGAAAGCCGGTTTGATTAAACCTGGTGGAACTGTCATCGAAGGAACTTCCGGAAATACGGGTATGGGCTTGGCCTTGGCTTGTATCATCAAAGGATACAAATTGGTGTGTGTCTTGAACGACAAGCAGTCCAAAGAAAAGATGGATATCCTCCGTGCGGTTGGTGCCGAGGTAGTGGTTTGTCCCACGGCTGTAGAACCATCCGATCCACGGTCTTATTATTCTGTCTCTCGCAGACTCGCAGAGGAAACACCCAATTCTTGGTACGTCAATCAATACGATAATTTGTCCAACCGTATCGCACATTACGAGTCAACCGGTCCTGAAATCTGGGAACAAACGGAGGGGAAAATAACGCATTTCGTTGTGGGAGTAGGAACGGGTGGTACCATTTCAGGGGTAGGGAAGTACCTCAAGGAAAAAAATCCCAATATCAAAATCTGGGGTATTGACACGTATGGTTCCGTATTCAAGAAATACAAGGAAACGGGAATCTTTGATGAAAATGAAATTTACCCTTATATCACCGAAGGAATTGGGGAGGATATTCTTCCAGCCAATGTGGATTTTGATACGATAGATTTGTTCGAAAAAGTCACGGACAAAGATGCTGCTGTATACACCAGAAAACTAGCCAGAGAAGAAGGGATTTTTGTCGGTAACTCTGCGGGCGCAGCAATCAAAGGGGTTTTACAACTCAAAGATCAACTAACCGAAAAGGATGTGGTGGTCGTTCTTTTTCATGACCATGGCAGCCGCTATGTTGGGAAGATTTTCAACGATGACTGGATGCGCGAACGCGGTTTTCTGGAAGAAGAGTTTAAAACGGCCGGCGACCTAGTTGCAACGCATGGCGAGCGACCATTGGTTACGCTTTACGCGGAGGAATTGGTGTCGCATGCCATCGCGAAAATGCGGAAATTTGGAATTTCACAAATTCCTGTACTTAAGGACGGAAATTTTGTCGGTGCCATCGAGGACAGCCAGGTATATCAATTACTGGTGGACAATCCTTCGTTACGGGATGCGCCTATTTCTTCAATTATGAGCGAGCCATTCCCGGTAGTAAAACCTTCCACCCACCTCGAGGACCTTTGTCAACTGATCAATAAACAAACCCCCGCGGTGCTCGTCGATTTAGGTAACCACCAATTTCATATCGTTACCCGCTATGACATCATTTCAGCCATGGCATAAGCAATGAGGTGTCACGATCAACTGGGCAGGGAGGTCACCTTGGTTTCTCCACCGAAACGCATCATCTCCTTGGTGCCTTCGCAAACAGAATTGCTGGTTGATTTAGGACTAAATGATCGACTGGTCGGAATCACAAAGTTTTGCATTTATCCAGATCATACTTACCGATCCAAACAACGTATTGGTGGAACAAAAACGCCCGACATTAACCTTATTCATTCCTTAAAGCCTGACCTTTGTATTGCAAACAAGGAAGAAAATAGGAAAGAAGACATCGATGCAATTCAACCATTTTGCCCCGTATGGGTAAGCGATGTGAATAATCGCGAAGATGCGTTGGATATGATCCGTCGATTGGGGATATTGCTGGATTGTACCAATCATGCTGAAAAGCTCATTTCGGAAATTGAAGGAGCATTTGCATCTATAAAACCGATAGATCCCTCTATTTCAGTTCTTTATTTCATTTGGAAAGAGCCAACTTATATTGCGGGAAAAGGTACGTTCATCGATTCCATGTTAAAAACCATCGGGTTAAAGAACGCAACGAATCAGGTTCGATATCCTGAGTTTACAGATGTTGATTCACCACCAGAAGTTATTTTACTTAGTTCAGAACCCTATCCTTTTTCAGAAAAGCACATACAGGAATTTCAAGCGCTCTTTCCAAATTCAAAAGTGATGCTGGTGGATGGAGAAATGTTTTCTTGGTTTGGTTCGCGAATGCTGAAAGCACCGCACTACTTCAACGAATTATTAGCCTTACTCAAGGGTTAACCATAACTTCAGCAGTTCGTTCCAAAACACGTTCTTGCGATCAACAGCACAAGTCAAAGAAAGTCCTGCACCACCTTTTTGAAGGCGCAGTAAGCGAAGGTCAAACCGAGTGCCTGAAGCCGCAAGTTGTTTTAGTTGATTCATTCCAGGGAGCGCATCCATGACGATACCAATCATCCGATTACCGCGGTATTTTAAGAGGTCTTTTACCGAACCGTTTACTTTCAACAGGTGTTCGTCGTCGTCCGTTTGTATCGATGGTTCTTGGCTTTTACCCACAAAAATCCGGTTAGGTTTCAACTGACGAAATGCATAGGTTGAAGGTCCCACATAACAATTCCTGCCATCAAAACGGTAACCTGGAATGGCGTACAGCATTGGACTATTTAACCAATTATTTCCGTTTATTCCCTGATTGAATTCAACAATCAAATCGAAATCAGGTTCTACAAGAAACGGTGGACCGACCGCCACTTCCACCCCTCGGTAATTAAAACAAAGTGAGCGTATTTCGGGCAGCGGTTGGCCAGCCAACCGAGTAATCCAAGTTTGCCAGGTCTCTGGTATAGACGGAAGTAAGCTGGTAGAAAATTGAAAACCATTCGACGGTAAACTAGGCATGTGTCGATGAAGCAGCTCTTCATTGCTAAAATTTAATTCACCTTCCAAGCGCATTTCGTTATCCTTAATGAAAAGGGTAAGGTCTGCTTTTTTTACGATGCGAGTCCAATTGTTTGCTTTGTTCGACCAAATTATGCGAGAAATGCCAAGCGGATTTGTTGAGGCCAATTTGGTTTTATATTCTTCGAAGTGGCCAGATAGGATATGACTGCCGACTTCTGACGTGCTTTTGGTGCTTTGATGTGGGGATTTGTTCAACAATAATCCAACGCCATCTTGACAAAATGGAAGGTAGTTGGAATGCCTGAATCGCTTTAAAAAGGCTTCTTCATCGTTCAAATGAAACAGAAAACCGGCATAATCAATGTCCTTGAGCGTTACCTTGAAATAAACCACTTTTCCTGTGTAATGTATTCCTGTGCTTTTTGTCGGTTTAAGTTTTTGAATGCGTTTCTTAGATGCTTCCTTTATCCGCTTAAGTAGTTCTTTTTCAGGGTGATCTATAAATATATCAAGCGCAGATTGTTTCATGAACTCTCGGGAATCCATCACAAATACCAAGGACGATTCGTCAGGAATACAGGAAAAAAGCTGGCTGTCATCTCTCGGAACGAAATTTCTTCCGAGTACATAAATCAACCAAATGAGCGTAAGGCTCAGTCCAGCTAGAATGATTTGAAACGATCCTTTGCGCAAAGACATGCACAAAGGTAAGGGAATCGGATAAATACCTAACTTTGAATTGTGGGAAAAATATACCGTATCATTTTACGTCTTTTTGGATGGAAAATAGACGACCATTCACCGGAAGGTCTTCGTCAGTGTGTTATTGCCGTTGGGCCGCACACTTCCAATTGGGATTTCGTCATCGGGTGGATGGCTTTTCAAACCTATGGCGTTCGAGGGAGGTTCCTTATTAAGAAGGAATTATTCTTCCCTCCACTGGGATGGCTTCTGAAGGCTATGGGTGGGCTACCTGTCGATCGATCAAAAAACAACAACCTGACCGATCAGGCGGTTAAATTGTTTCAAAAATACGATGATTTGTACATGGTATTTACGCCTGAGGCGACAAGAGACTACAATCCGAATTGGAAAAAAGGTTTCTACTATATTGCATTGAGAGCTCAAGTACCCATTTACATTGCATACATAGATTTTGCGAACAAAAAAGGAGGATTTCACAGCCGTTTTGACCCAAGTGGTGATGTAAACAAAGACATTGCCTATATCAAAGGAATCTTGCAAAACTACCAAGGCAAGTTTCCGGAAAAAGGCATTTATTGATTCTTTGAAAATGTATCGGTCTTTTTATCGTAACCATAAGGGCAATGCCTGCAACCGCTTTGACAACAATAACCACGTTTCAAATGGTACTGTTCGGTAAAGATGATATACCCTTCTTCGCTGAGGTAATAATCTTCTTCGGACATTCCATTTTTCTTTTGAAATTCGTGTTCTTCTTCGTCGCCCATGGCCTAGTTTAAAATGATGTTGTTATGCTGCCTATTTCTAATTCCATATTACAGCCCACATCGCTTCCCGAACTAAACAAGCGAGGAATACAATTGTTTGTTAAACGCGACGATTTAATCCACAAATATATTTCAGGTAACAAGTGGCGGAAACTAAGGTACGCCATTGAAGAAGCGCTGTTCCAGAAAAAAACAGGTTTGCTGACCTTTGGTGGAGCCTACTCAAACCATTTATTGGCAACAGCCTCGGCTGCCCACAAGTTGGGTTTGCAAAGCATTGGAATTGTTCGAGGGGATGAACTGAATGCACGTTCCAACGAGGTTTTAAAGCGTTGTATAGAGTGCAATATGCACTTGATTTTTGTCTCTAGAGAAAAATATAGTGAAAAAGACTCGTGGGAGGCTATTCAATTGCTCCGACAAAAGTTCAGTTCATTTTATATCATACCTGAAGGCGGTGCCCATTACAATGGTTTCATTGGTTGCCAAGAGATTTGGAATGAAATCGATGAACCGTTTGAGCATATCTTTCTTGCTGCCGGAACGACAACCACTGCATGCGGTATGTTGCTCGGACTAAATCCTACTCAAACCCTCCATGTGGTTCCTGCCTTAAAAGGGTTTCAAACCATAAACACCATGCGGAAACTGATGGCCGAACAAGGCATTTCCTCTGACACAATTGAAGACTTGTTGCACCATGTCATGCCTCACGAGGACCATCATTTTGGCGGTTATGGGAAGGTTTCAACTGATTTATTCGAGGTGATGGAGCGCTTTTACAGCCAAACCCAAATCCCTTTGGATCCTGTATATACAGGTAAAGCCATTTGCGCATTGATGGATTGGTTGAAAACCAAAGACATTCGGAACGTTCGGGTTTTATTTTTACATACTGGGGGAGTCTATGCGGGTAAAAAGCTTGAGGCCCTACATGGTCGAAAATGGAGTTGATGTCTATCTTCTCCTTGGGGAAAAGGTAGACAAACCGTAGCTTAAATTCAATTCAATAGCCCCAGAAAGTTTGTTGGCATAACCCAATGGAGACAAACATAAGTCGTAAGAAAAACCTGCTTTGAAATCCATGAATTTGAACGTTACCATTCCAATCAATGCATCTCTCCATCTATGTAAAAGTCCTACGGAAAGAAAAGATGTCTGTTCCGTAAAATTCCGACGTGTGCTCTGGTAAAGGGCAATGTCAACAGACCCACCACCAATGATGTTCATATTAGGGCCAGCTATGGTTACCAAGACTTGTGGCGAAAATCCATAGCGCTTATCATACGATAAAATGCGTCCAAATCCATAGGCGTTGATTTGTCGATAGGGGTTTACAGCCAACGGACTGTAGCCAACGGTGGGTGTGGTGATGTGCTGCATGGACAAACCAATTTGAAAAAACGATTGGTTGTCTGCTAAGTACTCGTAGGAGATTCCCGCGCCAATATCAAAGCTCGATGTGCTTGCTCGTTCGGATTCACCGCTGGAAATGCTCTGATCAAACAACAACCCATTCCATTGATTGTCCCAAGTTTGGTATGCATCGTTTATGGACCTAGAAATAAATCCGGGCGATAAACCTACTGAAAAATGACTATTTTCATCCAGCGCCAGGTTATAGGCAATCGGAACAGAAATCGCATTGCTTGTTAAGCGAAGATCGCCTGTCTGGTCGTTACTGAAATTAAGTCCAACACCAACATTGCTTTTATAATCTTTTGAAAACACTGGTTTGCAGTCAAAACTGAATGTGTTGGTTCGAAGAGCAGCTCCATTCATGGCGAGCCATTGCATCCTGAAATTGGTTGTAAACCGGTATTCGCTTTCGGAAAAACCCGCTGCAGAGGGATTCAACGCAACGGTGTTCTGCATCCATTGGCTGAAATGAAAGTCTTGTTGCCCACTGGCATACACATGCAAGAGGGATACGACGACAAATCCAACTATCCGATTTTTTCTCACCTTACGATAGTTACGTTTCCATTCATATCTCCTGACCTCCCATCGAGCAGTTCATACCGAAGCATCCATGCAAAACTCGCGTCCCTTTCCTCTTTTAACTTGAAATTGCCGTCCCATCCAATGCTTTGATCGTTCGTTTCAAATACCAACTCTCCGAAGCGATTAAACACTTTAAAGTCCATTTCCACAATATTCTGACCTTTTACAAATAAGAGATCATTAAGACCATCGCCATTAGGTGAAAAAGTGTTTGGTACGCCTATTCCATCTGAGACATTCAAAAGGACAGCTATTTGTTCACTTACTTCACATCCTGCAGTTGAGCTAGCAGTTACAGTGAATACGGTAGATATTAGCGGACTTACTTCAACTAGTGTACAATCGTTGTTAAGGCATGCTAAAATATCCCCTTGAGTGTTCGGTGTCCACGTCCAATTGAGGTCACCTAGGGTTGTGGAGGCACTTAATTCTATGCTGCTCCCAGCATCAACAAGGGTATCTTGAGAAGCGCTAATAACCGGTACATCTGAGACGGTAATGGGCATTAAATAAATATCGGTTCCTACCGAATTTGAAACGTAAAGCGAAACTTGATAGGTCCCAGGATTCTCAAAACAAACAGGTCCCGGATAGGGCGTATTGGACGTAGCCGGATTCCCGCCGTTAAAGGTCCATACATAAGTAGATGGACCTGAGGTCACCGATAGGTTTTCAAAGTCAATGCAGTCTCCTGGACAAATGCTTTCATCCGATGCTGTAAATTGTGCATTGGGGGCGTTGCACGCAGCTATCGTAACGTAAATAATATGACTGTCAGAACCGGTCGGACTGGTTACAGTTAGTGTGACGGGAAAGGTTCCGGCGGCGGTGTAGGTTACATTGACAGGACCTGGACCGCTGAAAGTAGATGGAGAACCGTTGTTAAAATTCCAATTGTAAGAACTGATTCCTGCACCCGTACTTGCCGATGAAAAAACAATGCCCTGACCAATGCATATTGACGTTTGTGTGGCACTGATTTCGGCAATTGGACCAGTGCAAGTGGTGACCGTAATCAGAAAGTCAGCTTCGTCGCTGTTCGAGCATGCCCCCGTTCCATCCACGGCATATGAAAATGCATAAATGCCTGGGGTAAGATTGGTTGCGTCAAAATAACCGGTTGAAGCATTGAATTGACCACTCGGAATCGGTGTGGTTTCGCTCCAGGTACCTGATGAATTGGCAATGGACAAAAGGCTGTTTAAGTCTAGACCATCGTTGTTGCATACATTTGCGGCACCATCGTTTCCAGCGTTTGGTCCTGGACCAACAAAAATGTAATTTGTCAATGTTTCCGAGTCGGTTCCGTTGTTGTCCGTAATGGTTAATGTTACCGTGAAAAATCCCATGGATGTATAGCAAATATTGACGGGATTCAAATCGGATGAAGTTTGTCCGTTTCCAAAGTTCCAATTGAAGGTTGCTCCAGGGGAATAAGTACTATTATTCAAAAAATTGATGCAAGCTCCCATGCAGATAGCCGTGGAAGAAGCTGTAAATGAAACATTTGGGGGTAAATTTGTTGGAGTGGTAATGCGAATATCGTCAACGGCAAAAGAAGGATTCGTACCAACCCCGTCATCGTTATTTACCCATTGAAAACCAATTCGGAAGTTAGGGTTGTTGTTGGCATACGCCGGTAAGGCTATACTGAAATTGGTCCAGACACCATTACCAGAACAAGGACCATTTATTGTCTTGGCAGGATCAGCTAATTGGGCCCAAGTAAGGCCATCGAAGCACCAAAGGGTCATATTGTCAATGGTTCCCACGCCACCTTCGAGGTATAAAAAATCCAGCGTCAGGTTGGCATAACCTGTTAAGTCGATGCTTGGCGATTGAATGCGTTTGTTGGTTTGCGGACATGAACCAGCGGGTGGAGCAAAACCACATAATCCTCCGCTGTTGTAATCTGCACCGCAATCATTAGGACAAAAAGCATTTCCAATTTGTGAACTGACGTGCATGGTGGGATTCGGAGTGGTGCCACATCCACTGCTGCAAGAACCTAGTCCTGTGTTGTTTTCGGCACAAGAGACAAAAAACATGTTTGGGTTCGCTCCCTCGGCACCCGTAATGCTTTGATCCCAGCCGCCATTCGCTCCACTGTAACTCTGTCCCGCACACCCAGCACTGCAACCATTGCTAAAGGTTTCTGTCCAAATAATAGTTTGGGCAAAGCAAGAAATGCACGACAGAAAGAAGCACATAAACAACAATAAAACCCGCATGTTGGTGGTATTCATAAATGGTTGTACAAAATAAAGGAAAATATAAGAAATTCCCTACATTTCAAGGATTTTGTTTAAAAGCTTAATCGTTTCTACAGCCTCCTTGACATCGTGGACCCGTAAAATTTGCGTACCGTTGAGTAAGGCAAAACTGTTTAGGACGGTGGTACCATTCAATGCATCATCGGACGAACAGTCAAGTACTTTTCCGATCATCGATTTACGCGACACACCAACTAATATTGGATGACCAATACACTGTAAATCAGAGATGTTTTTTAGAAGTGAATAGTTTTCCGTTACACTTTTGCTAAAACCAAAACCAGGATCAATTATAACATCGTGAAGGCCGATGGATTTTAATCGGTCTAGTTTTTCGGAAAAGAAATTCACTAAGGATGCACTCGTTAGATTTGAATTTGACTTAGCATGGAAGTCGTAGGGATTTCCATTTGAGTGCATCAAGATATAAATAGGTTTAAACGTTTCAAGCACCGCCCACATTTGCTCGTCGGATTGTCCGCCTGTTACGTCATTAATGATATCTACCCCTTCTTTAAGGCCAAATTCAGCAACCTCGGGGCGGAATGTATCAAGAGAAAGCAATACATCAGGAAAGGTATTTCTTAATAAAGGAATGAACTCTTTAACTCGGAAAAGCTCCTCTGTGGAGTCAATTTGTTGGCTTCCGGGGCGTGTGGAATAGCCACCAATATCCAACATAGTGGCTCCATCCGACACCATTTTGTCCGCAAGGCGCAAAATAGCAGAAGCGTCGGTTGAACGGCTCGAAGCATAAAAAGAATCTGGTGTGCAATTCAAAATACCCATTACCAGAGGTTTGCTTAAATCGAACAAACGTTCTCTGCTCCGGAGTGTCTTTTTTACAGGAAATTGTGTAATTTCATCCCTTGAATTCAACATGTGCAAAGTGACCAATAAAACCGAGGCTGAATTTAGTCAAATTATTTCCAAATGCCGTGGAATATTTGAAGCAAAGACAAAAGATTATGGTACCTCATGGCGGATTTTGAGACCCAGCTCCCTAACAGATCAGATTTTCATCAAAGCCCAGCGAATCAGAACAATTCAAGAAACGGGGATTAACCAAGTAGGTGAGGATATTGAAGGAGAATTTATGGCTATCGTGAATTATTGCATCATGGCGTTGATTCAATTGAACGAGAAAGAATTGAAAGAATTGGAATTGAGTCAAGATCAAGCAGCTGAACTATACCACAAATACGCTCGACTGGCTCAAGAACTCATGCTGAAAAAAAACCATGATTACGGCGAAGCTTGGCGCGACATGCGAGTCAGTTCGCTGACAGACCTCATCCTGTCTAAAATTCTACGCATCAAACAAATCGAAGATAACGCAGGTAAAACTATTTCAAGCGAGGGTGTAGAATCCAACTATGTTGACATGTTGAATTATGCCGTTTTTGCCTTGATACATTTAACATTGTGATGGCTATATCTCGAAGCATTCACGGACGTTCTTATCTTTTCAATGTGCTATCAATAGCGCTCAGCCTCACCGGCTTGATTACTGTTTGTGCCGCTTTTTTACCGCTGAGCGTAGATTCTTTTTGGGTGTTTTTTTCGGTTGGTATAGTTTTACTTCTGTTGGGTACAATTGGGGTTATTGTCTTTCAAGGAAAATTGATGTTTTCCTTCGTTGCACGTGTTGTTTCGGGAACCATTTTGATTGTTTCGGGCTTGATAAAATTGAATGATCCAATCGGTTTTTCGTTCAAATTGGAAGAATATTTTCAAGATGGTGCCCTTGCCTACCGATTCAAAACGGTGCTTGGCGATCCCACTTTTTCCTTGCAATGGTTTCAGGATGTTGCGCTTGAACTCGCCATTGCGATCGCGGCCTTGGAAGTATTGATTGGGGTATTGTTACTGTTGGGATTGGCCGCTCGCTTCTCTTCCTACACTTTTTTAGGGTTAATGCTTTTCTTTACCTTTTTGACATGGCACACTGCTACATGCGACGTCAATACAAGGTTTGTGGATAGAAATAAATACGAAATCGGCTCCGACAAAGCAAGGGAATTCATCAAAAACGATAAAAAAGACAATTCCTATAGCGTTGTCGAAACCAATGCTTCGTTTGTACTCGTTGACGAATGGAGACATCCGCAGTGCGTTACGGATTGTGGGTGTTTTGGCGATGCCATGAAACCTGCCATGGGCCGGTCACTAATGCCTGTAGAGTCTTTACTTAAAGACATTGTACTCTTGTTTTTCGCCATTTGGATTGTCTTGGCTCAAGGATTCACCAAACCGAATGGCAGGTCGGAAAACTTCTTTTTTTTCTTTACCTCTCTTTTTCTTTTCTCGGGATTAGCTTTCCTTTTTTCTTGGGTGTTTTTGGGCGTTTTTTCCGCGTTACTTTTACTATCTGCAATGTGGACACAACGGGTTTCCAGAAAAGGGCTAGATACCGGCTGGGGGGTAAGCCTTTGGATAACGTTTGTTTTGGTTGGTTTGACTACCTATGTGTTGCTTTTTGATCCCATTAAAGATTTTCGCCCCTTTTCTGTTGGGACTGATTTGAAAAGCAAAATGAACGATGGACGTCCGTCGAAAAGTTCGTTCGTATTTGTGTTGTTCAATAAAAAAACACGAACATACGAGGAATACAATGAGAAAGAATATACGAACAAGCCAAGCTTGTGGGACGAAAAATCCTATAAATTCATTTCAAGAAAAGAGAAGGTCATCGATCCGGGGAAGCTACCATCTATAACCGACCAATTCGACCCTTTTGTTGATCCTATGTTTTTGGGCGATGCACGCCATTTGAAGGTAATCAAAGATTCGGTCGCAAATCGAAAGGCGAAACAGTTCATTTTTTATTATTCCCCAACTGAAAAAAGAGATACCGTTTCGGAGAAAACAGCCATTAAACGATTTAAGAATCCAGATTTCCGATTCGTTCGGCAGTTCACGCTTGAGAAAGATAAAAAAGTACTTTACGTAAAAGACGCATTGCTTCAAGCACCGGAAGTAGTACTGTTGTGTGCTGAAAAACTACATTCAGCCAACTGGACTGGCTTGGTAGAAATGAAACAACTTGTAACTTTTTGTCAAAGCGAGCATATTCCGTTTTACTTGCTGACATCCTCCTCAACTGAGGAAATTACCTCGTTTTTAAAAAACAAACAATTTGATGTGCTCGTCCTTCAAAACGATAGCAAGGGTATGCAAATGATTTCAAGGTCAAGTCCGACTCTAATGGTCTTGAAAAAAGGAAAAGTCCTTGCTAAATACGTACATCGGAATTTACCACAAACACGAGAACTGAATCAAGTATTACGAAAGAAATGAGGAAAAAAGTCGTAGCCGGAAACTGGAAGATGAATTTGAGTTTGCGCGAAGGGATTGCTCTGGCGGAGGCAATTGAACATGGCATTGAGAACGATAACGAAACCAATGTTATTCTTTTTCCACCGATTGCTTTAGCTGGTCAAATCAAACAACACTTGAAAACGTGCAGTTTGGGCATTCAAAATTTTTATCCCGCGCTGTCAGGTGCGTTTACAGGTGAAACATCGTTAATGCACGCACGTGATATCGGTGCAACCTACCTTTTAATTGGCCATAGCGAACGAAGGACGATATTTGGTGAATCAGATGAGTTAATCAAGAAGAAAGTTGATTATGCCCTCCAAGAAGGGTTTCATGTTGTTTTTTGTGTTGGTGAACCCTTAAGCGAAAGGGAAAAGGGAAACGAAGTGCAGTTTGTGCTCAATCAATTAGAATCTGGTCTTTTCCATCTCGATGCCAACCAATGGACTAAGGTTATGGTGGCATACGAACCGATCTGGGCAATTGGCACAGGCATTACCGCCAATTCTGGACAAGCCGAAGAAATGCACAGCCTTATTCGACATGAGGTGTCAAAAAGATGCGGTGCTAATGTGGCTGAATCTCTTTCCATTCTTTACGGTGGAAGTTGTACTCCACAGAATGCCAAAGAGTTATTTTCTTGTCCGAACGTCGATGGAGGTTTAATTGGTGGCGCTGCACTGAACGCTACGAGTTTTTGTGAAATCATTCGATACGCATGAGCAGTTGGGAATTAGCGTTAAAGGTGGAACCAGTTTTTCCTGGAACTGAAATCATGGTGACTGAATTAGCCGAATTAGGTTTCGATAGTTTTATGGAAACGGATGAAGGAGTGAGTGCTTACAGCAATGTGCTAACAGACCAATTGGAAATAAAGTTAAATCGGTTGAGTGAGGCGTATCTAAACGATTTTTCCTTTACTTGGGAATTAATTGAACATCCTTCACAGAACTGGAACCATGAGTGGGAATCGGCTTATGAGCCTGTTATTGTGGAGGATTATGCCAGCGTACTGGCCCCATTTCACAAGGATTTTCAATCGGTCGGGTTGCCGATTTGGATACAACCTCAGATGTCTTTCGGAACCGGACATCACCCGACCACTTGGTTGATGGTAAAGCGTTTGTTCGAACTTGAATGTATTGGACCAAAGGTCCTCGATATGGGAACAGGAACCGGCGTACTTGCCATTGTTGCTGAGAAATTGGGTGCGCAACAAATCGACGCATTGGACGTGGAAAAACCGGCTATTGAAAATGCCATCGAAAATGGACAATTGAATGCATGTCGAAACATTACTTTTTTTGCAGGTGATGCAGCGAATATTCCGAATACTGCCTACGACCTCATAGTAGCTAACATTAATAAAAACGTATTGAAAGCGCATTTACCAACCTATTTCAACCGATTAAAGGCATCAGGATTGTTACTAATGAGCGGTTTTTTTGAAACGGACAACCAGGAGGTAACTTCTGCAGCTGAGGAAGCAGGTTTTTCCAAAATGATTAACTTAACGAAACAAAACTGGTCTCTATTACAG
This sequence comes from Crocinitomicaceae bacterium, assembly GCA_044372835.1. GTDB lineage: Bacteria > Bacteroidota > Bacteroidia > Flavobacteriales_D > Crocinitomicaceae > M0103. The sequence continues at coordinate 8,734 of JBILRE010000020.1, read as the reverse complement.
TTCATAAAACACTGACACGCTCATGAAAAAAATTCTTTTCCTTTTTGTTATACTGATTTTTTCTCCTTGGCTTGTTCGTTCCCAATCATTCACGAGTGAACGTGAGAAATTTGTTAAAGAATTTCAAAAGGCTACCTTGGATGCAGGAAAGGGAGAGGCTGAATTTGTAAAAAAAGACCTTCAATCCTTTTTATTAGAAGGTTCTTCATGCACGGCAGATAATTTTGTTAAAATGGTGAATACCGCAAACGCCTTGCTTGCCGCAAAAAGGCCTTTTTATCCGGATATTTACAATTATGTTGAATCCATTTACGGGTTTATTACGCACAATCAATCCCCGAAAAACTGGGAAAATTACCATGCCTATATCGATAAATGCCTCACCGAAAAAAAGGCTGCGCAAATTACCTCCTTCGTCGCTTTTTCGAATGGTTTTTTTAATTACGGAACCCTCGCCCAGTTGGCTGAATCAAAGTGGTTAGTCAAGGACAGTGAATTGTTGCTTGAAATAGAAAACGCGGAACCTGTATTTAACTTTTCTAAGGCCACATTAGTATCTAGGCACAGAAGTTCCAATGGGCAAAAAGATGGAAACAGAATTGGAGATGCTGAGGTGGTACAAACTTCCGGTGTTTTTCGTCCGTTAAGCAACACATGGGTCGGTAAAGGAGGTAAAATTACATGGGAGAAAGTAGGACTCGATAAATCAAAGACATTTGCCGAGGTAAACAATTACAGCGTTCGATTTAATACGGTTACCTTCATTGCTGACAGTGTTCTACTTACGACACCCTATTTTTCAACTCCCGTCATGGGATTGATCGTGGATAATCCTCAAAAAAACTTGAGCGAAGAAGATATGATTTTCCCGAATTTTGTTTCCTACAAGAAAGAGCTTGAGATAAAAAACATTGCTGAAAACATTGATTATATCGGTCCATTTGTTTTGGAGGGGGCAAAATTAATAGGTAAAGGTACCAAAACCAATCCGACCTCTATCATCATCAAAAGAAACGATGTTCCTTTGATGAAAATACGTGGAGAATCAATTAAAATGACACCGGAAAAAATAGCAGGTTCGAATGTGAAATTTGTACTCTATCTCGATAACGATTCGATTTTCCATAACAGAGCGAATTTGACTTACTCCATAGATAAAAAGTTAGTTGAAATCCAATCTGAGGAGATTTCAAAAATCAGTTTGCCTTTTACCAGTTCTTACCATCAATTGGATATGTATGTGCCTAAAATAGACTGGAAAACAGACGAAAATGAAATTGTTTTTACATACGATTATGGCGTTTCTCAGCAACAACGTTACGCAAGGTTTGAGTCATTGAGGTATTTTGATCCCACCTTATATGACCGCCTTCAAGGGTTGTGGAATGTCCATCCGCTTGTCGCTCTTTCTCAACATGTAGCCAAGACAAAAGAAACCACTTTTTCCGAAGGTAAAGCAGCTACGGCGCTCGGAGCTTCTGTGGAACAGGTAAAATCGATTTTGATTGAGCTTGCAGTATACGGCTTTATTGAATACGATCTTTCGGCAAAAACGATAACCGTAAAACCGAAACTTGACAACTTTGTAAAAGGAAAAGCAGGTACAAGGGATTATGACTACATTAATTTTGAAATGGACTGCCGACCCAAAAGTCTGAATGGCTACGATGACCAACAAATTAAAAATGATCCGTACTTACAGGAGATGAAGGCGCATTACGAAAAACAAAACTACGAGCGCAGCCAGTTAAAATACCTCGCAAAACTGAACATCAATACTAAAGAAATTGAATTGGTAGCCATTGATGTTATTAAATTGTCGGGTCCGAAAAATGTGGCTGTATTTCCGGATAAGAGCCAAATCACCTTGCAAAATGACCGTAATTTTATCTTCAGCGGTTGGACCAATTCTGGAAAAATGGAAACCAAAGTCCTCTCTGGTCAATACCTCTACAAGGAAAATAAAATCAGGATGCTGAAAACAGATCAATCGTACCTTAATGTAAAACCATTGCAGGATGCTGACGGTAAGCGCCCCATACAGGTTGTGACACCAATTCGATTCATAACGGGGGATATGTTTGTAGATGAACCGGGTAACAGGGCAGGAATTAATCCGAAATTTCAACATTATCCTAAAATGAAGTTGGCTGAACCAGCCTATGTGTATTACAATGAAAAATCCCTGTTTGGTGGTGCATACGACAGCTCAAGGTTTTATTACACCGTGACGCCATTTGAATTTGATAGCTTGCACAATTTTAACGAGAAAGCGTTTCGTTTGAAAGGCGCACTGACTTCCGCAGGTATTTTCCCTACCATTACAGAAGAGTTGAAAATCATGCCCGATTATTCCCTTGGTTTTTCGACCAAAGCACCTGATGCTGGCTATGAGTTTTATGGGCTTGCCTCCAAATATCAAAATCGGATAGTGCTAACGGCTAATGGTCTTCAGGGTGAAGGTACCATCAACTGGGTTTCTTCCACTGCGATTTCTAAAAAACTCACTTTCCTCCCCGATTCCACTGTCGGTTTGGCCAATTTTACCTGTACACCCGTAGAAACGGGCGTTGAATTTCCCGATGTGGTGGGAGAAGGGGCTTTTATCTGCTTTGTTCCCAAAGGAAAAGTACTGAAGGCATATTCAACCGAAAAAACAGACCTCAAATACTTTAAAGGCGATGCAAATTTGCAGGGCGTAGCATTTGTTCGAGAGGATGGAATGACCGCCTCCGGAGATTTTTATTACACTACCGCCATCAACAGTGCAAAACTATTCACGTTTTCCAGGTGGGAAATCATGTCCGATTCCTCCACGTTTACCCTGATAAATACATATGCTGAAAAAGGAGAACAAAAAACCGCTTTTCTGGCTGAAAATGTCAAAACCCATGTATCGTTCAAGGATCGAAAAGGAGACTTCTCCCTCAACAAAGGCGCTTCGAAAATTAATTTTCCTGTAAATCAATACTCCTGTAAACTAGATCGTTTTGCTTGGAGCCTCGATAAGTCCGAACTATTTCTCGAGCAATCCTCCGTGTTGAATGCGGGTGCTGATAAAAACCTGGATGTGGTGGAAGATAATTTTGTTTCTACGCATCCCGAACAAGCAAATCTTGGATTCAACTCTTCCAAAGCAAGGTACGATCTGAAAGACCGCAGTATCTATTGTGAAAATGTACCTTACGTAATTGTCGCTGACTCAAAGATCTTCCCTGATAGTCAAAAGGTAACCATCCGAAAAGCTGCGTTTATGGAACCCTTTAAAAATGCAGGTATTATTACCAGCTATGTAACCAAGTACCATAAAATTGCCAATGCGGATGTATCGGTTACATCCAGAAATGATTTTTCAGGAACAGGTGAGTACAATTATTTTGACAAAGACAGCACAATGACTTTGTTTAAATTGACGAGTATTAAAGTGGAAAATTCATCTGCCGGTCACATCACAACGGCCATCGGAAATGTAACGCAGGAAGAACACTTTAAATTGAGTAACGAGTTTGACTTTTACGGAGGAGTAAAGATTATTTCCAATGAACCGTTCCTAAATTTCAATGGCGCGACTCGCATCAACCATGAGTGCTCCAAGTATGAGAAAAACTGGATGAGTTTCAATGCCCCGATTGATCCTAAGAATATTCAAATTCCCGTTTCTGCGAATATGTTGAATTTGACAGGTGAGAAAATCTCAGCGGGTTTTGTCTGGAGAAATGCTACAAATCCAGAAGACATTCAAATGTATCCTACATTTCTATCAAAGTTGGAAGACCCCATAGATAATGTGGCAATGACCGCCAGTGGTTTCCTTCAGTACAAGAAAACTGAGCGCGGACCAGAATATCAGATTGCCCCCAAAGAACGACTTGTGAATGAGAATGAAGTGGGTAATTTCCTGGCGATGAATACCGAAACTTGCTCCATGACCGGTAAAGGGGAGTTAATCAATGGACTTGGAATGGAACTCGCTGATGTGGATGTGGAGGCTATTGGGGACCTCAATTTCGATCAATCAAATGGTATGACGACGATGGACCTAACCATTGCATATAATTTTGCCATCGATAAAGGGGTTATGCAAAACATCGCAAATAAATTAAACCAAATGCCAGATAAAAAGTCGTTAGACCTATCTTCGGGGACTTTGCAACGGGCAATCTTAACGTGGAGCGATCAAAAAACATTAGATAAAATCAAATCAGACTTTCTAGTTGATCAGTCTCTTAAAAAACTTCCAGAAAAAATGGAGAAAACCATCATTCTAACAGGTGTTAAGCTCGCAACTTTTGATAAGGATGACGCCGAAGAAAAAGGACTCATTTCAACCACATCGGATATGTCAATCGTAAATATGTTCGAAAAACCAGTTATGCAGAAAGTTATTGGGAGGGTCTTTTTTCAACAAACATATGACGACCCCAAAGAGGACGCAACCGGAGCTGATATGTTTGCCATTCAATTTGAATTCCCCGGTCTCGAATATTTCTTCCAAAGCCAGACCAATGCGAATAAAACCAAAATGCAAATTAAATCCTCCGATGCGGAGATGATGACTGCCATAAACAGCATTAAGGCAGATAAACGAAAAACGAAAAAGTTTGAATACGAGACATCCACCCAAGACATCATTGTGGAGAAATTTAGACGCCTGTTCCAATGATTGATTTGTGCTTGTTTTCCATTTTAGCTTATTTGCTAGGTTCCATACCAACAGCTGTTTGGGTAGGAAAAAAGTGGTATGGACTTGATGTTCGCGAGCATGGAAGCAAAAATGCAGGAGCGACAAATACGTTTCGGGTACTGGGTAAGAAACCCGGTATCGTTGTTCTCCTAATTGACGTGTTAAAAGGAACGCTCGCTACTGCAGCTCCTGTTTTGTACCTCACTATCCCGGGAAATGAGGAACACCTAATGAACATTCAATTGCTGTCCGCGATATGTGCGGTAATCGGACATCTTTATCCAGTTTTCGCTGGTTTTAGAGGTGGGAAAGGGGTAGCAACCTCACTGGGGGTAATTATCGGTATGCAACCAATTGCTGCCCTCTGCTGCCTTATCGTGTTTTTGGTAGTATTTATAGCAAGTAAATACGTTTCCCTCGGAGCAATGTCAGCGGCTCTAACGTTTCCAATCGTGACCTATTTTTTTCTGAAGATTACTTACCTGCCCTTTTTAACGTTTGCCGTTTTGCTTTGTTCCCTGGTTATCTTTTCCCATAGAAAAAACATTGAACGACTATGGAAAGGGGAGGAGAACAAAATGAACCTTTTTAAAAAGTAGGCGTATACAACCACTTGTAATTGCTCGAATGCATTGAATGGAAAAGGTATAAATAACGTCTTATTGTTCCTTCTATTTCTTTTTCCAGGGAGTTTCTATGCCCAGTCACAGGCGGAAATTCTCGGAAAAGCAAATCGTTTGTTTGAGGAAAAGAAGTTTTCTGACGCCATTCCGCTATATGTTAATTTAGTCTCAGCCGATCCTAGGAATACCCAATACAATTACCGCTATGGGATATGTTTGTTGCTTGGAACCGGAAAGAAATCAGAGGCGTTAAAATACCTGCAATTTGCTGCTTCCGACCCTTCACTCCCGCCTAATGTTCATTATTACTATGGAAAAGCCTTACACCTGAATTTTCAGTTTAACGAGGCAATTACAGAATATGAGAAATATGTGAAAGCAGGAGTCTCGGAAGGATTCAATCCCCAAAGAGAAATTCAAATGTGTCAAAATGGTCGGCAATTGCTTACCTCCGTCAAAGAAATGTTGGTCTTAGACAAACGTGAAATTCCTACGAAACAATTCTACAATGCCTATGATTTCAAAGAAATTGGTGGTACCTCAGTCAACTACGTCGATTTTCAATCCAAATTAGATAGAAAAAACGAACACGTGCCTACCGTTTACTGTGCACCTGGAACCAATTTTTTCTTCTATTCAAGTTATGGTGAAAACGAATCCAATGGAAAAGACATTTACCTGCGCACCAAACAAAGCGATGGAACGCTAGGGCCTCCTGAAAAATTGAATGCTAATGTCAATTCCTCTTTTGACGAGGATTTTCCATTTTTTACACCCAACAAAACCTTTTTATATTTTTCCTCCAAAGGACATAATTCAATGGGAGGATACGATATTTTCCGATGTAAATACGACGCAAAAACCAAGTCGTTTGGTCCGGCTGAAAACCTAGATTTTGCGATTTCATCTCCCGATGATGACGTATATTTTGTTGTGGATAGCTTAGAACGGTTTGCCATATTTTCCTCTTCCCGGGAAAGCGATTTTGGCAAGTACCATTTGTATAAGGTTAAAATGGACCGAGTCCCCATCCAAGTAGTTGCGATTTCTGCCCAGTTTTCCTCTGAAATTAAAGCTGATTTAAAAGAAATATCGATTAAAATCCAAGATCAAATTACAGGTGCCTTTGTCACGTCCTCTGAGTCCGACGCCAGAGGGGAATTACTCATAACCCTTCCGAAAGGAGGAAAATACGAATATGTAATGCAAATTGATGGTTCGGAATACCGTGCCTACCTTGATATTCCCTACCAAAATTCGCTTACACCCTTGAGGCAAAAAATCATACATCTAAGGGAAGAAGGAAAAGAAAAAGTGAAATTACTCTTGCAGCCAGAGGGGGTTGCGAATCCAAAAGAGATAATTGCAGAAATCATACGCGCCCGATCAAAACTAAATGTCAATACCAACGAATTTGACCTGAAAAAAATGGAGGCAGCCCAGCGCAGTAAACAAGCATTGGCGGATATTGGGTTGGCTCATTTAAATTTGAATGAAGTTGCAAACGTACTAGAAGACAAAGCGATAAAGGGCATGCAGCGCAAGGAACTGGCAAAAGGGATTTCAAACAATGTCAACAACGCAGTACTTGAAAATACGTCCGAATTTAAAGGAATAGAAGAGGATGTAAAAAATAAAATTGCCAAAGCAAATGCAGAACAAAACCCGGATGAAAAATACCGTTTGCTCAAAGAGGCAAGCACCCTTATTTCAAAACAAGGAGAGCTCAAACAATATTCAAAACAACTTATTCAATTGGGTGATTCGATTTCCAAGGTGCTCTCTGAGTCAGTCAATGAAGCAGAATTAAAGCAGCTTGAGCAGATAGGCTTGGAATTAGGCAAGTTATTTAAAGAAGGACAAGAAGATCAGGCTATGCTACTGATTGCCGAAAACAAGGATTTAATCAATAAAATACTCTCGGACCAAAGCGATAACGTGGTTCAAAACCTGGTGAATAAGGTGGTCAAGATTGACGAGGAATTGCAGGGGATTAAAACAAAGTCGAATAGTTACCATGACCAAGTCGGATTGCTAGAGTCAGAGGTAAATCAACTTGAAAATTCCAAAGGTTCTACAAAGCCAAAAGAGCTGCCTGCACTTCAAGAAAAAATCGACACGAAAAAAGAAGAGATTAAGCTAATCAAAGACGAAATTAAGTATTTGGATAAGCAGCTGGTGAAAAAAAATCAGGAAAAATTTTCTGTGAATCAGCAGATTGAAATATTGCAAGATGCCGTTTCCAACAAAGCCATTCAATCGGTTGATCGAACTACCGCTGATAAAGCTATTGCCGAAACCGATAAAACCAATTCCAATACGCTCGGAGCCTACTTGAACCAGCAAATAGGTGAACTGGAAAAGAAAGATCCTACCATCAAAGAACGGATTCCAGTTTATGAAAATAGAAATGCTGAGCAAACCTACCAAAGTTACAAGGAGTCTGAAAAAGGCATTGAGGCAGATGCTAAACTAACGGAAGATGAAAAACTCTTCAAGCACCTGGCCATAGAACGTTCTACCAGAAACGAACTTCAAAAACGATTGATTGAATTGCAAAAAAGCAAAAATAAAGAATCGGAACAAATCAAGTCTGAAATAACTCAAATTGAAAACTACCTGCAAGAGCTTAATGCTGAAATTGCTAGCAATTCTGCAATGGTACAAAAACGATTAGCAAAGGAAGGAGCGGGGGATAAAAATACGGTGGTTCAGGCCCTTAAACCAGGGCATTCCGATGCACGTAAAAAACTAATTGAAAACACCACACTGTCTGACAAAGAAAAGAATCAGGCTTTAATAGCAGAGGAAGAAAAATTACTCACTGCAACGGAATCAGAGTTGAAAAAGGTCAATATGCTCTTGACCAATTCACCTGAAGACAACGATTTAAAAACCAAGAAACAAACCTTATTGGACATTCAGAAAGAAACGGAAAGACAAATCTCCAAACTGAATAATGACCTTGTTGTGAATAAAGCCACGCCAGTAAGTGAAGCAACATTGATAAACCAATTGTCTCCAACGTACAAGCAAAACATAACACAGATCGAAAACAGTTCGGCGTCCACGGAACAAAAGAACAAGCAACTCACGGCAGAGGAAAACAAGTTGATCTCAGCGATAGATAAGGAACTTACGAGCGTCAAACAGCAATTGAAAAACGACCCGTCGAATACGTCGTTAAAAGGAAAGGAGGAAGCGCTCACAAGTTTAAAATCCAACACCGAAAAGCAACAAGCGCAACGCACGCAGGGGACGAATTCCACAGCGACAACCGAACAAGCGATTTTGAACGACCTCGCTCCAACGTACAAGCAGAACATAGCGCAGATCGAAAACAGTTCGGCGTCAACGGAACAAAAGAACAAGCAGTTGACGGCAGAGGAAAACAAGTTAATCTCAGCGATTGACAAGGAACTTACGA
>JBILRE010000019.1:0-44403 GCA_044372835.1 Crocinitomicaceae bacterium | reverse complement strand
ATGGTGGTCATCGCGCCTTAACTTGTTCTTGGTTGTTGGGCCGTTTTTTCGATTGCTGTCCAACACCAAGTACTTCTTTTCTCCGGTAGTGGATAAAAAACGTCTATATAAACGGGTCATGGACCATTTGGATGAACGACTCATCTCCCTTGAGAAGCTGCAGGAAGACCTGCGCGATGAACTAACACGTGAAAGTAAAAGTTCAGCTGGCGATAAATATGAAACCAGCCGGGCGATGACCCACCTTGAACAGGAAAAATTGTTGCAGCAGCAGCACGTCTTTACTCAAATGAAGGCTAGATTGTCCAGCTTGAATCCAGACGGAAAACATGAGAAAATTGGTTTTGGAAGCTTGGTCAAGACCACTGAGGGGTGGTATTTCTTATCCGTTGCCCTAGGAGAAATCCTATGCGATGACCTATCGGTTTTTGTCTTGAGCAATGCCGCGCCTTTAGCTCAAATCCTGACTGGTAAAAAAGCAGGTAATACACTCTTTTTTCAAGGAAAAGAAATAAAGGTTTTAGAAGTAACATAACATCACGAGAAGATTTATCCGAAGGAAGTTTGAAAATAGCCGTCAATTGAACCTTACAACAATTTTTCCATTGATTCTCTAGCCATTCTTGAGGTTTTTGCTTGAACGAAGTTACCTGGATTAAATTGGCGATTTGTGCTACAAATCTACGTTGACACAACCTAATGTTAGCCGGTTGCATCATAAATTATGAAGAACCCAAAAATCATTTTTGAATCTGTTGTTTAACACAAGCGAAATACTACTTTTGTGTGAAACTTATCCATTTTTATATGAAAAAACTACATGTAATCCTTTTTACTTCCCTTGTAATTCTTGGGACTTCTTGCGGCGGAAACAATAAACCAACAAAACCAACCGACAAAGACAAAGAAGAAAAAGATACCACAGTGCAAACCAAAGAAACCAAAGAAGAAGTAGACACTCTAGCTGGTATTCCTGGTTTTTGCAAGTCATTCTTTTTAGTTGGAAATGAATTAACCTTTGTTCAGGAAAGGATAGAAACCGTGAGATGTGCATACGATGAAGAAACGGGAGAAACCATCGATATAGAACCTGTTCCAAAGACTACAAAAAAAACCATTAAAGTAACGGTTACCAAAGTAGAAAAAAACAAAAAAGGTGTTTGGGTAACCACACTAAAACACAATGGTGAGTTTCCAAAGAAATGGTACACGGATGAAAAATCCATCTGGAACGACGAAATGGCGGGTCGATTTCCTGCAGAACCCAAGCCAAAGGACCGAGAAGTGAATGGAGTAAGTACATCTATTTACTTCAATAAGATCAGTGGATGTTGGGTGTATGATGAACAAATGGGTGACGGAATCAGTGGAGTACATTTTAATGCTGATAAAGGAATTAGCAACTTTGTCTTCAGTTACACGAATATGTGTGAATCCATCGAGCTATACACCAAATTAAAATCGTCAAAACTATAATTAGACCTCAACAATTTGTGCGCTGTTCAAAATGTTCAAGCCAATGGTTTACATAGCGTTTGTATTTGTTTTTCTATGTTTTAAGGGGTTACTCCTAAAGCTTCATTTTATCTAAAAGAACGTTAAAAAAACCCAATAAGCCAACCTCATCAAGTTGTGTTCGTCTTATTTCCGTTGGCTCATCCACGCCGGGCCTTCGCAACGTTTTCTTTTTTGGCCTGAAAAGCGCTCACACTCTTTGTTATTGATCCGGTTTATCGTGTGCGTTTTTCAGGCTTTTTCATTGTTAACGATTCTTTTTCTGGATTTGGTTGCCAATAACCGAAATGTAAACCTTTTCAGAAAATACTTGTTCCTTTTTAAAAAGCATGAACGTACTCTATACGGTTGTTTTAACCAGCTTGTTCTTGATTTTAAGTGCAACCATTGGGTTGACCCAAGAACAACGTAGACCTGAAGCGGTTGTTCAGGAAAACCTTGATTGTTACAACAAACGGGACATTGATGGTTTCATGAGGTCGTTATCAGACAGCATTTCATTGCATACGTTTGGAAGTACGCAAGCACCGATCATTGGAAAAAGCGCTATTCGTGCGCTGTATGAGAACTTATTCAACGAATCGCCGCAACTCCATTCTACCATCATACACCGCACCGTTCTGGGAAACAAAGTCATCGACCATGAATCGATTGTTGGAAGGCGAGGAAGCGGTACGCCTATAGAAATCATCCTGATTTACGAGGTAGTAGATGGTAACATTAGGCGTATGACCGCCATCCGGGAATAACTTCAGTTTAAATAGTTGATTCTTCGCCTGACCGTTTTTACCTTAATTCACCGGCTCAACGGTAAAGCCTTCTTTTTTAAGCAACTCAATTACGCCTGTTTCCCCAGGTAAATGGGCTGCACCTACAGCGATAAATGACGTTTGTGTTTCAACCATTTTCTTAATTCCCGGAATCCAGTTCTGGTTGCGCTTTACAAGGAAGTTCTGGGTAAATGCATCGCTTGACATGTCGGAACTGATGACCATGTCGTGCAATCCCTTCAAATCATTGGCAAGGTACAAATCAAGCATGGCTTGGTATTCCGTCTTTTCTTTTCCCAATGATGTTACAAGCATTTCCGCTTGTTCTTCCAACGAAATGGTGTTGATGGTAGAGAGTTGATACTGCATGGTTTCCAAACCAGAAACAGGTATGCTGCGCTTCTTGGCTTCTTCATTAAAGTATTGGTCATAAGCCACCGTTTTACCTAGTTGTTCCTGAAGGATCATCGAACTAGCGAAAAAAGGTTTGATTTTCTCGTACTTTTTAAACTTAGATTTTTTCATCTTCAGGCTGTCCAGGCAATACCCCATCACTTTTTTGTAATCCTCAGTGGAAAGGTAATTCTTGAGCGACTTCCCTTGAGGAATGATAATGTCTTTAGCGATTTCGATTTGTTGCTGTAAGGATAAATTCAAATCGATTTCTAACGCCAACGCTTTGCTGGATTCAAACGCTTGTTTTAAGGTACTGGAAACGGTGAATCGTTCTTCGGGAACGGCATGCATGGTGCCATAGAGGTAGGATTCTTGGTTTAATCCGTTTCCGCTTATTTTCCATAATAATTGTCCGAAAGAAGTATAGGAAGTAACTAGAAGTAGTAAAGCACTGAGTTGAAATTTCATCATCGTTCATATTAAGATCGGGTTGAAATTAAGAAGTTAAATGGTAAACGGGTGTTAAAAACGCACAATTTTACTGGAGTGCGGTCTCATATTGCCATTCTTATACAATCGTTGGGTTACAATACAACTTGATGAATCCTATTTCGTTCGATTTTGCTAATTTAAACAGCAAAACACGTTACATTGAAGAGTTGTTTAACGGTTCTGAACATCCTTGTGCTGTTTGCATCATTCGCACAACAGGAAAAAGCAACTCTTGTATTTCCCTCCGGTCATGGGTTTAATTCTAATCGATTGGTTCAATCCCTTGATTTTAATGCGGATCAATCCTTCCTGTTTACGAGGGTTCCAAATGAAAAAAAGGTGGTATGCTGGGAAGCTCAAAGTGCACGCAAGGTCAAAGAAATCGGCAGCATACACTCCATGCTTTCCACCAATAAACGAACCTTGTATACCCTGCAAAAAGGAGACAGTAACGTGGTATGGTTGAATGAATTTGATGCCAAAACCCTGAAACTTTTAATGCGTTCAATTGTCGGTAAACGGCTAACAGAATTAAATCATTCGAGCTTTTTATTGGCCTCTGGTACTTGTGGCTGGTTAGATACGGCGGGGGTGCATATCAAAAAACCAGACCTTCCAGTTCCCTTTTATTTTCCATTAAAATTAAGTAACAATGAATCCTTAATTAGGGTAATCGAAGTAAGCAACAGCGACATCATTTTGGCAACATCTCACCATATTTTTCGTGTTGACCTAACCAACACAAAATGCCATACGTCTTACGTCAATGACAAGGGTATTTTTTTTACACTAGTTGATATTGATAGCGATTTTAACATGTGCCTGGCCGAAAGTTCTGAGGAACCTATCAGAACGAAACCAGTTTCATATAAATTAAAAACCATTGGCAAGACAGGTAAGACGGAAACAGAATTTCCACTAATGGTATGGGGGTCAGTTCCAAAAGAATGGTCAATGTTAAAAAGCGATTGGTACATTCCAGCGATACAAGAAGACACTTTAGGGACTTACCTCATGGTTCAAGTGAACTCAAAAGGCATCGCCTCCCAGTTTCCCATTTCCGGTTACGCAAAAGGTGAACACGGAATTTTGGTGAAAAGGAGCGAACCATCAGGGGAAAGGGATGGAACAGACTCGCTTGGTGTATTTTTGATCAATGAGGCAGGTGCAACAGGCATTTCCTCAACAACTATAGCCATCGCGTTGGATTCTAATAGCTTGGGTTGGATTGGGTCTACCGATGAACAATTCAGGGACTCCCGCTTACTGGGCGATAGCTTATTGATGGTGCTCGATCCAGGAATAATAGAATTATACGGAATACAACAAGATAGATACCTCTCGTTAAACCCCTTAGGTTGTGCCTGGAATCTTTTGGGAAGAGGTTATTTACCCTCTGAAAAAGATCCGCTTACGTTAATGGGATTTAATTACGAATTGCCCTCATTAAACTTAACTGGAAACATGAACGCAACCCTTCGGGAGGAAGACACGAATCTGGCAGTAAATTGGCGTTTGAGAAACGGGCTGTCACAATTCACCGGCTACTCCAGAAAAGACTATGAAGAAGATGGGAAGGTTAAATACATAGAGATCTACAATGAAAAAAACGAACTCTTGAAAAAACTGGAAAACCTTGAAAATCGACTCACTTTAAGCATTTCTTATTCAAAACGCTGGCTAATATTTAACAAGCAACTTGTGGATTTGCATTCAGGAATTACCTATTCAGAACCTTTGGCCAGAAATCATTCTTTTCTGGAAGACACCTCAGAAAACAAAACATATTGCTGGGTCGAAAAAAGTTCCTCTCCAAATGAATATATATATGCTTTGAAAGAATTAGGAAGTGAAAAAGAGGTACTTCAGCTTGGGTTCGGTTCAGACTTTGAAGATTCTCAGGAAACACGGAACACAAACCCGGTTTTGAATCCAGAGCTGGATGAACTAGCCATTAATAAAGACAGTTCCGTCTTCATTTATAACCTTTCTAAAGGGAAATTAATCAAACGCTTTCAAGGAAGTGGGACCATCAAAAAATTTGAGTGGATGAAAGGAGGGTTTTGTTACCTGTTATCGTCGAATCAAACCTTGTATAACTACCACTATGAAACTGGTGACCTGCTTCATAAGCGACAATTTTCCGAGAGTGATCCCATAATTAAAACCACCTACCAATCTTCCATTCATGCCATACTGGTCTTGTTAAAGTCGGGACATATTTATTACCTCAATCCGGCCGATTTAAGTGAAATCCGCGTTCTTAACGAAAACCTCAAAGAAAACGGGTCACGCACCTCCATTCAAGTAAAACTCTTTTCAATCGGTCCGTATTTAATCACTGATGGTAAAGATGAATCCACACAAGTTAGAAGCCTCGCCGATGGTAGGATATTATTTTCGTTTATGGATGTTTTTGAATTCGAATATAAAAGTAGAGTAATGAAGGCAATCCACAGGCTCTATTTTGACCCGGAATACCGTTTTGATGGAGACGAAAAAGCAATAAATCAGTTGTACTTTACCTGTGGAACCGAAATTATTGAACTCGATCAAGTGAAGGAATCACTCTACGTTCCCAACTTGGCACAACGCATTCTCAAGGGCGAAAACCTATCGCACCTTAACACGTTGAAGGAGCTGAATATTTGTGGCGTAGTTCCAACCGTCAAGCGCATCGGTCCAGACACTTCCCAAACATTCCTACTTACCTCCCGGTCCGGAGGTTTAGGCGAAGTGGAAGTGTATATCAACGGGAAACTCCGACTGGTGGAGACGGGGCTGGAAAAGCAATTGTTTAACAACGAACTCACCTACCGCGTTTCTGAACATTTAATCCGCACTTATACCCAAAGCAACGAAGGGGCCAGGATTTCAATTATCGCCAAAACACGTGACAACAAAATTAGCTCCCGTGGAGTTCAACTGGTTGGAGAGCCCAATACAATAACCGAAACGGGGAAAAAACCGCATCTATATGCTGTCATTGTGGGTGTTGACGATTATGTAGGTCAACGACTGGATTTGAATTACGCAGCAAAAGATGCCGTCGATTTTCACCGTGTATTGCACCTTTCTTCCCAAAAGTTTTTCAATTCTAACGATACAAACCGAATTCATCTATATCATTTTTCGCTAACCAAATCCGGACAAATAGGTGCTACCGATATCGATGGTTTTACCCCTGACCGAAACAACATTTTGGCAGCATTCGATGAAATTCAACAAAAAAGCCAACCGGAAGATATTGTACTCGTATTTTTTGCCGGACACGGTGAAATCATGGAAAACCAATTGGTTTTATTGACTTCCGAGGCATCTGCCGATTTTCTGTCAGGGATTAAAATGCAAGAGCTCATGGAAAAATTGCGCACCATCAAAGCGGGGAAACGTGTTTTATTACTTGATGCGTGTCATTCAGGAGCGGCAATTAACGAATTGAATATGGGTGCGCTTGTTGGTCAGCGCGATACAGACGAAGCAGAATGGCAATCGCGGCGAATCAAAGAACTGGACAAACTTTCCGATAAATCCGGGTTGGCCATATTGACAGCTGCCGGTTCAGGGGAAAAAGCCCTTGAACTTCCCAAATATCAGCACGGGCTATTGACATTTGCATTAATTAAAACCATGTTGCAAAGCAATGAATCCATCGATGAGTATGGGATTCTTCAACTGGAAAAATGGCTGATGGCGGCTGAAAAAGAAGTGCAGAAATTAACGGATCAACAAGCAGCACAACGTTTTTCACCCATTAATTTTCCGATGGGAATTGTAGATGAGGAGGTACGCAGTGCAGTAAGATTGAGCGAGCTTCCAACACTTGTCTTGGTGAACGTTCAAAACGATAAACGCAAATTTGACAATTTGTTGCTGCGCGAAAAACTAAACAAAGCCCTATCGACAACCGCCCGAAATCAAGAAGTGGCAGGTTTTCTTATTGGATCCGTTTCACAATCCAACACACTCGACTTGAATGTCGAATATGTGCAACACCGAAAACAACTTATTACCTACACCTATTTATCGAAAAACGGACAATTGGTTGGAAAAAGCAAGCTCAAAATCCCGATGAATCACTTGGCAAACCTGCCGCAGGAGTGGCTGGAATCCCTGAAAACGGCATTGAAATAACTTCTCTGGTTTGTCTCGCCTCTTTTCGTATCTTTGAGTGCATTGGACGCTTACGAAACTGCATATCGGTTTGCCCTACTGGCCGCAAAAGAAGCGTCGGAGGAGATCGTTCAAATATACGGAAGGCAATTTCAGACAGAACTAAAATCAGATGGTTCGCCAGTAACTGAAGCCGATCTTGCCTCTTCAAAAATCATTGATTTTCACCTGGCAAAAACGAACATCCCCATAGTATCGGAGGAAAACGAACATACATCTTTCGAAGAACGAAAACACTGGGATACCAACTGGTGTGTGGATCCCTTGGACGGCACACGTGAATTTGTAAAACGAAATGGAGAATTTGCAGTAAACATTGCCTTAATTCGAAACGGAAAACCGGTCTTCGGGTTAATTGCACACCCCTTGGAAGGACGCGTATTGTTTGGTGGTGAAGCATTCGGTGTTTTTGAAAGTGCGTTCGAACACTTGGAGGCGAAAGAAAAATGGGAAAAAGTTGAACCGCCATTTGCAACAAACGAACTCATCACCGTCACCTGTTCGAGAGCCCATCATAATGGACCAGTGCTTCAATACCTGAACGAACTCAAATGCCAGTTCAATCAAATCGATTTTATAAAAAAGGGTTCTTCATTAAAATTCTTCGACCTGGCTCATGGACGTGCTCATACCTATCCCCGTTTTGCTCCTACCATGGAATGGGATATCGCATCGGGTCAAGCAATACTCGAAGCGTTAGGAGGAAAAGTCCTACATGCCAACAGTGGTGAATCGTTGGTATACAACAAAGAAAATTTGTTCAATCCTTATTTTTTGGCACATACTCGTGCATTTCTGGAAATATGGCCTGGAGAAAAATAAGTATTTCACTGATAAGCGTGATGGCTATCACCTGTTTTTTTGGGCAACAAAACATGTTGTTCATGCATCATTTTTACAGAGATCACTATTTTCGCCTTGCCACAGAAAATAAATGGTCCAATACCGGTTATTTTCCTGTTGCAGAAAGTCAAGCACCACTCAATCACCTCATTCGCGATTCCTCCAAACAATACAATTCGTTTTCGGAGGTTCTCTTTAAAAAACACTTGTTCGAAGCAAAAGGAAAAGACTATTACGTCACCATTTCTCCGGCTGCGGATTTACAAATTGGAAAAGATCTTTCTGATACCAACAAGCGACGTTTGTTTCAAAACACGCGAGGCATTGCAGTGGAAGTTGACCTATTCAAAAAGTTTTCTTTTTTTACTTCGTTTTTTGAAAACCAAGCTCGCTACAGCAGTTTTCAAACCGCACATTATAAAAGAGCAGGAGAACTATATCCCAACCAATCGAACGGTCAGTACAGCCTCCAAAATGCATCGATTCCTTCTGCAGGAAGGACAAAACCATTCAATAACGACGGCTTTGATTATGCGTATGCCATGGGGAATTTAGTGTATCAACCATTCCATTTTTTAATTATCAGTGCGGGAAACACACCTCAATTTATCGGACATGGTTACCGTTCGCTTTTTCTTTCGGACAATACGGCTCCAGCGCCTAATGTTCACGTCAATGCGTCCTTTCTGTCGAAATTTGAAATTGATGTTTCCCGCAGTAGGTTGATAAACCTCATCAGAAAACCGGTTAGTACAAGCGTGGAAGCTTATTATGAGTCCAAAGCACTTTCCACCTTTTATTTCACTTACAAACCCACCTCCCAACTGCGAATTAGCCTTTTTGATGGTGTAATCTGGTCAAAGGGAGATTCCATCGTTTCTAAACGTGCTCATCCCCTTGCTTATGTCCCACTCCCTCTATTAGGGGAATTGATTCTTGATAACAATGAGGTAAATTCTATTCAGGGATTGAACCTGTCATGGCAATTGAAAAACAACCTCTTTTATGGTCAATGGGCGATTGGGCAATTGTCCTTCAATCATCAAGCTTGGCAACTAGGTTATAGGGGTTACGATTTGTTTGGATTGAAAAACGTGATGATACAATTGGAATACAACCACGTAGGAAACGGAATGTATGCTTCGGAAAATGAACGCTTGAATTACAGCCACTTCAACCATGCACTTGCACACGTGAAGGGCAATGGTTTTGATGAGTTTATAGTGCGATCAACCTACGAATACAAGCGGATTTATGGTGAACTAAAAAGTGTTTTTTATCACTTGAACGATTATAAAAGCGGAGCTTTGCTTCCTGTACAACGAACAGAACCGCTTCTAAACGGATCGGTATTTAACAATACCCTAGAACTTGGTTACCGAGCCAATCGCCGGATGAATTTGTGCGTGTTTGTAAATTGGACATTGCGAAACGAAGTAACAAATGTCAACAAAGCGAACAATTTGGTCTTTATGGGACTTCGCACCGGAATTTTTAACCAATACACGGATTTCTGATGAGGAATTGGGTACTGTTTCTTTGGAGTGCATGTGTTACCGGGGTCCTCGGTCAACGCCAAACCATGCATGTCTATGAAGAATTACCAAGTGACCCACTACAAAAAGGTTCAGTAGAACAACATTCGTCGTTTAAACCTCAGGTACAGGCTTGGAGTACTTCAAAAACCGATACAAGCGTAAAAATACCCCAAAAGGTGTGTTTTTCTCCAATAGTGGATATGTTGGGTTATTATTCCAACCGTTTGCAATACCGTGCCGGAATCGGTTTAACCTCAGTAGTGCAATTGGGGTCCAAATGGCAGATGCAGTTTTCGGGATTACAGTCAGTTAATGGTTTAGACAGCTTGTTTCAACCGCAAGCGTACTTCACAAAAACCAAAAAAAACACCCGCTTGTCTACCGATGTTCGACTAAGAGCGAGCTACACTCCCAATGCCATTTTTAACTTTCAAGCAGGTATGGACCACCATTTTGTTGGAGAAGGAAGTCGGTCATTGTTTTTGGGCGACTATGGGAAGCCCTACCCTTTTGGACAAGTGAAAGCCCGCTTCTGGAGAGTTGAATACACCGTGTTGTATCAATTTTTTCGAGAGGAGATGAACAACCGCTGGAAAAACAAGTATGGTGCAACCCATCACGTGAGTTTTAATGCGGCTAAATGGTTGAACTTCGGCATTTTTGAAACGGTGGTGTTTTTACCAAAGGATACGCTGTTGAACCGTGGGTATGACGTGGAATACCTCAACCCTGTTATCTTTTACCGCCCACAAGAATATGCGTTAGGTTCTTCAGATAACGTATTATTGGGCGCAAGTTTTCATGCTTCCTTCAAACAAATGCGTTTGTACGGGCAATTGATCCTTGATGAATTTTTTCTGGCAGAAATTAAAGCAAAAACGGGTTGGTGGGCGAACAAATACGGCGCGCAGTTGGGTATAAAAGGTCGTTTTCGATTCGGTAAGTGGAACGGTTTTTACCGCGGAGAATATAATGTGGTAAGGCCGTACACCTATGCGCATTTAAACGCAGGACAAAACTATGGCCATCAAGGGTCGGTTCTATCCCATCCGCTTGGCGCAAATTTTAGGGAAATACTAGTGGAAAGTAAACTGGAAAAAGACCATTGGTTGCTAAAGGCATTTATCAGTTACGCTGTAAAAGGACTGGATAAGGAAGGCTATAGTTATGGAGGCAATGTTTATCAGCCTTACACTTTACGTCCGTACGATTATGGGCATGACATTGGTCAAGGATTACAAAACAACATGTTTCGCATGATTTTTACAGGTGCATATAAGCTTTCACGTGCAGTTAACATGCAGGTATTTGCAGAATGCCATGTTCGCACCGACAGTGGTTTCGATCGACTGACGTTGTTGCCTTTTGTAGGGATCCGCAGCCAGTTATGGAACGATTACCGCAATTATTGAGGCTGTTTTTATGGGGTCAAGTGCAAGGACCTTTTGAAACGATCTGAGTCGATTCGCAAGGTCCATAACTGCATACCAATTTAACAAGAGCAACTCCCTAAAGACCAACAATTTGCCTCAACTCTATTTCTGAGGTCTTTCGTTTTAAGCCCTTTGGGTTTACAAATGTTCGACTCACTAGGCGGCCATGAATTGCGACGCGTTTTCCTTTTTCTGCGTAGGATTCAATGAAGCGGGCCATGCTTCCCCATGCAAAGATTTGGTGCCACTCTTTTTTGAGAGACAATTTTCCATTTGTTGAGCGAAACAACTTGTGGGTCGCCATTTTAAATCGTGCAACCCGGTTACCATTGTCGAAGTGCGTAACTTCAGCAAATGAGGCAATGTCACCTATCAGTGTGACGTGGTTTTTAAGTACAAGCATAGATAAAGTATAAGCGTAAATAATGGTGTTTATAGCAAAACGAGGTCGTTGATTTCAACTTCTGAATAAATCCGTTTTTGACCAGCTTTTCCGTAAAATTTGGAAATCAAGCGGCCTTCAATGGAAATGTTAAGGCCTTTTTCGCCCAGCGTCTCAAGTACTGACACCCAAGATCCCCAAGCAGACATTTTATGCCAATTGGTATTGTGCTTTTTTTCGCCCTGAGCGTTGAGGTAAACATCTTTGGTTGTGAGTATGAACTGTACAACTTTGCGTCCGTCTTGCTGCTCAATTATGCGGGGTTCGGAACTTATTTTTCCGATGAGGTGAACGTGGTTCATAGTGTTACATTTAAAAAGGGGCGGTTTCAACCGCCCCCTTGGGTTAGGTTAGGATAGCGTAGATTCGGAGGTGTTTGCTTTGGGAGAAACAATCAAAAAATCGGTCACCTCCACCACGGTGGAATAACGTTTTTCTCCCTGCTTATTTTCATAGGATTGGTGCACGAGTTTTCCTTCGAGGAGTATTTCCAGTCCTTTGTCGAGGTAGCGCTCCACTTTCTCGGCTTTCTGACCCCAAGCATTAACCGTGTGCCATTGGGTATCGTCTTGCCACTCTCCCGCTTTGTTTTTATAACGTTCGTTCGTTGCGAGTGTAAAACGTGCAAGCTTACGCCCACTGTTCAGGTTGGTTACTTCAGGTTGTACGCCCAATCTTCCAATCAAACTAACTTTGTTTCTTAACGTGTTCATGTGTGTTCATTTTTAAGGGTTGATAATTGTATTTGAGTCACTATCAGCTGTTTTACTGAAACGACATGGCAAACTTCTTCCAACCATAAAATTGGATTCGGTTTTTAAACACTTACTTTCGATTGTTATTCGTTTGTTACCGGCTTTTGGTTGTTGCAGGATTTAGCATCCTGTGCAACAACCAACAACATAAAAACGTTCTGTGCTAACTCATTTTAGTGCGCATGGTCCAGGCAATAAGCGAGGAACGCTGTATGGCAAGATCGGCCTTTTCTCCATGGAAATGCGCGCGGATTGTTTCATGAAAAAGCGCCAACCACCTGTCGAAATCCGCATTTGTTAATTTGAGATGTGCATGCGCATCCATCATATTTCCCGTGTAACCTGGTTGATCTAAAAGTATGAAAGCCCAAAAGGACGCTACGCGATCAATGTGTTCATGAAGAGGCAGCTTTGTGAAAAAGTGCCCTATCTCGGTATCATCAAGGAGTTTATCGTAAAAGCGCTCGATTAATAACACACAGTCCTCGCGGGTGGTAATTTCCTTCATATGTTATTGTTGAAACCAGCTGGCGTATTTCACATAATTTTGAGCAATGCGCTGTACTTCTCCCTCAAAGAGTTCGGGAGAGAGGGTTTTAACCTTTTTTGCGGGAACACCCGCGTAAACTGACCATGCCTCCACATGGGTATTCTCTAATAAAACGGCACCTGCCGCGATGATGCAATTTGATTCAATGACACAGTTATCCATGACGATGGACCCCATACCAATCAATACATTGTCTGCGATGTTGCAGCCATGAACCAAGGCATTATGTCCTATAGACACGTTATTTCCGATCTCGACAGTTGTTTTCTGGTACGTACAATGGATAACTGCTCCGTCCTGCACATTGACCTTGTTTCCCAATCGGATACTGTTAACATCTGCACGAATGACCGCATTAAACCAAACGGAACAATCATTACCCATTTGAAGGTCACCAACCAATGTGGCATTTGGCGCAAACCAACAATTCGTTCCGTACTTAGGCTCTATACCATGACAAGGAATAATGAGTGCCATTCCGAAATTGAAATCAATGCTTTATAATGGTCATTGGAGGAATGCCATTTACAGAAAGGAAATATACACCGGATTCAACCGAATGCAAATCTACGTTTTGTTCTGATTTAACGATGGTTTCCTTGAATAATACTCGACCTCGGGTATCGGTAATCATAAATCCTTTTCCAATAAGCCATTCATTTGTTTTCAAGGTAAACATCCCACTTACAGGATTGGGGAAGACGTAAAGCGCCTCTTGTTGTTGTTCGGAAATTCCTACCCCATTTAAAACGATGCAATCACTTGTGTCCGAGCAACCCGTTGTACTATTGGTGACCAAAACGGCGTAACTCCCATTGGCTGTTGCTGTAAAAGAGGCACTGGTTTCTCCATTAATGGGAGAGAAATTGTTGTTGCAATCCAGCCATTGATATTGAGTTCCCGTTGCAGTAGAAGTGATGGTTGATCCGGAGGTATTTACGCCATTGTCTACGGAATTGATGGTTAAATTCAATGTGATCGTACTATCGCAGCCCGCGGTATTCGGTATGATGGCAGTATAATTTCCTGATTGTGTATAGGATTGGTTCGATAGCGGCCAAAAATAACTTCCACATTGTGTTTCGTCGACAACGCTTGAAGAACTTTTTTTCACAAGTACATCAAGGGTGACGAGGCTATCGCATCCTTGTGCAGCTTGTGTAGCAAAGGTATACACTCCGGTTTGGGAAATAGCGATGCCATTCCAAAGAACAAAGTCACACACCGTATCGGTAATGCTGTTGGTGATGGTGTCCGTGATGGTTAAATCAATCGTTTCTATTTGCAAACAACCGATGGAGTTGATTACCGTATCTACATATACACCTGTTTGGGTTAAACTTTGTCCGAACCATGCGAAGGAAGTACATGCTTGAACTATATCTGAATTCGTTCCATTCGGATTCACGGTAATGTTAAAGCTTTCTGGTGTTCCTAGGCAAGTGGTGCCTCCTGAAGTAATAACGGGCGTAACGTTCACGGTTGCAACGACCGGAAAAGAGCCGGTATTTGTAGGAATAAAAGAGGCAATATTACCTGTTCCGGTAGCGCCCAACCCGATGGAGGCGTTCGTATTAGCCCATGTGTAACTTGTACCTGTTCCGGAAAAATTAATCGAACCTGATCCCAATTCATTACACAAGTTCAAATTATTTACCTGATTAACCGTTGGATTACCCAAAATGGTAATGGTATGGCTTTCATTGGCTCCAACACAACCATTCAATGATGGAGTTACTGTTATGGTCATTACAACGTTTTGATTTCCTGGAATATTAATCAATGCGGGCAGAATATCACCTGTTCCTGAGGCGGCTAAGCCTATTCCCGGTTGATTGTTTGCCCATGTAAAAACCGTATTCGGAACATCCCCATTCAAGTAAAAGTCGGGAGAAGTTGTGCTGTCGCAAAGGGTAACGTTGTTTTGCCCATGGGCATTTGGAATCGGTTTCACACTAACCGTAACCGTTTGACTAGCACCTGTGCAGCCGTTGAATGTAGGGGTCACTTGGTAAAGAACCGTTTCATTGCTTAAACCAATATTCGTGAGTATATCACTAAGTGTGGATGAAGATACAGCCGTCGTAGATTCACCCCCTACATTTCCGTTGGCAGTAGCTTGCCATTGAAAGGTTGAACCTGCTTGATCAGCTGTTAAAGACAAACCAACAGACGTTCCACTGCAAACTGAAACGGTACTCGGGCTGGTCATAACAGGACATTGTGCTTGTGCTGTATTAAACACAAGTATACAGCCGGTGAAAAGTGCTAAGTGAACAGGGGTGTAAGTAAATCTAGCCATAGTGCGTTATAAAATCGCATTAAAATTACGAAAAAATGAGTTTAAACAGCCAAATCTGAGCCAGATTAAAACGTGACAAACTTTATTGCGCCAAGTGTTTAATATGCTTTAATGCCTCCCTTTTTGCAAGGCCAACCATGTTTGTTGTGGCAACAAATGTTAAAACAGCATTCGCATCGTATTTGGCATGTTGTCTAAGGCTCCAGCCAATGGCTTTTTGGATAAAGAATTCTTTATCGCTGAGGTTTTCCCTTATAACCGAAGTGAGGAGTTCAAAATCCAACTTTTCACGGTATTTTAACTGAAAAATAATACACGTTCGCCTCAACCAGACATTGCTGTTGTTTCGCCATTCTTGGATCCATTTGTACCCTTCATTTGGATGAAATTGGATGAATTTCCCTACGATGCCTGGAGCCAATCCATCGATGGAATCCCACCACGAACGGGTCGTTAGTAAACTCGTAAAATGATGGATATCATTTGGTTCTATTGAGGTAGGTTTCCAAGCATTCATCCAATCGATAGCGACATAATGCAATTCCCGATACGGTTGATTCCATAGGAGGTGCACCATCTCCCATTTGGTGGCTTGTTCCCAATCTGTCGGAAGGGACTTCAACCAAATGCCTTGTATCTCTTTGCGTTTTGGAGAAGGAACACCAAAAAACGTAAACTGATTTCGCATGTATTTCGACATGGCAAATGCAGCTTGAGGATCACCCACCAGCTGCATTTTATTTACCAAGTCATCAAGGTAATTCTGCATTATCGGCATGCACAAATTTAAAGATCCAATTGGTATACCTCTGACAAGTTTTGGTTATTTCTTAAGGTTACCTCCAAATCGTTTATCAAACCCGATTTAATGTCGTACACCCATCCATGAATATGAAGTGCCTGATTTTTCTCCCAAGCGGTTTGTACAATAGACGTTTTGGCAAGGTCATAGACCTGTTCAAACACATTCAATTCTACAAAACGATCAAAACGCGCTTGATCATCCACAATGCTATTCAATTCATCCTGGTGAAAACGGTATTTATCCTTGATGTGTCGGATCCAATTATCGATAAGTCCAAAATGTTTATTCGTCATTGCCGCTTGTACACCCCCGCATCCATAATGTCCACACACAATAACATGACGCACACGAAGTACATTCACCGCATAATCCAACACACTCAACATGTTCATATCGGAATGCACCACCATGTTAGCGATATTACGGTGAACAAAAACTTCTCCAGGAGGAGCACCAATGATTTCATTGGCTGGCACCCTGCTGTCTGAACAGCCAATCCAAAGAACGGGTGGGTTTTGTCCTCCTGCCATTCGGTTAAAAAAGTCAGGGTCCTTCTCGAGGTGGCTATCCACCCACTTGCGGTTATTTTCTAATAACTCGTGGTAATATTTTTCCATGTTTTCTGATTTAATGGGAGGATACTAATGCAACCTCCGGAATATTAATAGTTGTAAGTTTTATGTTGCGTTCAGGTGCGCCAAACTCCCTGAAATCCTGAATGATTTCCAGTACGTCATGGTCAATGGCACGACAACGACTTCCATCGATGGTTACTGACGAGTCTTTTGGTATTCCTTCCAAGGATTTTAAAATGCCCCCTTTGTTTAGAAACGTTACCTCCTCCGAAAGAATAATTTCTGTTTCAATGCCGGTTTTATCTGATTTGCGAGAGAGTATATAATTGTTTCGGTAGTTTCGGCGTAGAATATAAAAAATGGCGAAACACATTCCGATGCCTATTCCTTTCAATAAATCAGTCACAAGGACACCAATGATGGTTGCCAGAAAGGGAGTAAACTGCTCTAAGCCCAAGCGGAACTGGTTGCGGTAAAGTTCGACTTTGGAAAGTTTGTAGCCTACCATGATCAATATCGCCGCCAAAGAAGCGAGGGGTATTAAGTTCAAAATGGAAGGAATAAAAATGACGGTAACTAATAACAGGATACCGTGGAATATGGTGGCTATTTTTGATTTCGCACCTGCATTAACATTTGCGGAACTTCTAACAATTACTTGCGTGACCGGTAAGCCACCAATCAAACCAGAAATAATGTTTCCGATCCCCTGAGCGCGTAATTCCTGATTGGTTGGGGTATGGTGTTTTTCTGGATCAAGTTTATCGGTTGCTTCTACACTTAAAAGGGTTTCCAAACTCCCAACAAGCGCAATAGTTCCGCCAATCACGTAAACTTGAGGATTCGTCAAAAAAGAAAAATCAGGAAATTGAAAGACCGTTAAAAGCTGTCCAAACGTTTTTGGCACAGGTAATTGAACTAAATGAATATCCATTAATTGCCAACCCGGACTTAACGCTTTAAAAAGCTGATTTATTATAACGCCCAAAACAACAACAAAGAGTGCGCCTGGAAGAAATTTAAACAATGCCATTTTCCGCACGAATGGACGATCAAAAAACAGAAGCAGTGCAATAGAAACCAGGCTGATTATAATGGCCCCGGGTTGCAAGGCTCCAAACGCATAAAACAGTTCCGAAAAGGTATTGTGTCCGTCGGGTTGCCTGAATGCCTCATCGCCAAAAAAATCCGCGTCGTATCCAAAGGCATGTGGTATCTCCTTTAGAATAAGTGTAATCCCAATCGCTGCCAACATACCTTTGATGACAGCAGAGGGAAAATAACTAGCCAAAATCCCTAATTTCAAATAACTGGCAATCAATTGTATAACGCCGGAAAGCAACACTGCTAGTAAAAACCCTTGAAAACTACCCAAGGTGCCTATTGCGGCTACAATTATGGTTATTAGACCAGCTGCCGGGCCTGAAACCCCGATACGGCTTCCGCTGAAAAAACCAACAAAAACACCTCCAATAACCCCAGCGATTATTCCCGAAAAAACATTGGGCATTCCTGTGACTCCAGGAATATTGGTCGAGGCAAGACCTACTCCAAGACAAAGTGGTAAGGCCACCAAAAAGACCACCAAACCCGCCGAGAGGTCCTCTCGTAAGGTTAAGAATTTTTTAATCATTGTAATTAATTTAGTTTATCTACTTTTTTCAATAGTTAAACTAAATCTTCGGGAGGGGGTAATTGTATTGGAATGGATAAATCGTAATAACCCAGACTGCCGCTAATAGGTAGTCGCTGGCCATACAAATCATAGCTTGTCCAACCTTGATCGAATGGACATAGTATCTTATCTAATTCATCTTCAAGGTCTTTTTCTTCACTGTCATCGGTGTCCTCTTCCTCTCCCGCATCTTCAGCAAGGAGAAGTTTCTCCTTATTGTTATCGTGTTGAAATGCAAAAGAAAAAGAAAAAATATGTTGACCGCAAAACACGAACAACAGCATAGAAAGGAACAATGGAGTGATTTGCTTTAGCACAAAACAAATCTAATAAAATCTTTGAATGAATCAAATAAAATCAATTAATCACTCCCAGTTGCTTGCCAATCTTTGTAAATGCAGCAATGGCTTTGTCTAAGTCTTCAATGGTGTGGGCTGCCGAAATTTGCGTGCGTATACGCGCTTGACCTTTTGCAACAACCGGATAGAAAAATCCAATGGCGTAGATACCCTCCTTCAACAATTCATCTGCGAACGTTTGAGACAGCGCTGCATCGTACAACATTATTGGAACAATGGGCGAATCACCGGGCTTGATATCGAATCCGGCAGCGATGATTTTCTCTTTGAAATAGATTGTATTACGCTCCAAGCGATCCCTCAATTCAGTGGTTTGACTTAACAAATCAAACACTTTTATTGAAGCACCAACAATTGCTGGAGATAAGGAATTGGAAAACAAATAAGGCCGTGAACGTTGACGAAGAATATCAATGATTTCCTTTTTTCCGGTGGTATACCCCCCCATTGCTCCACCCAATGCTTTTCCGAGTGTACCTGTAACGATGTCGACTCGGTCCATGCAGCCATGGTATTCTGGAACGCCCCTTCCTGTTTTTCCAATAAATCCGGCGGAATGGCATTCGTCTGTCATGACTAAAGCGTCGTATTTATCCGCTAAATCACATATTTCATTCATTTTGGCGATGTCGCCATCCATAGAAAAAACACCATCTGTAACGATGATTCTAAAGCGTTGATCCTGTGCTTGAATGAGTTTTTGCTCCAAGTCAGCCATGTCAGAATGCTTGTATCGGTATCGGTGCGCTTTGCACAAACGGATACCGTCGATGATGGAAGCGTGGTTCAATTCATCTGAAATAATCGCATCCTGATCAGAAAACAAGGGTTCAAACACGCCTCCATTGGCATCAAATGCTGCGGCATACAAAATGGTGTCTTCGGTGCCGTAGAACTCAGCTATTTTTCGCTCAAGCTCTTTATGAATATCTTGGGTACCACAAATAAACCGTACCGACGACATGCCAAAACCGTGCGAATCAAGGGCGTCTTTTGCTGCTTGTACCACCTCCGGATGAGAGGATAAGCCCAGGTAATTATTGGCACACATTATCACGACGTCATCTCCGGATGCTACTTTCACACGTGCGCCCTGCGGGGAGGTAATAATGCGTTCCCGTTTATAAATACCCGCTTTTTCTATTTCAATAAGTTCCTGTTGAAGGTGTTCTTTTAATTTTCCGTACATAATCCTAAGTTTATTCGAAGTTACTAAACGCAAAAAACCTAAAAATTCCAACGCATGTTTCGGTCATCCAACATGGCAAAGGAAACTTTATAATTCATTTTTGGTTGAAATTGATTTCCATCCGAGGCAATGGCATAAAACCCAATGCGCAAACGGCGGCGTGAAAACTTGAAATTACGTTCCAAACCAGCGAAAAGCTCATAGTGCTGCCAGTTATACTCCTTGACATACAGTGCACCACCGCCAAAGACCAACCCAATTCCCGTTTTTTTCATAAAAGGAATTTTATTGATTATCGCGCCATTGTCATGGTGGACAAAGTGTGCTTCGTAGTAAATGTCTTTGGAGGGAAGGGAAGAATCCTGACCTTGGAACGAATACAAGGGATTTGAGAACCAAATGGGGTCGCTTCTTCTTTGAAACTTAAAATCAGCTAGTTGTAAGTTTTTGGTGCTGAGAAATTTCCCTGAGTTTACATGGTACGAAGAGGTCCCTAACGTGCCTATTTTGAAGGTTTGTTGCATTCCAGCCATTACGTATTCATGATCTACATCGCTGCCCAATACACCAGGGATTCCTCGTTCATAAAACACGTAAAACGTGGGGAATTTAGAACCAAGCAACACCTTTCTGTTGGGTTCACGCATGTATTTTTGTTGTGGGGTGTAGGAGGCACGAAATTCTCCAATAAGTGCTTGGTAGGGAACAAAATCCGTCGGTTCGTTGTTCGGTATCACCTCATCGAACAGGTTGAAAAAACGATAGCCATAAATGCTCCTTCGCTCCGAAAACTCAAAATCCGTGTCTAAATAAAAACCGTTGAACAACTCATAACTATTGCCTATACGACCCGATGTAACTTCTATGAAATTTTCGCGCTTGTAAATCTGGGTGATGGCATCGAAACCTCGAATCACATCAAAATCATGCGAAAAAGAAATACTTGCGGTGCCGAAATGAAAGGGATCGTAGCGGTAACGCCACCAGGATCGCCCTTTGATGTCGTTGTTCATAATACCCACAGAAAGCTCCGTATAGGAATCGATACTTTGTTCATTTTCCCATTTTTTAAAATAATAGAAACTAGGAGCAACGCGGGGTCCTGCAATGTACATGGGGCGCAAAGTTGCCGCCAAAGAACTAATGGTCCATTGTGTGCGTTTTACCCTGTTGCGGTGATCTATGCCAAACCACAACACCTTTAAGGGCGTAATTTTATTGAAAACCCCATCAACTGAGTCGAGGTATTCTTTCTTGTTTCGAGCATCCCGAATGCTATCTTTAGCGACAATGTAGGCCTGTTCTTCCGGTGTAAGGGTGAATTTTCGGATTTTATTCCAGTATGCGGTGTCTTTATCGTAAGCTTCTTGTTCTGTTACGGAGAGCTCGTTATTAAAATGCTTGTTTTGAAAAGCAGGATTAAATCGGTAGTTGGAAAAGTCAGCAATGGTCTTGGCTTTCGATACCTCGCTTTTGTATTTCACGCCGTAATCCAACTCCTGTCGGATGAGAACGCACATGGTATCCCCGGGGTGCTCGAATTCCTGGCGAATGGTGAAGTGGTCATAAACTAAAAGGTTTCCTTTGTTCATGGTGAGTTCCAACTTCTGAACCAGCCACACAGAGTCGATGACCCAAATGTACCCCTCAAGTGTGGTTGTCGCAGTGAGGCGCGGAATGATTTTAATCTTGTGAATTTTTCGCCCATTCTCCTCGTATTGGTCTTCGAGTCGGTATTTGTATGATAAAATACCAGGGCCCGAAATCGGGGAGCTCACCGGAGACTGATGCAGGTCATCCAAGTGCAGCAAATTTTGAAAAAAATTGAAATTGGACTTGACCGTGGTGGTGTAATACAAAAACTGATCGTTTCCTCGTTTTTCGTAAGCATTGCGAACTTCTTTTACCTTGTTTGGCGGCGCGAAATCACGGGTGAATTGCACTTCGACAAGGTTCATGTTATTTGCCAGTTCTTCTTGTTTTTTACGCTCTTCTGCAAATGGATCTTCTATCCCTGAAGGGTCTATCGCCTCCTCATCATTGTTTTCCTTCTTATTCTGTTTTTCCTTTTCCGATTTTTTATCGTCCTCTCCTTTTTCCTTGGGAGTGCCTGTTTTTTCGATTTGTTCAGTAGCCTTGATGTACCCCTCCACAGTATGTGGAACATTCCATGGATTGATTTTATCTCTCTTTTCCACCACTTTTAGCATGATCTCACGCCCAGGATTGCTCTTTTTTGCTGTTACCTCTACGTCCTGAAGGTCCCGGAACTTGATTGGAAATAGCTGCATGTTTCGCTGAAAGGCCACATCGCTCATGGCAATGTAAGTTTCTCTCTCATCGTAACCAGTTGCTTCATACACGAGGTAATATTCCCCGGGCATCAAATTCAGTTCATAATACCCGTTGGCATCTGCCACCGTTCGCTGAGAAGCATCGTTTTTTACATAAATCTTAGCGAAAGGAATGCCTATTTCCCGCTCATCTACTACCTTGCCCGAAAGCAGTTTTTGGCCCGTTACTACATGGCCTGTTAAAAGCAAAGACAAGAATAGAAAACAGCGCATCATTCCACGTACGAAATTCAATTGGCTTCGCAAAGGTAAGGAAAATCGCATCAAGCGGGTTTTTTGTTTAATCATTTGAAATAAAGAGTGAACAAAAGACGGTTAGGCCTTATTGTTTTGTGCTTGTTTTGCCTGTTCTTCTTTAAGAAACGCCATGTGTTTTTCCATTCGGTTCATCATCCATCGTTTAACAAAAAACATTAAAAAAGCCACGAGGGAAAACACATAGTAGGAAGCCCATTTGTTTAGCCCATCGGAAAAACACATATAGGAGACTACGAGCAGCGAAACAAGGCCCAAAGCGAGCCAAAAGTAAAGCATGATTTTATTGTACAATTGCATATCGGAGTGTATTTAATTGCTATTACGCATTAGTTACTTTATTGTTCATCTATTTCCATTTTACCCCTTGGTTTAAGAAAAACATAGGACGAAAAATCTTGTTTCGTTCGTATGCCATCTCCATACACGACCCCTTTTGGGGTGCGCACCACCACTGCGGCATTGGTGTATATAGTACTGTCTTTTTGGTTCCAAAATAAGGACTCGGTTTCCATGCGTTGTTTTTTAGCATGGTTATACAATTGGACAGAATCACGAACGAAAAAAATCTTACGTGCATAATTAATCTCACCATAATTGGCCGTTAGCGTAGAAACGACTTTCCCATCAGCAGCAAAAAAATGTACCTTGACGCCCTTTCGGAGCTTGGTGATTTTCTCGGGTTTGGAAAAATTCTCAGCGATCTCAGCAAACACCTCCACCCTAGCATTGCCGTTTTCAGAATAATATACGCGCAGGGTTTTGGTTACCTCATCCGGCGATTTTGTATCAAAGGTGATTTTTTGTATTTCCTCCAGGTCATTTACGCAACTGAATAACACGAGCAGCGGCGCGAACAGACCTATCAAAGAATGTCGGAAGTGCATCATGGGATGTGGCTAATCCAATTTTCGTTTTCTGAACCAACGCTCATAAATTCCGGGCGCAATGCAGACGCCTAATTGAAGGCCAATGTATTGTTCTCTAAATGCCTGACTTACCCCTGTCGATCGCTCACCCAATGTAATTCCGAAATGCAGCGAAGACAAGGAATTCTGACTGATAATGGGCATTCCAACACCGAAGGTTAGCCCTTGTTCTTTCATTTGAACACCACCGAAAGAATAAGGTAAACTTCCTGAAAAGTAACCGGCCTTATACCGAATCCGTTCCATGAATTTTGAGGAAACAGCATTCTCAAGGAATTTTCGTTCGGGTATGTATTGCACCCCCACGTTCATTCGTGCGCAATCCAACAAGGCGTCATTATTAGAAAAGGTGGTAGTAAACTCCGACCAAGTGCTCATGGAATAATTGGCATGTAAGGAAAGTTCACTGTTTCTTGCTGTATTGTTTTTACGCAGGTCATTAAACCAGAAGGTATATGAACCACCAAATCCCAAACGCGTGGGCGAGGTGACTTTTCCAGACAGCCGTTCACTTGAATAGAGGGTGTCGTAACTGTTCGGATTTCCTACAATTCCAAAGAATAAAAATTCATCTTTTGTGGCACTCAATTGCTGTTTTGGTTCAAAAGTTCCTGCCACTACCAATTGGTGGCGTTTACCAATCAGTTGCCTAAGAAAAAAGCCTGTTTCGAGGTATAAGGACGATAGCCTCAAGGTGTTATAATCCACGCCACCCGTAACATTGGAGCCGTTTATCAACCTGCTTCTTCGCTCGTTGGTGGACGTGCCAAACAAATATCCCACATTCGCACCTATGGATAGGGTGGTAGACTTTAGCTTAAGTAAGTTACTGGCCAGACCTATAAACGCATTTTGCAGTCCCCCTTTTCCAAGGTAGGTGTATTCCAAGGAATCCGTTCCTGCCATATTGGTTTCCTGAATGTTGTACCCTCTTTTTGCGAAGGACTTGAGGCCAAACGTTAAACCAAAATGTTTTTTTATTTTAAAACCAAGCGCAAAATGATCGATTTGTCCCAACCCCCTGAACAAACGTTGGTTTCCTTGTTCATAAAAGGATAAATGTCCGTTGAGACCGGTTGAAAAAACAGGCTGTCCCGTTCCGAGTAAGGTATAGGAAGCGGGGTTGGTTAGATTCAGAAAGGTAGAGTCGAAGTAACTGATACCTGTCTGACCCAATCCCATGCTGGCAGCTTGCTCGCTGTAATTTTCCTCACCGATGCCATAGGCACTGAAAGGGTTATGGGTTGTTTGTTGAGACAGGCCCACTGAAGAGAATGCCAGAAAGAAAAGGAGCTTAGTTATTTTCACTGCCTCGATTTAGGTTAAAAACACGAAAAATTCCGTTGAGGGTTAAATTTTCGTCCACAAAGATGTTATATTTTCCTCCGAAATCAAAACGCTGTGCATCTCCGCCGGTCACAAAAAAGGTTAAGCCCGGGTATTGCTGCGAACAGGCGTCCATCAGTCCGTTTAATTCAAACTGTAATCCATTCATGACTCCCGTATGCATACATGACGATGTTGAGTTCCCGATAAGTGCCGGCCTTTCTACTTTATTAAGGAGGGGTAATTGACCAGTAAATTGGTGCATTGCTTTGTATCTAAGGTCAATACCCGGGAAAATGGAGCCTCCAATGTAGGTGTTTTCTTTGGTCAATACATCCAACGTGATGCATGTTCCGATGTCGATTACCGCAAGGGGTGGCAACTGTTCGGACGCCATTGCCCCGGAAATATTGCACATGCGATCAATGCCAAGGGTTTGAGGTGTTTCGTAGTCCATTTCAAACGGCCACTTCACCGATGCATCGATGACATGAACATGCGTGAATGGTTCAACATCCGCTTCGGTCAACGTTTTTTTTCGAACGGAGGCAACCACAACAGGTACATCTCCTATTTCCTTGAACACCTGCATGGTGTTTTCCAACGAAAGGGAAGCAAATCGCTGGGTTGAAATGCAGCGGCCACCGTCAAAAATCCCAACCTTCAGGGAGGTGTTTCCTTCATCCATGACAACTACACGTTCAGTCAAGTTCATTGAACAAAGTTAACGAAGCAAAAAGAAAAAATAGGTGAGGTGATCGTTCAAAAACAAATTGTTGCTATATTTGCCCCCACACTTTTAGGTCGGTGATGTAGCTCAGTTGGTAGAGCAAAGGACTGAAAATCCTTGTGTCGGCGGTTCGATTCCGTCCATCACCACAGTCAAGTCGCTCATTGAAGCGACTTTTTTTTTTGGTAAAACTCCCTTTTGTCGCAAGCAAAATTGAAAACCTTAGGAATGATAGAAATGTTCGAGTTAAAAGGGAGTTTTGGGCATCACACTGCTTGACACGGTAAGGTATACGGTGATTCCTGCATATCAATATGAATAATTCTAGGGTAAATAAAATGGATCTTTAGATCGATGAAAACGGAGAATGTTAAACGTATTTACACGCCATAAAGTCCCTCGAAACAATTCCTTCGCATCGGAACACGGTCGTTTTACTCCTTGATACCTAAGCGTGATTCTGCTTTGGTATTTTCTTGCCCAAGCACGTTCTGCTTTTCTTTATGCACTTCTTTTTTCAGTTTCGCATTGCCACGAGAACAATCAAAGCCATAGGCATAGGCACCTGCCAGTTGCCTGCTTCGGCAGCCTGTTATAATTAACAAAGAAGAAACGAAAAACAAGGCTACTGGTCTCAGAACTCCCGGCCGGTTCTGGTGATGGGTGAAATATTGGTACAAACGTATCACCCTGTCTTTCCAGTTCCCAAAAGGCCTATGCAACTGATAAGCATAAAAATTTCCACAATGTGCTTGGTTGTTTTCAGACAAGCTCCCAGTTCTTATTTCTTCTGCAGTTAGCGATCTGAAATCTTTCACGGTTGTTTTGCACGCCGCACAAAATCGTCCATTTTTATCAGGAGCCATGTCACTGAATTTTTTGGTACATGTAAAGGTGAGGTGAGGAATTTTTTCTTTCATATCTTAAAAAAAGCAAGAAATATTAACATTACCACGAAAGAAATGCATGACATGAACCGTCATCGTATTACAGAAACATGCCCGGATTTTGAAATTTTATACGTGCCATTGGTAGACACTATAATCTGCCATGTATAGGTGCCGTCTTGTACTTTATTGCCTCCATAGGTTCCGTCCCAGCCAACGTTTTTGTCATATGATTCAAACAATATTTCGCCCCATCTATCGAAGATAATTAGATGGTATTGATCGATGATCGAGGCAATGATAGGCCTAAACGTTTGGTTGTAGTAATCATCATCAGGGGTGAAGGCATTCGGGACATAAATGAGTAAATCGTTATCCAGATAGATGGTAAGGGTATCGGTATCGGTACATCCGTTTTCCGCGGTCACCATCAAGGTAACAGTGTATTCATCCAATTGATATAATGGATAGGTGTACATCCCAGGTTGGAAAAAAGTATATGGACTGCTTCCGTCTCCCATATCCCATAAATAGGAAACAGCGCCATTAGAAACATTGGTAATGTTTGTTGAGGGGTCTGAGGTGTCAAGTAGTGGGGGATCCGCTTCAATTCCTGCTGTGGGGGATGGAAGGACGCAAACGATGTCGTTATAAGTCACCGAATTGGCACAACCTAACGCCGAAGTTACAGTTAGTTCGACGTCGAAGCATCCAGGCGTTTCAAACGTATGAACCGCATTACAATCGGTATTGAACGTTCCATCACCGAAACTCCAAAGGCAAGCATATTGTTCGACCGAAGTATTGGTAAATTGCACCGTAAACGGATCGCAACCCAACGTATCACTAACGTTATACGAAACTTGAATTTGTTCAGGTTGATCTAAAAATGCGTTCACAAACGCTTGACAACCATTTGCGTCGGTAATGGTTAACGAGTAGGTTCCTGTAGGAAGGTTCGTATTTACAGGTGCATTGACTCCATTGCTCCAACTGTAGGCGTATGGCTGTATTCCTCCGGTTGCTGTGCCAATCAACTGGCCATTGCTATATCCAAAGCAAAGCGGCTCAATGGCAAGGTAACTTACCGTCAATAAGGTTGGTTGAGGAACCGTGAAAGAAAACGTGTTGCTGCAATTGTTTGCATCTGTTACAATTAAGTTGTAGTTTCCAGCCGTTAAGTTGTTGATGTCTTCCACATTTTGGCCATTGCTCCAAGTGTATGAATAACCAGGAGTTCCACCGGACGGATTGATCCCAATCGCGCCATCACTACCCCCAAAACAGGATACCCCTGTAAGTTGAGATCCTGCGGTGGATAGCTGATTAGGTTGTGTAACTGTTGCACTTGACGTCAATGAGCATCCATTAGCATCTGTGGTGGTGAGGGTATAAGTCCCTGCCGGAAGTCCGGAGATGTCTTGGGTTTGAAACTGATTGCTCCAAACATATTGGTACGGTGCTGTACCGCCTAAAACGTTGGCATCGACAGCACCTGTCGCTCCCCCGAAACAAACGTTGTCAGTCACCGTCAATCCAACTGATACGGCCAGAGCCGGTTGCGTGAGCGTCGTGGAGGCAGTAACTGTGCAATTATTAGCATCTGTAACTACCACTGAATAATTACCAGCAGGAATACTGGTGAGTAACGGGGTTACACCATTGTTGTTCCACAGATAGGTATACCCTGGGATACCGCCTGAAACACTAACTATCACGGAACCAGTACTGTTGCCAAAACACGCAATATTGCTTTGAGAAGTGGTAGCGACCAATGGGGTTGGCTGATTCACTGTTACGGTCGTGTTCGCATTACAACCATTGGCATCCGTAATTATACAGGTATACGATCCGGCGGTCAGACCGCTGGCAATGGCACTAGAGGCACCGTTGCTCCATAAAAAACTGTAAGGAGCTGTGCCGCCTGTGGCTGTGGCCGTGGCGCTTCCATTTGTCCCACCAAAACAGCTTACCGGTACCGAACTTGAAGAGGCTTGTAACACCGATGGCTGGGAAATGGTTGATACAATGGAGGCGCTGCAACCATTGGCATCGGTGGCATTTAACGTATAGGTTCCAGCAATTAATCCATTAAGGTCCTGGGTAGTAGCACCATTGCTCCAAGCGTATTGATAGGTGAGAGTTCCACCAGAACCACTGATGTTCACTGACCCATTGTTTCCGCCGTTGCAAGATACATTGGTGATTTGCTGTGAGAGGGTGAACGCTGCATTCGGTTGGGTTATCTGTATGCTTATTTGTTCCAAACAACTATTTGCATCGGTAACAGTCAATGAATAAACTCCAGCTATCAATCCAATCAAATCCTCTGTCGACGGACCATTATTCCAACTATAAGCATAGGGGGAGGTTCCACCGGTTACTGAAATATTAATCGCACCGTTTGACCCTGAAAAACAAGAAACATTGGTTTGTGTTTCATTAATTAAAATTGGCGCTTGAGGCTGATTTACTGTGATATTCGTTGTATATAAACATCCGGCGGCGTCCGTTACGTCCAATTCATAGTTCCCAGCCAGTATCGCCGATAAATCCTGGCTTGTTATCCCGGTATTCCAGAAGTAAGAATAAGGGGCAACTCCTCCTTGAATCGTCATGTCAATGGCACCAGTCGATTGGCCAAAACAGAGTACATCGACAACCGTTGACGAGGACTGTATGGGCGTAGAGGGTTGACTCACATTCGCAGCGATAAACGCCCCACATCCCAAATTATCAAGTACATTCACCGAGTAATTCCCAGCAGGCAAGCCATTCAAATCTTGTGTAATCACTTGATTTGACCATACATAAGAAAACCCAGGATTTCCACCTGTTACTGTCAAATCGATTGCACCGTTCGAGCCATTAAAACAAGAAACATTCGTCACCACGGTGTTCAGAACAATCGAGTTGGAAGGATCTAGAATAATCACAGTGATGTTCTCCGAACACCCATTAGCATCCGTAATTGTACATGAATAATTCCCTGCCAATAAGCCCGAAATATCCTGAGTAGTCTGGCCATTATTCCATAGATAGGTATAGGGCGAGGTACCACCTATAACCGATAGATCAATGGAGCCTGTTTGGCCACCTACACAAAGGGCATCTTGATGGGTTTCAGAGGTGGTTAATGGTGCCTGAGGTTGGGAAATGGCCTGACTTAAAATCAGGCTACATCCATTTTGGTCCGTAATCGTTAGGGTGTAAGTTCCTGCCGGTTGTCCAATTAAATTCTGGGTGGTGATGCCGTTTGACCACGCAAAAGTGTACGGGAAACTTCCTCCAGAAATGCTCGCATCAATCGTGCCTGTTGACTGACCAAAACAAAGAATCTGATTGGCGACCGTAGTCCCGCTCAATGGGGCCTGTGGTTGAGAAATGGAAGATTGAGCCGAAACGGCACACCCGTTGGCATCCAAGACATTAACCGAATAGGTTCCGGCGGTGAGATTCGAGATGTCTTGAGTAGATTGACCATTGGACCAAGAATAGGAATAAGGGGTAGTTCCTCCGGTAACAGTTGCGTCTATTTCGCCATCGGATCCTTCAAAACAACTGACATTACTGGAGACAATTGTGGCGTTCAACGGGGCTAATGGTTGCGAGATGGCAACAACAGGAGTCTGTGCCGAACACAAATTATTGTCCGTAACGGTCAATACATAATTCCCTTGCGGGAGGGAATTTATGTCCTGGGTTACTTGTCCCGAATTCCACGAATACACATAGGGGGAAGTTCCCCCGTTAACAGTGGCATCAATGCTTCCTGTAGGAATTCCAAAGCAGGACACGTTGGAAGTCTGGGTGCTGATTTGTAGCGGAGCTTGTGGCTGGGTAACGCTCACAGAGGTAACGGCTTGGCAGCCATTGGCATCCGTAAGTTGTAGGGTATAGTTACCACTGGTCAAGCCATTCACATCTTGGGAGAGGGCATTGTTTGACCAGAGATAAGTGTACGGAGCGGTTCCCCCACCCGGGGTCACATCAATTGATCCCGTCGCCTGACCAAAGCAAAGAACATTCACGTGGGTTTCAGAAAGTGTAAGTGCTGATACCGGTTGTGAAATGACGATGGTACGCGTTTCACTACATCCGTTGGCATCAGTGACAATTACTGTATATGTTCCAGAAAACAAATTGCTTATATCCTGTGTAGTAGCATTGGTTGACCAGGCGTATGAATAAGGTGCAACCCCACCAATCACCGACAAATCGATGGCCCCGTCATTGCCTCCAAAACATGAGGCATTTGTTTTACTGTCGTTAAGAACAATATCTAAAGGCTGGGTGAGGTTCAATGAACTCTGGGATGAACAGCCATTGGCATCCGTTACAGTCAAAGAGACCGGTCCTGAGGGGAGATTTCCAGCCGTAGGTGATGTCGAACCATTTGACCATTGATACGCATATGGAGGTACTCCCCCATTCACCGTTGAGGCAGTAGATCCGTTGGTGGAGCCAAAACAACTTACGCTAAATCCATTGTAATTGGAAGTAATGGATGATGTAACGGCTAACGCAGTGGGTTGGCTTATGGTATAATTCGCCGTAGCCGTACACGTATTGGCATCGGTTACGGTAACTGTATAGTTTCCTGCAGGTAAATTATTCGGTGAGGCACTCGTGCTTCCTCCTGTCCAAGAAAAAGAAAAGGGAGCCGTTCCGGTGGCCGCAATGGAAATAGCGCCGGTGGCCGCATTAAAACACGTAACATTCGTTAACGTATTTAATGCAATGGTAGGGTTGGTATTGACTACTACGGTGGTAACTGTATCCAATATGCAATTCAAGCCATTGAACGAAACGGCAACCAAGTATTGTCCGGCATTGGCCAAGGCCGCATTAGGTATAGAGGGATTTTGTGCCGTTGAAGTAAAATTATTTGGTCCGATCCAGGCATAATTCGCCGACGACGAAAAGGGAAAATTGAATTGTAAGGTTTCACCAACGCAAAGCGGGTCATTGTAATCAATAGCCGCTGGCGGACAGCCTGCGACATTAATCAATAGGGCATTATTTGCCACGGAAGGGCACCCGTTGGCATCGTATAAATCGGAGAGCCCCCCATTGTTGTACGCATTTCCTGAGATGTTCCCTGTTCCAAAAATATAGGCCTTATGGTCTAACGTTGGGTCACATTGAAACATCAGGCAATCATTGATGACCGTTACTTGAAACTTCACTACGGTGCTGTCGGCGCCTGTAGGAGAATTCACCACAGTTCCTCCGGATGTGGCGTTGGCTCCCGTTCCGATGCGGGCAATCACGACCCTGTTCACAGGGTCATATTCTGCTTGATCATCATTGTAGGCATCCGTTTTGGGACCAGCATTGGGTCCATAGGTAATTGAAATCGAATTGGGAAGATATACGGTTCGTGGGTCAAGGGTATCGGACATAAAGGTTCCATTGGAAATATCCGATCCAATGTTTTTTCCGACCAGGGTGTATTCCAGCACGTCACCGGGTTGTACCAGTCCTCCATTAAGGTCCTGAACATAAACCGTTGCTCGCAGATCGGGTTCGTACACATCAATGACAGAAGTTACCACACTGGTTAAAATTGTTTCTCCCCCTGTGGTAATTCGTATATTGGCGGAGGTGGCGTTATTTCCTATGTAGTTGAATGCGGTATTGTTAGGAATAAACACGCTGGCATCATGTCCCAAGGTGTTATTGAAACTGGGCGTCCGAAAGGGGGTTAACGCTGCATTTCTGGCGATGGTGCTATTGAACACATCATTGGCATTGTGCAGCGCATCGGAAACATTGACATAATTCGTTCCTACGCCATTGAACTGAAGTTGGTCTCCTGTTTGATTTCGATCGCCGTCGTGAGAGACCACACCAAGTTCAAAATTTACGGGTCCTGTGGGCGGGGTTAAAAAGCCGGTTATTGGAATCGTTACGGTATTGCCAGAACTCACATTCGCCAGACCATCAAAAACCGTTAGGTTGCGCATGGATTCAAACACATTTTTGTAGACCACCACGATGGTCCATCCTCCGTACATGTTGTCGGTGCTTGTTCGTGTGACCAGGTTGCCAATGGTGAATCGCGCATTATTCCCGGCTGCCTGTACAATGGGGGTAATGTTCTTATAGCAATGATAGGTTTGGTGCCCCACGTTATTGTCCAATAGTTCATCCGCGGTTAGCGTCGCATAGGCCCCGTTATTAATTCTTAACCTCACTTGATTTCTCAAGGCATAATTGGTTACGGTATTCGGTTGAAATCCGTTTCCACCAATGCGCGCACTCCAATAAAGTCCGGCCCAAAGCACCTCGCTGCAATTCGGTAAATTCAAGCTGTCACTGGACGACATATACGTGGCGGTTGTATTGTCGGTATCCACAAAACTCATGGTAAAGCCATTGTTTTGTCCTGTTCCAGCAGGGGGAATTTGTGCTGTGGTGGCCGCGCAGTTGGTACAAGAAACAGAAACGTTGGAAAGCAAGCGTATTCCTCCTTTCTGCTGGTTTTGGTACCGAATTGCAAAGGGATCTACGATTTGGCCGGAGCAATCTAACGAAAGAAAATAAAGGGCAAACAGGGACAGGATACGGCCCAATGATTTCTTATTTTCCAACCAACCTAACATAGCAGCCCTAAAAGTAAGAAATTCTCTCAAGGAATCTTGTGGATTTGAGTAGGTTTCCTCTTGAATTACCATTCGGCTATCGCGCTTCATGGATTATGTACTTGGTTTAATGGTGAAAGAATTGAAGGCATTAAGCCAAGAAAAATAGAAAAAACACTCAACAAAGGATGTCAATAGGATAAAACCATGAAAGATTAAGCGTCAATCTGAATTTACGATATAATCGTACAACGACTTTTCAACCGGTTGTTCTAAGAGAAAATTCATCTCAACAACGGAAACCATTTTTCCCTTATCACTTGGAATAAGTTTTTCAATTGCAGATTCTTTTTTTACTGACAAATTACCCAAATAATAAAACTCAACACCTTCCGAATTATTTTTCTTAACAAATAAAGGAATACGCAAATCTATTTCTTTTTGAGATAAGATTGTCTGAACATCCGAGGATATCAAATATCTCATATTTTTTGACATCCAAACAAACTCATTTCTAGATATAAATCGATCTTGGTATTTTTGTGATGGAGCGATATCATCTTCTTTTTGATAATTAACAAAAAGAGCACAATTTTTTTTGTTTTTTTCAATCATATAACCGCCAACGCTTTGAGGATTCGGATTATCATCCCATTTCAGAATACGAAATACATCTTTTCGAGAATAACGGTTGTTGCTAATAAAATCGTTGTAGATATACTCTAAGTTGTTTGATGAAAGGGTTTTGATTGAATATTGACACAGATCCAAAAGATAGGCCCTAACGTAATTGTTGGTGGATAATTTTTGTAACGAATGACCAGCCATTATGACACCATCTTTAAACTGAATTAATTCATAGCTATTTTGAATTCCAACCTTTACCATTTTCTTGTTGACCATTGTTGTATTGAAATGGCCATTAATAACATGAATAGCATGGTTTAGTGCCTCCTGTTCAATTTTTACTGATGT
The DNA here is from genome assembly GCA_044372835.1 of Crocinitomicaceae bacterium. GTDB lineage: Bacteria > Bacteroidota > Bacteroidia > Flavobacteriales_D > Crocinitomicaceae > M0103. Next base: position 10,548 of record JBILRE010000019.1, on the reverse strand, counting down.
TTCATTTTCATAAAGTGCTTGATATGCTGGTAATGAAATTTGTTCATGAATTAGAATCGTTTTGAATAAATGTATATCCACAAAGCGAATTGGGTTTAAAATTTCTTTTGAAATGAATGCCAGGAGTTGAGAAGTCGATTCATCAATTGATGAAATATTTTCTTTCATTCCAAGTAAAAATGAATAGTAGGAGTTGTAATGGGTAACGTATTGGTAAGGGTCTCTTTCTCCATGTTCCAAAAAGTCTATCATGGATGGGATTCTTCCAATTTTACCTTTCAACATGTTGTAATCATCAACCAATTTTCTTTTTACTTGAAGTTTTCCTATATCTATCGAATGAAAGATTTTCTCTTTAACAATACGATCGAAATAAATTGTTGATGCACCAATTATCGATTTTTCTGGTCGATGAACCAGTTTACGAAGGGTGTCTTTTACGTATGTTTTATCCCCAAATAATGCTATTGGAACAAGGAAATTGTTTTGATAATTTCCAATGAAATCAATTACGGTTACATATGATTTACCTTCTCTTTTTCGCAATCCCCGACCTAATTGCTGAACGAAAATGATGGCTGATTGGGTTGGTCTGAGCATCACAATTTGATTGACACTTGGAATATCTATACCCTCATTGAATATATCAACGGTAAAAATGTAATCTAGTTTTATTTGTAGATCATCTGTTTCAAGTAAGTCAATTGCTCTTGAACGTTCTTCTTCAGAGGAGTTTCCGGTTAATGCAATGGAACGTAAACCTCTCTTATTAAATTCATTTGCTAAAAAAATACATTCTTCTTGTCGCGAACAAAATACTAAACCCCTGTTTATTCCTGCATCAGTTCCGAAAAGGTTAATGTTTTCAATAATATGATTTACTCTATCAAGTCTATTCAATTCATTTATGGTGGCGGAATCATCAAGTAATTTACCGTTTACTTCAATGTCTGAAATTCCATAATAGTGAAATGGCACTAACATTTCATTTGCTAATGCATCATGCAAGCGAATTTCAGAAGCTATATTGTAATCGAATAACGCAAATACATCCAATCCATCTGTTCTCTCAGGAGTTGCAGTCATTCCTAACAAAAAGGCTGGTTTGAAATGATTCATTATTTTTTGATAGCTGGAAGCACTTGCCCTATGAGTTTCATCAATTACGATGTAATCAAAATAAGTTGGAGGAAACTTAGCCAAATGCTCATCTCTACTGAATGTTTGAACCGTTGAAAAGAGATAATCTGCATTTGTAACCTTGGTAGAACCTGAATATAGTCCAAACCCCTTTTTATTTGGAAATATTGTTTGGTAACTTTCCATAGCCTTTTGAGCAATATTTTTTCGATGTACCAAAAACAACATTCGTTTTGGATTAACTTGTGCGACATCAAAAGCCGATAAATATGTTTTACCCGTTCCGGTGGCCGAAACCAAAAGTGCTTTGGTTTTTCCTAAACCCCTCAGATTACGTAGGTTTTCAATTGCCTTTTTTTGCATTTCATTCGGCTGAATGCCTTTCTCTTCAACTTCAAGTAATGCCTTCCTAAGTCCTTGTCTTAGTTTTTTTTCAGAATGATATACAAATGCATATTTCTCCAGATATTCCGAAGTAACTTCCTGCGAACTGTTAAATACATTCTCAAACTCTGAAAGGGTACTTTTAAAAAGTTGGCTATCCTTGTGGGCAGTAACTTTTAAGTTCCACTCTTTATTCTTTGTTAACGCACCATGAGTGATGTTGCTACTGCCAATTATTATCGTGTAATAGGATTTATGAGTAAACATGAAACCCTTTGAATGAAAGTCATTGTTTCTTGCTATTTTCAATTCAACGTTCGAAAGCTTAAGTATTTTTCTTAATGCTTCTGGTTCTGTAAAATTCAAATACTCTGAAACTAAAATTTTGCCTTTTACTCCTCTGTTTCCTATATCCAGTAAAGTTCCAAATAAAGACGCTATTCCGCCAGAGGTTATAAAGGCAACAGATAAGAAAAAGGATTCACACGTTCTAAGTTCGTCTAAAATGGTTGAAAGTACTTTTTCATTGATTACAGGTTCGTTGGTAAGTATACTCGGTCTGTAATCTTGAAAAGATTCAAATTGGTCGTCTACAAATCCAGTAGTTACGGCGTTCTGAATTGCAAGCTTGAGAACTTCCATTTACAAATCAGCAGTTAATCTTTCTACAATTGGAACATCGGCGCCAGCCCAATCTAATTGGTGCAGTTCATTCACTGAAAGCCATTTGTAATCGATGTGCTCCTTTAATTCTAATTCACCATGGTTGATTTCACATAAAAAGGTGTCCATTTTCAATTTAAAGTCTGGATATTGATGATTGACTTGAATTAAAAAGGATATTACATTAATGTTTATATTCAATTCTTCTAGAATCTCTCTTTTTATGGTGTCCTCCAATTGTTCATTTTCTTCCACTTTTCCTCCGGGAAATTCCCACTTCTTCGAAATGTAATCATACATGTTTTCGTTTCTTTGAACACATAGTATTTTGTGATCTTGAATTATTACGGCGGCGGTGACGTGTACTTTTTTCATGTTTTTTTATTTAAAGAACAAATCTTTCCTTTCTATGCCAATTCAAATTTTCAATTGAAGGATAAAATTTTGTTTCAGAAGGTAAATTAATTTGTTTTCCTTCAAATTGTCTAAGTGAATATGGTGACACATTTTCTTTAATTGCCGGTGATATCCTTACCACATAATCCGCATTTATCGTCAGTAATCCTCTATCAAAAGCTCTATGCAAATTCGGAGATAAAGAAATGCCATTTGTAATAGTGTCATCTTTCGAAATAGCAAAAGGAATAATATGACAAGCATCTACGATTTGTGCATTATTTGTCGATTCTACTCGCATTCCAGAAATAGCACATTGATAATTGTAAATTTTTGGGATTTCTCTCTTAAATATCCCACTTCTTATAAATATTTCTTCCTCAAATTCATAGTTACTTAAGGATTCTCTTAATTCCGAAATGCGTTCAGAATAACTTTCTCGGTCTTCATGTAGAATTTGAGATTCTAGTAATTCAATAAAACTATAATCGTTTATTCGATAATTAGATTTGGTTTCAGGAAAATATAATTCCAATAATTTCGCCTCCAAAATTGAACGACTTTCGGAATTTAACATTAAGTCAAACAAGTCTTTATCAATTTCAGCGAAGGCAATCGAATCTTTTAATGAACCTAAACTCTTTACACTTTTGGAACTGGTAACTGGAATAATCATCCCAGCTTTTGTAACTAACCGCCAAAAAGGCTCACTTCTCATATGAAAAAATGGAAGAGAGAAATTTGCCGAATGCTGAGATACAACTAAAACGGACCAGATTGATTTAAATTCCAATACCAAATCATGAGTTATTTCAATTCGGTTGTTAACTATCTTTCCATTTCTTACCAACGTTAAAATAGTTAGCAGTAATATGGGTTTATGCGGTGCTCCTCCGTTCGTTGCAGAGCGTTTTAGTTTAGAAAATTGAAATAAGTACTTATTTAATTGAACCGATGTCATTTTGAAGGGATATAAACATTTCCTTACATGTAAATATGTGAAAAACTATCCGATTACATCTACTATTTACTTTAATGTCCAAATGAAAGGATAAATAGATATGGGTGTTTTAACTGAAATAATCCGTGTAAAAACAGTTATTTTTTAATTAATATCAAGGGATTGGGTGGCTAAAACGCTAAACTTATTCGTCATCCAATTTTTGAAATATACTCCCTAAAATACTTCCTCAGCGCTTCATCGCATACATACACGTAGGTGCCTTGGATGCCCCTGAGCATCATGGTTTTGTAGATGTTCAAGATGTAGGTACGAAGGTCGTTGAATTCTTGGATGCCCTGTTTGCCTTTTTTGTCTTTGTAATTGGCGGCGATGACCTCAATTTGCCTCGTCGCCTCGTTGAAGGTAATTTCGGTGCCAAAAATAATGCCCGCATAGTTCAAGTCGTACCCCTGTGTCGTATGAATGCATCCTACTTCGTGAAAGGAATTTGGGCTATTGATCCAATCTTCGTTTGTACTGTTCCATTTCAAGGCTAAACCGTCCACTTCAATATCTGGAACATCGGCTTTCTGGGATTTCCACTCCCAGGCGTATCCCGAAAGCAGTCTACAAAGGCCAACTTGTTGTTCTTTTTCACGAAGGGCTTCGTATAAGTCTGCCAAGGAATCAAATAACCTTAACTCATAGTTATCCGATGGAAAAGAGGATAAAGATGAAGTTCGGCAGTGAAGTAACTGATCAACAAAAGCGATGTAATCGGTGCCTCCCTTGACCCGCATTTGCGATTGAAGCTGTAGCAATTTGGCGTTCCATTTTTTGGTTTTAAAGGCCTCATGGCCAACATCCGATGGCTTTATGGATTGTCCTTCGTCGTAAAAGAGTACCTGTACCTTCGATTGCTTGATGATCCAATCGAGTTCGTTTCCGGTATACTTATCAAAGCCTAGCCTTGCATTTGCTTGATCAAAACTGGCAAAATTGGTAATGTTCTTTCGCTGCCGCAAGCGGTGGGACTCGTCCACCACCAGGATGTCATACTCCTCACTCGCAGAGGCTACTTCAGAGGGGCCAATGACCATGGAAGCACTTAAGCCTTTCACATTAGCAAACACTTTCTTTAGCGTTTTGCGAAGGGAAGTCATCGGTACAACCAACGCCATTTTTGGTGTCGTCACTTTCTTTCTGTATTCGAGCACATGAACAATTTCTTCGGTATATAATTCATCCGACTCATCGATGTGAAACGCTTGTATTTCCGTACTCAATAACTTCATCAGGTAAACAGCCAAAATGGTTTTTCCGGTTCCTGCTCCTCCTTCTACAAAGATGGTTGTATTATTACCTGTGGAGAGAATTTGAAGTATTTGAAGCACCGACTTATGCTGGTCATCATTGAGCGCTTTATAGGGGCTATACTTGAACAAGTCTGAATTATCAATGCGTTGCAAGGGGTTTTTGGCGTAATCTTCTTTTCGCAGGTACTCCCAAATCTTTTTAAATAACTCTTGATAAACGTCTCGTTGGTAATAATTATGGTTCACCAACCCTGCATTCGCATTCTGGAGGGTGAAGCGTTTATCCGAACCCATGTATTGAATTAAGTTGGATTCGATATCCAATACGGCAGATTTATTGAATTTATCGCAAGAGATGACCAGCAGATCGTTCAGTTTTAAGCGATTCGGATTGGATAGATGGCTTTGCATGCGGTGGATGGCATTGGTAGATTCACCCACGTAGGCTTCTTTCAATGCGTCATTCTTGATAATGTACACAATGGGCCAAGCATTTTTCATGTAGGCATTCAGGGTATATTCTACCGCCCCTTCCTTGCTGAATGCGTATTTGTTAATTTGAACGGATTGAAGGAAAGACTCACTCATAACATATCCTAGTAATTAAATGGGGTCCGAAAAACGCGGGTTATTTTTAGCCATTTCGATTGCCATTTGCAGTTTCTCCAAAAGCAATGCATTTGGTGGAAGTATAGTAAGGTATTCCGAAACCTTGATGTTGCTTTTATCCAATTGAAGAATTTCAATGTGTTCAGGATTCTTACCTGAACAAAGAATTAAACCAATAGGTGGGTTTTCTCCTTTATTCATCTCGTATTTTTGCAGATAACCCAGGTATAATTCCATTTCACCTTTGAATGAAGCATCGAAATCACTTATTTTAAGGTCAATAGCTATGAGCGACTTTAATTTTCTATGAAAAAACAATAAGTCGATATAATAGTCTCTATTGTCAATTTGAATTCGTTTTTGTCGAGCTAAAAATGCAAAATCAGAACCGAGTTCACCAATGAATTTTTGCAAATTTACAAGAATAGAAGATTCTAAATCTTTTTCGCTGTAGGTGTCCTTAAGTTCAAGAAAATCCAACACGTAAGGATCTCGAAAAACAAGGTTTTCAGTTAACTTTTTCTTTGATCGAAGTTCTCCGAGCTCTTTTTTAATCAGTTCATCTGGTTTTTTACTAATAGCTGTTCGTTCGAAGAGCATGGATTGAATCCTTTCGCGAAACGTACGTACACTCCATTTTTCAAGTTGGCAGATTTCAATGTAGAACGTACGTTTTAGCTCATCTTCGATATATAAAATCTCCTTAAAATGCGACCAACTTAATTGTCTACACAGCGTAGAGACAATTTCGTAATCCGAGAAAATTTCTGAAAAGCGTATACAATGACGCAAATGTTTTTCCCCCCATCCACTTCCAAATTGTTGAGTAAGGTGATTGCTAGCGTTTTTAATTACTTGCTGTCCGTAAGCCGCTCGATCACCATTTAAAATTTCTTTTTGAATCCTCAATCCTACTTGCCAATAGACCAATGTAATGGTACTATTTACGGCTAGAAGTAATTTTGTTCTACCGGATTGTATTAGTTGATTTAACTCGTCAAGTAAAGCCTTGTTTTGAATTTCATTTTCACTCATAGTTCATCGTACTTCTTCGCATTTCCTTTTGCTTTTTCCACCGGATATTTTTGAGCGTTTCGTGCGATTTTGTCGAGTACAATTTGCTTCACATCCAAGTTGTGCTTTTCGGCAAGTAACAAGGCATAAGCAAAAACATCGGCTAATTCCTCTTTGATTCTTTCCTCGTTAACCAATGCGGACTCTTCCTCATCCTTCCACAAAAACAGCTCGTTGAGTTCTGCCGCTTCGATACTAAGGGCAACAGCCAAGTTTTTCGTAGTGTGGAATTGTTGCCAATCGCGCTCGTTGCGAAATTGCACAAGGGCTTTTATCATTTCTGCTATGTCGCTCATAAACTAAAAATAGGTTTTTTTACAGGAATAGAATGTAAATGTAGGGCTCTAACGTGGCTGCATTGAAAAGTAAAAGAGCCACCAAAGAAACAAATTACCTTCGTTCGCACCAAAAGGTGGACCCGAGTTGTCTGAGAAATAGTGTTCCCCAAATAGATTGGTTTCCGCTCCCCACCCCATCACTGTATGCATCCGCTGGTATTTGGTTCGTAAGGTTGATACGTATAATTCCATTCTACTTTCCCAACATGGAAAGCGGGGTATTACAACACCAACATCCAAACTAGTCGGATGATGCATTAAAAGTCATTTTATCAAATGGCGTGTTGTTATGAGGGAGAAAAATGGTCGATAGAGCTTATAGAAAAACAACTTTGTTAACCAAAACTACGTTCATGTAATGGCTCTCGTTATATCGCTAAGCAACTCAAATCCTATCTTAAGAATCGATTAGGATTGTATCAGATTCATGGGAGAACAATGCATCAATTCAATCTTGTTCATTTCCTTTATGATCGTAATAATACTTCTTGAACGCACTTATAAAAGAAGCTGTATCACCTTTAACAAGTTGATTGCTAATTTTCTTCGGTTGTTTTTCAATCGTATATTCACGAGAAAGTGACTGACTAAACTTTTGTTGCCCGGGTTTGTTCAGTGCCTTAGTGAAAGAGACAAATTCAAAATGCAGCTCTTTACCAAATGTTGGGTGATCAAACTCTTTGATTTCTTTGATTTCGTCCCACGTGAAAAACGCAGCATTCCAACCTCTTTCATTGAGTAAAAAGCCATCTTTATTGATTCCGTACGATGGTACTTTTTTATTCCGTTGAAAATAAGAAATAATTGGCAAAAGAGGCGTGATTGCCAGACCAATCATAAATCCACCTGAAATCCAATATAGAAGACCTATGTGCGTGAAAAAGTACAGTGTAATTAAGACAAGTATAATTCCACTAAGAAGCAAAACGCCCTTGACATACCCAATCGCTAATCTTGTTAGCGCATGTTTACCAAAATAGTTTGGCCAATGCTCAATGTCAAATTTAAATGTACTCATGTTACGCTTGATTTATTTTCGATTTTAAAAATGCTGCTACCTCACTTCCTCTTTCTTCTTCGAAATCTGTTTTAGGCAATTGAATAAAGCCTTCTTTTTTTACAAATTTACTTTTGATGATCCCACGAAATAGAAAGAATTGACTTTTAATCAGTTGGGAATAATCGTTTAAACGAATTTGAACATGGTGTTCGTCCTCATTCACCTCTTTAATGTTAGAAAGCGGAATTGTGGTTGCTTTTATCATGTTTACGTTTAAGAAAAGTTCCTTTTCATCAATACCACAAGATATTCTTTTGAAATCACGTGTCATTGAAAGAAGAAAAATACAAATGATTGCCATTGGAATCCCAAACATTCCCCAACCCACTACAGAAGGGGCTAATCCTTTGTCCACATTTCTTTGGTATTTTAAGGAAAAAACCTGTTCGCTGTAATCATCGTAATTGATGTAGAAAAAGATGAAAATGCCTGTAAAAATAAGTGTAAAAACGGAAAGACTGATTAAGCCACCTTTCGCATTTCCTCTTCCGTCGATTTGATAAATGTAATTTTTCATGCGTTATTTATTTGTTTTAACTTTTGAATTGTAATTATTAGTTTTTAATCATTTTCACTAATTGAATTTGTGCGTTTTCGGAGCGAACCTCCAGAAAATAAACCCCATTTTCAAAAGGTAATTCCATTTGAATTTTTGAGATGTAATTTTCAACGTTTAGCTGTTGCAATAGCTGTCCTTGAGCATTTACCATGGTAATCTCACGTACATCATTATCAAAAAATTCTACAGTAATTTGGCCGTTGGTTGGATTCGGATAGACCTTAACAAGCGAAACGAGTTGCTCGTCAATTCCAACTGTTACAATAGGCACACAAGCAGAAGTATCCGAACAAGTTGCATTGGTCACGATCACCGCATAATTGCCGTTCGCAGCAGGGGTGAAGGATTGAGCTGTTTCTCCAGGAATAATCGCATTTCCATTGGTACAATCAATCCATTGGTAGCTTGCACCAGAAGCGTTTGCTGTAATGGTTATCCCGGATAAAGTGGTAGAAACATTCACGGTGTTGATCGTTAAATTGAGCGTTGTGGTCAACGGACAACCGGCAGCATTTGTTCCAACATGGGTGTATGTTCCTGAAGTCGTATATGTTGTTCCGTTCAAGGCCCATGTGTACGAATCACAAGCAGTTTGAGTAACAGTTGCCGTTGTAGAATTATTGATTGTTAAATTCAAGATTGTAGTTAAGGGACATCCTGCGGCATTCGTTCCAACGTGCGTGTATGTTCCAGAATTGATGTACGTTGTTCCATTCAACGCCCACGTGTACGAATCACAAGCGGTTTCATTTACCGTTACTGTTGTGGAGTTGTTGATGGTTAAATTCAACGTTGTAGTTAATGTACAACCAGCAGCATTCGTTCCGACATGAGTATATGTTCCAGAACTAGTATAGGCTGTTCCATTCAAAGCCCACGTGTACGAATCACAAGCGGTTTCATTTACCGTCGCTGTTGTGGAGTTGTTGATTGTTAAGTTAAGTGTTGTTGTCAACGGACAACCAGCAGCGTTTGTACCAACATGCGTGTATGTTCCAGAACTTGTGTAGGTTGTTCCGCTCAAGGCCCATATGTAAGAATCGCACGCTGTTTCTGTAACCGTTGCAGTTGTGGAGTTATTGATTGTTAAATTGAGTGTTGTGGTCAGTGGGCAACCGTTCGCATTCGTTCCCACATGGGTATAAGTTCCAGAATTTGTATACGTTGTTCCATTCAAAGCCCACGTGTACGAATCACAAGCGGTTTCATTTACCGTTGCTGTTGCGGAGTTGTTGATTGTTAAGTTAAGTGTTGTGGTCAGTGGGCAACCGTTCGCATTCGTTCCCACATGGGTATAAGTTCCAGAATTTGTATACGTTGTTCCATTCAAGGCCCAAGTATAAGAATCACAAGCTGTTTGAGTAACCGATGCTGTTGTGGAGTTATTGATTGTTAAATTCAACGTTGTAGTTAAGGGACAACCAGCAGCGTTTGTGCCAACGTGCGTGTATGTTCCAGAACTAGTGTATGTTGTTCCGTTTAATGTCCATGTGTAGGAATCACAAGCTGTTTGACTTACAGTTGCTGCGCTAGACGTGTTTATTGTTATACCAATATCAGAGTTGCTCGGGCAGGCACCTGAAGTTGTGTATGTCACAGTATATGTTCCTGGATTTGAAGCAGACACATCAATTGTTCCAGTTGAGGCGTTCAATGAAAGTCCTGCGGTTGAACCAAATGTTCCTCCTGCTAAACCTGTAATGGTAGGAGTTGGATCGGATGCGTTTGTGCAATATGACACTGCGCTGTAATTAAATGACGCATTAGCTAATGAGTTAACAGTTACATTAACATTTGAGGAATTAGGACAAGTACCAGAAGTTGTATATGTCACAGAATATGTTCCTGGATTTGAAGCAGAAATATCAATTGCTCCAGTTGAAGCGTTCAATGAAAGTCCTGCGGTTGAACCAAATGTTCCTCCTGCTAAACCTGTAATCGTAGGAGTTGGATCGGATGCGTTTGTGCAATATGACACTGCGCTGTAATTAAATGACGCATTAGCTAATGAGTTAACAGTTACATTAACATTTGAAGAATTAGGACAAGTACCAGAAGTTGTGTAT
>JBILRE010000006.1:0-163643 GCA_044372835.1 Crocinitomicaceae bacterium | reverse complement strand
ACCAACCCTTGTGGTTCTGTAACCGAAACAGCGACCATTATATACCAAAATTGTACGCCTCCGACCCTGGCAATAACCTCCCCTGTTAATCTGAATTCGACGGTTTCTACCGCTTCGTTTTCCCTTACAGCCAACACGACGAATGTGATAAATGGGCAAGGAGTATCTGTTTCTTTAAACGGGCAGAATGTGAGCGGTGTTACTTTTGCACCAACCTCGGGAAGGCTTTCTTCCAACCTTAATCTTTCGCCTGGCATCAACACTATTATGGTTAGTGTAACCAATGCTTGTGGAACAGTGTCTGAAATGATTACCGTGAATTACCAAAATTGCAATCCTCCCACCTTGACAATTAATATGCCCAATAATTTAAATAGCTCGGTAAATAACCAGGTCTTTTTGGTCAATGGATCCACTACCAATATTTCGAATGCCAAAGGGGTTTCAATGAGCTTTAATGGTCAATCGGTTAGCAATTTATCATTCATCTCTGGTTCGATTAGTGCATCTTTTAATCTAGTAGCAGGGGTTAATACGATAATCGTTACAGCTAGTAACGCGTGCGGTGCGGCAACCGAGACAATTACGGTTACGTACATACCCCCTGTTGTTACTCCTGAGCAGAAAATCACGATTTGTCACCGCCCTCCGGGAAATCCGAACAATACGCAGACGCTTGAAATTCCGCTTTCCGCATGGCCTGCACACTTAGCCCACGGGGATACTCAGGGCGCATGTCCGGAGCCTGAAAACAACAACGGTAACAATGGCAACAATGGAAATCCGAACAATACCCCTGAGCCTGAGCAGAAAATTACGATTTGTCACCATCCTCCAGGAAATCCGAACAACACGCAGACGCTTGAAATTCCCCTTTCTGCATGGCCTGCACACTTAGCCCACGGGGATACCCAGGGCGCATGCCCGGAGCCTGAAAACAACAACGGTAACAATGGCAACAACGGAAATCCAAACAATACGCCTGAGCCGGAACAGAAAATCACGATTTGTCACCGCCCTCCAGGAAATCCCAACAACACGCAGACGCTTGAAATTCCGCTTTCTGCATGGCCTGCACACTTAGCCCATGGGGATACCCAGGGCGCATGCCCGGAGCCTGAGAACAACAACGGTAACAATGGCAACAACGGAAATCCGAATAATACGCCTGTGCCAGAACAGAAAATGGTCATTTGTCATCATCCGCCTAGCAGATCTGGCAATCCTACAACCATAGAGATTTCGGTTTCCGACTGGCCGGATCATCAAGCCCACGGAGATTACCAGGGTTCTTGCAACGAGCCTAACAATAACAACGGTAACAATGGCAACAACGGAAATCCGAACAATACACCTGAGCCTGACCCGAAAGTCACGATTTGTCACCGCCCTCCAGGAAATCCGAACAACACGCAGACGCTTGAAATTCCGCTTTCTGCATGGCCCGCACACTTAGCCCACGGGGATACCCAGGGGGCATGTCCAGAGCCTGAAAACAATAACAATGGCAACAACGGAAATCCTAATAATACGCCTGAGCCTGAGCAGAAAATCACGATATGTCACCATCCTCCAGGAAATCCGAACAACACGCAGATGCTTGAAATTCCGATTTCTGCATGGCCCGCTCACTTAGCGCATGGAGATACACAAGGTGCATGTCCGGAGCCTGAGAATAACAACAACGGGAACAACGGAAACAATGGTAACAATGGCAATAATGGCAACAACGGAAATTCGAACAATACGCCTGAGCCTGAGCAGAAAATGGTCATTTGTCATCATCCGCCTAGCAGATCTGGCAATCCTACAACCATTGAGATTTCGGTTTCCGATTGGCCGGATCATCAAGCCCACGGAGATTACCAGGGTTCTTGTAATGAGCCTAACAATAATGGGGGTAACGGTAATCTGAATGAGAATGGTAATGGCGGAGGTAACGATAACCAAGAAACCAATTCCTCAGAAAACGGCGGAAGTTCAAATGCTGTAGAAGAACCAAAGATTACTATTTGTCATTATCCTCCCGGAAATTCTGGCAACCCCCAAACGTTGGAAATACCTTTGTCCGCTTGGCCTGCTCATCAAGCACATGGTGATGCGTTGGGAACGTGCGTTCCGATAGAAAATAACGGCAACAACCAAGGAAGTGGAAACTCGAATGGGAATACCATTAACAATGCCAATGGAAATAACAATGGCAATTCGGGAGGCAATGGAAGTAATGAGGGTAATGGAAATTCAAATGGAAATACCATCAATAATTCTAATGGAAATGGAAACAACAACGGTAATGGTGGCGGCGGTGGAAATCGAATCAACAATGGCGGCGGCAGTGGCGGTGTCCTGCCACGGCAAGGCGAAAACGGCGGCGGTGGTGCTTTACCAAGACCCGATGGTAACAATAACAACACCAATGAACCAAAACCCGGAGGTGAAACTAGAGTTAAGATTAATATTCCCCAAACCAATTCGGGAGGAGATAAGAAGCCTGGTGGAACGGAGAGTAAACCCGCAGGAGGGGGAACCACCCCTAAAGTGGAACCACCCAAAAAACCGGCAGGTGGTGAACAAAAACCGCCAACACCCGGAGTCAGAGGAGGAGGAAATTAATTGGAATATTAAATGGGTCTGTAAGGACCCATTTTTTGTGTAACCTCAGTCACTTCGTTGCTGTTAGATTTTATTGACCTTTGTACTATGAAAAATAAATTAACGATCTGGTCAAAAAAGTATTGGATCACAGCGCTAGGTATATTGACAGGTGGAATAGTCGGTTACCTTTACTATCGCCAAGTTGGTTGCCGCAGCGGAAACTGTGCCATCACTTCAGACCCACTCAACATGACCTTTTATGGAATGGTGATGGGGGGATTGTTAATGAACATCATTTCGGACTTTTTATTAAAATCAAAACCATGAAAACATTAGAACAACTAATTAAAGAGGGTCAGGCTACCATACTAGATGTAAGAACTGTAGCTGAATTTAATGGTGGACATGTGGTGGGATCGAAAAATATCCCTTTACAGGAAGTTACCGCACGTATCGATGAAATCAAAGCGCTGACTCCTCCTCTTGTACTTTGTTGTGCCTCCGGGGGGAGAAGTGGACAAGCAACTGCTTATTTGTCGCAATTAGGCATAGAATGTTACAACGCAGGGTCTTGGATGGATGTGCAATATTTACGCTCGAAATCTTAAGCGATGATTGCTATGTTAAAAAAACTCCTTGGTCTTGGAAAATCGGTTGATTTCAAAGAGCTTATGAAAAATGGTGCCCAAATTATTGATGTGCGGACACCTGGAGAATTTAAAACAGGACACATCAAAGGTGCTGTGAATATTCCCTTACAACAATTTCAAATTGGGATGTCCAAGATTAAAAAGGATAAACCAGTCATCACTTGTTGTGCCAGTGGAATGAGAAGTGCGTCAGCGAAGAACATGTTGCAATCAGCAGGATTCAAGGATGTTCATAATGGCGGAGGTTGGGCTGGATTAAATCGAAAGCTCCATTAGGAAGCGTGATTAGTTCAATCTGTACATCTTACCCGGCAGCGTGCGCAACATGCCCTTCATCTCCAATTGAAAAAGCAACACCGAAACCTTCGAAATGGGGAATTTTACTTGATAAGACAGGGCATCGATATGCTTTGATTCATAAGTATTAAGGCATTCCAGCAATTTGGTTTCTTCCTCATTCAATTCAATCAGGCAACGCTGTTGAACGGCAGTGTGGGCTAACGAATGGTTGCCCCATTGCATCTGCCTTAGAAAATCCTCACCTGAACAGATCAACTGTGCTTTGTTTTGTTGTATCAATAAATTGCAACCCAAAGAAGTTGGGCGCATGCAATCACCTGGAAAAGCAAACACATCCCGATGGTAATCGTTCGACAAGCCGGCGGTTATGATCGATCCACCTTTTGCACCACTTTCTACCACGATTAATGCGTCTGAGAGCCCTGATACAATGCGGTTTCGCATCGGGAAGTTCTCCCTGTCTGGGTTGGTGTCCTCCAGAAATTCAGTCATCAGTCCTCCATTCTGCATCATCTTTTCAGCAATGGAACGGTGGCTTTGGGGATAAATCCGATCGAGCCCGTGGCCAAGCACCCCTATAGTTGGTATGCCATTTTCCACACACAAACGATGAGAAAGTACATCTACGCCGTATGCCAAACCACTGATTACTTGAACACCAGAGGAAGAAAAACAGTCAAATAACTGTTGGCAAATGGTTTTGCCATATTCACTGATTTTTCGCGTGCCAACTACGGCAACTACACGCTCAGGGTTGGGATCAAATCGCCCCATACTGTAAAGCATTAATGGAGCATCAGGGCAATGTTTTAATCTCCTCGGATAGTTCGAATCCAAGTAAAAATGGGTACGTATCTCATGTTTCGAAAGGTAATCAACTGCCTTTTTTGCCCTTTCTAAAGCCTCATTGCGCTTCATTTGCACCAAAATGGAACGATGAATCCCAGTTAAGCTGTGAAGCTCCCGTAGGGACATGTCAAAAAAGGCTTCAAGGCAGTCTACTTTGGAGAGTATTTGCAATCCCCTTCGGGTTCCAATCCCATGCAATTGGGAAAAGGCGATTTGATAAACAAGCGCTGGTGACAAGTGTAATTGGTTGAATGTGGTTATTACTTAAAGTTACTATTTTCAATTCGGCATCACAACTTTTCAACGACCTTTCTGGTAAATTTTCATTAAAATTGCGTAAAGATTGACACATAAATGATTCGGATCGTACTTATTTTATCCCTCTTCTCTCCCGCCTTTTCTTTTGCTCAAATTACCGGGAAGGTCTTAAATAAGGAAACAGGTGAACCCATTACGGGAGCCTTACTTTTGTTGGATGGAAAGAAAGAATCCACTTCTGACAAGCAAGGGTTGTTCAACCTGAATAGATTTACATTCCCTTGTTGGCTTTCGGTGCAAAAGGAAACCTTTCAAGTTGACAGTATCCTACTTAATGAAGCCCCAGTTGGACCCGTTCTGTTTGAGTTGAAACCCAAAATAAAGGAAATCGACAATGTGGTCATTTCTGCAGGAAAACGAAAGCAAAAAATAGAAGAAGTTTCTGTTTCCATGGAAATTCTACGACCGGGGTTAATCAACAATAAAGGGATTACGGACCTTGAACAAGCCGTAAATCAAAGTCCAGGGGTTTATGCAATGGATGGTCAAGTGAGCATACGCGGTGGTGGTGGCTATGCTTATGGGGCAGGTAGCCGTGTGCTGCTTTCATGGAATGGAATTCCAATGGTTTCTCCTGACGTTGGCGACGTAAAATGGAACGCGATTCCTATGGAAAATACCAATCAAATTGAAGTTATAAAAGGTGCTTCCTCCGTGCTTTACGGAAGTGGGGCACTGAATGGGATAATCTCCATGTCTGAAAAAGATCCCCTGCGCAAGGGCGAATTTTTTGTAAAAATGCAATCAGGTATTTACGATAATCCACGACGGAAAAGCCTCCAGTGGTGGGATAAATATAAAAATCCAACCCTTCATAACATCGACGTATTTGGCGGTAAAATGTACAAGCGCTTCGGATATACCGTTTCTGCCAGCGGATTCAAAACGGGCGGTTATCGAAAAGGAGAAGTGGAAGACCGTTACCGTTTGGGTGGTTCATTCGTGTATCGTCCAGAGAAATTAACCAACCTCAAACTCGGTGTCTTTTACAATGCCCAATACCAATACACTGGGAATTTTATCCTTTGGGAAAGCGATTCCCTTGGGTACATCGCACAGAATGGTATGGATCCTATGGGGCCTGGGTCGACACTTTCTTATCAAAAGTCTGTTCGCGTGAATGTTGACCCGTACATAAAGTTTACCGATAAGTACAAAAACAAACACGAGCTCAAAACTAGGTACTACCTGGTCTCAACCGGTAACTTAGACCAAGTATATGCCTCGTCAAAAGCGGAAATGTACTACGGAAATTACCAGTTTCAGAAGCAATGGAACCAATCGGTGCTTTCTACAGGGGTTTCCATCATGAATAACAATGTCCTGAGCCCGGTGTTTGGCAATCATTTTTCTGAAAATTATGCTATTTACGCACAATTTGAACGCAAATGGAAAGCTGTCGACCTGACCTTAGGGGCACGAGGGGAATACTTTGAAATGGACAACCAGCAAGTCGATTCATATTACAATATAGGCGCATTTTGGAAAAAATCGTGGGAAATACCTGTTTATCCGATTTTACGTGCCGGACTTCACATTGCAGCTACAAAAACAACACACATACGCGCATCGTTTGGTCAAGGTATTCGTTTCCCCTCCGTGGCAGAGCGGTATGCAGCAACATCCAATGGGGGAGTCATCATTTTCCCGAATCCATCCCTGAGACCTGAAATTGGACAAGCTTCTGAAATTGCTGTTAAACAATTGGTTAAATTGGGCGATTGGAAAGGATTTATTGACGTTGCAGCGTTCATTAACTCCTACGACAACATGATTGAATATACCTTCGGTGTATATGCACCAGATTCGATTCAAGTTACCACAGCTAACCTTACCCAATGGGTCGGTTTTCAAGCTCAAAATGCTGAAAATGCCCGAATTACCGGGGTGGAATTTTCCTTCAATAGTACTGGAAAAATAAAAGACGTTGAATTAATATCAATTATGGGATACACCTATATGAATCCTAAAAGTTTAAACGAGGATCCAAACTATATTCTTTTGTGCTCTGATACTACCTCCCGAATGTTGAAATACCGGTTTAAACATCTTATAAAAGCAGATATTGAGGCCAATTATGCTTCCCTAAGTTTTGGAGCGTCTTGCCGTTACAATAGTTTTATGTCCAATATCGACAGGGTATTTCTGGAGGATTTGAATCCAACTTCGGATGAATTGTATGTACTACCCGGATTGAAAGAGTATAGGGAAAAGTTCAATAACGGCAGCCTGGTATTTGACGCAAGGGTAGCCTACACCCTGAAAGAAAAGCTTCGAATGGGATTCATCGTCAATAATATTCTTAACGCCGAGTATGTGAGTCGTCCTGCAGATATCCAAGCGCCTCGCACATTCATGTTGCAACTGCAGTATAAAATATAGCTCATTTTAACCTATTTTGGCTTAAAATTGATACCTTAGGCATTTGCATCTGAACAGTTCACTATGATGAAAATTCTACTACCATTTTTATGTATTCCGTTTTCTTTCTTTGCTCAACTTTCAGGAACGGTTGTCCAGTCTGAGAATAACGAACCGATTGTGGGGGCAAAAATAGAAGCATCTAACGGGGAAAAAGCCCTAACTGATCTTGATGGGCGATTTACGATTAACGCAACTGCCTTTCCAATAACGTTGATCACAACAATGTCTACGTTCACGTCCGACACACTTTTGGTTAATGCCCAAGGGGATGTAGCCATAGAGCTTAAACCCGTTATCACTGAAATCGTAGACGTGGTTGTTTCTGCAGGAAGAAGGAGGCAACGCATCGAGGAGGTACCGATTTCAATGGAACTTATTAAACCCGCTTTGATTGACAATAAAGGAATTAACGACCTGGAACAGGCAGTCGATCAAAGCCCAGGAACGTACACCATGGACGGACAAGTGAGCATACGCGGGGGTTCGGGCTATTCTTATGGTGCCGGTAGCCGTGTTTTGTTGCTTTGGAATGGTATGCCTTTATTATCAGGATATGCCGGCGATACACAATGGAATGCAATTCCGATGGAACAAGCATCACAGATTGAAATTATGAAAGGTGCCTCTTCTGTACTTTATGGAAGCGGTGCATTAAATGGCGTAATTGCGCTCACAGAAAAAGAACCGAACCTAAAACCTGAAACAAAAATCAAATACCAGCAAGGCATTTATGGAAATCCGAAGCGTGCTTCCTTGAAATGGTGGGACCAAAACCCGCGTTTTGATCTCCTTGAGGCATACCATGGCCGGATGTATAAATATGCAGGTTTTACGGTTTCAACCACCTTGTTCAATAACGGCGGATACAGAGAAGGTGAGACCGAACGCCGCGGTAGGGTAAGTGGGTCACTTTATTTTCGATTTAAAAAAGCCCCTTCTCTGAAGGCGGGAATAGGATACAATTACCAATTCCAAAAAACAGGAAATTTCTTGATTTGGCAAAGCGATACATTTGCCTATACCCCAAGTGGAGGTGCAGACACTAGCTTGTCAACATCGACCTTAACCTATAATTTGGGCCAGCGCTTGTTCCTTGATCCGTACTTGAAGTACACCGATAGATTCAACAACAGGCACGCGTTGAAAACACGTATGTATTTTGTGAACAATGCCAACCTCACCAATACAGGTCAAAGCAATCAAGCCGTTGTTTATTTCACCGACTACCAGTTTCAACGAAAATTCGGAAACAGCATCAACATCACTTCTGGTGTTTCGAATATTTACAATGTGGTCAAATCACAACTTTTTGGCGACCATACATCGAATAATGCCAGTTTATATGCCCAATATGAGCATAAAATTGCTAAAAAAGTCGACTTTACTGCCGGTTTTAGGGCTGAACACTACATCATGGATGGAAAAACGGGTGATTCAGATTTCTCGTTTGGAAAAAAAGATACGGTGACGATTCCAATTTATCCGATTTTCCGTGCCGGTTTGCATGTCGAACTCATGCCCTATACCCATTTGCGGGCTTCGTTTGGTCAAGGAATACGCTACCCCTCTGTGGGCGAGCGCTTTATTCAGACAAGTGTTGGATCGTTAAACATTTTTCCAAACCCCTCCTTACGTGCAGAAAAGGGATGGGCGGCTGAAATTGGTATCAAACAAGGTGTCAAAATCGGGGATTGGAAGGGAATGATTGATATTGCCGGATTCGTGAATGAATACAGCAACATGACGGAATTCGCATTCGGTATTTATAATCCGGATTCGGTTTCATTAACCCCTGACAATATAACCCAATGGGTCGGATTTAGAGCGGAAAATGCCGAAAGTGCCAGAATCAGCGGTGTCGAATTCTCCTTTAACAGTGCGGGAAAAATCAAGAACGTGGAGGTCATTTCGTTGATAGGTTATACCTATATGAACCCTATAACGCTCAATTCGAATCCAGCTTATTTGGCTACCTTTTCAGATCCAAGTAGCAATATGCTCAAATACCGCTTCAAGCATTTAGCGAAGGCAGATGTGGAGTTGAATTACAAAAAATTCAGCCTTGGATTTTCTACGAGGTACAATTCCCATATGACTAACATTGATTACGTTTTTGAAAATCCCATTTTCGGGGTTTCCATTCTTCCTGGGTTAAAAAACTACCGCCAACAATACAACAAAGGAAATTTGGTTTTTGATGCTCGTTTTGGCTGGAATTTTACGGATAAATACCGTTTCGGATTCATGGTCAACAATATCCTGAATGCGGAAATAAGTGCGCGCCCCGGTGACATCCAGCCGCCAAGAACGTTTATTGCACAGATCCTCATGAAGTTCTGATGAACGTTATTGGAATCATACCAGCACGTTATGGCTCCAGCAGGTTTCCTGGAAAACCACTCATCGACTTGCATGGAAAAACCATGATTCAACGGGTGTATGAAGGTGCGAAGCAGTCTAAGTTACTTTCGGAGGTGGTGGTAGCCACAGATGACGAACGAATTCTGGAACATGTTCATGGCTTTGGAGGAAAAGCGATAATGACGGCAGTAACGCATACTACTGGCACAGACCGCTGCGCTGAAGTGGCTAGCCAATTTCGTGACGCGGATGTGGTGCTTAACATTCAAGGAGACGAACCCCTCATTGATTTTCGTCAATTAGATGCATTGATAGACGTTTTTCACCAACAAGATGTGCAAATTGCCACGCTTGGAACCCACCACTTAATCGATGATGACCTTCAAAACCCCAACCGTATAAAAATCGTAGTAGATCAACACCACAAGGCACTCTATTTTAGTCGAAGTGCAGTCCCGAATGCTTTTCATGCACCTCAGGATTTGTCGTCGTATCCCTACCTTCGACACATTGGACTGTATGCTTTTCGCAAAGAGGTGTTGCTTGCCTTAACTCGATTAACACCCGTGCTTCTTGAGCGAATCGAGTCTCTTGAACAGTTAAGGTGGATGTACTATGGCTTTCCAATTAACGTAGTTATAACAGAAATCGAAACGCCCAACATAGATACCCCAGAGGATGTTGAACACGTGATAAATGTGCTTAAACAACATGATAAATAAGTGGATTTTAATCTTCCTTTTAGGACTCTCCGCCGATTTTTCTGATGGACAACAACTATTTGGAACCAATCAATATGTAGAATATCAAATTGGTGAGTTACCCCTCGTTTTATCCGTAGCCCATGGAGGAACCGTTGAACCTGCTGACATACCGGATCGAACGTGCAACAACGCTGTTACCGTATCAGATGCCTTAACACTTGAAACCGCATTGGCAATGAAGGAAGCGTTAATCGCATTAACCGGATGTGCGCCACATTTGATTGTTTGTCATTTGAGTAGGAAGAAACTCGATTGCAATCGAAACATGGCCGATGGAACATGCGGAAATCCACAAGCAGAGTTGGCTTGGACGGAATTTCATGAATTCATTACCACTGCCAGAAATACGGCTAATTTGGCCTATAATGGAAATACACTCTTTGTGGATGTTCACGGACATGGGAACCCCATTGACCGTATCGAATTGGGTTATTTGTTGTACGGCGATGAACTTGAACTTTCGGATAATACACTCAACTCGACCACTTATGTGAATTATAGCTCCATTCAAGACCTAGTGGGATCGAATCTCAATGGATACAACCATGTTCAATTATTAAGGGGACCGTTTGCTTTTGGCTCGTTGCTTTCGAACCATGGTTTTCCATCGGTACCCAGTGAACAAATACCGTATCCTGGATTAAATTCCAATTATTATAGCGGCGGTTACATTACAGCCAATCACACCTGTTACAACAGCAATGCCTCAATAAACGGGTTTCAAATGGAGCTGAATTACAACGGAATACGAAATAATCAAACCAACCGTGCACTTTTTGCACAAGGATTTTCAGAGGCTTTTAATGTTTTTATGACGACTCACTTTGAAATGAACTGGGGAAATTGTTCGTTTTCAGGCACGGAATCCCACTCATATATGGATCTTTCCCTTTTTCCGAATATCCTAACTCAAGGACAAGAACCAACGGTTCAAAACAGTGGTTCCAAACCCCTACATTTGACGGTATTTGATCAAAGCGGTAAAAAGATTCATCAACAGGAATTACCACCTATGTATTCAACAGAAATTTCTATTCACATGGAACCTGGGTGCTATATTTTTCAGTTTTCTACGAAGGAAGGTGACTGGATTCGTTCTGGCAAAGCAATCATGTTGAATTAAAGTGTATTCAATACTTGTTCCTTGATTTTCTCCAAGTTATCTTTCATTTCCACCACCAGTTTTTGCATTTCGGTGTGGTTGCTCTTACTGCCCAATGTGTTGATTTCACGTCCGATTTCTTGGCCAATAAAGCCCAGTTTTTTACCAGAACGTGGCGTTTTCATCGTTTCAATGAAATAATCAAGGTGATTCGATAGCCTGACCTTTTCTTCTGAAATATCAAGCTTTTCAAGGTAAAAAATCATTTCTTGTTCCAAGCGGTTTAGATCGACGTTTTGTCCTCTTAATTCCTCTAGGTTACGTGTAATGCGTTCACGCAACGCAACAATGCGCTCCTCTTCAAACTTCGGAACCTCCGTCAACGCTTCGCGAATGGCATGGATACGGTTGGTGAAATCTATGGATAAGGCATTTCCCTCTTGCTCCCGAAAAACATGGGTTTGTTCACACGCTCGGCTTAAAAGGGCAAGAAACGCTTCCTGCTCCTCTTTAGTGAGCTCTGACTTTTCATTGATAAAAACATCAGGAATGCGTAAGATATGAGAGAGGAAGTCTGGGGTATCATTGCCCATGAGTGAATTCAACTCACTCAATTCCTTGTAGTAAGCAATGGCCAACTCTTTATTGATGGTAGCCGTTTTTTGATCGCCCGGATGGTCAATTGCAGCTGAAACATCAATCTTTCCTCTGTCCAGAAGTTCGGATACAATGGCCCGGATTTGAGGCTCCAACTCTTTGTACTGTGCTGGAATCCTTAAATTCAGGTCAAGTGCCTTGCTGTTGAGTGAGCGAATTTCAATGCTCACTTTTTTTCCGTTAATTTCTCCGGAAGCTTTTCCGAAGCCTGTCATGGATAATACCATCTTTTTAGGGCTAAATTTAACCATTTTCATGAAGTGTTAACGGTATGCCCCTTGCTTAACAGCTAAAAAGCTACCTTTGTCGCATGATTTTGTACAACGTTACCGTAAGCATTGATCCTGCCATAGCAGATGAATGGTTGAATTGGATGCGGCAAAAGCACATCCCTGATGTGATGGCCACGGGCTGTTTTCTGGAAAGCCGAATCTCGCGCGTTCATGGCGAAGAGGAGGGAGGATTGACCTATGCGGTTTCGTATGTCTCGCCAAATCAAGACACCATGAATAGGTACCAGGAGGAGTTTGCTCCCAGTTTACAAGCTGAACACACAGAAAGGTATCAGGGTCGGTTTGCGGCATTCAGAACCTTTCTACATATCATCGAAGAATTCAAACAAGCGTGAAACCTGTCCGCGCAAAAAAACACCTCGGCCAACATTTTCTTCGTGACAAAGAATGTTGTGCCCGAATAGCTAACGAAGTTAACATGCATCATGGGTGTTCCAATTTATTGGAAATTGGACCTGGAATGGGTGCGCTTACCGAATTTCTATTAAAGAAAGAAGGCATCCGGTTGAAAGTCATGGAGATCGATAGAGAATCTGTTCCCTACCTAGAAGCACATTTTCCCGAGCTTTCTGGAAATATCATTGAACAAGATTTTTTGCGGTCGAACACCCAAACCCTTTTTAACGGAGAGCCTTTTGTGGTAGCGGGGAATTTCCCCTATAACATTTCCTCTCAGATATTATTTAAATGCTTAGATAACAGAGAATTAGTTTCCGAGATTACTGGAATGTTTCAAAAGGAGGTGGCAGAAAGAATAGCGGAGCCTCCCGGTTCAAAGCAGTACGGCATATTAAGTGTGTTGATGCAGGCTTTTTACACGATTGAGTACTGTTTTACAGTCGATGAACATGTGTTTGATCCACCTCCAAAAGTAAAATCAGGGGTGATACGTTGTGTTAGAAATGAACGTCAAACCTTACCATGTAATGAACAACTGTTTAAGCAAATTGTGAAAATGGGTTTTAATCAGCGCCGAAAAACCTTACGAAACTCGCTAAAATCATTGCTCGCAGAGGTCGATACTACCCACGTGTATTTCACCAAAAGACCCGAACAATTGTCGGTGGAAGATTTCATCGCCCTAACTAATTGGATTAGCAAAGGATAAAAGGGTTGCCAACCTAACCGAAATGAACGCACATTCTTACCCAGAAAGAAACATCGGATTGATATATTCACTAATTTAGAGCCGAAAATAAATTCAGATGAGTACTTTTTTCTACGGAATAGCAGATTTTCTTACATGGACCTTCGGATTTTACGAAGTGGTAGGCAACGTGTTTAACAACATGCTTATTGTCCTAGGTTTTATTGGAATGTTCTATTGGTTGAACTGGCAACGTAAGTTCAACGAGCAAGCCAAAAACGACCCTAACAAAATCAAATAAGGGTTGATTTTGTATAATTTGGGGAAGGCATCTACCATGTCCTTCGCTGCCATTTATTTTCTCTCCATTTTCTAAAAATTACCCATACCCATGCGTTTGTCTGTGATTATAACAGCCGGTGGTATCGGAACGCGGATGGGTTCAGATTTGCCCAAGCAATTCCTTCATTTATCGGGTCGACCGGTTTTGATGCATACCATTGAAGCATTCCATCAATATGATCCTGAAGCCGAGCTGGTATTAACCTTGCCCGAGGATTGGAAAAGTTTTTGGTTGGAATTGGTGGATGAACATGGTTTTCGAATCGCTCATCAATTAGTAGATGGTGGAAAGGAACGTTTTCATTCCATAAAAAATGCACTGACTCATTGCCACGGGGATATAATAGCAGTGCACGATGGGGTGCGGCCCTTGGTAGATCAGGAAACCATTAAAGAAGTGGTGGAGGGGGCAAAACAGTTTGGGCAAGCGGTTCCGGTAGTTCCGGTCAAGGATACCCTTCGTACCTTGGTGAATGGTAGTTCGAAAACGGTCAACCGAGCTGATTATGTGTTGGTCCAAACGCCACAGTGTTTCCAAAAGGAAGTTATAAAAGAAGCCTACACCCAGGATTTTACACCTGCGTTTACAGACGATGCCTCCGTTGTGGAATACTTGGGAAAAAAGGTACACCTCGTAGCAGGCAATGAAGCAAATCTTAAAATTACAGCCCCTATTGACTTGCAAATTGCCGAGGCTATTTGTAATAATCGTTGAGCCCGACGCGAGTAAAGCCCGTATTTCTAAGTCTTACGGCGTAAAGCGTCGTTTGATTGAAAAAATTGCACGAATGTTGCTAATCGCTTTGAAAGCCGAAGTTAAACTTGTTTTAATCAAACTTAAGTATTAACTTTAAAAGTTGTTCGATTTATTTAATTTACGACAAAATGAAAAAAAGCCTATTCTTCTTGTTTTTAAGCGCTTTGCTTTCGACCCCTGTTTTTGCGCAGGGTGATGGCATTTCCATTCAGTTAGACGGTGCCGGCCCAGACATTTCGGGTGGTTCGCATTTTGTCAATTTGTACGGCACATCTCCCGAATTATCCGGTGGAATTTTAGAAGTACATTTTGTAGTAACCAACACCACTGGTGCAGACAAGCAGTGGAAGATTACACGAAAAAAAATCAATGTGCCATCTTCCTGGATTGATCAGATTTGCTGGCCTCCCTTGTGTTACAACGCAAGCGGCGACGTTTACATGACTCCTAATTCCGGAGGTAATCCTGCACCAACGATAGTCAATGGCACCAACCAAACCTCTGATGCTTTGCTGGCAGAATTGAAACCGCGTATTACGCCAGATTTGAACAATGCGGCCTACAGCATATACCGTTATTACATCACTGACGTTGTCACTAATGCCTATGTGGATTCAGTTGATTTAAATGTCAACTTTACCCTGGGAGTAACAAACGCCCCAAAACCACAAGCACCTGCCATTTCCCTAAGCCCGAATCCTGCTAACGATCACGTTACCATTTCTTTAGGAAACGACAATAACGGGACTATCCGAGTGACGGACGCCCTTGGGAAAGTGGTTATGACTGAAAACATTTACAACGGTCAAAAGCACTTAAATGTGTCCGATTTGAAAAGCGGCGTTTATATCGTCATCGTTGAATCACCCGGAATGAAATCACTGACGAAAAAGTTGATTGTTCGGCATTGATGGCTTATTCGCTTGAGGTTAAACTCATTGACCATACTATTACCATAAACTTAATTCGATGAAAAAAGCTTTTTTTATTACCTTATTTTCTTTGACCGTTTCTGCTGGATCTTTTGCTCAAAAAGTATATTCGGTTGATGCTGAGTACAAAGCGGATGTCAAAATATTTGTGGTAGATGCCGAATACAAGGCCGACTTGCTCGTTTACAAAGTAGATGCTGAATACAAGGCTGGCGACAACGATGGAAAATGGTATTTTGTAGATGCGGAATATAAGGCGAAAAAGAAGGTGTACTTCGTTGATGCCGAATATAAATCAGACCTCAAAATCTATTTCGTTGACGCCGAATACAAAGCGGGCTGGAAGAACAGTTCGAAAAAGGCGGAAATGTATTAACTATCCTTTTACTTTTAGGACTCAACGCGTTCGTTATTGGTTAAGATAATGACAGAAAAACCTAATGAAGGTTTTTGCATAGGTGTAAAATCTAACTTAGGTACGCTCAAATTGATCTGAGTTCCAATTGAGCAGCTAGGAACAACTATATACTACTTATTGCCTTGGAATTGAACGATAGTCGACGGTTTTTCCGGAAACGAACAGTCCGTTATTTGCGCGTTGTAAGGCGCAGGTTGTTCTAGCAACGAGAAGCGTTTTCGCAGGAGGTAATCTTTCGAAGGATTAACCCCAAATCAAGATGGAAGTGATGATCGAAAGCGCGATGATCACAAAAATAGTTCCTACCGCTGCAGTTGAACTTTCAAAGAAATTATCAGACATAACTTTTTTTTTCAAAAATAGGAAAAATTGCATGTGAAACAATGAAATCCTTACCGAACTTCTTAGCCATATTTGCATCTAAACCCGATTTTGAGGTTGAGCTCAGGTAATAGCGCCAGTTCTAGCTCGAGGGGAATGAGGTGGGCTTAGAGTTTCTGGTTGACCTTTTCGGGAAGTTGCATGATATTAAGGCTTTGGAATAGCCTTTTTTAAGTTTAAATTTATTCAACAAGGAAGATTTAATTTTCCTTTTTATCAAACCTTTTTTCTATTAGCCCTAATAAGCGTTCATTTTCTTTAGAAACGAATTCAAGTTGACGTTCTAGTAAATCAATCGTTTTTTTTAGCAGATCATTTTGTGAGTCGTAAATATTTTCAAAGTGACCAGAATATTGAATAGAGGCATATTCATTATTGAAATTGTAAATAGGTGCTTCTAGGTTAATGAGGTATTCGATCGGAACATCAAGAATGTCAGCAATTTTCTTTAGTCGTTCCGTTGAAAGTTTAACAGTTTCATTCTCAATTCTTGAATACGAATTTTGCGAAATATTTAAATTGCTCGCCATATATTCTTGCGTATAATTCTTCATCTCACGTACGCGTTTAATGCGGTTTCCAACTGTACTCATTCGTTTTTTCTTTAAATATAGACCAATATATCCATAATTTGGATAAGTTATCTAAATAGTGACGGTTCTGGTTAGTAAATCCTGAGGATTTTTGCAATTGGCTTCTAACCATCATTTAATGTGTTCAATGGAGTTTTCTTTTATTCTTAGTACTTGTCTTACTTGTACAGGTCTTTTGATTGCTTATTTAACGTATTTAATGCACTTGCGCAAGCAACAAGACGAATACATTCATACCATTTACTGGAATTATTTGAATGATTTGGAATTGGTAAAATTGTTTAACAAAATCGAATGGTCAAATGATACGAACCCGTTTACTGAAAAGGAATTAAAGGAAAATGGGATTGAAATGGAAAGGTTATTGGGCTATTTCAACTATGTATGTTACTTGATTGATAAAAAAAAGGTCAATAAACACCACCTGAAAATTTTTACATATATGCTGGGGCGATTGTTGGCCAACTCCGCCATCATGGACTACCTGTCTTTTATTTCTTCGTTTGCTTCGGAAAATAGGTTAGCCAATCCATACGAACTCTTGTGTTTGGCGCAAAAGAAATACCCTTCATTAAAATAATTATTATGCGTATCATATTCTTGATGATCGTTGCATTCGTGCTTTTTGAATCTCATATAACCGCTCAAACATTGGTTCCTGATGCGGAGATAACATTGGTAAGCGGACCGAATAATCCGTTTGTAGGTACTAATGGATTTACAATAGGAGCTGGTGCAACTAATACTTATATAATTTCATTTAATGAAATAAAATACATAAATAGCTTTCATTGGACATCTAATTTTCAACCAACAGGCTCTTCTATGAGTTTTAGTTTTTATTCAGCACCTTCTAACTTAGGACCTTGGCAATTAATTACAACTAACACTTCAACGGTTGTTTTAGGTTTACAACCACCAAAAAGTATTGGTAAAGCATTTAGATTCATGAAGGTTGTTATGACCAATAATGCTACTTTTTCTTCGACTAATTTCAATACATTTGATTTTTATGAAAGTGATTTAATTTCATCCAATGGATCAACTGTTTTACAAAACAATTGTATAACTCTTACGTCTATTGCTTCGGGGGAAACTTATCAATGGTCAACCGGTGAGACGTCCCAATCCATACAGGTTTGTACATCCGGTGTATATACGGTGAACGTAACGAATTCTGGTTTCACGGGTAATCAAGACCATACGGCTAGCATTTCAGTCTCTACCTTGGGCACGTTGGACTCCTTATATGGGCCAAACGGTCAGGTGTATAGCGTTTTCCGAAATGGCAACACCGTTTATTATGGGGGTGATTTCAATGCCGTTGGTCCAATTACAGGAAGTGGAGCATCTATTGATAATACGTCGGGTTTAGCCAATCTCAATCTCCCTCGTGTGGATGGGACGCTCAATGTCGTTATTCCCGATGGGAACGGGGGGTGGTATGTTGGGGGGAATTTTACGAGAATTGGCACACATCTAAGAAATCATGCAGCTCATATCAATCCCAATGGCTCACTCGATTTAATGTTCAACCCAAATCCCAATGGGGAGGTCTTTTCCTTAGCTGTTTCCGGTTCATACCTTTATATTGGGGGAGCATTTACCACAATTCAGGGTACGGCTAATAATTACATGGCAAAGGTTTTAAAAAATACAGGTTCACCTGTTTTTTGGTCTGTAAATACCAATGGAGCAGTGCGTTCTATCGTATTGTTTGAGGATAAGCTTCTTTTGGGCGGTAATTTCACCTCGTTAGGAGGTGCAATAAGAAATTATCTTGGGGCTGTTGATACCACCTTCCTGCAAGCGACAACCTGGAATCCCAATCCAAATGCGGCTGTGTTTAAATTATACCTTAATGGTACGAAATTGTACGCCGGTGGAGATTTTACAACGGTAACCGCGACATCCAAACAATATGGATGTGGCTTTACCCTACCTGGCTTTACACTAGATGGATATAACATGGGAGCAAATGGTCGAATCACAGATTTTGTATTGAATGGATCTGTTATTTATGTTTGCGGCCAATTCACGACCATTGGTGGCGCCAGTAGAAATTACTTGGCGGCTTTGAGTTCTATCAATGCTGTAGCAAACACATTTAATCCAAGTCCAAATGGCGTGGTCAGAAGCCTTGCTTTATCAAATGGTAATTTAGTTGTAGGGGGGTATTTTTCCATCATTGCAGGGGTAAACAGGAATAGACTCGCCATGTTGAATATCAGCACAGTAACCGCCACAGCTTGGGATCCAAATGTGATGGGGCTGAAGAACACCACCTACTTTGTGAATTGTCTGGCGGTGGACGGTTCTCGTATTTATGCGGGCGGATTGTTTTATAGCGTTGGCGCTGTAACAAGAAATAATTTGGCTGCCTATGACGAATCGACGGGGCAATTGTTGTCGTGGAATCCCAATATTAACGGTATCGTACGGGCGATTGTTGCGGATAACAATTACGTGTATATCGGAGGGGATTTTACCACTGTAAACGGCTCGATATTAAAAAATAGAATTGCGCAGTTGAATGTCGGCAATGGCTTGCCCACCGGTTGGAATCCAAATGCAGATGGTGTGGTTAATGCCCTGAACTTGCAGGGATCAACGCTATATGTCGGTGGTAATTTTGCGAATATTGGTGGGTCGGCCCGTTCCAAAATCGCAGGAATCAACACCTTAACTGGAGCGGCTACAACTTTTAATCCAACCGCGAATGGAGAGGTATTTGCTTTTACCACAGGGGCTAATACCCTTTTCGTCGGGGGTGCCTTTACAACCATTAGCGGACAAACCAGAAACAGGGTAGCTGGATATGATTTGGCGACAGAAATGTTAGCGGCATTTAACCCGAATGCCAACAACACAGTATATGCACTAGCTCACGGAAATAATTTGCTATACATGGGTGGCTTGTTTACCACAATGGCTGGGCAAACGAGGCTTAATATGGCTGCACTGAATACGCAAACCAATGGTTTGTCATCATTTAACCCATTTCCTGCAACTTCCGCACTAGTTTATTCATTGTGTGCTCAAGACACCAATGTTTACCGCGGAGGGACCCATTCATTCGAGAATCAAAACCAGCCAATTGTTAATCTTTCTGCACATTCGCTAAATTCTCCTTCACCTACTTATTGGCAGCCTAATCCAAGTGATTATGTTCGGTCTATGGCTATATCTAATTCAAAATTGTATGTGGGTGGAAACTTCAAAACAATTAATAACCGTTTTCAACCATATTTTGCGAGTATCGATGTGTTTTCGTCATTATTGCCGGCAATTTCCAGTTTATCCAATGATACAATATGTATGGGTCAAACCGTTTCTGTTAGTGGAACAGGTTTAAGCAACGTTACAGGGGTTTCAGTTGGTGGCGTAACAGTTCCGTTTACGGTAACCAGCAATACAGCCATGCAACTTTCGCCAAATTTGCCTGTAAACGGGATTATAACCTTAAGCTCTGGGGCTACAAGTATTACCACTAGCCAATCATTGATTGCCCTGGCAATGCCCTCAACACCAACAATTACGGCCAGCGGTCCTACCACGATTTGTACTGGTGGTACTGTTACATTAACATCCTCAAGTGCAACCGGCAATACGTGGTCGAATGGGTTGACATCTCAGTCAATCGTGGTATCTTCAGCGGGAACGTACAGTGTTACGGTATCGAATGGTGCTTGTACCACAACGTCAGCGCCTACGGTGGTTAATGTAGTTTCGGTACCTTTGGTCCCAACAGTCGCAGCCAGCGGACCTACCACGATTTGTACTGGTGGTACTGTTACCTTAACCTCCTCAAGCGCAACGGGCAATACGTGGTCGAATGGGTTAACATCTCAGTCCATCGTAGTATCCTCAGCAGGAACATACAGTGTTACGGTATCGAATGGTACTTGTTCCACCACGTCAGCACCTACAGTGGTTAGTGTCGTATCGTCACCAGCGGTTCCAACGGTCACAGCCAGCGGACCAACCTCAATTTGTTCGGGAAGTACTATAACCTTAACCTCTTCAAGCGCAACTGGCAATACGTGGTCGAATGGGTTATCATCCCAGTCTATTGTGGTGGGAACGGCTGGACTTTATTCTGTCAGTGTTTCAAATGGTTCTTGTTCAAGTAGTTCGCTTCCAATCGCAATCAATGTACTTGCCTCACCTCCGGTACCAACCATAAGTTCAAATGGTCCAACAACAATCTGTTCAGGAAATTCAGTTGTTTTAACATCGTCAAGTGCATCTGGTAATGTGTGGTCAAACGGATCCACTTCGCAATCGATTAATGTGGTTGCTTCTGGATTATACAATGTGGTTGTTTCGGATGGAACGTGCTCGACATCTTCAGGATCGGTTGATATTGTGGTTTTAACACCTCCAGCAGTACCAGTTATTACGGCAAGTGGTTCTACGGCCTTATGTCCAGGTTCATCGGTGGTTTTAACATCATCTAGTTCGTCAGGTAATACATGGTCGAATGGATTTACATCTCCATCGATTACAGTATCAAATCCAGGTGTTTACAGTGTTTCTGTATCGAACGGAGCGTGTTCAACGACCTCAAGTAATGTAGCTGTAACATCTTTGTCGAATACTTCTAGTACACTTAATATTAATGCATTAGACATTTACTTTCTAAATGGACAGACCTACACACAGAGTGGAACATACGCGCAGGTTATACCCAATTCAGTTGGTTGTGATAGTTTGATAACGTTGAATTTAACGTTGAGTTTTACGGAATTATCAGAGCAAGCTGAAACCCTGTATAATGTCAGTATTTATCCGAACCCTGCAGCTTCCCATATTACAATAGCTTTACCTACTGCAGATTCTTATGATATTCCGGTACAGTTGGTTAATGTGCAGGGTGAAATCATTTGGAAAGGAAAACTTAATGATCAAATAACTAATGTGAACATTTCTAATCTTGCTTCAGGTGTATATTATGTCCAAATGCAACAATTTGCATTTCAAGATCGGATAATCAAAATACCTGAATAGGATTGAATATACACTAACGAATATCAGCAGTTTATTTTTACAGTAACAATTGTTATTTTTTGTATTAACGGCAAGAATTTAGTCGCCTGTGTTCAAACCAAACTCGTCAAAATTAACGCTGAAATAAATTTCAATATCAACTCTTAATCGAGTTGGATTATCATCCTGAATAAGCTAAAAGAGGCCTGAAAATGGAGTGGAGAACTACCGTTTTTGTTATAGTCTATTCCGGAATATGATATCTAAATTCTTGAGAAGGGAGAAATGAAATTTTTTATAGGGTTATCATTAGCTAAATTGCGCACATGAAGAAAAGGAATTATGAGCGGAGATGAAGGCTTTATCAAGTTAGGGTCTGTCTAGAAATAGATGATGCACATCTCGTTTTCCCTAGTGTTGCATAATAACCAAAACACCATCGCCCCCACCATCTATTCAACGTGAAAGCGTATCGGCAAGGTCATGTACACTTTGACCGGTTTACCATTCACTATCCCCGGTTTCCATGACGGCATGCTTTTCACGAAGCGTACGGCTTCTTTGTCCAGTTCACGGCAATCTGGTATCCCGCGTAGAACTTCTACCTTTTCAATCGACCCGTCCGTATTCACGACAAAACGGACATAAACTTTTCCTTGTACGCCAGTCTCCAGACATACTTGTGGATAGCGAATGTTGTTCACCATAAATTTTTGTAGTGCATCCGTTCCTCCTGGAAATTCCGGCATGGGGTCAGCAAAAAGCAAGGGTTCGTCAACGGCCTTAATGGGCTCGGAAACAGGTGGTGGTCCAGGATTCGGGTCATATACGTATGGATCGTAGGGCTCAGGATCGGGTAGGTAAGGCGGACGGGGCTCTGGTGGTATTACCTGAGGGACGATTACTTTAGGTTTTGTGGGTTTAGCTGAGCCATTCCCTGCTTCCGCCAATTCCTTTTCCTTGCTTTCAGAGGGAGGATTCTTTCTTTCCTTGGCTTCGAACTGCACCGTTGGTTTTTTATCGGTTCGTTTGTCTACTTCTTCCCCGCAAGAGGTAGACACAATAAATACCGATGCCAACAGCATGGTCTTCCATAAATCACGTTTTTTCATACTAGTCTTTTATCGTTTAATGTTCAACAACTAACCGTTCTTGTATCTGCTGTCCGGCCACTTCGAGCACCACCAAATATACGCCGTTTTCAAGTGGGTGCGTGCATTGGATGCTATTTCCGATAACACGTTCCTCAAAAATCTTTTTCCCATCCAATGACACAATGGTTAGTATGCCTGTTTGGCTACCGAATGGGTTAATGAACGAAAATGTATTTTCGGAAGGATTGGGGTAAAGCTCTAAATGACCAATGGATTCATTTTCGGTCAAGGCATTAAAGCCATTGCTTTGGCACGGATAATTG
Source organism: Crocinitomicaceae bacterium (assembly GCA_044372835.1). Lineage (GTDB taxonomy): Bacteria > Bacteroidota > Bacteroidia > Flavobacteriales_D > Crocinitomicaceae > M0103. The sequence goes on along the minus strand of JBILRE010000006.1, from coordinate 140,414 downwards.
TTCGATGCAAGGTAGCCATTCCGCCAGGCTCCAGCAATGTCAATGACATGTTGCACGTTTTCGAGGCGGTTTTGACCCATCCGGTCAAAAATAAACACATACTCTGAACAAATGCTCCCACCGACCGGAAGCATAGGCTCCGAAATGGTTATTAAACCCCTGCGGTCGCTGGCAGGGTTGTTTACCTCGGCTTCGTTCCATGTGCCACTAACATTCGGATTTCCTGAAAAAATGAAATCGGTTTGGCTTCCTGTTAACGGGTTGATCCAGTTGGAACTATCGCCCCACTGGTTGTTTAAAAGCAACCACATCAAGGTATCGCTATCGCCGTAGTCTTGTCCATTATTAAACCCACAAAAACCAGCCATGTCATGCGAAAGCACGGCAACACCCTGACAGGGGGGATTGGCTCCATAGCCCAATGACCCCCCATCCGATTCGTCGAAGTCGTCTCCATTATACCCAAAACAAACATGCTTATTTGGGTCACATCCAATGTAATCGTCGCTGTAGGAGCCAATGTCAAAATCAATGTACAAACCTTGTCGGTAATTGAAATAGGTGACGTTGCTGCGGTTGAAAACCCGCACATTCAGTTGCGTGGCATTTTGCCAATAGCTGCCCGCCACATTCTGGTAGAACATCGCGTGTAATTCGACTCCCAGTTGATTCCCATCGGGCTGAAACGATTCATCGTTCATAATGACATATACTGCCTCAGTACCGCGGATATCGGGATAGTCACCCAACGCAGGTTCGTAAACTCCATTTAGGTTTAAGTCGACGAAAGGTGCCAATTGGCTGGCTACGCCGAGGGATACATCTCCGTTTCCCGGCCAGTCTGCAATAGATGCTGGAATGTTGTAACCTGTTGTAGCAAATTGTGCGATATGGGCGTTTATTTCTGCGGCTGTAACGTGCCAGATTGCTTGTTGGTACTGGTTACTGTAACTGACCGATCCATAGGCGATGGATTCCGCGATAGGCCCCGAATGAAACCCACTATTGCTACCACCCATATTATAGCGTTTCCCAGAGAAACGAAATGCACCATTGACGTCTTGGGCACCAATCCAGAAAGAACCTGCATAAATCGTTGATACACCGCCTCCTTTTGGTACCTCATATCCTGCTGTGGCATTCGATGGGCGGTTAAAAAACCCACCTTCGTCATGGATGTATGCCGATACATTATTAGCATCGAGCAATGTACTATTGACAATTTGACCATATACCCAAAAGACATTGAGGGACATAAAAAGAAGTGCTAATTTGTGAGCCATTTTGAGTTGTTTTTCGAAAGATAGAGGATTTAATAAGTTCCGAAAAATGAATTCAAAACAACATTCACCGCATCAATACCTTTCTAAGCGATCGTTTCGATTCCCGTTATGATGGCAAGTTGGTTGTAAGCGTCCTTGATGTGACGTACCTGTGAAAAGATAAGGCGCAGTCGTTCATTTTTCTCGCTCAGCGTACAATTGGCTCCTTTTTGCTGTATATGATTGAGCACTTGCGTAAATAATTCCGTTTCATAAAAAGGAGATTGCGGATTGGATATAAAATACCCCACCATTTTCCCTGATTTAATAACAAGCCGCTCCATTCCCATCTTTTGCGCCAACCAGCGCAAGCGAAAAGAGAGAAGCAGTTCCTTTACCGCTCTAGGCAATGGCCCGAAGCGATCGACGAGTTCTTTGGCAAAGTCATTGAGTTGCTCTTCCGAGGAAAAGTCGTCCATCTTCTGGTAAAGGCTCAAGCGTTCAGCTACCTGATTAACGTAGTCATCTGGAATACGGACCTCCAAATCGGTTTCAAAAACACAATCGCGGACAAATTCCAAGGGTGAGTCTGTATTTCGTTCAGCAAACAATGCTTTAAACTCGCTTTCTTTGAGTTCATCAATGGCCTCGTTCAGGATTTTCTGATACATTTCAAAACCAATCTCAGAGATGAAGCCACTTTGTTCGCCCCCGAGCATGTTGCCCGCTCCGCGGATGTCGAGGTCCTTCATAGCAATATTGAAACCGGCCCCAAGGTCTGAAAATTGTACCAACGCTTCCAGCCGCTTTCGGGAATCAGAGGTCATAATGCTAAAGGGCGGAGCAACGAGGTAACAAAAGCCTTTTTTATTGCTTCGACCCACACGTCCGCGAAGTTGGTGCAAGTCACTCAGACCGAAATGATGGGCATCGTTGATGATAATCGTATTTGCATTGGCAATGTCAATTCCTGATTCGATGATGGTGGTAGCAAGCAGCACATCGTAGCTTCCCTCGATAAAGTCCATCATGATTTTTTCCAGCTGTTTGCCATCCATCTGCCCGTGACCGATGCCAACCCTCACTCCCGGGCACAGGCGACTGATCATTCCTGCAATTTCTCGGATGTTGGACAGCCTGTTATGCACAAAAAACACCTGTCCTCCACGCCCTACCTCATAGGCAATAGCATCCCGTATGGTTTCCTCGTTGAATTTGATCACTTCCGTCAATACAGGTTGACGGTTCGGCGGTGGTGTATTGATGATGCTGAGGTCGCGCGCACCCATTAGGGAAAATTGCAAGGTCCGTGGGATGGGTGTTGCCGTCAAGGTGAGTGTATCTACGGTAGTGCGCAGGGTTTTCAGCTTGTCTTTTACTGCCACACCAAATTTTTGTTCCTCATCGATGATCATAAGCCCAAGGTCTTTGAACTGCACCCTCTCTGCCACGAGCGCATGTGTTCCAATCATGATGTCGATTTTACCTTCCTTGAGCCTTTTAAGCGTGGCGGTGGTTTCTTTCGCAGATTTAAATCGGTTGATGTAATCTACCGTGATGGGAAATTCTTTCAAACGCTCTGCAAAGCTGCGGTAATGTTGCATTGAGAGAATCGTCGTTGGAACCAATACAGCCACTTGTTTACCGTCCGTTGCCGCTTTAAATGCCGCACGTATTGCTACTTCGGTTTTACCAAAGCCCACATCGCCGCAAATCAAACGGTCCATGGGAGTGGAGGATTCCATGTCCTCTTTAATGGCTTGGGTAGCTTTCAATTGATCCGGGGTGTCTTCGTACATGAACGACGCTTCCAGTTCATTTTGCAGGTACGAATCAGGTTGAAAGGCAAAACCAGGTTGGCTTTTGCGTTTGGCATAAAGTTGAATCAAATCGAAGGCAAGCTCTTTGATTTTTTTCTTGGTCTTTTGCTTTAACGTCGCCCACGCTTGCGTGCCCAACTTATTCATTTTCGGAACAGAACCGTCCTTACCGGTGAATTTCGATATGCGGTGCAAGGAGTGAATGCCGACATACAGCACATCGCCGTCCTTGTAAATGAGTCGAATGGCTTCTTGTGGTTTTCCATTGACATCAATGGTTTCTAAACCTGAAAACTGACCGATTCCGTGATCGATGTGCGTCACATAATCCCCTTTCTGGAGGGTGTAAATTTCTTTAAGTGTAAGCGCTTGTTTCGCTTGACGAAAACCCTCTTTTAGCCTGAACCTGTGGTAACGTTCAAACAGCTGATGGTCGGTGTAACAAACCAATTTCAGATCGGGAACGATGAATCCTTCGTGTATGGCAAAGGGCATTGGGGTGAACGCCACTTCACCGCCGATGTCTTTGAAAATTTGTTCCAGGCGATCGATTTGTTTTGGTTGATTCGAAAAAATCAACGTTTTAAATCCTTGATTTCCCCGTTCGAGGAGATCCTGTCTTAATAGGTCAAAGTTTTTGTTAAAGCTGGGCTGAGGGGCACATTGAAATGCGATGTCCTTTCCTTTGAGGTGCTTTACCGCTCCGATTTCGATGAGGTTGAGCGCATGGATGGCTTTTTCTGCTTCGGTAGGATGCAAGTACAAGTTTGCAGGTAAGGTATGACGAACGGTATCGGGTAATTTGGTGTGGATATCGACCGATTTCTTGTATTCTTTCTCCAGGGTATCCAGCATTTGATCGTAGGCTTCCACCCACAACGTAGTTTGTTTTCCTGTGAAAGCAAAGAAACTGTCGTTTTCTTCAATGCTCATTCGACCCTGAACATTTGGGACAATATTGAAGAAGCGGTGTTGATTCAATGAGCGTTGGTTTCCAGCATCAAAGGTCCGGATGGTTTCTACTTCATCTCCGAAAAACTCAATTCGAAAGGGGTTTTCGTTTGCAAAAGAAAAAACGTCTACAATACCTCCTCGAATCGAAAACTGGCCCGGCTCATATACAAAATCTACCCGTTCAAAATGGTATTCCAGCAGTAGTTCATTGATGAAGTCAATTGAATAGTTCTTTCCAACTTCAACGCGCATCGTGTTTTCGGCGAGGTTTTTACTTGTTGGTACCTTTTCGAAAAGGGCTTTAGGATACGTAACAATCCAGCAGTTTTTGCCATTGTTTAGTTTTTCAAGTACTTCTGCACGCGCCACTACATTGGCATTGTCTGTTTCCTCGAGCTGATAAGGTACGCGGTATGAGGCGGGATAGAATAAAATGCGACCATCCTCTGGAATCAGGCCTTGTAAGTCGTTTAGAAAATAGGCCGCTTTTTCTTTATCTGAGAGGATAAATAAATGATGACCGGGGACTTGCTTTGCGATAGCTGCCGTTAGGCAACTTTGAGCGGAACCCACCAATCCCTTTAAATGTATGCGCGCCTCAGTATATTGCAGGGCATCCGCCGTTTGCTCTATTGTTTTATGGCCTTCAAAAATGGAAAGGAATTGCTTGTTATTCATACCGGAATGACAAAATTACCCAAAATAGGGTTGAACGAGCAATGAAACGGAGAGATTAAACCGATTCATTACCATTTTTTATTCATTCGGTAAAATAGTACACTCTACCTCTTTCTTCCAGGTAATCCCATTGGGGTAAGTTCCGTTCTCGTCATATGACACACAGGAAGGATTATTCAATACCGTTTGTTTAGTCACATTACTTACTTCGACTGTATAATTCACCGTGTCAGTTATTCCGCCGTTTTCGGAATCGATTTGCCTGCATTCGCATACAAAATCTTGTTTGCATGAGGATAAAAGAGCGATGGACAGCAAGGTGAAAACGGATTTTTTCATAACGGATTTAACGCATTTCGCACGTTCGATCATTGGTCAACGTCACGTCCTCGTATATGGGTTGGGTAGTAATGGGGTTGTACCCGACTACTTGGTTAGGAAGAATTTTAATAGTTTCACTTGAGTAACAAGCCATTTTATCCAGAACAAACGCTTTGGTGACATCTTGAAAATTTATGGTCCAGGAGTTCGTTGAAAGCGAGTCAAGGCTTGCTGACTGGAAGCGTTCAATTTCCGTGCATTGACATGTTCTGTCTTTACGACAAGCAAAAAGTGCCAGGCTGCACATACCTATTCCTATGGATTTGGCCAACATCACTCGAAGGTAGAAGAAAAATCGCTGAAAAAAAAATGTACACCTGTGAAGTAGCCATTCAAAACAATTCGTCTGTTCGCTCTGTTTGAGTTAGTATTGTTACTTTTGAATTATGAAAAATATATTACTCTTACTAGCTTGTCTCCTATCTGCAGGAGCTTTTAGTCAAATTCAACGTCCGATGGCAAGCCCGCAAGGAAAGGTGGAACAGAAAGTTGGCCTGACCGACTTGAAAGTAGAATATTACCGCCCCTCGCGAAATAGCCGTAAGGTTTTCGGGGACGTTGTTCCGTTTAATGAATTGTGGCGGACTGGTGCAAATGAAAACACAAAGTTTACGTGCAGCGATCCTGTTTTGATTGGGAAAGACACTTTACCAACTGGGACATACGCCATTTTTACGAAGCCAACATTGACCTCTTGGGAAATCATTTTCTATAAAGACATCAATAACTGGGGTACGCCCGACGAATGGGATGAAGCCAAGGTGCAGTTGCGATGTACAGCGCCTGTTTTGTCTATGAAAGACACTATGGAAACCTTCACCATTGCATTTGATGGTCTGACAACCAAATCTGCATTGCTGAGCATGAAATGGGAAACAACGCGCGTGGAAATACCGGTTCAGGTCCCAACATCAGAAAAAATGCAGGCTAACATTGACAAAGCAATGACTGGGCCAACGGCAAGCGATTATTTTGCCTCTGCGGAGTTTTACTTCAAGGAGAAAAAGGACATGAACAAGGCGCTGGAATGGATCAATAAAGCAGTTGAATCACGACCTGAGGCTTACTGGATGTTGCGTTTGAAAGCACAGATTCAGGCTGAACTTGGTGACTTTAAGTCGGCGATTGCAACCGCTAAATTATCTTCTGAGGTAGCAGAAAAGGCTGGAAATCCAAGTTATGTCGATATGAACAAAGCATCCATCGAAGCATGGAGTAAAAAAGGAAAGTGACACCGATTCAAACATTTTTGTCGTTAGAAGCGACGAGGGATTGGCGCATTCTTTCCACCTTAGACAGGAGTTCTTTTCGTGTACATGCGGTACACCTGCCTCAAAAGCAATCGCTAATCTACCTTACGGACGGTTTATCAGATAAAACCATGGATGTCCCTGAGAAGTGGCTTTACCAGAAACGTATCGAACTTTATATCTGCCTTCCGGATTATACACTTCCTGTCTCGTCAGAAGCGACTTCACCTTGGTTATTGGACTATTTACTTCGCATCGCGGAATATTTTACAAGTAACGATACTTGGTTTGGACCTGGACACACCTTTCCTTTGAAAAAAGAAGAAGCCGATCTAACGGGAGATTACCATGCATTAATGCTATTGGAACCTATCTGGCTTAAGGAAGAACTGAGTCCTTTTTCAACCCATGATTCAACCATTCATTTTCTCGGTTTGGCACCTCTTTTTAAACGTGAGTTTGAGAAAAAACAACAAAAAGGGTACATACAACTTTACCAACGATTAACAGATTCAGGGGTTTCTGAGCGAATAGACGATTACCGCGAGTCCCTATTTAAACGCAAGTTTATCTTTTTTTAAAATTTGTACCAACTCATAAGAGTTCTTGTCGGGATTTTTCTACATTTAACCCCAAAGAACGAATTTCAAATCCAGTGAAGTACTTATTGTTCATCCTCTTGCTATCGGTTTTAACCACTCATTTTGCACAAGTTGACATTCAAAATCAGGTGTTGGCAAGCGCTGGTGACCATTTTGAAAACAGCCAATTGGCGCTAGATTTTACTTTTGGGGAAACCTTTACGGCAACCCTTGAAAATGGGACAGATCTTTGTACTCAGGGTTTTCATCAACCTGAGAAAGGAAGTGGAGTGGGAGTCTCTGATTATCTGTTCTATGATGTTATGGTCTATCCGAATCCATTTCAAACCAACATTACCTTATCGGATCCATATAGATCGTGTACAAACTTGGATGTTTACGACTTATTCGGAAAGAAGGTATTTTCCATGGCAATTGGAGGGATTTTAACCACGTTCTCATTGGAAAACCTTGCTGCTGGGAATTACCAAGTAATTGTAACGGGAGAAAATCAAACATCTGCCCATTATTCATTGATAAAAACAGAAAACGATTATGAATAAATGCATTCTATTTTTTGGTTCACTGTTTCTTGCTATATGGGCTTCTGCCCAGGTGCCTCAAGGGATTAACTATCAATCCGTTATTCGAAACCTGAACGGAACAACTGTAAATAATACCGCCGTCGGTTTGCAAATGCGTGTTTTACAAGGAGCACCAACAGGAACCGCGGTTTATGAAGAAACGTTTAATGTCACTACCAGTAACATTGGTTTAGTCAATCTGGTAATCGGACAAGGAACACCGCAACTAGGAGCCTTTAGTACCATCGACTGGGGGAATGGTCCTTACTATATTGAAGTGTCGGCTGATGTCAATGGAGGAACGAATTATGCCCTTCTTGGCACCCAGCAAATGATGAGTGTTCCTTACGCCTTGTACGCTGAAAACACGGCTAATCCCGGGCCACAAGGAGCAGATGGGTTGAACTCACTGGCTAATACAGCGGTAGAAGCAGCAGGAGCCAACTGTTCGAATGGTGGGGTGAAAATCGAATACGGTTTAGATGCCAATGGGAACGGAGTATTGGACCTTTCAGAAGTAAATCCAGCACTCACAAAATATGTGTGCAACGGCTCCCAAGGCGCCACTGGACCTCAGGGAGCTACTGGACCACAGGGTGTTGCAGGTCCGGCAGGTCCAGTAGGAGCAACAGGACCAGCGGGGGCCACAGGACCTCAAGGTGCAATTGGGTTGACCGGTCCGGCAGGTCCTCAGGGAGCAACTGGTGCAACGGGCCCAACCGGCCCAGCAGGGGCGACGGGTGCTCAAGGTGCAATTGGATTAACAGGTCCAGCAGGGCCACAAGGAGCAACGGGCGCAACAGGTCCGGCCGGAGCAACTGGACCAGCAGGTGCTGCAGGTCCTCAAGGGACAGCAGGTACCAATGGATTGAATTCTTTGGCGAAAACGACAGCCGAGCCGGTAGGGGCAAATTGTACAACAGGAGGAGTAAAAATTGAATACGGATTGGATGCGAACAGCAACGGAACGTTGGATATTGCAGAGGTAAATGCTGCACTTACCAAATATGTATGTAATGGTGCGCAAGGTCCTGCGGGTGCGACGGGAGCTACCGGCGCTCAAGGTGCTACAGGACCGGTTGGACCTACCGGATCAACAGGATTGACAGGTGCTCAAGGTCCTATTGGGCTTACAGGTCCGGCAGGTCCAATAGGACCCGCGGGTCCAACAGGAGCGACAGGAGCCACCGGCGCAACAGGTTCTCAGGGTATTCAGGGAAATCCTGGATCGAACGGTTACAATACCCTCATCGCTACTACCACAGAACCTGCAGGAGCAAATTGTTCCGTAGGTGGGGTTAAAATGGAATATGGATTAGATGTAAATGGAAACAGTACACTTGATGCAGGTGAAATTATTCCTGCGTTGACAAGGTACGTGTGCAATGGAACGACAACGGGAATGCCTGCCGGTACGCTTGGGCAAACAATGTTTCACAACGGAACGGCATGGACGGCTACAAGTAATTTATACAATAATGGAAGCACCGTTGCAGTTGGCACGACTTCACCCAGTGCTTCATCAGCATTGACTGTGGCTTCCACTACAAAAGGTGTGTTACTTCCGTCCATGACACAAACGCAACGAAATGCCATCGCTACACCGGCAACTGGCCTTTTGGTCTTTCAAACAGATAATACCCCAGGGTTCTACTACTATAATGGTACAGCATGGGTTCCTATTGCTGGAACTGGAGGAAGTGGATCTACGAGCGGAAGCAATGGAAACACATTAGTTTATACGACAGATGGGTTTTAACGGTATGTTACGCTCTGGTAGTTTTTTACTCTTTTTTTTCTTGACAACCTTGTCGTGGTCACAGGGAAATCTTCAGTTTTCCCAAGTTAAATTGGTGACAGCTCAGGAAATAGTTCCTGTTGGGAAGGTATGGAAGGTAGAAAGTGTCATTTATGCCATTCCCGATGACCAAAGTGGGGCACAGTCCAGTGCTGGTGCTTCTTGTGGGGTTGCCAATTTCAGGTCAACTTCCATCGAGGTGGACGGAGTCACAACCAAGGTAGGGTCTGGAACCACAACGGCCTCATACTCAAACCTTGCCTATACGCACAGCTATACGATTTTACCACTTTGGCTACCTGCTGGTGCTAGTCTTTCAGGTGGCCCATGTTTGAACAAAGTAAGTGTCATTGAATTTAATGTTGTACCATGAAAAAGAAATCGACCGCATTCGTCTTTTTATTTACCCTCTTAAGTGGAGCCCTTTTTGCACAAGGTAACCTGCAGTTCAGTCAGGTAAAGCTCATTGGGGTTCAAGAGACAGTACCCGCTGGTAAAGTTTGGAAAGTTGAATCTGTGTTAAATAACGCTACGCTCGAGATAAATACCAGTACAACAGCAGAGCAAAGTAAATCCACTCAGATATTAATCAATGGAACAGGGGTTTTGATGTCAACCACCTGGGGAAACAGTTATGCGACGTCCTCTGTGCAATCAACAAATTTGCCTATCTGGCTTCCGGGGGGAACGAATCTGGCTGCAGGCACGAATGTATTCAGGGTTAGTGTGATTGAGTTCAATGTCGTACCATAAGAACAATAACATGCGTTTACTTGCTATTTTCGGTGTTATTTTTATCTCTTTCCAACTGTCTGCTCAGGGAAACCTCCAGTTCAATCAAGTGATTGTGCTTTCAGGGCCCCAGACAGTTCCCGCTGGAAAAGTTTGGAAATTGGAAAGCCTAATTATGCCAAGCCCCTCTTTTATAAAGTTCCAAACCCAGGATGGGGGAAGTTGTGGATGCAATGCCTCTGCTTCTTATTCCAAAACCCGATATGTAACCGATTATGTAGCCAGTTTTTTCGCTGGAAAGAATAATATTAAAATTAACGGTGAGGAGATTTCTTACCAAAACACCATCATTTGGTTAAATGCAGGCGCTACAGTTGAACCCATTGTGCTCACGACGCCACCTCAACAATCCACTCCAGCATCCGGAAGTTGTTACAGTCCATATTGGATTGACAATGTCTATGTAGGCTGTGGCCCTTATACCCCACCACAGGTCTCCGTGACACCAAAAATTTCTATCATTGAATTTAATATTACCCCTTAAAAATGGATTTATGAGGCTTATTTTATCACTCTTTTTACTTTTTTCAATTGTAAGTTATTCTCAGGGAAACCTTCAGTTCAATCAAGTGATTCGCGTAAATAATACGGCTCAAACGGTTCCTGCAGGTAAAGTGTGGAAAGTGGAAACCTACATGCAAGCTAATACCTCTATTTCGGAGTTTGTGGAATTTCCCACTTGCAATTTTTCGGATCGTCAGCATCCATTTTTGGTGAATACCAAGCCTTATTACCAAATCAATGGTTCTCCGGGTCACGGAAGTTCAGGTATTTTTATGGCTGTGGCCAACCTCTTTCCCTTGTGGTTAAAGGCGGGTGATGTCGTTCAAACCACATGCCCGGATAATTTCCTCAGTATCATCGAATTTAATGTGGTGCCCTAATGCGTAAAAATGGATTGCCAATAAGTTGAGGGCCTCCCTTATTTGCCTTAGCCGTTTTTAATTCGTTTCTTTGCGTCGAGAAAAATTCCCATGGCGCATCGTTCCGGTTTTGTAAGTATTGTTGGCAGTCCCAACGTGGGTAAATCTACCCTAATGAATCAGTTAGTAGGGGAAAAACTTTCCATAGTTACTTCCAAAGCGCAAACCACACGCCACCGGATTCTGGGTATTGTCAACGACGACGATTACCAAATCGTATTTTCCGATACGCCAGGTGTTGTGAATGCGGCATACAAACTCCACGAGAACATGATGGAGTATGTGAATGCCTCTTTAAAGGATGCCGATGTCCTCATTTTCATCACCGACACGCGCGAGAAGGAAATGAATCACAAGGAAACACTTGAAAAAATTAAACAACTGGATATTCCGGTTCTATGCCTAATCAATAAAATAGATTTGAGCGACCAAACCATAGTTACAAAACAAATGGCTTATTGGCAAGAACTCCTTCCAAAGGCAGAGGTATATCCTGTATCGGCTTTGCATGCATTCAATGTGGAAACGGTTTGGGAGCGCATTCGTTCGTGGATTCCAGAAAATCCGCCATACTACGACAAAGAAGAACTGTCAGACCGTCCAATGCGGTTCTTTGTCTCAGAAATCATCCGAGAGAAGATATTTTTATATTGTGAAAAAGAAGTTCCATATAGCTCTCAGGTTGAAATCGATACGTACGAAGAAACGGGAAATCTGGTGAAAATCCGAGCACAAATCATTGTGGAACGCAATTCTCAAAAAGGCATTCTTATTGGTAAAAGTGGAGAAATGCTCAAAAAAATAGGTCGCGATGCACGTGTGGAAATCGAGAAATTTATTGAACGGAGGGTTTTTCTTGAAACCTTTGTAAAAGTAGATAAAGATTGGCGATCTACCGACCTGAAATTGAAAAAATACGGCTATTAGGACAAGTCTTTTAGTCAAAAAAAAGTACCATGAGCAATATTGTAGCGATTGTAGGAAGACCAAACGTCGGAAAATCAACCTTGTTTAACAGGCTTACAGAATCCCGTGATGCGATAGTCAAAGAAGTCAGTGGCGTTACCCGAGACCGTTTGTATGGAAAAGGCGAATGGAATGGTGTTCCTTTTTCGGTGATTGATACGGGGGGGTATATCACTGGTTCAGAGGATATTTTTGAGGGTGAAATCCGTAAACAGGTGGAAATCGCTATTCAAGAAGCGGGGGTGATTATCTTCATGGTAGACGTGACCACCGGTATCCTTGATCTAGATCAGACGGTTGCATCCTTGCTGCGCAAAGCGAAAAAACCGGTTTTTATAGCTGCTAATAAGGTAGACAACAACGAGCGCATTGGGTTGTCGGCTGAGTTTTATGAGTTTGGACTGGGAGATGTGTACGACCTCTCTGCGGTGAACGGAAGTGGTACGGGCGAATTGCTTGACGAGGTGGTGAAACATTTCTCTAAAGACGACACCTCCCAAGACGAACGCGAACAATTGCCACATATCGCTATTGTCGGACGGCCGAATGTAGGAAAATCCTCGTTGGTAAATGCCTTAACCGGGGAGGTGCGCAATATCGTGACCGATATTTCTGGTACAACACGAGACGCGATTAACACGCGCTACAAGGCTTTTGGGTTCGACTTCTTATTGATTGATACCGCTGGTATTCGTAAAAAATCGAAGGTTACCGAAGACATTGAGTATTATTCTGTGTTACGATCGGTGCGCACCATCGAAAATGCCGATGTCTGTATTTTCATGATTGATGCGGAAGAGGGCCTACAAAAACAAGACTTGCACATTTATTATATCATAGAAAAAAACTCGAAAGGGGTGGTGGTGTTGGTCAACAAATGGGATTTGGTGGCAAAGGACCAAAATACGATGGTGAAGTATGAGGAAAACCTCAGAAAACAGTTGGCTCCATTCAATGATGTTCCGATTATTTTCACCTCAGCCATCCACAAACAGCGTATTCATAAAGCACTGGAATCCACCATGCAGGTTTTTGAAAACCGTACCAAAAAAATTCCAACTTCCAAATTGAATGAGGTGATGCTGGAGATCATTCAACAAACGCCACCGCCTTCTGTAAAGGGTAAATACGTGCGAATTAAGTTCGTTCAGCAATTGCCAACACATGCTCCGTCGTTTGCCTTTTTCTGCAATTTGCCTCAGTACATCCCGGATTCATATAAGCGTTTTCTCGAGAATCGGTTGAGGGAACAATTTGATTTTACTGGGGTGCCGATTAAAATCTTTTTCAGGAAAAAATAAGCTGGTTTTACGCTGATCGAATGAGATGAATCAAGTGGTCATGACCACATTGAAACAACTTAATCCTTAAACTGCTATTATTTATAGTATAACTACTTGAGGATAGGCATTATGGCAGTTTGATTGAAGTTTTTCTCAAAACCAAGGCATTCTGAGCCTTGCTTTTTTAAGGTTTTATATGGCGATGAAAATAACGTAGAAATCATTACCACATTTAATCAGGTAAAAATCAATTTAAAAGCAATCATCTCTTCAGGATACTACCTTCTCCCTTTCCACTTGAACAATGCGTGGCTCAAATTGGTGTACGACAATGAAAACTCCAACGAACCTCCGGTGTATGCTTTCCGCATGGAAGAAATGGTGTAATCATAGGAAATACCAAATTTAAAGCCGTACATATCAATAACAAAGGCAGGACAGATAGCATCTCCAACACGGAAATAGGCTCCCAGACCAATGTATGCAGCTTGGGAATACCCGGTGTAATGTGTACCGTTAATTAGCCTGTATCTTGCGATTGCACCCAGCACCGTTTCGGTATGTGGTCCTTGAAACACTTGCATTACATTTCCGTCAATGGCAATGGGGGATCCTGGAATATCGGCAACAACAGATGCATGCATAATCCACTTTCTGTTTAATCGTTCTCCCTCCACTCCTGCAAATTTCATAGTGGGCTTATTGAGATGAAAACCAGAAACACCTGCTTGAATTTTCAATTCTTCCCTTCTTCTGAAGTTGGTACCGCCTGCATCGAAGGTATAGAATAGACCACCTGCTACATCCGCATATTGAAAATTGGCGCCGTTTTGTTCACCTGTCAATAAGTTTGGGTCAAAGGCCGTACCGGTCCATTGTGAAGAGAACAATAAACGGCTGTAATCTGCGCTTCGATTTGAAAAAGACCCTTGTATACCCGCCGAAACAAGGTGGCCGGTTCCAGCCATAGGTATCACACCACTTAATCCAATGGAACCTGTTTGCTGACCAAATTTCGAATCACCTCCTATGTCGTTAAAAAATAAAGCGCTCATCCCCAAGTAAGGAGTTTCACTTCTTCTGGTTTTGCCAATATTCGCATCAAAGGCCACTGCACTGGTCATAAATTGCGTTCCACTGCCCAACCACTGGTTGCGATGGTTTAATATTACACGTTCCCATCCATCATAAACACCAGCCGCTGCTGGATTGATAAAAAGTGGGGTCTGGGTCGTTTGAGAAAAATGTATGTCCTGCGCTCCCACGGAGGTTGCGCAAATCGAAAACGCGATGAATGCAATCTTTCTCATGGTTTTATCGTATTAGGGTAACGTTACCTGACCTTGTTTCCTTTTTACCGTCTGTGTAGGTGATTTCAAGAATGTAGGCGTATACACCAGCATTGCATGCTTTTCCTTCAAACGTACCATCCCATGCGAATTCAGAGTCACCGGTTTGAACCATGAGGTTACCCCAACGATCGTAAATATACAAGGTGAAATCAGCAATGTTTCGGCCAACCAGAATGGTTAACGTATTGTTCTCTGCTGGTCCAGAACCATTCGGTGAGAAACCAGTTGGTAAAAAGATGCCGTCGATGCATTCGATTGCTGCGTCGTTTGGATCGCATGGATCAAAAGGATCAGTACCATCAGCAATTTCTGTGATGTCATTGATTCCATCTCCGTCACAATCGTTTACAGAAAGCATCACCTCGGTAATGGAGGCAACCACATATGAACAAGGGTCATTGATATCTGTACCATCGGATTGCTCTTGAGCATCTAGTACCCCATCGCCGTCTGTATCGCTGTTACATCCAGCAAAGTTTTCATCTGGATCACACGGATTCAAAGGATCTGAGCCATTGTTTACCTCGTTGCCGTCGTTTATTCCATCTCCATCCGTATCAGGATTAGTTGGGTTTGTGCCTTCAATTTGTTCTTCTAAATTGGTCAGACCATCGTTGTCCTGGTCACAAGGTCCTGCATTCGGGTTTGGTACACAAGGGTTGTTATTGGCAGGATCTGATTCATTGTTTACACCATCGTTGTCGACATCGGTAGTAGAGGATTCCAATGCGTCGATGATGCCATCTCCGTCGGTATCTGTAGGATTAGCAGGATTCGCACCGATTTCAGCACAGTCGTTGTCGCCATCGCCGTCTGTGTCAGGATTGTTAGGGTCCGTACCGGCCAATACTTCATCAGCGTTTAGGCAACCGTCTCCATCGAAATCCGGATTGTCCGGCAAAAATACCGCCACTATCGTTTCTACACCGTTGATATTGATGGCGTTGGAATCGGAGGTAACAGGTAGCTGAAGCGGACCGGTTGTGAATTCCCAATGATCAAACACAAATCCAGGATTTGCTTCTGCAAATAACAGGGTATTGATTCCCCCGAAATACTGTGTGGTCCAAGGGTAGGTGGGGGCCCAGACCGAATTGACTTTCACTTGGCCGGCATTTGCAGGCAAGACATCAAAAGTCACATTGAAAGGTCCTGTAAGGCTGTAGCAATCGATTAATCCTTGAGCCAATGCCGCACATCGGTTATTCATAAAGGTTTCCAATTGTTGAACACGCGATTGCCATCCGGCGAAGGTTCCACCCCAGCGAGTAACTTGCCCTTGCATTTCAGGTGTAATCTCCGCTACCATGCTATCGAGAAGCTGGTTCATATAATTACACGAGAAATAGGTGTTTACCAAATCAATATACCGTGTTATGTAGTATTGTTCAACCAGTGGGTTTTCAGCAATCAGCTTCTCAAGAATATCGGTATGTCCTTGTCCTCCAGGGTTCGGCAGGTTTTCGGCATTACATGGGTCGGCGTTTGCCGTTGCATCTGGAATTCCTGTATAGTTTACATAATGCCCAAAGGTAGCATCCATGTCCCAAAGCGTGTATCGCCACCTTCTATGATTGCCATTTGGATCGAGTCCCCTCCACCAAGCAGTATTCCAGTTCAACCAATCTTGGTTTACGACATAGGAATTAAATACAAAATAATCACAAAGCGATTTCCAGCTAAGCAAGGTATCTACATAAGCAAAATTGGCTGGATTACCCATATTGTTGTTCAGGATGTAATTACGTAGGTTTGTCCAGTCTGGCTGAGCATTTGGTGCACCGTAATCCTGCCACGTTCCACCCCAAGTTTTAAGGTAGTACAAGTTGAATTTATCTTGATCAAAATAATAATCGGTATAATCGTGGTCATCTGCTTTTTCTCGGATTTCATAGACGCCCCAATACTGACCATTAACGTAAACGACGCATGGCCGCCATGTCCGCTCATCCAAGCGCATGCCAGCACGTATGGAGAGTGTATGGATAAATGCGTCCCGTATGTGAGCACCATTTTCAAAGGAATAATTGTCCGACGCAGCAGGCTTTAAAATAACCCGTTGAAAACTATTTCGTGTATTCTCAGGGAAAATTTGGTGTTGAATATTGGCGGCATATCCAAGTTGGTCCCTGGTAATGTAATCGAATCCTCTTTGGTTATATGCCCATGAATCGTTTCCGTGTTTATTGAATTCTCCTTGTCCTTCGTCAATAAAAGTTCCATTTTCTTCAAACAACTCAAACGATCCAAATACGGGTGTTTGGTTTCCACCGAGTAGCGTTCCGACGCCCTGACTGCTAACAGACACTACAGGAACCGTGTGGGTTACATTAATAAAATAGGTGTTTGTCTCCGTGAAGGAGGGTTGATTAGCACTAAACGCGACAGCACGTAAGACAGTGGTGGCGTTGATGTTGATTGGACCAGAATACAAGGTAGAAGTAGTGGTTGGGGTATTGCCATTGGTCGTGTAACGAATGGTTGCCGTCGGGTCTGAACACGTAATTGTAACTGTTTGTGCACCGGGATAGAAACCAGGTGCAAGGCTCATAACAGGCGTAGGCGTGTAAAAGTTTTGACCACCAACGTTATTGGCATTGGGTGTTGGTGTGGTAAATAACTGCCAGGTAGCCGCACCGTTCGATTGTCGCCCCACTGAATGATCCGCTTTGGTTTTGTGTTGAATGAAAATGGAATCGACTACTGCTCCCAATGGATCCGCCAAAATAATCCAATCTCCTTCCGTTTGTTGGAGGTTAAAATCTGGATGGTATTGGTTTCCGTTAACGGTATTTCTTTTTGAACAGAACACCATTTTGAAGCCATTTGCGTTAATGGAACCACTCGGAATCTGCCACTTGGTAAGATTGGTAGATTTGTCGGAAAGATAGTAACCTGTTAAATCAATTGGAGCACCAGTGGTATTATATAATTCTACCCAGTCCTCCCGTTGGTTGTAGGCATCTGTGATGCCGTTTATATTGGAACAAGAATACTCATTTATTACAATACTCTGGGCATTGGAGAGGAATGAAATGAACGCTAAAGGAAGAAGTAGCCACTTTTTCATACAAGTTTATTTTGTGCAGTTTCTAAAAATACATACAATTTTCGATACCATATTAAAAAATTGTTAATTCAATGATCAGGAGATAGACGTTTTTTTTCTACTTTTGGTTGTCAAGTCGTTAACTAATATTCCTTACAACATGCATAAACAGATTTTATACCTGTTCGTTTTCTTTGGGGTGCTTTCCCTTGTTTCGTGTCAAAAAATAGAAGGTGAAGGCGGCGGAAGCAGCATTTCCGGTGATGTGCTGATTTGGAAACGATTGTATGTTCAAAGCAATATTTCGGATTCCGTTTCCTATCCAGGAGCGCAAGAAGATGTCTACATTACCTATGGTTCAGATGACGCATATATTGACGATAAGGTGGAATGTAGTTACGACGGTTCGTTTACTTTTCGTTATTTGCAACCAGGTACTTACACAGTTTTTGGTTATAGCGAAATTTTTCACAAAGGAAGTAACATTGCCAATAACGACGATGATTATTATACCCTTGAGGTGGTGAAACAAACTGTAGATCTCGGCAAAAAAGATAATAAAAACATTGGCACTATAACCTTGATTCGTTGATATGCGAAAGGTGTTTATTTTCTGCACTTTTTTTCCAACCTTCTTATTTGCACAAGGGGAAGGTAAAATATGGATAGAAACAGCTGTAAAGGGTTCTATTTCAAAGAAGGTTGATTGGGCGGTGGAACTAACGAATCGCTTTGGCGCCTATGGCTTGGAAACCTTTTTCCCTCAGGCTACGGTTAGGTACAAGTTGAATAAATACATCCGTCCCTCCATTGATTACCGTTTGATTTTTGACAAAGACGAGTACACCAATTTCCTTTCTTCGCAGCGTTTAAACTTCAACCTAGATGCAAAATACCCCATAAAACGGTTTGAAATAGGGGCGCGTTGCAGGTACCAGTATTCGTTCAACCGCTTGTATAATGCCAATTACGATGCTGAATTCGATCAAGCTTGGCGCTTTAAGGGACAAATCGCATACGATATTAAAGGGCTCCCTCTATCTCCCGTAACAAGCATCGAGTATTTTTATAACCCTGAATTTGGACCAACGGGGAAACGGTTTGTGCGTTACCGATTTTATGCGGGGCTTAACATTGAATTGGATGCGACTCATGACATTTCGGTTGGTTACTTACTCGATAAGCAGTTCAATATTGCTAGTCCTAGAATCAGGCATATTCTATCGTTAGGTTACACCTATACGCTCGGGAAGGATAAAAAATCGAAGAAAAAAACGAAATCTAATAAATCAACTATTCGGACGCTTTAGTCCTCTGGACAAGCATACTGATGTCGAGAACTTCATCAATATTTGATTGGGTTATCCCTTGCTCAATTACGAAGGTATACATACCTTTTTGAGGCATACGCCGGTTTCGAAAGATGATCTGATTTTCCAGCACCGATCCAGAATTTTTACCGAGCCAAAAGCCATTGGCATCAGCTATTTTGAATTCAAAGGGCTCTCGTGCCGACTCCCCCTTGGGGGCTTTTGAGTTGAGATAAATCCAGAGATTGCTAAAGGCATAATCGGTGGTGGTTCTCAAGGTGATGATAAAATCATAAGATACGGTGGTGTCTGAAATGGTTACCTCAAAAGAGGGTTTTACTTTTTGGTCCCATTGATGTCCATTAAACGTGTACACTTTTTCGTATAGTGGTGCATCTCCACATGCGGACAATATCCAAAAGGCACTTAAGAAAAGGATGAATTTAACTCTTGGTTTCATTTCTGTTATTTCTGTCTTTATTCCCTTTTTTTGGATGAAAACGTTTTTTACTTTTCTCGTTACTTTTCGCTTGAGGAGTGGTATTTGACGTTGGAGCTGAAGCGCTAATTGGTTGCTTCGGAGATTTTCCTCCACCTCGTTTGTTTTTCTTTTTGGCTTTGAAAACATGCTCAAAACGGTTCAGACTATCTTGGCCAACTACATTAGAATAATCGGGCTCTTTCAACTCCGCGACAAATTCGATTAATTCCTTAGGTTTCTCTCCGGCGGCATTCATTTCAGCTATTTCCTTCACGCGCTCTGGTGTGAGGGGAACAAGTCCAGAAATTCCGGCATCGCCTTCGTATGCATACCACATGAGGTGTTTGAAAACGTCTGATTTAACATGATAGGCATTTCCTTTATCGGTTTTCAATCGAGTTTCGGGCTTCGGAAAATGCTTGATAGCGTCCAAGTACATGTCCAATTCGTAGTTCAGACAGCACTTAAGTTTGCCACACTGTCCTGCAAGTTTTTGTGGGTTAAGTGAGAGTTGCTGGTAACGGGCCGCTGAAGTAGATACAGATCGGAAATCTGTAAGCCATGTAGAACAACAGAGTTCTCTTCCGCATGAGCCGATTCCGCCTAAGCGGGATGCTTCTTGACGGGAACCGATCTGACGCATTTCAATCCGAATGCGAAACCGATCGGCCATGTCCTTTATCAATTGCCTGAAGTCAACTCTACCTTCTGCCGTGTAGTAAAAAGTGGCTTTGGTAAGGTCGGCTTGGTACTCGACATCGGATATCTTCATTTCCAGCCCTATGTTCACTGCCAGTGTGCGGGATTGGTACATCGCTTCCTTTTCAAGCGACCTTGCCTTCACCCATTTGTCAATTTCTTCTTGTGTGGCGATATGGGAGATCCGCTTTGCCTCCATCGGCTTGAATTGCGGGGATTTTTTCTTTATCTGAATTCGTGCCAATTCCCCAGTAACAGAAACCACCCCAACATTCCATCCCGGATTGGCTTCCACCACCACTATGTCGCCGGCTTGTAAATTGATATTTTGGTGGTTTCGGAAAAACGCTTTTCGGCTGTTTTTAAAACGGACTTCCACCAAGTCAAATGGAGTCTGTCCAGATGGTAAGGACAGGTTAGACAGCCAGTCATAGACTTCTAGTTTACTACACCCGCCAGAGCTGCAAGTTCCATTGTTTTTGCATCCCCTAGGAGTCCCATCTTTACTGCTGCAGTTTGTACAAGCCATGTTGTTGATTGTTTTGTAAAGGTAAGAAATAATAGGTCAATTTCGTTGTTTGCGGGAATCATACTATTTGAAATCTTGCCATGTCAACAGAAAGAATTTCGTAAAACCAACAGGTTCATTCCAAAGGAATCTTAAATTTGGTGTTTACTTAGTGATCGTTTTATGCGGATATTGCTTTCTTTTTTTGTTGTTTTTTGTTCGCTTCAATTGGGTTCAGCACAGGTTCAAAAGGTAAAGATTGGGGCATATGTAACCGACTTGTATGATTTCAATATTGCAGAGGGCACCTATAGCGTTGATTTTTGGTTTTGGACGCTTTATAAAAACACGTCCTTTGATTTTGAACACCATACAGAGGTGATGAAATCCTCGGATGTTCAATTTGAGGGGAACTTTTACGATACGTTTCCAGGATACAAATTTTTCTCCGCCAAAATAAAAACAAAAGTCAGGGAACATTGGGATTTACGCAATTACCCTTTCGACAAGCAAACCTTGCATTTTTCTATTGAGTCGGCGCAAGATGATTACAGCAAGTTAAGGTTTGTGCTTGATGAAGACGCCTCGAGGTTATCGGAATATTTGCCCAAATCCCTGGTAGAATGGAAAATTATGGATTCACGCTTTTATACGGGTTCAAAGTCCTATGAAACAGGGTATGGAAATCCTACGCTAAAAGGAAAAAGTGTGTTTTCTACGTTCAATTTTGAAATAGATATCGAACGAAAGAGCTCACTGTTGATTTTGTTCAAGTTGATTACAGGATTGCTTGTTGCCTTTGTCATTGCTGTTTGTACCTTTTTAATCAAGCCCACCCATACGGATCCCCGATTCGGTTTATGTGTGGGGGCGCTTTTTGCTTCAATAGGGAACAAGTATATAGTTGAGAGCGCGGTTCCGGCAACAAATCAAAACACGATGTTGGACATGCTTCACAATTTGACGTTTATCTTCCTTTTTATTATTGTCCTTACTTCCGTTACCTCGCTGCGTATCTATGAACGAAAATGGGAAAATTCTCGCCGAATTTCATTAGTTATTGATTGGACGGCACTCGTGGTCTACGTGACCACCTATTTTTCAATTGCCTGTTACATAGTCCTTTCGAGAATGGGATAAATACTTGTTTCTAAACAATTGATTCCCTCAACGGTTCTTTTTGTCCGTCGTAATAATGGACCAATAAATGGTTAAGCAAGTATTCACGGTACTTTTCACGACTTACCTTTGGAAGGTACACAAACCCACGACCTGATACTTGATGCTTAACGAACTTTTTACGTTCAAGAATTCTTACGATTGTTGAAGTGGTATTGTATGCAGGCTTAGGCGAAGCGTAAAGCTCTTGAATTTCTTTTATGGCAGCTTTTTTAAGTTTCCATAATTTAAGCATGACTTGCTCTTCGGCAGGGGTAAGACGGTCCATGACGTACGTTTTAGGTACGCAAAATTAAAAAAATCCGTCAATAGTTGATTTTACCTTCTAAAATTCAGGCAATTATAAATTTAGTTTTGAACGAATTTCACTAGGAATACCATTCTTGTGTAAGTAAATATTGATGGTTTTAAGCTTGAAATATTGTTCGGAGACATATAAATATCCTTTCGGATAATTGGATGTTCCCCATGAATTCTTCACTAGAAAATAATTGGTATTGTTTTGGTCAGTGTACAACCCAACGATATGCATGCCATGGTCATCGGTAGTGGTTTTCCCATCGTAACCTGCTTGACGCATTTCAGGAGTTACCGTAATTTCTTTTTGAGGGGAAAGAAAGGCGTTGGAAGACCTTTCAGCTCCGGCATCGGAGAAATTTTTGTTGTCAGACCCCTTCATGGCGATGGCGTCCGTTTCAGGTACAATGGCAATTCCGTTGCTGAAACTAAACCCCTTTTCAGAAACATCTGCCCCCCAAGCAATGGTATATCCAGCTTTTAATGCTTCAACGCAGGTTGTATAGAGATCGTCTAATGCTACGTTATAGCTTTCGCCCCACGCCCAATTGTCGGGAATTTCCAATTCACATTCTTCGTATAAGCCATGATTGGTGAAGGAGGTAATGGAAACGTAATCGTCCATATTAAGGCCAATGGCTTTGGCGTAACTTTGAGGGGTGTACTTGACTCCTTCCACTTCGAACTCCTCAGGGACTTTTCCCAGTTTGTTATCCAGTATGCGGTTAAATCCAGTTTTGAATTCTGTTGTAATGCCACTTCCTGCGGTCAGTTGAGTCTGAACATTGGTATTCAAGGCCTCAAATAGTTCAGCATGGTTGTGCGATTTACCTTTCGTGAGACCAGCATATTGTTTTTCCGGAACAATGCCATAACGCCGAATGACGAAAGGAATGTCATGGAAAGCCCCCCCCTCGCTGAAGTTTGTCTTTCCATCCATGCGCAAATACCTTTCTGCTTTTGCTTCATAAGCGCGTCTTACCACGTACATTTCAGACAAAATTTCGGGGTTTTTTGATCCCATTCGAATCAATTCCGATTCAAAAAACGAAAGGGCTGAGAAGCTCCAGCATGTCCCCGTCATACCCTGGTTTTGAACAGGCGTGGCGTCCCAATGGACAACTTTGGAAAATTGATACTTGCTTTCTGCTGCGTTGGTTTCTTTTGAAGATTGTCCCAATGCCGCATGCGACCCAATTAAAAGGAAAAGTGCGAGGCTTGTTTTTAACGTTGTCAAGGCGTTCATAATAAGAAGTTAAAAGTGTTATGAGTCGTATATTTATTTTGATTTCATGATCCAAGCGTCCACTCCTGAAGAAGCGAGTATTTCCTTTTTAGCTCTTGCTAAATCCATGGATTTGTAGGTGCCAGCGCTGATCCTGATAAGTCCATCTCTAGCTCCTAATACGTTTGTTTGAATGCCTTTATCCTGAAGCAAGTCGACATGTTCTTTCACATTTTTCGGATCGGAAAAACTCCCGACAATCAGCTCATACGACCCCATCACCACGGGGGTGGGAATGTTTTTTTCACTGCCAGATTCAATGGGAGTGTACGTGGTTTCATCGTTAGAGGCAATGGGCACCTCATCTGTAAGGGTAAACGGACAAGGAGCAGGTGCGTTCTTAAATACAAAACTGCTAGCATCCTTTATTGGTTTCAGTGAAAATCTCTCTTGCTTTTTATGAAAGGGATTGAAGTCACTTAGTGAAATGACCCCCGATTCCAATACATCGGTTTTCATGGGTAACCAAAAAGAATAAAAAGCAATCGGAAGTATACAAGCTGCTGCGACATAAGGCCAAATGGTTCGATTTCTTGGTGTTACAGACTTACTTTGTTCTAGTTGGATAACTTTCGGTTCCTCAACGGGTATTTCAGTTTCTGATTGATGAATCACCTGTTTTTTCTCCTCTTGGATACCTATTTCGATAACAGGAGAATCCGTTCTTTCGCTGGCTGTATTGATGAGGGTCAATTGCGCACGTTTCAGGTCGCGTTCCTCCACAAAATGGACCTTTGACAGCCCGAACGATTCAAGCAGTAAATTAAAGAAACGGTCCTGTTCGAAACAAAGATTGAGTTCAGCATCCAAATAAAGCATTCCAACTTTGTCGAGCTCTACGCGCCGACCTGCCCGAAGTTGCTCATTCCATTGCGCAATTTGCTTGGTTACCTCATTGAAAGCATCTTCATAACCCAATTTGTTTTGCAACCCAAATTCTGCCACCAATAAACCATCGTTGTTAATGAGTTGCCTATTGAATAAGACGGATTTTCCGGGAGGATGCATGGTGCCGGATTGAAAATCAATTCGGGCAGGAACGCGTTGCGCGATGAACCCCCCAAATCCGGGCAAAATCACGCAATTGTGGCGTAAAAGTAATTCTCCAATGATAACATCCAAGCTGAACACAATCAAAAGTAAGGAAATACGGCAAGTTTTACAACAAAAACAGGGATAGAAAGAAAATTTCGCAAATTTGTTCGAGTACCCACATCGAATCGCGCTTTCATGCATAAACCAATCGGATTGCCTAAAGAATTGAAGCTATTATTAAAAAAAATAGGATACAAGACCGGATGGCCTCATGGCAAGAGTTATATCGCCACCTATGTTGCCATAGAAGCGAAGGGCATGAAGAAAGCCGAAGCTAAGTTGCTCGATCATTTGAATGCGTTGCTCGATATGCTTTCGCAAGAACAATATATTTCAAATGCGCAGCGTAGAAAAGCGATTTTAGAAAAGCGTTTGAAAAAAATAGAACGCATTGACTTTTCATCCGAATCTTTTTTTCAAAATCACCGCAATGGGTACTTGAAACTTGTTCGAATGCTTAGCCGTTCCAGGTTGCCAGATAAGCGATTTGCTGCTGCAACTAAAACCCTTTCCGACGACCTATTTCACAAGTTAAATGATCCGTTTATCCCAGGATTTACTCCTTTAAATTGGAGGGAACATTTCGACGAACTTAAAACCAGAGAGGATCGTCTGCTTCTCAAGTATAGAAAAATATACCGTGAGGTAAACCCAAGAGCCTTTTTGCATTACCACGTGTCAAAAGTGTATGAGGTCAATAAGAATGCCGAGAAAGTCATTTATGAGAACCTAAATCCAAAGCGAAATAAAGGTGTTTCTTTCCCAGGTTATGCATCCAGAGAAACGAAAAAAGCGGGTATGGGGGCCTATCAATACCTTGTATTACCGGAAATTTGGCAGAATAGAATCGATGAACTCGTCGTTTTTTCCGGATTTTCCCTCTCGCCTATGGTGCGGGCTACCAACATAAATATCTACCAAGTGGACAAGAAGGGAACGCTTGAACTTCTCGAAGTTTTTCAGGAAAGGTATTCGTAACGATAAAATGTTCATCGAACAACAAAGGTATCTGTTTATGAAAAAGCCGGTGTTCATTGCTTCTGAACGCGGCACCGCGCTACAACCGATGAATTGCTATCTTTGACGCAAATATTTTTACATGTACAACCATCTTATTTCTGCTGTTGAAGGTCAGGTTTGTATCCTTACCATTAACCGTCCAAGTCAGTTAAATGCGCTGAACAAAGAAACGATTTCAGAGTTACATCATGCGTTAAATGAAGCGAATTTGAATCCCAGGATTGGAGTGGTTATCCTCACAGGTTCGGGAGAAAAGGCTTTTGTAGCGGGTGCTGATATCAAAGAGTTTGCTGACTTTACCATTGCAGAAGGCGGCGAACTGGCGCAGGAAGGTCAATCGTTATTGTTCAACTTTGTCGAGCGTATGAGCAAGCCGGTTATCGCCGCGGTGAACGGATTTGCCCTCGGAGGAGGACTCGAATTGGCCATGTGTGCTCATATACGTGTCGCTTCCAACAACGCAAAAATGGGTCTACCAGAGGTGTCATTAGGTGTTATTCCTGGATATGGAGGGACGCAACGGCTAGCTCAATTGGTTGGAAGGGGTAAGGCCAATGAAATGGTTTTTACCGCTGGTATGATTGGCGCCGACGAGGCATTGATGTGGGGGTTGGTAAACCTCGTAGTTTCGCAAGAAGAACTGATGCCAAAGGCAATGGAAATTGCAGGTAAAATCTTGAAAAATTCCTCCTCTGCCATCGCAGCAGCGATTCGCTGTGTGAACGCCAATTTTGATTCGGGGATTAACGGATACGACAAGGAAATAGAGGAATTTGGTATTTGTTTTGGCACTCCTGATTTTAAAGAGGGAACAACTGCCTTTATGGAGAAACGAAAAGCCAATTTCCGCAAGGAATGAGCAACCCAATAAAAAAATTATTCGGTCAAACAGCCGTTTATGGCCTCTCCAGCATTGTTGGCCGTTTACTGAATTACTTACTTGTTCCGCTCTACACATACGTTTTCGCGAATCCCGCTGATTATGGAGTGGTGTCTGAGCTTTATGCATATGTCGCATTTTTAGTGGTCTTTCTGACCTTTGGAATGGAGTCGGCCTTTTTCCGTTTTTTACAACTAAAAAAAGACAAAGACACCGTTTTTTTAAATGGTTTTTTAACGGTCATCGGCATCAACCTGCTTTTTTTTGGAGGGATGATGCTGTTCAATCAATCGTTAGCAAACTGGCTGCTTTTTCCACAGCACAATGAGTACGTTATTTTGCTTGCAGCCATTGTTTGTGTGGATGCGATCAGTGCGCTTCCCTTAGCCAAGTTGAGGGCAGAGGAGAAAGCGCTTCAATTTGCCACGATTCAATTTATTTCGATTGGCGTCAATGTGCTGCTTAACTTGTTTTTAATGCTCAAAGTGTTTGATCCGTCAAGACCTGAAGAGGGCGTGTTGTTCATCCTTTTCGCCAACCTTTTTGCATCAATGGTAAAGCCGCTTTTGTTGTACCGACATTTTTTACATTTAAAACTACGGTTTGACATGGAATTGGCGAAAGAAATGCTCGTTTATGCCTTCCCCTTGGTGATTGCTGGTTTTGCAGGCATAATAAATGAAACGATGGACCGAATCCTCCTGAAACGAATGTTATATGATGGGGTATCTCAAGCCTCACTGCATGCTGCTGAAGCGAAGGTGGGGATTTATTCGGCGTGCTACAAATTGGCAATGCTTGTAACCATATTGCTTCAAGCCTATCGGTATGCCGCAGAACCTTTCTTTTTCGCTCAGATGAAAAACCAAGATAAAAACCGTGTTTATGTGAGGGTAATGAACTTTTTTGTAGCAACGGTGTGTCTGGTGTTTCTGCTTGTTTCTCTTAATATTGACTTTTTTAAATTGTTCATTCGCAACGAAGCTTACTATGTGGGACTCGGAGTTGTACCGATTTTACTCCTTGCGAATGTTTTTCTGGGCATTTATTACAACCAAAGTATTTGGTATAAACTCAGCGGACAAACGAAATTTGGTGCTTACATTGCGATTGGAGGCGCTATGTTGACCTTGGTTATTAACGTGCTTTTCATCCCGACGTATGGCTTTTGGGCAAGTGCATGGGCAACATTGATTGTATACGCTGCTCAAATGGTAGCGTCCTATTACCTTGGACAAAGGTATTATCCGATACCATACAATACACGTAAATTTGCGCTTTACATTGGAATGGCTGTTTTTTATTTTACCCTTTCGGTTTGGATCGATTTAAAAGGTCCAATGGCTAAATTTTTCATTCACAACATGTTCATTATTTTATATGTAGTTATGGTATATGTATTGGAGCGACCCAATTTTCGAATGACCAGTACATGATCCATTTAAGATTGAAAACCTTTTAGCAATTCTTGCGTATATTGCCCGATAATTACTCAAAGCGTATGAAACGAATCTGTACCTTTCTTCTTTTCTTTTCCATTCAACTACTTGCTTTTGCGCAGCCTGTTCAAAATGTGCGAGGTAAAATCGTAGATAGCGAAACCAATTATCCGCTCACAGGTGCTAAAGTGGAGGTATTGACAGGAGATACCGTTAAAAGATACCGTGGGATAACAGACATCGATGGCAATTTCTTAATTGAAAAAGTACCAGTTGGGAAATATGATATGGAAATTCGCTTTCCCACTTATGACTATAAAGTGGTTACGATTGAAGTGAATTCAGGCCGGGAAACCATCGCCAATATTTCTTTAATGGAACGTGTTATTGAAACCGAAGAGGTAAAAGTAGTGGCCCGGAAAAAAGGGGAAGTGATTAACGAATTGGCGGTCGTTTCGTCCCAACAGTTCAGTGTAGAAGAAACCAACCGCTATCCTGGTTCCAGAATGGATCCTGCGCGTATGGCTTCGAATTTTGCTGGTGTTCAAGGAGCAGATGATTCCAGAAACGACATCATCATACGAGGAAATTCACCGCTAGGTGTGGTTTGGAAGGTGGAAGGAATAGATATTCCCAACCCCAACCACTTTTCTATTGCAGGAAGTACGGGAGGTCCTGTGTCTGTATTGAATAATAAAATGTTGGCCAATTCTGATTTTTTCATGAGTGCGTTTCCTGCAGAGTATGGGAACAGCATGTCAGGTATTTTTGATTTAAAATTGCGAAATGGGAATGCCAATGGGCATGAGTTTACTGGACAATTTGGTTTTCTGGGGACTGAGTTTTTGGCGGAAGGACCAATGGGTAAAAACAACCGTTCCAGTTACATGGTGATGGGGCGCTATTCTACCCTTAGTTTGTTTCAAAAATTAGGCATTCAACTTGGAACAGACGCCGTTCCGGTTTATGGAGACGCTGCGTTTAAGTTCAACTGGCTTTCCAAAAAGGGCGGTTCACTTTCGTTCTTTGGTATAGGTGGAAAAAGCAACATTGCCATCATGATTTCAGAACAAACGCAATATTCTGAGGAGTTTTACGGAGAAGGAGACAGGGACCAGTATTTTGGCACATCAATGGGTGTAACAGGCCTCAATTATAAAAAGCCTTTGTCTGAAAAAACCTTCATCAATGCCACACTTGCACTGTCTTACGAAGAGCAGAATGCCAACCACGATTATTTATTCCGTACCATTGAGGCGGACAACATCACCATCCGTATCGATTCAATGAAACCTTTGATGGCTTACACTTTCAACGCAACAAAGGGCTCTGCATTTTTCAGCATCAACCATAAATTCAACAAGCAATTGTTGCTCAAGGCAGGAATCAATGCCGATGCCTTTTTCATGAACCAATTGGATTCAGCTCGTTTGATTGTCACTGATGAAGATTTTGTTCGGCGCTGGGATTACCAGGGAAGCGCCATGTTGATACAGCCTTTTTTTCAGTTTAAGTACAAAATATCCGATCAAATGGACCTTACAGCGGGCCTTCATGCCCAATATTTTACCTTGAGTAAAAGCGTAAGTTATGCCGAACCACGTATAGGTTGGAAGTACCGTATGAAAAACAGTGCAGCTGTCTTTGCAGGGGCAGGAATGCACAGCGGTGCTCAACCCTTGTATACTTATACGTACCACAAGTTTGATGCCCAAGGGAATAAGTTTCTCCACAACAAAAACATGGATTTCTCCCGCTCGCTTCATACGGCGCTCGGCTATGAAAAGTCCTTTAACAAATCCATTAACATCCGAACAGAAGTGTATTACCAGCATTTGTACAACATTCCTGTAACGGTCGTCCCATCGGCCTTCTCGCTGATCAATATGGGTAGTGGCTTTGCACGGTTCTTTCCTGATTCATTGCAGAATACAGGGACGGGGTATAATTACGGCATCGAATTGACCATTCAGAAGTATTTTGATAAAACCTTCTTCTTCTTGTTTTCTGGAACCTTGTACGATTCAAAGTATACTGGAAGCGATGGAGTATTGCGCAATACCTCTTATAACGGAACATATATTGCCAATTTATTGGCTGGAAAGGAGTTTAAAATCGGTGAAAAGCAGTCGATTTCATTGGGAATGAAAGTCACCGTGGCAGGCGGAAAACGATACGGATATCCCGACATAGCGCTTTCCAATTTGTACGATGAGGTGATATTTACGGATTCTTTGTTCAATGAACGTCAATTCAAGGATTATTTCCGTGCAGACGTTAAAATCAATTGGAAATTCAACGCGGCCAAAACAACCCATGAAATTGGTTTAGACTTGGTAAATGTATTCAACACAAAGAATTTGTTAAGTCTTGCTTACGCTCCGAATTTATTGAACCCCAGTGCTCCGCCATTTGCAGAGAAGCAACAGTTAGGTTTTCTGCCTATTTTCTATTATAAAATTGATTTTCGCTTAAATCCGAAGCAATAAGTTATTTCCAAACGGGGCAACTGTTACAGTCGTTGAATATTTTTATCTTGAATACGGCACCAATAACAATTTCAGGTTCAAAGAAGCCCATGGTCTGTTTCAATAAGGCATTCGGGTCTGCTTGCCTGATTCTTGTGCGCATTTGCCTCATTACACCCGCGTTGAAACCGGTTTGAAGGAACACATGTTCAAAGAATTCAAAGCGAAGGGCACCGTATGCTGTAAGTCCAACACCTGAAAGGGAAGATACACCAAGGTCTTTCTTTCCTCCAAAAATAAAATCGGAACTGGTCACTAGTGCGCCCGCTGAAAACCCCATATCGGAAGAGAGTAAAAAGCGATCACTGCGCATGCTTCCGACGATGCGGTTGGTTTTGGAAAAACGGACATTGACGTAATTGAGACCAGGGCAATTCCATTGAAACAATGAATCCAAGATGACCTCCTGAAAGGCGTAATCACCCGATAAACCGGTTGTGTTGTCCACACCTGCATTGATTTTACCGCTAAGTAAAACGGGAAGAGGTGCTTGCATCATGTAGCGCATGTGATCGAGCCCTAAAGAAAGACTCAATCCGTAGCGAAAATAATAACCGATACGCATGTTATATTGAACCGTTTGCATATTGGCGAAGTTCATCGATGGCGCATCAAAGGCTTTAAACCCTTTTAAGTCAAAAGCGTACCCTGCACCTTGAATGCCTAGGGTACTTCCGGTGTACCATGCTTTGTTCAATCCTGCAGAAAGAAATAAATTACCTGCCGCAATGGATGAATTCTGGTTTCTTCGCGATTGCGCGAACAATGTAACAGGAAGGAGGCAAAGGAAGAAAAGGAACCGTTGCATAAGTTGAAAATTTCGTTACCTGGTGACAAGTTTAAGCCATTCATCCTGGTTTAACACTTTCTCCAATTTGTAGTGAACGCTTTTATCCATCGAATGGTACTCAACCAGACCGAATCCTTTCGCAAAATAATTCACGCTGCGGGTTTGAATGGTGTTGTCTCTTTTGGCAAAGGGGTTGAAGCTACTCATTCGGATGTTGTCTGTCATTTTGATAGCGGCCACTTCCTCGCCCATCACTTCGTGGCTGATTTCGTCGCTACTCACTTTACGCCTTATTTCTTTCAGGATGAGGGTTGAATCTAAAAATCCTTGAAAACGAGAGGCGAAATAGGTTTCTTCTGAGTCGTTCATGGGTATGAGCTTGTATTTAAACAATTCAGCCTTGGTTTTTTCTCCTTTTCGGTTTACGACCATGTGGTCCATGATGTCCAATGAATCAATGTTGTAATTTAGCGCTTCAAGGATACGGCCATCTGCGGAATAGATTTCTACGATGACGTGTTCCCCTTGTGCATCTTTTACGGCATAAATCCGGTGAAATTGTTCATCAAGTCCGTTCGCAACATCGCGGTATAGGTATATTTTTGGAATGGAATCAACGGGGTAAAAATAGGCGATGTAGGGATTCTTGGATTCGGCTTCCGAGCCTGAGCATGCTGCAAATAGGCCTGTTAGTGCGATTAATAGGAAAAATAGGTGTTTCATGACGACATCTTTAAGTAACTCACTTCTTTTTCGGAGAGGTGACGGAACATGCCACGTGGCAAATCTTTTTTGGTTAAACCACCGAATTGAACGCGATCGAGCTTTACTACTTCGAAACCGATGGATTCAAACATTCTTCGTACGATGCGGTTTTTTCCAGAGCGTAATTCGACGCCCACTTCGAAAGCTCCTTTGTCTTTGGCGTATTCAATTTTATCAAAGTTTGAACGGCCGTCCTCTAGATCGATTCCTTTTTGCAAGCGTTCCATTTCCTCCGTTCCGATGGGCTTATTCAATACCGCATGGTACAGTTTTACAGCACGATAACGGGGATGTGTAAGTTTTTTGGCTAAGTCACCATCGTTAGTGAACAATAACAAGCCGGTTGTGTCCCGATCCAGCCGTCCTATGGGATAAATACGTTCTCTGCATGCCTTATTTACCAGCATCATGACCGTTTTTCTTCCCTGTGGATCGTCCATTGTCGTAATGAAACCTTTCGGTTTATTAAGCAAAACGTAACGCTTTGTTTCTGCCTGAATGGTCTCACCGTCGTATTGCACCTGGTCGGTAGGTTTAATTTTAAAACCAAGTTCGGTCACCATTTGGCCATTCACAGAAACAACACCGGTTTGAATTAGCACGTCCGCTTCCCGTCGGGAACAAATGCCGGCATTGGACAAAAATTTATTAAGGCGTATAGCGTCTTCATTAAAGGAGGGCAATGGGTCTCCCTTTTTAACTTTTTCTTTGAAGTCTATGTATTTTCGCTTATCTCGTGCCGAAACTTCTTTCGTTTCAGCAGTGGTTTTTTTGGGGCCAGAAGGGCGTTTGGCGGCAGTTTTGGCTTGAGGTTTACCGCTTCCTCTTTTTCGTGTGTTCATCTCGAGCAGAATTCAATGACAAAGATAGGGTTAAAAATCTGAGATACAAGGCCTGTATTGGTTGCCTTCCCTTCAATAGTGTGAAAATAGTATAAAACAAAACGGCTCCCTAACAAGAGCCGCTCTATCTGAAAACTAAATTAGACCAAAATTACCGAACGATGTGTTTGGTAGCAAATGTACCAGTGGTTCCATGAGTAAGGTATATAAGGTATATGCCAGGGGTAAATGGACATTCATTTAGGTGCAATGTATTTTCTCCCTTCTTTAGTTCAACATGTTTTGATTGAAGGGTTCTGCCCCCCATGTCTAATACCTTTAAGGTGGCATCTTCTGTTTGTTGGTCTGCGATAAATCGGATACTGAACAATTCTCCACTCGGATTGGGGAAGGTTTGTAATTGCGTAGATTCAATTCCACTGCAATTGGCAGCGATTGGACCGAACACTTCGAAAGCCCCATCCTTGTCGAATTGATGTAGTCTGTAATAGATTGTTTCTTTCCAATCGTTGCCTATATCCATCCATTCGTAGGTGAGCAATTCGGCAGAATTTCCGGCTGCTGCGATTGTTGCTATCGGTTGCCAATTGATACCGTCTCTTGAGGATTCAATGGCAAAATAATCGGAATTGTATTCACTTGCCGTTACCCAGTTTAATGCGATTCCATTGGAAGGCTCGCATTGAGCAGAAAATGAAACCATTTCAACAGGCAGCGAGGTAGGATTCTCAATGGGTCCACCTGTTACCCAAGAAAACTGATCCCAGTTACTGAATGTGAGCTCATTTGAATTTACAGTCAGGTTCCCATAATAAGGAAGCCATGTGTTTCCATTATCAGTTGATCGGTACAAACCAAACGACCCTTCTACATTCGAAATTTCTGAACCAAGTTCTCCATCAAAATAGGTATAATTGAGGTTGAGGTTTAGTCCTGGATTTGATCCCGTGTTGTAATCGGAACCATTCAAGGATGGAATTACTTCATAGATGCGGTTAATTCCCGGAGTTGTAGCATAAAGAAAAGACAAGCCTCCTGACCCTGCTCTATTGTGTCTTCTTCTGATTACCGTGCTTCCCATTGAATTACCAGTGGTTTCAATGGTGAGTCCCAGGTTTCCAGGTGTTACTGTTTCACTTGCACCAATGGAATGAATTCGCTCGATATAGCCATTGGCACAATCGCAATAAATCCGTCTGTTGGTTGCCTCATTTAAGATGGATCCAGTTGTACCTAAAAGCAAGTTATAGTTATTCAAATTAAGGTTTGAAGCATTCATAGTGACCAGGTTGACTACATTGATGTGGTTCATTAATACCACCTCATTTCCATTCGATTTGTTTATGGAAAGGTTGTAAAAGTTAGTGGTGCTATTTCCTTGAATAAAATCCTGGTTATCCCCACCCATAAAGGTTACGGTGCTGGTCCCTGCACTAATGGTTCCGTCGTTTTTAAGGTTACCATAGATATTCAAGGAGCCATTGTTTAGTTGTAAATTAGCACCTGACTCGACAAATAAATTCTTCGAATATACTGTATTAGATTCAATGTTAGGTTGTGATAGAACGCACCCCTGGTTGGGAGCAATGATCACATTATCTGTAGCAGTTGGTGCGGTTACCGCTTGATTAAAAGCGATGCCATTGTACCTGTACCAATTCGACGCCAGTGACCAGCTTGATGAATTTTTCCCATTCCAAACCATGTCGTTGGAGGCAATAGGCGTAGCAAATGAAGGACTTTGTACGGTCAACGTATGAACAGGTGAATTTCCTACACATGATCCACTTGTCACTTGGGCTCGGTAATATTGGGATGCCGCTGGAGTACCAATGATTCCAGCATTTAGTGTTGAAGAGGTTTGACCAGCAATTGACGTGAATGTCAGACCATCGTTTGAAACTTGCCATTGTACAGTTCCACCAACGTTGTTCAAGGTAATATCTACAGGCGAATCACTCGGACAAATCACTTGGTTAGGTGAAATGTTTGCTGAACCTTGTATGCTTGCCGTGACTGGTAACCGTGTGGCTGAAACACATCCTGTTACTGAGTTTTGAACAGCAACATAATAGGTTGTGGTGGCCCCAATAACAGGCGTTGTAAAATTAGAAGTTCCTGATGATAGGGCGATTCCTCCGTTTGAAGCAGCATACCAATCCAGTGTATATCCAGGTGATACTGTTCCTGTGAAAGTTAATGCCGCTGCTCCGCAGGAAGATACAGATTGAACATTGGCTGTAGGTGAACCAGAAAACGCGAATGTACCTGAACCTGTAAATTTATGAATGGTATAGCCACCTGACTGGGTGATGGTACCCCCTGTCGCAATCGGTGAACCGGCATATTTGATAATTACAATACCTGATCCGCCATTTCCTCCGTTTCCACTAGTTCCTCCGTTGGCACCGCCACCGCCACCGCCACCGCCGGTATTTGCTGTACCAGAGACACCGGTTAGTGAAGAGTTTGTTCCACCAGCACCACCTCCACCTGTGCCGCCTGCCATGGCTCCGGAAGTTGATTTACCTCCGCCTCCGCCGCCACCATAGGTCACGGATGTTCCTGAAATAGCATATGCAATTCCGTTTCCTCCTACAGAGGAAACACCACCGGTTGTGTTAGCACCTGCCGCTGCAGCTCCGCCACCACCGGCTCCATTTCCGAAGCAACAACCATTTCCGTTGTTTTGATTTCCGCCTTTATTACCTTGTCCAGAGGTTCCATTTCCCCCCAAAGTTCCGTTGGATCCTCCACCTCCTGAACCACCATTTTTACCTATTTGGCCGTCGTTACCACCGCCACCGCCGCCAATAGCTGTCAAGGTGGAAAACGTACTATTGCCACCTGATACACTGTTACCTGTGCCTCCGGCGCCAATGACCACAGGGTATGAACCTGAGGAGATATTAAACCCATTTTGGTATAATACACCACCGGCACCACCACCTCCACCGTGACGGTATCCACCGGCACCACCACCTGCCACAACCAACACCTCAGCTGTAATTTGCCCAGGCGTTGAGCTTGCATTTGCCGGTAGGGGATTCACGGCAGCATTTACAGCAATTCGAGGGGTTGATGTACACCCATTTCCTGTTACGCTCACGTAATAGGTCGTGGTTGTGGATATAGATGGAGTACTAAAACTTGTGCCTGTTCCAACGGCACTGCCACCACTTGAAGAACTAAACCAACTGATGGTTCCTCCATTACTCGAAGCGGATAAACTCACGGATCCTGAACCACAAATGGACCCATTGTTAGTACCTTGAATGACAGGTGCAATCGTCATACTTATGGTTACCACATTGGAAAAAACCGAAGGACACGCGCCACTTGTTACCATTGCACGGAAATAGGTAGTAGCACTTAAGTTTCCTGCTATGCTTCCTGTAAGGCTTGTGCCTGTGGCACCTGAGATAGCAGAAAATGAAACATTATCTGTGGAACTTTGCCATTGTATGCTTCCCGTTTGCCCAGCAAGCGTAAGTGTTGCAGGTTGGGTTCCGCTGCAAATGGATTGGTTATTTCCTGCATTTCCACCAACTGATAAAGGAGCAATAGTTATGGCACCTGACACCGAACTTGTTGTACTACCTTGAGCGTTGGTGGCGATTACGTAGTAGTATTTCGTTCCACTCACATTAGAAGGAGGGGTGTAGGAAGAACTTGTTTGGCCTGAAATAAGTGTACCTCCACTGTTGGAGGAGGTGTTATTACTGTACCATTGATAAGAAACAGTTGAGGCTGAGCTTGTAGTTACAGAGAGGGCATTTAATGAGCCATTAATACACGTATTTTGTGCCACATTTGAAGGATGAAGCGTAAATGTCGGACCAAGAACTACCGCAACTGAAGGAGCTTGCACAAGGAGCTGAAGGTATTGACTTGAAGCAATATTTCCCTGGTTGTTTGCAAGCTGTTGTGAGTTATCAATGGGAATCCAATGCATGCCGTTGAAGTTACAGGCGCAATGAAAAATACGCTGATGTAGTCCATTATTAGTTGTTGCATTGCAATTACCTGCATTCGATGTTAGGTAATTTGATCCTGTTCCCGCCCAGCTATCCGAAAGGGCATTGTCATTGCTTCCAACCATCAAAGCGGAATTAGTTACAATTCTTGTAATATGTGTGGCATTTGTAGAGGTTACATCGACTGCTCCATTGCTACAAAGAATGCGTGCCTTGTTGGCGGAATTCAATTTTGTTAATACGGAAGGAGATAAAATTCCCCTTGCTGAATTGGTTAATGAAGCAGATTGAGGAAGAGAACCAATCCCTCCGCCATAATCAACAGCAACTTGTACCCAGCCACCCAACCGAACATAGGTACTGAATGTGGTACCCGACAGATTAAAGTAATAAACTCCTTCGGTGGTAATGTTCTGGGCCATTCCTAATTGGGTGAAAGGATTTGAGGCTGATCCTGTTTGAGCTAAACCGCGCGTGGTAAACACGGTGAACAAACCCACCGTAGTAAGAACTTTAAAAATGTTCATTTTCGTAATTTTTTTGTCAATAATTGTTTTTTGCCCGATTCCTTTAATAGGAGCTTGAGCAATAAAAAAAATGGATTGATGTTGACTAGGGGAGAGTTGTCTCCACAAAAGTAAATGTCTTACGGGACCTGTGTGTTTGTGGTTTTGAACATTTGGTTATTCAGGTAATTGTTTTTTTGGGTTTGGTAAGATTTCACTTCATTTTTTAGTATTTCAGTAAGTCATTAAAGGTTATTCTGACAAATAAAGAAACTATTTTTGGCCGCATTTTGGATTCAATAATCAATCGTTAAACGTATATGGGTTTTCAACTTTTTGAGAGTGTTCTGTTTTTATTCACAGGATCCCTTGGGTTAGTTGTGTTGTTAATTTTATCAAAATCCTATTACCACAATAGGCTCGTCAATTTGTTTTTGTTTGCGTTTATTGCGCTTTCGTGCCTTCGTTTCATTGCGATGGGAACCGTTAGGATAGCAAGTGGAAAGGAATTTGATCATCTTCTGGGAGGGTTCAGAGCCTTATTGTTAATCAATGGCCCGCTTTTCTACTTTTACTTCAAAGCAATTGCTGAAGATCAGAAGAAGTTTGATAAGCACATTTTAGGGCACTTTTTGCTTCCCGTTCTCTTTGTTATTTATGTCTTTTGGTATTTTCAATCTACATATGTGGGCATTATTCAATTTAAAATTGCCCATTTCATTTTCATCGTTGGTTTTTTACTCTTCTATTTAATTAAGGTATTTTTCGTGTTAAAAAACCAGATTTGGGAGCAATCACGAATGATACATGCTGAACACATTCGGTTGATTCGTAACTGGACCACCTTTTTATTTGTTTTCCTTTCACTAATGTTTACTCGAATGGTCGTTTCATTCGTCTTTGACATCATAAAAGACGAAACAATCGGAGGTACAGCATATTATTTTATTCACTCATTGTTTTGGCTTGTTATAATAGCCAAAATGCTTATATCACCTGAGATTTTATATGGCCTGCCTCATCTTTCGGAAAAGGCCTTTCTAAATCAAAGCTTTCAGCCTGTTTTAGGCAGTCATTGGTTATTAAACAGAACAACTATTCACAACCTGCAAGACGTGAAGTTGAGCGAAAAATTGGATCAGAGGATAGAGGGCTATCTGTTGGATTTGGAGCGTTTACTAATACATGAACATTTCAGTAGGAACCAGGGAATCGGTATCGGCGATGTCGCTAATGAACTCAGTGTTCCGGTAAGCCATTTGGTTTATTTATTTAAATACCATTCCGTTTTAACCTTTACAGAGTACAAGACATTCGTTCGGATGGATGATGCGAAACACTTGATTGATGAGGGTTTTTTGAAAACAAACACACTTGAATCGCTTGCTACCGAAGTGGGCTTTGCATCATATAACCCCTTTTTTACGGCGTTCAAAAAAAGGCACCAAATGTCACCAAATGAATATAATAACAACCTTAAATCGACGGTTGAGAAACCAAACCGAACCATTAACATGAAAGGATTTAGGTCATAAAAATTTCCAGATTTAATTTTTTTCACATTTTTGAGGTGCTTGAAACGGGCTATTTTAGCTAGTTTTGTGCCACTCCTATTCGTTTCACAAGACACCTTTTGAAGAATGCGAACCAAAAAATTAACAGAACAGTTTAGTGAGATGGTTCGATTTAGCGTCGAAAAAAAGAAGCTATTTTTTGTTGTAGTTTTTCTTTTTTCCCTTCAACAAGTTGCCTTAGCTGTTGGGAGGTTTGTATTCCCTCCATTGGATGATTCCCTTTCAAGGGGTGGCATTATAATGACCACAACGGGCTGGTATCAGGTTCCTGTAGATGTCTATTTTCGTCCTGATGCCTTTCACTCGTTTAACAAGCGGAGGCACATTGAAAAAGGAATCTACGAAGGATTAAGCTGGGGAGGAAGGATGTTCCAAGGGCAAGAAATTCCAGAAAAATTCCGTGATTACATCTGTGTTGAACCAGGTGGTATCAATAAAATATTGTCGGATTACCAGCTCAAAACTGGAAAAAATGCTGAGGTAAAACTGATTGAGTTTACCCTACTTGATTTTGTATTGTGGCGCTGTGAATGGGTCGCTTACATTGGAGAAAGCACCTCTGGTACCCATTACACCCACGTTGGAACACGAGGGGGAATAGGTGGAGGAAGGTACCACCCAGATAGTACTTTCTTTAATAAACACCCAGGTACAAATGGAACCATTCCTGTACAGGATATCCAGCAAGGAAACTGGAAATACGTGCCCATCAGAATTCGGGAGATTCGTTCCGTGGAGGGCCATTGCCCGAACGAAAAAGCCCAGCCTGGTGCACTCGAAGTGGTTAATTTTAAAAATGGCTTGGTTCTGAGACAGTTTTTTGTTCAGTCTGACATGCGCATTTATTAGTCAAATCATTGGGAAATGTCACGTTTTCTCAATGCTTCCTTAATGACAGAAATACCATTATTAGTACCAAATTCAGATTCGAGCCAGTTTCTCCTTTTTCGAATGTCTTCCACTTTCATTTCTTTGGCAATCAAAGCTTTGTAAGTAGCCTTGTAGGATTCAGGGTTATCTACCAGATAAAAATGTTCATTTTCTATCACGTCCCCTGAAATGCAAGAGTTGACCAACACATGCCCATTGGCGGAAAGTGAAGAAAGAAACTTTAATTTCGTTCCACTATCTACCTCTGAAAACAGGGTGTGGATATGAGCAGAAGAAATCAAGCGATTCATTTCTTCCTGGTCTGGATTTTCTACGATTTTTACCTTCTTCCCATCTGTGCGTTTTTGTAAATCTTCCGAAGGATTTTTTCCAGCTATGATTAGTGGGAAATCCTCCGTTAGTTGGCTGATCAAAACATTGATAAGCCACTTCGCTGCTTGCTCGTTTTCCGCTACCGACAGGTTTCCGTGGAATAGCGCAAAAGGTTCTGTTTTTTCTATTTCGCCGTTCAACGATGCCAGCGGCATGGATGCCTGTACAACTAATGTATTTGTGTTAATTCTATTAAAATGTTCGGCGTCAGAAGGTTTTATTGCAAGTACGCAAGTTGCAAATCGAATGATTGATTCATACCGTTTCAGTTTTATGGACTCCAACCAGAAAAACAAGCGGTGAAATAGCCCGGAATGCTCCATCAAACCCCTGTAATATTCATGTTCAATGTTATGCATGCGTGCCATGGTAAAACGGTTTCGAATATCCGTGTCCTCTAGGTACCATGTTGTGTGAATTCCTTCAAAAAGGATGGGGTATTGATCTTTCTTTAGCCTATGAAGCAGCTCCTTGTTCATGCGCGACGTTACGATAAAGGGCCGGCGGTTTAACACATAGCGCAGTGCTCTTTTCCTCGGATAATAGTGTACCTTACCTAAGCGCTCGAGTTCAACAGGTTTCCCTCTGCCATATTCAAAAATGTGCAATTGAAGTTGAAAACCGTTTTCATGCAAGGCCATTAATCGGTAGTAGACATCCATCGCTCCGCCATAGTCGGGTGGATAGGGAACGTCGAATAAAACGACATGCAAGGGTTGGGCTTTATGATTCTCCATATACCTCCTCTAAAACGCTGCACTCATGCTCCCAATTTTCCATTTTGGCAGCTTCGAGGCAATTTGCTTTGAGCTGGTTCAAACGTTGTGGATCCTCCATTAATGAGATAAGGACGGATTTTAATGCCTCCACCGTCAGTTCCGGAAGAACGATTCCAGTTTCATGTTTGTGCACCACGGCACTCACCTCGGGAAGGTCAGTGCAAACTATTGCCGTTCCGGCATGCATATAATCGAAAATTTTATTTGGCAACGAGAAACGGTAATTGATGTTATTGGATTTATCCAAGCTTAATCCCACATCCGCATGGAAGGTGTAATGCATCATTTCTTCATAAGGTCGTTTTCCGAAAAAAAGGATTTTTTCGCCCAATCCTCGAACGTGCACTTCTTTTTTTAGTTGCGGGACCACATCGCCGTCTCCAATCAACATCAAGCAACATCCTTCTATTTGCGCAATTGCTTCCAACGCCTCTTCAGCGCCACGATCAATGTTGATTCCTGCTCCTTGAAGCACGACTAAAAACGTGTTTTCAGGAATACCCAGTGCTGCTTTGGATGGAACATTTACTGGTTTCCACAGGGGAGGAACGTTGCGCACGACACGCATTTTTTTACGGTATTTTTCCTCATACAAATTGGCGATTGAGTGGTTAACGGTATACAGTGTTCTCACTTTTGGAAAAATCCAAGCTTCTAACGTTTCCCAAAAATGTTGGACCCGTTTTCGGTGAATGAGTTCAGGGACTTCCGTAAAATATTCATGAGAGTCGTAAACTAGCCGGGTACCAACTTTAAACCGATGTGCCGCATAATTTGCCAATAAGGTGTCGAGGTCATTAGCTACAAGCAAGTTGCATCTGTGTGTTAATAAATAAGCGAACAACCTAATGTTGTAGCTTATGTAAAAAAGGGCACCTTTTTCAAACGGAAGTTTAAACCGAACCATTCGGTATGGACGGTCATTCAGTTCAAGGCTATCTTTGCGTATTCTGCCTACTAACGTTACCCTAAAACCTTTGTCGTGAAGGAAAGTACACACTTTGTTCACACGGTTGTCCGTTAACAGGTCATTGGTCACTGATACAATCGCGTGTCGCTTCTTCATTTCTATTCAAAAGTAACCATATTGATGGGTATTGTTGTTATGGCGGATTTCACAAAGTCATTTTTGAACGTTTGCAATTTCAAAAAATTGCCATTATTATTGCCTTATGCGTAGAATCCAACTCCTTGGTTTGCTCCTTACCATTTCATTTCAGGTATTTTCTGCCGCTTTGTCGGCGGAGGGTTCTTATCAAGGAAAGAATTTGTACATCCAAAACCCATTGTCCGCAGATGGAGTGGGGTATTGCGCGACGAAAGTGACGGTTAATGGCGATATTTTGCCTGCGACTATTGGGCAGGAAACGATTGAAGTCGATTTTTCGTTGTTTGGATTTTCCATTAACGATCCTGTTTTTGTGGTCGTTGAACACAACGAGGGATGTTTACCAATCTTTTTAAATCCAGAGGTGTTGCTTCCAAAGAGCACATTTGAGACCATTTCCATCTTTTCTAACGCAGATGGCGCACTTACTTGGAAAACAAAAGGGGAAAACGGAAAATTGAATTATATTATTGAGCAATTTCAATGGAACAAATGGGTACTAGTTGGTGAGGTTCAGGGAAAAGGAACGGCTGGAATAAATGCGTATCAGTTCCAGTTACGGCCCCATTCAGGAATAAATAAAGTGCGCGTTGCTCAACGAGATCATTCCGGCACAAAAAGGGTTTCCCAAGAGTTTACATTTACCTCAAACGTGGGTAAAGTCACTAAAAGTCCCACGAAGGTGAAGGATAAAATCTTTTTCACGCATGCGGGAAAACCAGTTGAAACGCGTTATGAAGTATTTGATGCGTATGGTAACATACTCAAAAAAGGAGTTGGTTCATTCGTGAATTGCTCGAAACTCATCAATGGAGCGTATTATATCAATTTTGACAATACGAATGAAAAGTTTATCAAAACGAATTAAATGGTAAAGAAAATTGAACACCTAGGAATCGCTGTAAAAGAAATCGACGAGGCTGTTAATGTGTTTGAGACCCTTTTTCAAGCGCCTTGTTACAAAACCGAAACCGTTGATTCCGAAGGGGTAAGAACGGCCTTTATTCAGGTGGGTGACGCCAAGATCGAGTTGTTAGAAGCCACTCATCCCGAGTCGCCGATTGCCAAGTTTTTAGCTACCCGAAATCAGGGATTTCATCATGTGGCCTTCGAGGTAGACAACATCGAGGAGGAAATTGAGCGGCTTTCAGGGGAAAACTTTGAACTAATTCATTTGCAACCAAAGGATGGGGCAGATAACAAACGGATCGCTTTTCTTCATCCGAAATCAACCCTTGGCCTTTTGGTCGAACTGTGTCAAGAGAAAACGACATCAAGTTCATCAAATTCAAGCAAATGATGTACTTGTAAACCTGCTTTTCGAGCGCCCTCGATATGCTGGATGGAATCGTCAATGAATAAAGCATTTGCAGGGTCAATTCCATTTTCGCTGCAGACTTGTAAAAAAGTACTGACATCTGGTTTTCTCATTCCCAGTTCATAGGATAAGTACATTCTTTTGAAACACTGCTCCATGGGTTTTGAACTCACCTTTTCCCATTCCCGGCGCACCAATGGCATGTGCAGCTCGTTCGTATTGCTCAATAAAAAGAGCGTATGCGAATGGCTCAGTTTTTCTAACAATTGAATCCGTTCTTTTGGTACATCCAGTATCATTGCATTCCATGCGTGAACCACCTGGTTTGCGGTGGTGCCTTTGGGCAGATAAGACAACAATGTATTAATGAAGTGCATGGAACTTATTTTCCCGGTCTCAAAACGATCAAACACATCGGTCTGTGCCGCTTGATTGTATAGCACCTCAAAATGTTCAATCCCCAATTGTTCAAATGCGCGGATTGTACGCTTATAATCCAGTCGGATTAGCACACCACCCAGATCGAAAATGAGTATTTCGGCGTGGTTCATCAGA
The DNA here is from genome assembly GCA_044372835.1 of Crocinitomicaceae bacterium. Classification (GTDB taxonomy): domain Bacteria; phylum Bacteroidota; class Bacteroidia; order Flavobacteriales_D; family Crocinitomicaceae; genus M0103. The sequence continues at coordinate 96,543 of JBILRE010000006.1, read as the reverse complement.
ATTCTATTTTAAAATTAAATACAGGCATTATGCCAAACATGTAATTCGTGCGAATGGTACTGGTAAATGGATCGAATGCATATCGACTGATGTTTTGCCTATTTGTTACGTTTTGAATTTCAAGGGAGAATATGAATGCCCACCGCTCGAAGTTAAACCTTAGCGCACCAGAAACATCAAGCCGCAGGTAATCCGCCACCTTTTCTGAATAGGCGAGCTCGGTTATTTTGACTTCAGAACCCTGCTGCAGGGATGCCTCGAAGTCGATAGGTGTATAGCGGTTTCCTCCCCGCCAGGTAAAGCGGCTGTTGATGTTCAGGCTGGATTGTTTCTTAGAGCCAAAGACCCATTCGTATCCACCCAATACATTGAACATGTAACTGGCATTAAAACGAGTGCTGTACCACGTTTTTTTATCCACTGAGTAGGTTGATTCAAACAAGGAAGTAGTAAATAGGAAAAAAAAGCGGTTAGCAAAAAAGCGTTCTAGGGTCATCTCCAATCCATAATTTCTCCCTTCACCTGTCGCATAAAGTGGATTTCGCATCAAACCTGCACTGGCATTTACCAAGCATTCGTTGTTGCCATTCATCGTGTCTGACGGCAAGCGGTTAAGGTATTGAAAGTACACTTCCGTTTTTAACCTTAAATTGGGATTAATGGTCCAGTCGTGGCTGAGCACTAAATGAGTAGAACGCGATAAAGGTAAGTCCTTGTTTGCCTGCAGAGATTCTCCTGTTGCATTTGTCACGTTCGACATATACACCGAGATAGGTTCCGCCCGACTATGCATACCTGCACCCAGGCTCACGCTTTGCCTGCTTGCAAACCGCCATTGAATTGCCATCCTTGGCTCTACGGCGTTGTTTCCATTCAAGGCCAAATAGGTACCATGCAATCCAGTATGAACATCTAGCTGATCAGAAAGGGCCCATTTCCATTGTGCATATCCCTGAAAAAGAAAGGTCGACCCACGCTCGTTCAAAAGTGCATTGAATGATTGTCCATCTTGGGAGATGCTTCCTGAGAAAAGGGAATATGCCAGGTTGCTTCCTATGATACCGGCACGCAGAATATGTTTTGAGTTCCACTTATGGTGCAGGAATGTATTGATGCGGATGGCGCTGTACTCAATTTTTTCCTCGTAAATGCGTGCTGGTTGGTAGCTATTGTTCAAACTATCCAATTGGTAGCGCATGTCGTCTGAGGAAAATGCGAAAACCGTTTTTACATAGGACTTTTGATTTTTTAGTCGGTACGTGTGTGTAGCTCCGGCAATACCTAACAACTGCCTTGAGCGGTCCTCAAACCGGTCTTCAGGTCGCGTCCATTTGCTAGAATCTTTCAAAGCCAGGTCACCTGCAGTTGACAGACCACCTAAACCCCATATGGTAAAGGTATGTTGCCGTTTTCGGGTGGGAAGATGGATATTAAAACTAAGGTCTTGAAATTGCGGAACGAGCGCATTGTCTACAATGGGGAGTCCAATGGCATTAAGCATCGTAAGGGTGGAATAGCGGTAATTGATGAGGTAAGATCCAGGATAATTCTTTTTAAATGGTCCTTCAAGGCATGCCTGCATCCCCAAGATTCCTAGTTGCAGCGCATATTCGCGTTTTGAGGAGTTTCCTTTGCGAAAGCGAATATCAAATACCCCAGACAAGGCATTCCCATATTCTGCAGGAAAAGCACCGGTAAAAAAATCGGAGGTGCCTATCACTTGACTGCTCAACATGCTTATTCCACCGCCGGAACCACCCTCTCCGTTGCTGAAATGGTTCGGACTCGGCACTTCGATTCCTTCAATCCGCCAAAGCATCCCGCGGGCCGAGTTTCCACGTACCACGATTTCATTGCTTGCATCGTCGCTGGTATTGACTCCGGCGAAGGAAATCGCCATTCTCGCAGGGTCATTGAAACTCGCGGCATAACGTTGGGTTTCCTCCACATTAAAGGTACGCGCGCTCACCACTGCCATGTCATTGACCAAGCGCGTTTTATCCCGGTGCGGCATCACCAGAATTTCCTTGATTTCGGTTACCTGCTCGGTCATTTCCAATTGAAAAACCAGTTCTTTTCCCGTGTTTAATTGAAATTGCCTCACGGAATATGGCGCAAAACCTTCACTCGTGGCATACAGGTCGTAGCGTCCAATGGGAAGTGCTTTGAAAAGGAAAAACCCCAAGGTATCGGAAAAAGTAGAGGCGGTAGTATCACTCGATTTCACCGTAATTTCTACACCTGAAAGCGACCTCTTGGTATCGCGATCGACGACCCAACCTTGCATGTTCTGTCGGTATTCTTGTCCATGGGCGTGGTGCGAAAAGCCAAATACAAGAACGCAGAAACAAATGCAAAAAGCACGAAAATCGATTGAAACAAGCATGTTATTCAAAGGTAATAAACTTTTGGACGACGTTATTTTGCCATCAGATTTACGATGCAAAAATGATTATTTCCTTACCTTTAGCTAAATTAAAGAATTTACATTTCGTGATTACCAAGCATTTTTTACTGATCACTTTTCTATCGTTTCTAGGATTTCAATTATCACTTGCCAAGGAAAATAATGACACCGTATTTTCTCGTCCATTGAGGGTGGTGGTTAAGCAGACGGTACCTTTCGTTTTTAAGGATACACTTACCGGTGAAATAGATGGTTTTTCGATTGACTTACTAAAAATACTTGCATCGGATATGGGGTTCAAGTACGAGCTCAAGGTGGTCAAAAACATGGATGAACTGGTTGAACTTATTAAATCAGGAAACTATGACTTGGGTGTAGGTTCGATTAGCATCACGGAGGACCGCGAAAAATCGATTGATTTCACTCAGCCTTTTTTCGAATCAGGGTTGCAGATAATGGTACGATCTACAGGTGACTCTAGCTTTAGGGTACTTATAAAACAGGTGTTTACGAAGCAAATGCTTTTTTTGATACTGGGCTTATTTTTAGGACTGATTCTGATTTCGCATTTGTTGTGGTTGTTTGAACGAAAACAATTTGACACTCATTTCCCGAAGCATTACATCGCCGGAGTGGGTGAGTCGCTTTGGTGGTCACTAACAACCTTGGTCAGTGGTGGCGATACAAAGGCACCTCGCAGCGTTTTTGGACGGGTGGTTGCATTTATTTGGATGTTGAGTGGCATTGGACTTACTTCGTTTATTACCGCTTCACTGGCTTCTGCCATGACGGTTAACAACCTTTCCAGCGATGTGGACGACATGAGTGACCTCAAAGGAAAAGTCATTGCTACTCTAGGAGGAAGCTCAACGGCAAGTTGCCTTAAAAGGTCAGGCTACAACGTAATGGATTCTAGGGACATAGAGGAGGCTATAGAACAACTTGAACAACATAAAGCAAAAGCAGTGGTGTTTGATAGCCCGATATTGCATTATTACCTTGCTAAAAAACCAGGAGCTAATCTGCAAATTGTAGGTGCTATGTTTGAGAATCAAAATTATGGTTTCGCGCTTCCTTTGGGAAGTCCGCTCAGGAAAACCTTTAATACATCCATCTTGAAACTTCAGTTTTCTGGGGCCATAGAGGGATTAAAAAAGAAATGGCTGACCTCCGATTAAAAAGTAGTGTTGGTAAAAAATGTTCTGTAGATTCGTCTGCATATTGTGAAACCTAAATAAATTGTGATGAGCGAAGATTCATTATCCATGTCAAATCAAGAGTTGGCTGAGTTGGTTAAAACTACCTTTGTATTTACAGCATTATCTGCTTCCTTAGACAATGAGGAGTCTGAGGATTCAGGTGAAAAAGTAGGAGAAATTGTGATGGATGCATGCATGGAGGAATTCATGTCAAATGCATTTGCGAATGCGTTTGGAAATCAGGAGGAATTTGATGTAGAGGCTGCCATTTCTGACGGGATGAATGCAATTTCTACTGATTTTGATGGAACCGTAAAATGGGCGCAAACCACCTTCTCTGCCTACGGAAGCGACCTAAAACTGAAGGTATTGGGATCCGTTTACCGCGCACTTTTGATAGACGGGCGTATCTCAGAAATTGAAAGTGTCTTTTTGAGCGAAGTACTGGAAGAAGTGGGAATCTCAATGGAACAGCTTCAAGAGCACGTCACATCACTTTCTAGTTCTGTAGAGGTGATGAATGAACTGAATGTGATGAAAGATGCATTGGGGGATTCGGACGAAGCCTCCGGGAAGTAACGGCGCACAACCAATTTCGTACGGATTTAACATTTCTTTCGTGAAATTGTCAATTTATAAAAGCGTTCTGATTTGTTAGGGCGCTTTTATGCGTATTTTTGCATAGGCTAAGAATCAACTATGTCAAAAGAAGAGGTTAAAGGCGGATTTGCGAAGAAATTAAGCGCTTATTTCCTGTTCACAAAACTCAGGCTGGCTTCACTGGTTATTTTATCTGCATGGGCCTCCTACCTGTTTGCAGGAGGAAACAATACCCAAGTTACCCTTTTCCTTTTGCTTGGTGGCCTGCTCACCACAGCAGCATCTAATGGTGCGAATCAAATGTGGGAAAAGGACCTAGACAAGTTAATGAAGCGTACGAAAGGACGCCCCCTTCCCGCGGGTAACATGTCTACCGCTGAGGCGTATACCACCGTTATTGTCACGTTGATTGCTGGCTTGGTTTTCCTTTATCTAATCAATGTAAAATGCGCCCTTCTTGGACTCACCGCCTTTGTTTCGTATGTGTTTCTATACACGCCTATGAAACAAAAATCTCCATGGGCGGTTTTTGTTGGGGCATTTCCAGGAGCGATTCCCACCATGATTGGGGCCATTGCGGCAACTGACGATTTTGGTTTGTTGCCTGGGGTATTGTTTTTTGTTCAATTTGTTTGGCAGTTCCCCCATTTCTGGGCCATTGCATGGGTCATTCACGACGATTATGCTGCTGCCGGCTTTTCTCTGTTGCCATCAAGCACGGGAAAATCAAAAGCTTCTGCGTTCCAAATCGCCCTGTATTCCTTGGCACTTATTCCATTTAGTTTGTTGCCTTGGTTGATGGGATGGACCGGCACCATCAGCTTTATCGTAGCCGGTCTGTGTAGCGTTGTTTTTTTTCTGATTGCCTACCGCTTATTTATTTCACTCGAAACGGCCGATGCTAAAAAACTAATGTTCGCCTCGTTTGTTTATTTACCAATCATACAATTTGTGTATGTGCTCGATAAAGTAACAATATAAATTGAAAGAGTCATGAAAAATCTACAAATGATTAAAATTGGGAGAGGAAATTATATCCTTGCCTTCTTTCTAATCTCTATTTTTGGAGCGATTACTTCTAGTTTAAGTTCACTTACTATTTTAAATGTTACAGGCTGTTTAGCATATTTTTTAGGTGGAGGATTTTATGGATTGATTGATAATGAAGCAAGTTTTATATTTCAAGTCATTCTATTCCTTTTATTCCTTGTTTTAAATACGGCAAGATGTAATGATTTGAAAATTTCATTCTTATGGCAATTTATTCCTGGGGCTCCTCTTGTTTTTTGTTTTTACAGTTTAAATGATAAGGGAAAAAAATCAGAAATACAGTCAGTAACAAAAACTGAGGTTAGTAATCAAGAAAAAGCAAGAAAAAACCTTGTTTATGTAGGAATTTTTAGTGTCATCATGTTGTTTGCTGGTTTTACATCAGCTTACATCGTATCGATGGGTGACGCATTTTGGTTGAAGTACCCACTGCCCAATGCCTTTTACGTAAGCACGGGAGTTATTGCGTTGAGCAGTTTAACCATTTACCTTGGAATAAGAGCCATTAAACAGAACAAGCAGGGCTTACTCCGCCTTTTTGTTTGTTTAACCCTTTTGTTGGGGATTGGCTTCGTTTATTTTCAAATGAAGGCCTACAACGAACTGATTTCACACGGAGCCAATCCATTCAATAACCACATTCTGGTGACCGATGGACGCTACGGTGATTATTATGAAATCAAGTATCAGGACCAATTTATTGGGGTAGATGGCAACGACTTTTTGTTGAACGGTAAAAAAATGACGGCCTCACAGTTGAAGGATTATCAGTCGTTTATGAAACAGTTTCTGAATGCCAATCCACGTAAACCCATGGTGGTAGGAAAGCTAGACAAGCGCTACACGATGTACTATAACCACGAACCCCTTTTTGTATTAAACAATCAACTAGTTAAGGCCGATAGCACACCGCTCCAATATGTGGATGAGCTCAGACTTTCAGACCTCGCCAAGCATGTACGCGATGAAAGAGGTGATTTTTTCCATCGAGGCCAAATAGGCAAAGATTTCGAAATTTTCTACAAAGGAAAAAAACTAGTTTACAAAAACCGACAGTTGTATTACCAAGGCAGAAAATTGAGTCGTTACCTTCAAATCAAGGCAATGGAAACGGCAGATACGGGCACGTCCTATTTATATGTGATAACGTTTGTACACCTACTGCACGTTGCTGTCACACTTCTTTTTATGCTTAGGCTCACAATTTACTCATTTTCAGGAAGATTCAGTTCAGAAGACAACCTTAGCTTACGCGTCGGATCGATTTTCTGGCACTTTTTGGGTCTATTGTGGCTGTATTTGTTGCTTTTTTTGCTTTTTATTCATTAAACTTGCATAAAATATTTTAAAAATGGCAGCACACGCTACACAGGAAATGGACGCTAAAACCCTTTGGGGTGGTAAAATATCGCCGTTCAGCACCAGTTATGGTAAGTTGATGATGTGGTTTTTTCTCGTATCTGACGCCCTAACGTTTGGAGGGTTATTGGTCTCTTATGGGTTTACGCGTCACGACGCCCAAGACGCATGGCCAATTGGGGAAGAGACATTCAACTCGCTTCCTTTTCTTGGACATGGTTTCCCGCTGTTATATGTGGCATTAATGACTTTTATCCTCATCGTATCTTCTGTTACGATGGTACTTGCGGTGGAAGCAGGTCATCGCATGGACCGCAATGGAGTGGTGAAATGGATGATTGCTACCATTATCGGAGGATTCTTTTTCGTGGGTTCGCAAGCATGGGAATGGTACCACTTTATTCATGGTTCTGAGTTCGGTAAAATTGAACTTTCCGATGGTTCACAAGCGATTGTGAAAGGGCATTTTGGAGAGGTAGAGAGCTTTACAGTTGTTGAAGCAGGAAAACATCATAAAAAGAACGAAGTAATAAAAGATGATGAGTTGATGCATACCTACCAGCATGCTGCTGTGAAAGGTCATATCGAAAAAGGCATTATTACGTTGCATGACGGCTCGAAAGCTAGAATCAATAAAAAAGCAGATGAGCACCTGAAGTTGATTATTAAAAAAGAGGGCAGCAAGTATAAAATAAACCAAACGATAGAAGGGAAAAATGCCGAAAAAATGTACTACGAGTCGTTGTACAGTGGAGAACCGAATAAAGTTATTTACGGGGCAAATTTGCAGCAAAACGAATACGGTCCACAACAATACGCTCAGTTCTTTTTCTTTATTACCGGATTCCACGGATTCCACGTATTTTCGGGCGTGGTCATCAATATTATCATCCTGATTGGCGTGATGATGGGTATTTACCACCGACGAGGGCATTACGAAATGGTTGAAAAGACCGGTTTATACTGGCACTTCGTAGACCTTGTGTGGGTATTTGTATTTACCTTCTTCTACCTGGTGTAATTAAATTTTTTCAGATATGGAAAGAGACGACATTATTGAGTACTCCTTAAAAACAGATAGCAACGGAAACCCTGTTCCTTTACATGGGGAAGAGGCAGGGGCTCAAATACGTAAGAAAATTTGGCAGGTAACCTTATTACTTACTATTATAACAATTGTTGAGGTTGCGTTAGGTGCCTACATCAAACAAACCTCTGGTGCTTGGCCTTTTGTAAAGTGGTCGTTCATTATTATGACACTGTTTAAGGCTGCTTACATTGTACTTGTTTTTATGCACTTGGGTGACGAGCGAAAAAACCTTCGCTACGTTGTTTTGGTTCCTTACCTACTTTTTATGGTTTACCTGATCTTCATCGCTTTATATGAAGCTCTTGCTATAGGTAGCGTTTGGAATACCCATTGAGGTTAACGTACGCCGCATGACCACACGAATAAATAAAGGAAAGTCAATACTAGCACTCTCCCTCGTTTTTGGACCGGCATTGTTTCTAATTTTTATTGCCACAAGAAGTTGCGAACATAAGTTCAAAACCTTAGACGATTTCGGTAAGGCCATTGACTATCAATTTACCGATGCCCGAGGAAAGAAATGGTCGAGTAAGGATTTTAAAGGAGATTTGGTCATTGTAACCACCATTCAGGAAACGTGTCCCGACAGTTGCGCTGTGAAACTATGGCATTTGGATAAAACCATTTATCAGCACATTCGAAAAAATAAAAGAAAGAAAATGAAGCAGGTAAAACTGATTTCATTCGCCACAGATGGCAAAGGACGTCCATTGAAAAACTTGGAATTGATTGAACAAGCACTTAATGATCAGGTGGAGGGCTATGATCCCGATTTGTGGTACATCGCTAGTGGAGACCCTGAGTCGCTTTATGATTTTAAAAACAATGGCCGCTCCCTTTTACAGAAAGGAAAATCGTATTATGGGGGACACGCTTTTCAAGAGCTAGTGCTTCTGCTCGATAAAGACAACCATTTAAGAATGGTTCTTCCGGGAGATGAAGAGGGTACTATCCGAAGAATGAAAGAGCACATTGCCCTATTGCAAAAACAATATGACAAAGAGGCTGCCGCAAACAAATAAGATGATGCCTTGTTTTTACCATATGAGGTGGATTACGTTGGTAATCGTTTTAGGATTCTTGTGGTCTTGTTCAACGGAATCGAATTCAAAGAAGCGCGTTCTGCCTATTATTGGCAATAGCGATGTAGTGTATAAAACGGTTGATGGCATTTCAGTTACAGATACCGTTTACCCGAGTATACCTGAATTTTCTATGTTGAATCAAGATTCAATAATGGTAACTTCAAAAAAACTGAAAGGTAAAGTCTGGATAGCCGATTTCTTTTTCACTTCCTGTTCTACCATTTGCCCAGGAATGACAGCTAAGATGAAATCCATACAAGAGAAAATAAAGGACCTTTCTAAGGATGTGCAATTCATTAGCTTTAGCATCGATCCTCAAAAAGACCAACCCAGTGTGATGCGACGTTACATTAAAACCTATGGGATTAAGGACGATAATTGGGTGTTTTTAACAGGCGACGAGGAGGAAACGCACCTACTTGGGGTAGAGCATTTTTTTATACATGCCGCATCGGATCCGGAGGCAGTCGATGGGTACGCCCATGCTGAAGCATTTTCACTAGTAGATAAAGAAGGATATGTCAGGGGAGTATATAATGTACAAAACCCCGAAGAGTTGAAACGATTAGAAAAAGAAGTAAGGTTGTTATTAAAAGAAGAATATGGAATTGTTGGATCAAAGTAAAGTACCCGTCCTCCGTAAATGGATCATTGCGGTATCGGTTGTTATTCCCCTCGTGGTAGCCTTGTTGTTCACCGTGAGTATTGACGGACTTGACTTTTCTGGTTTGCCTGTCATTTATGCAGGAATTAATGGACTTACTGCAGTGGTGTTGGTGTTTGCATTGTATGCAGTAAAGAACAAAAAAATAGCATTGCACCGAAACTTGGTACGCTTTGCATTGCTTTTATCCATTGCCTTTTTATTGCTTTATGTGCTTTACCATATGACCTCAGAATCCACTCTATACGGCGATACCAACCATTCAGGCGATTTGGATATATTGGAAAAAACAACTACAGGTAGTTGGAGGTACATTTATTATGTTATTCTTCTTTCGCACATCGGTTTGAGCATGGTAGTGATTCCTTTGGTATTGTTCTCCTACCTGTTCGCATGGCAAGGAGATTACGAAAAGCATAAAAAATGGACACGCTTTTCTTTTCCTATATGGTTGTACGTGGCAGTTACGGGTGTTATCGTTTACTTCATGATTTCCCCTTATTACTAAGGCTGTCTCTGGCTCATTTCACTGATAGCTTGCAGAAATAAAAAAGGGAAGATTGCTCCTCCCTTTCCCTTGTATTTTTTCGTTCAGGCTATTGAATAGTTATGGATGCATCCCCATATTCCTGACGGCATTTGCTGTTTTTGTTGCAGTTTTCAATTTTTAAACTGACCTTACCGGTTCCCGTACCAGTGGCAATATAGATGGCATTGGTATTGTCATACGAAACAAGGATCATTGGTGCCACATTATCTGATGTTAGGGACCACGAAATTTGCTCAAATGCTTGGTCTGCTATGGCAGCCTCAGCAAGTATGGTGTCTCCAACCGCAAACGTATTGGTATACACGCCTGACGTGTTTTTGGTTTTAACAGAAACAATGGTTCCAGGATCTTTCAAACACCCGGTCAAAAAGGTTGCAGAGGCAACAAATAATAATGCTAATTTTTTCATATGCTATTTTTTATACGAAAATAGTGAAATGGTTGTAAGAAAATATCCCCTGATTAAGGGATATTTATTCATCGACAATCCAAATAAACAACGGCAGGCATTTTCAATTTATCCAAACCTAGAAGAGCGTAGCTTTAATTGATTATTGTAAAAAACGAAGAAATGAGTACCATTTGATGGAATTTCATCGTTATAGATCAACGTCGTAACTATCTGAAAAGAGGGATGTAGATTAAACACAACGATTTGATGACATTCCCCTTGATTTTTTTACCTTTGGATACATGGTCAATCGTTCAATTTTGGTGACAGGCGGTGCTGGGTACATTGGTTCCCACACAGTGGTAGCGCTCATTGAGTCTGGCTATACGCCCATTATTGTAGACGATTTTAGAAATGCGAACCGACAAGTATTATCAGGAATAGAAGCCATTACAGGGGTAAAAGTTGCTGTCATTGAAACCGATGTCACCGATAAAGGAGCGTTGGATGTACTGTTTAAGAAATTTGCTCCGAAAGGAATCATTCATTTTGCGGCATATAAAGCGGTAGGTGAATCGGTTCATGAGCCATTAAAGTATTACCAGAACAACTTGATCGGACTCATGAATTTACTGGAATTGTCTTTGGTAAATCAAATTCAATCGTTCGTATTTTCCTCCTCATGTACGGTTTACGGTGAACCTGTTGGGCATTTTGAGGTGGATGAGTCAAGTGCGATTGGACAGCCTGCTTCGCCTTATGGACAAACGAAGGTAATGGGGGAGCAGATTATCAACGACGTGTGTCGAGCACATCCCACATTCAACGCATTAAATTTGCGTTACTTCAATCCGGTTGGAGCACATCCATCGGCTGCAATCGGTGAATTTCCCATTGGCAGACCCACTAATTTGTTGCCATATATTACTCAAACAGCCATTGGTAAACTGGAGCAACTTACTGTTTATGGTGGCGATTACGACACACCCGATGGCACATGCTTACGCGATTACATACATGTGTGCGACCTCGCAGACGCGCATGTGAAAGGACTAAAATTTCTGGAGCAACAAGTGGGCGGTGTTCAAGCGGTGAATGTCGGAACTGGAAGAGCGACTAGCGTACTTGAGGTGATTCATCTTTTCGAGGAAGTCTCAGGGAAAGAACTAAATTGGACGATGGGAGAACGACGAGAAGGAGATGTGCCCATGATCAGCGCTAAAGTCGGCAAAGCAAACGAATTACTTCAATGGTCAGCATCGTACTCAGTCGAAGACGCGGTAGCGCATGCATGGGAGTGGGAAAATAAATTAGCGCAGATTGAAAAATAGCCTTTGCATAGCCTTCTCTTTTTGGGTCTTCGTTGCTGTGGGACAGCCAACAGCCGAGGATTCCCTGTTAACGTCGCGATACCGTCCTGGTGCCATGTGGTTTTTTACGGGATGGAGACCTGCAGCACCTGAAAGGGTCAGAAAATACGACCGCTTGGTTTTTGACGTTACGTATAACACCTGGCACGGTGATCAGCAAGCATTCAAAAGTGCTTGGCCCTCGATTGGTTTCAATAGCTCTTTGTATTTCGATATTCCTTTGACAAAATATAACACCGTTTCGATAGGAACGGGAATTTCATATGGCCTGTTCCGTGTTCAACATAAAGAGTGGTTTATGGTAGACCCAACACATACCTTTACCGACTTGATACCTCTAAATGGTTCTACCAACTACAAGCGTGTTTTACTTGGTGGAAATTCGCTATCCATTCCGGTTGAACTTCGTTTCAGAGGCAAAAACTGGAAACATTTTAAAATGCATTTTGGCGCGCGTATTGGCTATGAACTAAACCTATTTTCAAAGTCTTTTGCTGAAGGGCAAGACGGCATTGAAATCATTAAAAATTACGATTTCCCCGACGTACACCGCCTGCTGTATTCCACTCATGTTCGATTAGGAAATAGAAATTGGGCATTTTACGCTTCCTATTCCCTCAATCCTATTTTTGCCAACCGCGAGAGTGCCCGCCTCAACCTTATCCAAATGGGTTTGTCCATTTCCTTGTTTTAATAGAGTGAAGTTGATTGACACCCATACCCATTTGTTCGTGGAACAATTTGATGCCGATAGGAGTGAGGTTGTTGAAAAGGCCATTCAGTCAGGTATAAAAACGATGCTTTTGCCTAACATTGATGTTGAGACAATCGAACCTATGTTAGAACTTTGTCGGGAATTCCCTCGCCATTGTTATCCCATGATTGGGTTACACCCAGGTTCGATAAATGCCGATTGGGAAGACAAGCTGATAGCCATACGAACCGCTATGGAAACTAATGCCTTTGTGGCTATTGGTGAAATAGGGATGGATTTGTATTGGGATAAAACCTTTCTCGAGGAACAGCGTCTTGCATTTCGACGCCAAGTGGCATGGGCCAAGGAATTTCAATTACCCATTGTTATTCATGCAAGGGAAGCGTTTCAAGAAATTTTCGATATCCTAGATGAATTGAATGACGAAGGTTTGACCGGTGTTTTCCATTGTTTTACAGGAACAGTTGAACAGGCTGAAAAAATTCATGCGTATGGGGGGTTCAAATTGGGAATAGGAGGGGTGTTAACCTACAAAAAATCCGGTTTGGAAGACGTCGTCAAGGAACTCCCACTTGAATGGCTCATGCTTGAAACAGATGCCCCTTACTTACCTCCAGTTCCCTTTCGGGGAAAACGAAATGAAAGCGCCTATCTGCTCCATATTGCCCAAAAATTGGCAGATATAAAGGAATTATCCATTGAGAAAGTAGCGGAAGTTACCACACAAAATGCATTAGAACTCTTCAAACAGCTACCACATGAGGTCTGAACCGAATATATTGGTCATTTATACAGGCGGAACGATTGGTATGATAAAGGATCACCGTACGGGAGCCTTGAAGGCATTCGACTTTCAGCATATTCACGACCATGTCCCGGAATTGGAACGCTTTAACGTTTCCCTCACCACGTTGTCTTTTCCGGAACCCATTGATTCCTCTGAAATGACGCCCGTTCATTGGTTGGAACTTGCCAATATGATTTATTCCCACTACGACATTTATGACGGGTTTGTAGTCCTTCATGGATCGGATACGATGGCTTTTTCAGCTTCGGCATTGAGTTTTATGCTTCAGGGCTTGAGGAAACCCGTAGTTTTTACGGGATCTCAATTGCCGATTGGCACGATTCGAACGGATGGTAAGGAAAACCTTATTACCGCGATCGAAATTGCTGCCGATAGCGATGCTCAGGGACATGCAATCGTTCAAGAGGTGGCCGTTTATTTTGAATATTCGCTTTACCGTGGCAACCGTTGTTCTAAAATTTCAGCCAATCAATTTGAGGCCTTTGATTCACCCAATTATCCGGAATTGGCGGTTGCGGGGGTAGACATCAATTACCATCACAATGTGTTGTTTCGAAGCACACATGAATCACTGATTTTTTCACCCAACATTAACGAGCGCGTCGCCTTGCTGAAAATCACACCTGGTCTTCCTATCCATGCCTATAAGGGACTTTTTGACAGAAGCTTTACGGACGGAGTGGTCTTGGAAACCTTTGGTTCAGGAAATGCACCATCCCATCCTGAATTTCAAGCGATGATCGAAAACTACATCGCATCGGGTGGCGTGGTGCTAAATACAACGCAATGCAGTTCCGGTGCCGTTGAACAAGGGAAATATGCCACGAGTTCTTTTTTCAACCAAGTCGGTGTAATCAGTGGAAAAGACCTCACCACCGAGGCGGCGGTTACAAAAATGATGTTTGCTTTGGCCAATTATAACGACCAAAATAAGCGTTTGGAAATACTGCAGACCAACTTAAGTGGAGAGCTCTCGGAAAATGGTTCTGCAAACACACATTATTTTTCCTTAAGCATGTAATGTTTTTAGGGCAACGACATTATAGAATATGTAGATTTGTTTTTCTTCGAAAGCGATGAAATTAACCAACCAGTATGCCATTCGTTCGAAAGCACTGATTTATGAAGGTGAATTGAATTACCTTTCTCGTTGTGTGCTGGATTATCCGAACATAGAAACGGGTGGCGATCTATTTGGATTTTGGACCCATTCTGGTTTTCCCGTGATACAATATATCATCGGACCCGGGAAGCAGTCTAATCATGCCTACGCCTTTTTCAATCAGGATGAAGCCTATTTGAATGAAATGGGAGAACTCTTGAGAGCTCATCATGGTTTGCAACACATCGGGGAATGGCATTCCCATCACCGTATTGGTCTTGCTGAGCCCAGTGGCCATGACATATCGACTGTGCGGAAGGCTCTAAACGAATACCGCCTGGATCGTTTTTATTTGGTTATTGCCAATATTCGGCAAGATGCGACAACGATAAATGGCTTCATGTTCCAACAGGAAAACACACCACATGACATCAGTGCATGGGTGGTGTTACCTGGTGAAAGTCCGATCCGGCAACACATCGATTCTGTTTTTCCAAATAATGTATACCAACCTAACACCACACATCCATCTATCGTTGATTTATCGGAAACCACCTTGCAACATGCGCAATTTGTCAAGCCGTTATACCAGTCAAATTACTGGCTTAACGATCGCGAAAATCACCTTGTCTTGCAACGAATACTAACCCAGCTAAGAAATCATGTGGGAGATCTTTCTGTTCATCAGGAACTCGATTCCAAAAAGGTCTACTTGAAGTTTCAACACGATGGACAAAACTGGACTGTCCATTTTAACGAGGATTTTCCAGAAAATCAACCGGAATTGCGGTGTTTGGATAACCCAAACATTGCTATGACATTGCCCTTGATGGGTTGGGACAATCAAATGGGGCTAGCAGAGGCAACGCTCACTTTCCTCTATTCGTCCTTGAACATACCTAATTAAAACGCTTATGAACCCTATCCGACTTCAACATGAAACGGCTATTTTAAACCGGTATTTTCCAAATCGCTTCCGAATAGAGCAGGAAGGACGCTCTAAAGGATTGTTGGATGTGGGAGTGAAAACTCAGTCCGGAAAAGTGTACCGCCTCAATATACGGTTTAAGTCGGATTATCCGAATTCTCTCCCGGAAGTGTATATTGTGTATCCACTTCCTTTGTTGACGCATTTTGGCTTACCACTTGACGGACCTTCGCATAACATGCACACCTTGCAGAATGATGGCCCTTTTATCCAACTTTGCCATTTCAAACCTGAAAACTGGAATCCGAACCAGTCGCTGTATAAGGTTATTTTGAAAGCCCGTATTTGGTTGGAAGCGTACGAAGGACATTTGCGCACAGGCCGACCAATCGATGATTTTTTGAACAGTTAATATATAAATGCTATTGCTATGAGTAATGACCCGAATAAAGCCTCAAATGAGGACATCACGAATTCCTTGGAACAAATGAATCAAGGACAGAACAACCACAGCAACCAGTTGGTTTTTGACCCAACTACAGGGGAGTTTGTTGTTGCTCGCCCAGGTCAGCAGGTTTCTGCTGATGCTACGACGATTAATTCTATTGCAAGAGACGGATTTGCCTGACAATATGAACCCAGTCATTTTCGTTTACGAATCTCAATTGAGACATGTATTATCGAATTCCGGTGATTCACTGTCACGTGCGGTGGCATTTGAGTGGCCGGGAGAAGATGTGTATCATGTGCATACGGACTTTCCTCAGGTTGCTCCTTCGGGTTATCCGAATCCAGCTTTTGTAAAGGTGATAAAAGACCCAGTTCAATTCGAGGAATGCGCTTCTATGTTTGGAGAATTGGCGTCTTCTTTTCCTGAAAACACCCTTCTTCCGAGTAGGGGAATCATTGGTATTTTTCTGTATCTTGATGAAGACAGGTTGCGGCAAAAAGCGTTTAGAAAACGGGGAAATGAACAGGCTGTTTGTGAGGTTAAATTCGTTCCTGAGAAGACAGTCTTGTATGCCCGAAGCAAAGGGTTACTTGAGGTAGAAGCCTTATCTGGAAAAAAAGTTCTCCTCATCGGTTTGGGTAGTTTTGGATCTGTGATTGCATTAGAGCTGGCAAAAGCAGGCATAGGTCACTTCACACTCGTTGATTTTGATCGGGTGGAGCTAGGAAACATTTCCAGACATGTATGCGGGGTGAATGAATTAGGAAGGTTTAAAACCCGAGCCATCCGCGATGCTGTCCATCTGAAAAATCCGTATGCACGCGTAAACACGCATGAAGTAGACATCAATGAAAACCGAGAACTTCTGTCCGAATGGATTGATGCGGCAGACCTTGTCATCTGTGCAACCGATAATAACCGCAGTAGATTTAACATTAATGAATTGGCGCATCTTCACCATAAAACCGTTCTTTACGGCCGCGCGTTAACAAGGGCTGAGGGAGGAGATGTGTTTATTCAACGCGGAAAAACAGGTCCTTGTTATTGCTGTTTAATTGGTGAGGACAATGGTGCTAGGTTGGGAGAGGAAGAAATCACTTCCATGGAACAAGCGGAGGATGTGCTACCTGCTTATACTACCGCTGAACAGAAGGAAGCAGCTATTCAAGTTGGTTTGTCTTCGGATATACTTCCAATGTGCAATATGATGGTTAAACTGGCGCTGGTAGAGTTATCAAAGGGATTACGAGGAGGACTCGAAGCATTGGAAAATGAATTAACCTATGGTTATTATTTTTGGGCCAACCGCCGTGAGCGCCAATATGGGAACTTTGCCCCGTTTAATAGGTCCCAAGGTCAACCTACGGTTTTGAAATGGTATGGAGTACATATTCCTACTTCCCCGGATTGTTTTTTATGTAGCTTGACCGGTGAATAAAGCGTATGGAGCACATTCACTTAGACGAAGAAACAAGTTTTAATCCTGAAACAGGGGAATTTGGTCAGCTGCCAAGGGTGGTGTTGTTCAATGCGGACAAATATGTCATTTCAGATGAACACCCTGTTTTTATCTCTTGGCACGTGGTACATGCTGAAAAGGTTTGGTTAAACAACGAACCCGTTGATGCGCAGGGAAGCCTCGAGGTTCATGCGATGGAACCAAAGACTTTTACCATCCGCGCTGAAAATCCCTTTGGGAGCATTGATCCAGTAGCATTAACCATTGATGTTGATCGCAGTCCACCGGTCATTCGTTCGTTTAAATCAAGTCATCAAATGGCGGTTGTTGGCTCGCATATCGACCTTTCTTGGGAATTAACAGGGGCTCATCGTCTTACCTTGAATGGGGAAGATGTTTCCGCAAATATTGGTCATGTTAGGAGCGTTCAAAACAGCTCAGGGAGTTTTATCCTAAAGGCATATAATTATTTTGGAGACGAGGCGGAAACGAGCCTCTACGTTGCGGTGGTTCCTGTGCCTATCATTAAAGCGCTCATGGTACCCACGCCAGAATTCAGTCAGGTGACACATTTTCGTATGCCTAAGCCATCCGATTTTGAGGTGAATTTATCGGTTCAGGTGCACCCCGATTGTTTCCATACGACGCCGATTGAACCCATTCGATTGAACGAAAAAGTTTTCAAGACTGTCTTTTCCAAGAAAGGCCTTCGCTCCAGGCTTGGTAACTTGTTTGATGCGTTTTACAACAAATTTTCAAATCAAATCGAACGCTGAAACATAAAAAGGACGGCAGTCAGGAAGTGTTCCTTCCCTGTCTTTCATTACTACGTCAACTTCTGGTTGACCTATGATTCGGTTCAGCATTCCCCAGCGAATTTTGCGGTTTGTGGCTATGTGCAACGGATCTTTTTGATCTGCCCACCACATGAGGAGGTTGCACGATTCAGCATGTAAAACAGCTTCAAAAAGTTCGTTTAGTAGTTCGGGTTGGTTATCACGTACCCACAATCCTTCAGGAGCAAGAAATACATGTTTTTTCGGCCGAATCAATCGGTTTAAAATAGGAATGTATGGGATGCATTTTACCATTATTTTACCGAATTTTCCCGGTAAACGTTCAATTTCCCATGTTACCCGGGTGAATTTCCCAAAAGCCAATAAGTCGCCTTTTTCATTTTGAATGCCATAGAATGGTCCTTTGGATAGGTGGTGAACAAAAAACTGTTGATGCCGATCATATGCTGCAAGGACAAGTGGTTCGATGGCAGTCCAACTGATGTTTTTAGTCAGTCGCGTACTTTTCTTCGGTGCAATCCGGCTAAAACTTTGCGTCACCAGTGTTGAGGCAACCCGAAAACCAAATTGTTCACTCATCCATTTACTGCGGTCATTTTTCGAGTCAATGAAGGCATAAAATGCGTCTACATTTCCGGAGTTTAATTGTGTAGCAAAGAACGATTTCAAGCCTGCTTTGAAACCTGAGTCTGTCTGTTTCTTTTGTACACGGTTACCTGCTTGGAAAGCGCGGTGAAAAGCGAAATACCGGATGTACCAAGTTTGATTCCTTCTGCAAAAAGCGATGTTCCCTAGGACCCTATCTCGCCATTCAAGCGTAAGAAAAAGGGGAAGATCGGCTTCGTGAATGCGGTCAATGGTATCCAGATGCCGATACTTTGCTCCGTTGGTGCCAAGCGTGGTATCGTTCAGAAGTTCGATGATTTCGGGGGTAGGAGCCTCGTACCATTTGAAACCGGAAGGCAGGTTCATCAAATCGATGCTTGGACGATTTGGTAAACATCTTCTGGCGTAATGGCTTGTCGTTCTCCCATGGCTATCCATCCGCGCTCCTCAAAGCGTTGTTGAATGTTTTTAGCCAAGTGTTCGTACTCATCCGTGTAAGAAGCAATGCGCGTTTCAATTCCTAATTGTTGAAAAAACGCCTCCGTTCGTTCGATAGCGTGCAACGCAACCTCTTCCTTTTCTCCGGATAGCTTCCAAACCCTATTTCCGTATTGGGCAAGTTTATCTAACTTGTTTTCGAACTGATTTTTATACAGCCTAGGCAAAATGATGGCCAACGTACGGGCATGGTCAATGCCGTAAAAGGCGGTTAATTCATGTGCAATCATGTGCGTACTCCAGTCGGTAGGAACCCCGCAGCGCAAATTTCCGTTCAGCGCATGAGTGGCACACCACATGAGGTTGGCTGCAAGGGTGTATTCGCTTGGCTGTTCAAGGACGTTAGGACCGATTTCAATTAGGGTACTTAAGATTGCTTCGGCTTGTCTTTCTTGTAAAAGGTTTCCGGTCGGATAGGTGATGTATTGTTCCAACGTGTGAACAAACGCATCTACAATACCATTGGCGAGTTGGCGTTTGGGCAAGCTGGCTACGACAGTTGGATCACAAAACGAAAACGTTGGAAAAAAAAGCGGTCCGCCCATGGTGCGTTTTTCGTTGAGTTCAGAGCGGCTGATTACGGCTCCTGAATTGGCTTCTGAACCCGTTGCAGGAAGGGTTAAAACTGTTCCGAAAGGAAGAGCTTTCTGGAAAACGCATTGTTCTTTACGAAGTAAAACATCCCAAGGATCTTCTGGGTAATAAAATGCGCCGCACATGAACTTCACACCATCAATAACAGACCCGCCACCAACGGCAAGTATAAAATCAATGCGTTCTTCCTTTGCTAGCTCGACTCCCTTTAACAGTGTGGTGAACTCAGGATTTGCTTCTATACCACCAAAGTCGACAATATGAAAACCATCCAACAAACGGTGTATTTTTTCGTAAATCCCATTTTGTTTAATGCTTCCTGCTCCGTAGGCGAGCATGATTCTTTTTGATTGGGATAATTCAGAAAGAAGTTCGGGCAATCGGTGCCAAAGGTCCTTACCAAAGACAATTCGGGTGGGGTTTATTACTTCAAAATCCAGCATGACGCGAAATTACCGAATTTTGTGCTCTGTTTAGATCATGCAGCTTCTTAATCAATAATTTTTGTAATTTCGCAACCTCATACAGAGAGGTGTCCGAGTGGTTGAAGGAGCTACCCTGGAAAGGTAGTATACGGGTAACTGTATCGAGGGTTCGAATCCCTTCCTCTCTGCAAAAAAGCCGCATTAGCGGTTTTTTTCATTTAGGAGGGAAGAGAACCCTCGGGTTCGAGCCGAAGCGCAGCGAAGACCAGCGCAGCTAATCCCTTCCTCTCTGCAAAAAAGCCGCATTAGCGGTTTTTTTCATTTAGGAGGGAAGAGAACCCTCGGGTTCGAGCAATACAGTTTGAGAGTGGAGTTTGAGAGTGAGTGTCAAGTCTTGAAGAGTCTGGACAAGTGCGAGAGAAATCAGTTTGAGTGTGGAGTTTGAGTGTGAAGTCCTGAAGAGTCGGGACGAGTGCGAGAGAAATCAGTTTGAGTGTGGAGTTTGAGTGTGAAGTCCTGAAGAGTCGGGACGAGTGTGAGAGAAATCAGTTTGAGAGTGGAGTTTGAGAGTGAGTGTGTGAAGTGTTGATTATTGGCAGCTTACCTGCACTCGAACTATTCACTGATTCCAGTGCGTGAGCGATTGGGTTAGTGTTCATTAGTAAAAAAATGATAAATTAGATAGCGTTAATCTAAAAATCCTTTTAATAAAGCTCGAATTCAGAAAGGAATGAATAGATTTGATGCAATTAATCTGTAAGTTTGGCCATAACTTAAATAATTCGATTATGACGAAGTCATTCAGGTTCATCCTGTTAGCATGTGTAGCGATATTGTTCAGTTCATATATTGCCTTGGATATCTATTCGAAACAAATGAAGGATAGATTGGTAGACAATATTCTAATAGGATATAGTCCTTATTACGGGTATGATAGTATAATAAGGCCTATACATCTTTATAATTTTTTAGCAGGCAATATTACCATTCAGGAACCAGATGGCCTTGAACCTGACGACTGGATGTGGAATCAGGATGGTACAATTATGTATCCGACGTATAAGAAGGCTTGGAGAGATGTGGTTGCCAAAAACCCAGCATTATTGTTTACGGCATGGGATTTATATGGCGAAGAAGCCATTCTGGAATTGAACTCCAAATTAGGTTACTATGCCAAGAATCCAACGGGAAATTATGAACAGTATGCCCTATTTAATTTTAACACAACAGACTTCTGGAAATGTCAAAAAAAGCATCTCATTAGATACAACAACTTAATAGATGCTTTATTGAAGTTGGAAGATAAAAAGCTTCATTTTTTCATCAATAGTGCAGATTTATATGATGACGCGTTGTCCTTTGATTTTACATCCTGGTTATTGAAAGAAGGCCTTATCGATCAATCGTATAACAGTGTATTTTATCCTAACGCACCTGAAAAAGCTAATAATTGTTTCATGTATCCGGGTGATCTGATTTTGCTGACGAAACGCATTTGCTTGGATTATCCTGAATGGACGCCACGGCAATTTCTTACTGAATGTAAGCGATTCAATACACAAGTCCTAACGACCATTCAATCAATTTATCCTTAACCATTTTCTCTACTTTCGATTATAAGTACCATGAAAAAAGTACTCTTTCTGATTTTGCTGACTTGCGCAACCATAACAAGTGCACAACGGTGCATTACAGTCATTGATAAGAATGATAAGAATGCCATTTTATTCGATGAAAACAAACCCAATAGTTTGATAAATCTAATTAAGCGTATTCCGTTTTCATCGTCCATTGATTATACTTCCTTCGAGATCATGGAACGCAGCTATATAACAGATGCCGACCGTAAAAAAGCGTTGGTGAATGTTTTATCGGATTTTGTAAAATTGAATTCAGTTGTTAATCCTGAGGAAGATTCATTAATTCCGGCTTTAGATGAATATGGGTTACCTGTAATAGTGGATGGTGAGCTGTTGATGGCAGTTGCAATTGATTCTATATTCCAATATGATTATGCGGATTTAACCAACATCTCCCGAATTTTGATTTATGAAGGTCTCGTTGTAAACCCACAAACAGGAGAAGAGTATATGGGTATCAAACGCATTGGCTTTGCCAAAAAATACCCCGGAGAAAGCAAATACGATGTAGTGTTAAAAGTGCCTTTTGATGAACTTGCCCGCATGTACGGCATGTATTGGGTTGAAAAGATTGACCGAGTTTTGGTAGAAGAGTTTGCACAATACGATGAATTTTCAGATGTACCATTAATCTCATTTTACGATGCATTGAAAACATACCAAGAGGAGCAGTTTGCCAAGAAAAAAAATGGTGAACAGGCCCAGTCAATAATCTTCGATGGTTGCTGGGGCGAGAATTGCTTTTGGTTTAGTCAATATGGTTCTCCCTTATTTGATTACCACGGTTATTCGTATTCATCAACCGTATTGTCATCAAAAAAGTTCTCCCCAGATCTTGGTCCAGCTTCTAATGAAGAATGGGGTGATCTGGAGAAGATTTGTAAGGAGAAATGCCTGACTCGGCAAGATTCAGTTCAATTTACATTAATAAGCTCAGACCCAAATGAAGATTCGATTATTGTTGTTAGGGATGAGAGTGGAATATTCGTTGAGCATAAAGTAGTTCATTGGGAATTGATGCCTCCAGAGTACTATTGGAATTATGCCAAACCCTCCAATTATTATGTTTTATATAGCGTTGATTTTGATGTAGTTGGTCAATTTAATTTTGGCGCTGAAGGCAATTCAAGTCGCGTTCACCAAAACATCAAGCCGCTCAGCCTGTTCATTACGGATGAAATTGATGGTCGGGACAGGAGCATCATGGGTGTTAGATTGACCGGAAATACACCTTTCCATGATTCATACGTATCCCGTTTTAGTAATTCGCTTGTAAAAGAAGGGCAGATGGATGAATTGTTGGCATGGAGAAAAACACTTTATCATGAAAAAGCGACATCCCAGCCTTTTCTATCCAGAACAGCAGGGAAGTCGTGGAGCAAAAAATCCATCAAGAAGTTCTACCAGCAATTCAACAAGGAAGTCTATCAATTTTCAGAGATACCGAATGGTATGATGTTTTGATATTGGGCTGAACGTTTTTGCTTGCGCTTATCGAACACATAAGGTTTGTTGTTATAGGTTTTGAATAAGAAGCAACTAAATGGTATTCTATTAGTTGTTCGATTAAATGATTTAAGCTTCTGTTGAACTCGTCATTTTTTTGTGAATTTTACAAAGCATAAGAATTAAATCTTGCCGTTTTTGTGTTCCTTTGTTATACACACTGAATATCTTAGCGAATTGCAACCTGACGATTGCAGAATTGGATTATTTATGAACCTTTCACTCGACAAAACATCTTTCAAACGGAACCTATGCAAATGAAGGTAGCTGACTTTTTACTTTTTTGTTCGGGGGCAGAAACAAGCATTCTTGAACAGTGTCCAACGGAGAAAAACAAGTTTTATGGCATCGGAAGCACGGTCTTATTGACCTCGCTGTTGGCAATGCTATCTGGCGGCTATGCCGTTTACTTTACCTTTCAGTCGGTACCGGTTTCCATAGCGATAGGTATTTTTTGGGGAATTGTCATTTTTAGCCTCGACAGGTATATTGTTTCGAGTATCAAAAAAAGCGGTTCGTTCCTCAAAGAATTGCCCATGGCACTGCCACGGATTTTTATGGCAGTTGTTCTCGCATTAACCATCTCTAAGCCATTGGAGTTAAGACTTTTTCAGGATGCAGTAGCCAAAAAAATGGGCGAGATTGCCGACATGAGTATTGCTACGTGCGAAAAAGAGTGGAACACACAACGAGATGCTTTTGCCAAGAGGAAAAGCGATCTGGAAGACGAAAGAAAGGTGAAAACGGAAGAACTGTTCAGCAAGGACGGGATTTACAGAACAGTGGTTGGCGAGCAGAATGACCTTGCCAACAAAAACAAACAGTTTTCGGATAAAGTGGCTGCTAACAATCAAGTCATTGCAGCCGGAACTACGTTCCAACCTGTAAAAGATGAAAATGAAGTGGTTTTGTATACAAAAAAAGTGTACAGTAGGGAGGCACAAAACGCCATGGCAAACAACAAGACCTTACGCAATGAAATAGGGCAAAACAATGCAAGAATCAAGGAGTTGGATATCCAGCGGAATGCACGGCGCGATACACTAAAAGGGCAACTCTCTGTGACGGAACAGCAATATGCCAAACAAATATTGGGCGTTCAGCAACAGATAGAGGACCATAATTCAAAGCGTCAGGGATTTTTATTGGAATGTACTACACGTTCTAAAAACGCAAAAGACATTCCTGCAAGATTGGAAGCCCTTTCTTTTCTAACGAAAGAAAACAGCAGCATTTACTTGGCCAGTTGGTTAATCACGTTGTTGTTCGTCTTACTCGAAACCGCTCCGGTAGTGGTCAAATTACTTTCTTCGCGAGGTCCTTATGACGAGGTCCTTGACCGCTTAGATTATGAGAAAACCATCGAACAAAAAATCAAGATTTCGGAATTGAACGATACGGTAAATACAGAAATGCGTATCAGTACCGAACGGAACCGTATCAAATTGGAGGCTGAATTAAAAGCCAACGAAGAATTGATGAACGAAATTGCCGCTGCTCAGGCAGAGATTGCGAAGGAGGCCGTAAAAAAATGGAAAGAAAAGGAACTGAATAAACTGGCGAACGGGCAGAATGACGTGGTTGATTCGGGTGAGGTTTAATTTCGGATTCGAAGTGAAAGTTATGCGAATCTTCTCGTGGTAAACACGCGTCAACATAATAATGCTAAGGTCAATGCTAGATTTATTGCTAACCTTTTGTTTGTGGCAAGCTCGATGAAAAGCATGTATCTTTAAGGACTTTTATCGAGTCAAAACAGCAAATGAAAGATTACTAGCCGGATGAAACCGCCCTTTGGGTAGGATTTATAGTCTAATTGTAAGAATCCACATCATGAAAACAACCTGTATCGTTACCTTCCTATTCTTGAATTCCTTGGTTGGGTTTACCCAGCATTTTACCAATTATTTCACGGGCAACCCAGTTGATGTTACTATCCAGCCTTCGGGTGGAATTTGCCTTATGGGTGGGGCGTCCGAAAACGACAATGCCATCGCGTGGTTTTTAAACCGTGCGAATGGAGGCGATGTACTGGTGTTACGTGCTTCGGGATCAGACGGATACAACAATTACCTTTATTCAGGTTTGGGTGTTGCAGTTAATTCTGTGGAAACCATTGTATGCCACAACCTCCAGGCTTCATTCGATCCCTATGTACAACAAAAAATCCAGCACGCTGAAGCCATCTGGTTCGCGGGCGGCGACCAGTGGGATTACATCAGTTTTTGGCGAAACACACCAGTCGACAGCCTGATAAACGAGGCGATTTCACAACGAAATATCGCGGTGGGTGGTACCAGTGCTGGAATGGCCATTCAGGGGCGGTTTTATTTTTCTGCTGAAAACGGGACAGTTGGATCTTCCACCGCGACAAGTAACCCATACGCTTCAAATGTAACAGTCGATTCCACTCGATTTATTGAAAATGCCCTATTGAGTGAGGTGGTTACGGATACCCATTTTGATAACCCGGACAGAAAAGGTAGGCTTACGGCCTTTCTAGCAAGGATCTGGATGGATTATCAAACGGAAGGCAAGGCAATTGCATGCGATGAGTACACTGCGGTGTGCATTGACCCGAACGGAATGGCCTCCGTTTATGGTGATTATCCGACTTATGAGGATTATGCCTATTTCGTTCAAACGAATTGTGCCTTGACCAATCCTTTACCCGAAAATTGTTCGGCTGGATCAGCATTAACTTGGAACCATAATGGCCAAGCGTTGAAGGCATACAAGATTGGCGGCACCCCTAATGGATCGGGTACTTTTTCTTTAGTTGATTGGGTGACTGGAACTGGAGGAGAATGGATGGATTGGAGCATTGTGAATGGACAATTTCAGGAACTTAATGGTGATGGTTTGGATTGTACCGGTGCTGTCGCCACTCAGAAAGATGGCGATTTTTACGTACATGTTTTCCCAAATCCGGTCGATGGGAAAATACACTTACAGGCAAACGAATCACAGGTCATTACGCACATTTCCATAGTGGATGCACGAGGAGCACGACTGAGGTTGAATCCTATTTCTTCGAACCTAACGGAATGGGATGTGTCTACCTTAGAAAATGGAATTTATTGGGTTTTTGCTACGTTACATTCTGGTCAAACAGTACAATGTAAATTTGTGAAAGGTGCAAAATAAACGACCTGCTCAAATCCTCTTCACGAAAAGCATTGGAATTTGTGGTTCCACGACATAGCTCAAATGGAAGTTAGATTTTATGGAATGTGTGTTATTGTTCTGAGGCTTAGGATTGCCATTTGGTGAGAAAAATTGAATTACATCCATTCGGTTTAATAGCAGGGATTTGGGGTGTTTTTCAGAGGTGATTTCTGAAAATTTTACAAAACACAAGGACTTTTCCCTATTCGAATAAAACACATTCCCTCTCGATATTTTCCAATTACAAAACCTACTATGTTTAGGTTTGGTTGTTTCATGTTCAAATAGATATTCCGTACGGATGTTGCTTGAATTGCCTAAGATGTATTCAAGAAAGTAGTCATGATGCCCAGATTCCATTAACCACATGAAAGGATTAAATACAAAATCATAAAACTCATTTTTTAATTTCTTATCCTTTATAAGGTCTTCATTTTTTAACCAAATGGTCAATCGTTGAGACGGGTAGGCATAAGGTAAGATGAGGTGGGTATAGATGTTCTTTTTTATCCATAATCGAACATCAACAAATTGACTAAAGGAGAGTTGATTTATGATAAGAATGACATAATGCCTGTTTGGTTGTATAACCGTCAGCTGATTTTGGTTGATGCTTACCTTTTCCAATTTTTGGGCGTTAGAGGTGAAATAATAACGTTGAATAACCAGTCAAATTCAAGGATATAAACACCTAATTAAAATGGATAACTAAACAGGACGAAGGTACTTTTACTTAAAGAGATTACACTAAGTGCTAGCACCTATTTTTTACGTTCAAAGGCGGAAAAAGAACAAACAACCTAGATGGTTGTTATATTCGGTACTACTCATGCAAACAAAGGAAAATACCATTCGTTCCCTGATGGCAAAATCTCGGCCTTCCGAACCGATTCGTGTTGCCATTGCCGAAGATCATTTGGTATTGAGGCAGGGTTTGACAACCATGTTATCCGAAATCGAGGACCTGAAATTGGTTTTGGAGGCATCTGACGGACAACAGCTTTTAGAAAAATTGAGAAATATCCACGCAGACATTTTGCTTCTAGATATTGAAATGCCACGAATGAATGGATTCAAGGTATTGGAAGCGATGCAACGTCAGAATAGTAAAACGAGGGTCATCGTGTTAAGTGCTTATTCCGACAAGTTAACCGCGAGTGAAGTGAGGGAAAAGGGAGCTTGCGGTTTGTTAACCAAATCATCATCTTTTGAAACTATTTTAACAGCCATACGTGAAGTTCATACCTTTGGTTCATTCTACCAAGAACCGAAAGTCAATCAAGGGTTTGATAAGGATAAATACCGTTCATTGCAGCATATAGAAATCATTTCACGGAGGGAACGGGAAGTACTAGAACTCGTTTGCCTTGGAATGAGTAACGAAGAAATTTCAAAAAAACTATTCATTAGCGTTCGCACAATTGAAAACCATCGCAGCAGTCTTTTAGCAAAAACAGCATCCCGAAACGTGGTCGAACTTGTTACATTCGCCATTGTGAATGGACTGATTGAAATGAGTCCAAAATACCGTCCGGGATATTGGGAATAAAAAAAGCCTCCCGAAGGAGGCTTTAATGCAAGTAGGAGAAACCTATGTTAATTATTAATTTTTAATGAATTTGATTAGCTCACGTCCTGTAGCGTGTTCAACCACTACAAAATACATGCCTTCAGCCATTCCGTTTAACGAAACGTCTACGGATGAACTTTGAGGCTCAATGGTTTTGACCACTTTGCCACTCATGTTGGTGATGCTCACGGCTTGTACGTTTAACGCTGCATCAAGACCAGTTAAAGTGATAAACTCATTAGAAGGATTCGGATGAACAGTGATAGGCTTTAAAATACCTTCGATTTGACCAGCGTATCCAACTACTAACTTATAACCAGAAAAAGAGGTTGGTACTGCCAACGGCGTTGGAGGAATTCCCGGAATGATGGAAACCAAAACGGTCGCTTCTACATCAATTGTGATTGGATGTACACCTACATCTCCTGCCACGGCAGTTCCGTATAAATTCGCGCAACCGTTTGTTCCACCTGCATAGGTACAGCTAGAGATGTTGCATGCATAGTTAAATCCTGCAGGCAAACCACCTACCCCAGTTACGGTAAAATCTTGAATAGGGCTTCCAATCACACCTTGAGCGATTGGATCAGTACCAGCCACCTCGGCAGTCACTTGATCTGGAACTTTGAAATTAAGGTCGGTAGAGTAAGCTACCCCAACCGCTGCTGGCGGGAAGTTCTGTGTTGTATCAGGCCATACACCATACGTAGAATCCGCGTAATTGGCTCCAGGTGTACACGATTGAGCACTCACCTGAGAAAGGGTAAGAAGACTTACTGAACTTACGAGTAATAGTTTTTTCATATTGAATCAATTTTTAAATTCAGAACGAAGTTAATTAATTCGTTTCAAAAATCAGCGAATCGGCTTGTTAAAATAACAAGGCAAGTGCTCAAAGCAAATCTGAATGAAAAAAATGAACATGATTGGGTCAGTTCAGGCTACCATTTAAATGGTTCGTTAATCGAAAGACCGATTTTACTTCAGCTTAATGTATGTAGTGGGTTCCTAATTGTAGGTGGTTTAAGTCGATGTTTGTAATACTAGTACTGAATTCGTTGATTTAGACTCTCTTCAGAAAATACTGCTCCGACATTAACAACACCTTATTCTTTGTAAGTCAAAGCAAAGTTATTAGGGCATTTAGGGTACTCAAGTTATTTTTCTGATCAGTATTTCTAAGTCTCCAATTTAATGGTAAGCCAACCCTGTGCTTTTAAAGATGTTATATTCGAATGGTCTTACATTGACAAAAGTCGACGTTGGGTGGTTTTATAGTGCTTGAAGTATTTTTCGGAGTTGTCATTGATTGTACCCGTTTTTTAATTTAACGAGAAGTTTAATCACCACAGCCGCTGCCGCAACCGCCTTCTCCCCCTCCTGAATCGGAGGAATCTCCGTCACCGCTTGAGACGGAGTCAAGGTCATCCAAAGCGGCATCAAAGCCCACGCTCCATGAGGGGTAATCCAAATAACTGCCGTCGGGGATGACCTTTTGTTGATTCATCACCAGTAGTGCGTATAAGTTCGGTTCAATTTTTAATACCTCATTCATGCTTACGCCCTTCATTAAAAAGATGTTTGCTTTTAGTTGAGTGTAAACCTGTCGAGCCTTTTCAATATCCGAATCGACTGTTTTTAGTAAGAAGGCCTCCGTTTCTTCCAATTCTTGAATCAATTCTTTTCGAACTTGTTTCCCCTCGTTGGTGAGAGAAAAACCTCCAAAAATCAGGTTAAAAAATCCTTTTCTAAACAAGGGTTTAAGCTTGTTGCTCTTAATGATTTGTTCTTTGAATGGCTTTCTTCCCCGTCCTTCCTGTGAGGCGATTTTCATGACGTATGACCGCAAGACGCGCATAGAATTGTAGCCATCAAAAAGCGATAAAAAAACGCGTTCGTGGTCGTAGGGTTCGTACCTTTCAAGGGCTATTCCGCCGGCCACATAGGGTTCTTTGGTGAGGTCTGTGCCAATCTCCTCTGACGCTTCAAGCCTTAGTACTTCGTTTGAAAGCAAATCGGTGAAGGTGAGTTGGAGTAATTCTTTGTACCCAACAACTTCTGATTGGATAAGTACATAGCTCTCTGCGGCACTGAAACGGTTGAGGTGTTTCATGATTTCTGTATGAATTTGAAAGGTAATTACAAGGAAGATAAGGGCCAAATGTCCTGTGGAGGAGGCTGATTGAAAACGTGTTTATAAAAGTGCAGTGTTTCGATGTACATTTTTTTGTGTTTTTGCTCTTCCTCGTTTCCTCCTTTCGACGGATGATGATGGATCATTTTGCCCAATACATTCTGACACATATCAATCCAGTAGGATTTGGTGTACAACAAATGCAGGTGCCAAACGGCATCAACGTTCATTGATGGACACATGGATTTTTCGGATAAACTGCACAAAAAAATAAAGCGTTTGTACTCCTGACTTGCCCTGATTGCGAAAGACAGGTTCCATTTTTGTTCTTGAACAAGTTGGTAGGTAAAGGAAAAAAGAGATGACCTATCGTCCAATTCGAAGTTATTCAACCTATTCCACAAAATTTGTTCTTCAATGGAAATGTTCATCTAGTAGCTCTTTACGACAAAAATAACCGAATCAGAGGTTTAAAATCAATAGAGTCCGATGAACAGTTGAAAACGAGTGTCGAATCAAGTCTATGCTTTCACTTCAAGTTTGGGAATTAAAACCGACGCTTATGGCTTGAACCAACACAATTCTGCCACTATAAATCCTTCTGCCATGTTGGGCCATTGGATTAGCTAAAAATGAGCGTGTCATTAGGATGATGAAACAGAAAGAAAAAGAGATGCTTCTATGCTTACTTATGACCAAAAACAGCGTCCAGCGCTTCCATCATGATTTCCGCAGCGGTGTTCAAAACCTCTAACGAATGCGCTTGCGACACAAATCCTACTTCATAGCCACTTGGACCAAGGTAAACGCCTCTATTTAATAGTTCGCCGTGAAGTTGGTTAAAGCCAGACATGTCAGACGGAATTTCGTCTGCTTTCTGAATGCGCTTCTTGTTGTTGAACGATAACCAGAAAATGGAACCGACAGTGACCAATTCAAAGGGGTAATTGTTTTCCATGGCATGGGCGTTTACGCGATCCACAAATTGCAGGGTTCTAGCGCGCTGGTCTTCGTAAAAACCGGGGACTAAACATGCACTGAGTTGGGCAATACCCGCAGCCATGGCAACGGGATTTCCTGAGAGGGTTCCCGCTTGGTAGACGGGTCCATCAGGAGCAACAGTGGCCATTAGCTCTGCTCGTGCGCCGTAAGCACCAACAGGCAGTCCACCACCAATGATTTTGCCATAGGTTACAATGTCCGGCTCGATGCCGTAATGTTCAGCCGCACCACCAAATGCTACCCGAAAACCACTGATGACCTCGTCAAAAAATAACAAGGTGCCGTGTGCTTTGCAAAGTTCCTTCAATTCGAGTAGAAAACTTTTGTCCTGCAACAGTAAGCCATTATTAGCCGGTATGGGCTCAATCACCGCGCAGGCGATATCGTGTCCAAATGCTTCGAAACACGCGTGCAACGCATCGGTATCGTTTAGGGGAAGCACAAGGGTCAATTCGGCGAGTTCTTCCGGGACACCCGCACTCGATGAGGTGCCCAATGTAGCCAATCCACTTCCTGCTTTCACCAAAAGCGCATCCACGTGACCGTGGTAACAGCCTTCAAACTTTAGGACCTTATTTCGTCCGGTGAAACCTCTTGCCAAGCGCAGTGCAGACATGACCGCTTCCGTGCCAGAGCTTACAAATCGCAACTTGTCAATGAACGGAATACGTGGTAAAATGAGTTCGGCCAATTCATTTTCCAATCGGGTTGGCGCACCAAACGAGGAGCCGTTTTGCATCGTATGAACCACTTTTTCATAGATCCCTGGATGGTTATGCCCCAAAATCAACGGTCCCCAACTGCAACAAAAATCAATGAACTGATTGTCGTCTTCGTCCCACAGGTAACAACCATCGCCTCTTTTAATGAACAAAGGAGTCCCTCCAACCGATCGAAAAGCCCTCACAGGTGAGTTTACTCCCCCGGGAAAATACTGTTTTGACTTTTCAAACAAGGCTGCTGAACGTGTGCGATCGATGGCTGTTTTTGTATCCATGGCTTACTGAAAATTGTGCTTACAAAGGTAACAGATTTCAACCATTTTCTGTTCGTTTGGATTGTTCACAAATCAATGTCGGAAATTCGCAGTTTGTCAATGCGCGCCTTTGTTTATCTTTGAAATAAAAAGAACCTTGACAGCATTTATCAATTCGTTGGAATTTGCCCAGCAAATGGATCAGCAAGATCCACTTCGTTCCTTTCGCGAGCGCTTTCATTTCCCTACCTTTACCCATCACCCCGTGGTATATTTCACGGGAAACTCTCTGGGTTTGCAGCCAAAAAGTGCCAGAAAGTACATCGAAGAAGAGCTCGATGACTGGGCAACATACGGCGTGGAGGGACATTTTCATTCCCGACGACCTTGGTATGCCTACCACGAACAATTAACGGCATTTACAGCCGAAATTGTAGGAGCGAAACCAATCGAGGTGGTTGTGACTCATTCTTTGACGACCAATTTGCACCTGCTGCTAGTTTCCTTTTTCCGTCCCGAAGGGAAAAGGACTAAAATCCTTTGTGAAGCAAAAGCGTTTCCAAGCGATCAATATGCCCTTCAGTCGCAGTTGCAGTTTCACGGCTTGGATGCAAAAGAGCACCTAATTGAAATTCATCCCAGGGAAGAGGAGCACTTGATTCGGCACGAAGACATTCTTCAAGCCATTGAGCTACACAAAGACGAATTGGCCCTGGTCATGATCGGAGGAGTCAACTACTTCACTGGGCAGTTATTTGACATGCAGGCCATTACAAAAACAGGCCATGAAGCCGGAGCCATAGTTGGGTTTGATTTAGCACATGCCGCAGGTAATATCAACTTGCATTTGCACGATTGGGGCGTTGACTTTGCCGCTTGGTGTGGCTATAAGTACCTAAACTCCTCGCCCGGAGGTGTGAGCGGCATGTTCGTGCATGAGCGGCATGCGAACAATACCTCTTTGCCTCGATTTGCGGGCTGGTGGGGACACAACAAAGAAGAAAGATTCAAAATGGAGTCAGGATTTCATCCAATTGCTGGAGCAGAAGGGTGGCAGTTAAGCAACGCGCCAGTGCTTGGTATGGCCGCGCACCTCGCATCCTTGGAAATCTTCCATGAGGCTGGCATGCACCGCATCGGACAGAAAAGGAATCTGATGACGGCTTACCTCGAATTTGTGATTGATTCCGTTTCGAGTGCCAATCCTGGGCGTGTTACCTTTGAGTTAATCACCCCTCGTGACCAAACAAAAAGAGGCGCTCAATTGTCCATCATGGCAAAAGGGCAAGGAAAAGGCTTGTTCGATGCATTGACGAACTTGGGTGTGGTGGCAGATTGGCGCGAACCAAACGTGATTCGTATTGCCCCAGCGCCGTTGTACAATTCATTTGAAGATTGTTTTAGGTTCGGTCAATTGCTTCAACAAGCCATTCAATAAGCGCAGGTTAAAAATAAGTTGAATATGGAAAAAAAGAAAAACGTTACCATCATTGGTGCCGGTCTGGTAGGTTCCCTTTGGGCGGTTTATTTATCGAAAGCTGGATACGAAGTAACTATTTACGAACGACGGCCTGATATTCGAAAAGCCGATATATCTGCTGGGAAATCCATAAACCTTGCGCTATCTACCCGAGGGTGGAAAGCATTAGATGCTGTTGGTGTGGGCGATGAAATACGAAAAATTGCCATTCCGATGTACGGACGCATGATGCACGACCTAAAGGGAAATTTGACCTATCAGCAATACGGAAAAGACGGAGAAGCCATTTATTCCGTTTCCCGCGGTAAAGTCAATGCTACCATGATGGATATTGCTGAAAAATATGGCAATGCCACGATTCATTACAACCATGAGTGCAAGAGGGTGGACCTTGATAAAGGGATTGCCTACTTGACCGATAATGTAACAGGAAGGTCGTTTGAAGTAAAATCTGACCTAGTCTTTGGAGCGGATGGTGCTTTTTCAGCTGTCCGTTACAATTCCATGCAGAAAATAGAACGGTTTAATTATTCCCAGCGATTTATTGCGGATGGCTATAGGGAGATACTATTGCCTGCCAATCCGGATGGGTCGTATCGAATGGATAAAAATGCACTGCACATATGGCCAAGAGGACGATTTATGCTTATTGCCCTGGCAAATGAGGATGGCTCATTCACATGCACCTTGTTCATGCCGCATTCTGGTGGCGAACATGCCTTTGATCAACTGACATCACGAGAGGCAGTGAACCATTTTTTCCAGACCGTTTTTCCAGATTTCTTTGATATGATGCCCAACATTGCTGATGCGTGGGAAGACCATCCTCTTTCCTCGTTGGCGATTATTCGGTGCCATCCATGGCACAAAGGAAAAACAGCCCTGATGGGCGACGCTGTGCATGCAACCGTTCCTTTTTACGGACAAGGAATGAATGCAGGGTTTGAAGATTGTACCGTGCTTTCCGAATTAATGAAAAAACACGACGAAAACTGGGAAGCTGTTTTTGAAGAGTACAGCCGTGAGCGCAAACCCGATGGGGATGCCCTTCAGGATTTATCGTTGGATAATTATTTTGTCATGCGCGATTATGTGGCGGATCCAGATTTCTTGTTACGCAAGAAAATTGAGGCAAAATTCAGTGAATTATACCCCGAAAAATGGTTGCCTTTATACTCACAAGTTACCTTTAGTAACATTCGCTACAGTGTTGCGTATAGACAGGGTCAAGTTCAAAATGAAATCATGGACCAAGTGATGGCTTTGCCCGATATTCACGCACGCTGGGACGAGGAATTTGTAATGAACGAAATGCTTAAATTATCGAACCATTGAGAAAAACAGGATTATGAATAAACGAATGCTTATCGGATTGATTGCTTGCTTTGTGACAGCACATGTAGGTTTTTCACAAAAAGTATTGGTGCCTAAAAAACGAAAAGACGTTTTTGGAAAGCCCAAAGATTATAACGATTACACTTTTTACGGCTTACAAGTTGCCGGGGGATTGGTGCAAACATTGACTAGACCTGATGCAGCAAATGTGCTCTACCGCACCACCATCGATTCTAGGCCGATTGCGTATTTAATTGATCCGGAAGGAAAACCCAGCTATTTTCTGGAAGCGGGCATGGCGCATTTCCCTAAAAAAACATCAAAACTTGCGGATAAGTTGAACATGGCGCTCATATCCTACTACGATTGGGGGGTGGGATATAAAAAAATCAACGGGTATGAATCAACCACGATAACACGCTATGGGGCGGCTGGCACTCAGCCTAGCACGGAATTCGCTGAGGGCACTTTTTCGAACGGGCACGTTTATGGCCGTTTTAGCATCCACAAGAACATCCATTTCAATAAGACGTTTTACATCGATAACCGCCTGGGGATGAATGTGGATTACCGCATCAGCGCAAGCGCAAAGGAAACTTATGCTTGGGAAGGTGCGAACACTGAGTTCCAGAAACCGTTGGCCATTCAAATGCATTACGGCATTGGATTGGGGATTCGCAATTCACGAAGAAGTTTTTGGTCAATCGGTGTGCAAATTCCTTTTTTCGGATTGACGGAATGGCGAAAAGGAAGTACCGCAATCAAATGGTTCAGCTCGAATTATGTGCCCCTGCAAGCACAAGTGAAATACATTTACTTGTTCAAAAAGAAAACCAAAGGATGCAGCACGCCGGGTACCGAAGAAGACAAGCGTCGAAACAAGGAGTACATGCAAAACAATTAAGCGATGAAGAAAATCTTCCACTTGAGTTCGTGTTCCACCTGTCAACGAATTTTGAAGGAGCTTTCGCCCGACGGCAAGACCATCCTTCAAGACATCAAGGAACAAAATATGGACGCTGAAACCTTGGATTGGTTGAAGGAAAAGGTGGGAAGTTATGAAGGGCTCTTTTCAAAAAGAGCAATCAAATACAGAAGCCTTGGTTTAAATGAGCAGGTCCTGACGGAGGCGGATTACAGGGAATGGTTGTTGAAAGAATATACCTTTTTGAAGAGGCCTGTCATCATTCATGGCGAGGATGTTTTTGTTGGAAATGCGAAAAAAGAAGTAGAGGCTGCTAGGGCAGCGTTTCAATCCTGATACATGCGGGTAAATCCAACTATTGCGGCACACCTGTCATTGTTTTTAGTCAACACCTTATATGCAGCAAGCCATGTCTTGGCAAAGGGCGTTATGCCTGCATACCTTAGCCCAAATGTGTTCATATTGTTCCGCGTTCTTGGGGCAAGCATGCTGTTTTGGATCATCGCATGTTTTAAGGGAATTCAACCCATTGAACGTTCCGACTGGGGCCGACTTCTTGCGTGCGCTGCCTTTGGTGTAGCCATCAACCAATTGTTCTTTTTTCATGGATTAAACCTCTCTTCGTCGATCAATTCAGGAATCATTATGGCGATGAATCCGATTATGGTAGTTATACTGTCTTTTCTGGTTTTAAATGAAGCCTTAAATAGTTGGAAAATTGCCGGTATTCTATCGGGTTCGGCTGGTGCGGTCTTATTGACTTTATCTTCAGGAGTGGATGCTTCGAAAACCTTGGTGGGAGATGCTTTTCTGGTTGTCAATTCAGCGAGTTATGCCGTTTACCTCGTGCTCGCCAAACCCATGATGAAAAAGTATAAGCCCTTGACGCTCATTACTTGGATATTTACCTTGGGGTTGGTTATGGTGGTTTTATTTCCTCCCACATCTGCTGATTTCTTCGCAACCAATTTCCAGCGCATTCCATACGCTGTTTGGATTAAAATTGTGTATGTAATTGTGGGAGTTACCTTTTTAACCTACCTGCTCACTATGTTCGGATTGAAGCACCTTTCTGCCTCGGTTTCTAGTTCGTACATTTATGTTCAGCCAGTAATGGTTATTCTTTTTGCGTACTTACTAAGTTTTCTTGGCTGGAGTGCTGATTACACAGCATCTATTACCTTCGAAAAGGTGGCTTTTATGTTGCTCATTTTCGCAGGTGTCTACGCCGTGACCAAAAGCTCAACTCAAAAAACGTGACATATGTAATTCCGCCTGTTTCCATTCAGGCGCTGAAAATTTTTAAAACTCATTCGTTCTGTGTATATTCGCAGGCTTAAAATCGATAACAATGGCACTGATTGGAAAAATTCGTGAAAAATCTGGTTTATTAGTAATTGTAGTGGGGATTGCCTTGCTAGCCTTTATTTTGGGTGACTGGCAACGTATTACCGGCGTTTCCGAAGCGCAATTCGGTTACGGAACCGTCTTTGGCGACATCGTTGATTATACTGACTATGAAGAGGCGGTAGTGAAGTTCCGTCAGCAGGACCAAACGCAATTCAGTCAGCAACAAAAGGAATATACGCAGAAGGACGAGGAAGCCTCAGCGGATAAAGCATGGAATTACACGGTGGAAACAATTATTTTCCAAAAAGAATACGATGCCCTAGGAATTGATGTAAGCAAGCGTGAATTTGATGCCTATTTGTTCGGAACGAATGGATTTACTGTAATGCCTGATTTAGCACAGGGGTTTACAGATTCACTTACAGGTGCGTTCAATTCAAAATTGCTGCAAAAACGCATTCAGGAAATGGAGGCATCCAATGACCCACAAGTGCAGCAGCAATGGGAAGACAGTAAGAAATATTACACCGACAAGCGAAAGCAAGAGAAGTATTTTGAATTGTTGGGCCAAGGTATGTACGTGACCAAATTGGAAGCCGAAGAAGAGTATTATGCCCAGAAAGAGGTGAAAAAAATCAGTTTTGTTGTAAAACGATATGGTGACCTCGACGATAAAAACATTAAAATCTCGGAAAAGGAACTTCGGGCATATTACGATGAGCATAAAAACGATAAGAAGTACGCAAATCGTGAGAACAGCCGTGAAGTCCGTTATTTCAATGTCGATATTTTACCATCGCGTTCTGATTCATCAAAGTTCAATAAGCAAATGCAGTCATTGATGATGGATTTTTCTTCATCTACCAATGATTCGTTGTTTGTTCTCAAAAACAGTGATTTGAAGGTCTACGCCTCTTCGAAGCTTGCCACAGCCGTTCCGGAAGGCCATGAAAAAGCGCAACGATTGCAATCGTTCCCGAGGAATATGGACACTGTGTTTAAAACAGCGCCGATTGGAAAAATTGTTGGACCATACAGCTATAATGGAAACGTTATTATCTCGAAAGTAATTGGATTTACACCTTCCCGATTGAAAGCCCGACACATCCTACTCGGAACCAACCAATCCAAGGATAAAAAAGTAATCGATGCGAAGCAGAAAATGGCGGATAGCCTTCTGAAGCTCATAAATAAAAATAATTTCGCTGAATACGTTACTAAATTTAGTGACGATAAAGGTTCTGTTCCTCAAGGAGGTGTTATCGATAATTTCCTTGAGGCGGATATGGTTCCTGAATTTGGAGCATTCTGTGCGAACAAGCCTATTGGTTTTGTTGGTACAGTTAAAACGGACTATGGTATCCACATTATTGAGGTGATGGAGCGCGACGAAGCAAAGTTCCCACTTCTAGCTTCCGTACAAAAAGCGTTTAAAGCAAGCCAAGAAACGGTAGATCGAATGGACAGCGACGTGTATAGCTTGCTTTATAATATGGAAGCTAAAATTTCTAAGCAGCAAGACATCAGGAAGAAATTGGCATTGTTCGATACCATGGCTGTTCGTAAAGGATACATGGTTCGTCCATTGAGCATCGTTGAAAATAGTCCAAAGTTGTTTGGATTCAACACCTCCATGGCTGAAGATAAAATACTAAAGCTGGCATTTTCTGAAGATGCAGTCTTAGGTGACATGACCACCTCACCCATTAAAGACAAGGACCGCTATGTCATTGCCATTCTCGCTTCAATCAGAGAAGAAGGTGCTCCAACATTTGAAGATGCTGAGGTAGTTATGAAGCGTGATTTAATGGAGGAGAAGAAAGCAAAACGCTTTATCAACGAAATGAAAAAGTACAAAAACCTTCAGCAATTGGCTAAAGCGATGCGAACAGAAGTGATGAAGGCAGATGTGACATTTGGCAATCCTCAGATTACAGGAGCGGGTTACGAAGCGGAAGTAATTGGAGCGTTGTTTTCCGGATTGAAAGACGGTCAACGCACCCTTCCATTAAAAGGAAAGCTTGGTGTGTATGTGGTTCGTTTAGACAAAACCCAAAAGGCACCGCGCGTTGGAAACTACAAAACCGAGCGCGATCAGTTGTTGGCGAACCTTAAAAATGGGTTACAGGGCCAAGCCCTCGCAGGCTTGAAAAAGAAGGCCGAAGTGGTAGACAACAGGCGCTTTCTAAAAGCAGGTATCCGAAGATAAAAAATTCAAAGGCGCGTTAAGCGCCTTTTTTAATTCACTTAAGTATGTTTACCGGAATCATCGAAGAAGTAGGTCAGGTGGTGGAAATCCAGCAGGATAGAACCAATGTGCACTATACCATAAAAGCGGCCATGACCCATGAACTCCAAATCGATCAAAGCGTTGCACACAATGGTTGTTGCCTCACTGTGGTTGAATTGTGGGCGGACCGTTACCGTGTAACTGCGATTCAAGAGACCCTGGATAAAACAAACTTGTCCGAATGGAAGACAGGTACCTTGGTAAACCTCGAGAGGTGCATGAAAGTGGATGGTCGTTTGGACGGCCATGTGGTCCAGGGACATGTGGATACGGTAGCTATTTGTCAATCGGTGGAAGATTTGGATGGAAGTTGGAAATATTCCTTCACCTATGACACAGATGATTTAACGGTTGAAAAAGGCTCAATTGCCGTGAATGGTACTAGCCTAACAGTCGTCGATTCCAAACCGGGATTGTTCAGTGTGTGCATCATTCCCTTCACTTACGAACATACCAATTTTAAGCAATTGAAGCAAGGCGACAAGGTGAACCTTGAATTCGATGTCTTGGGAAAATACGTCAGAAAGATTTTACAATTTTCCAAGTAAGGAAATGCTAACGCAATGGGATTAACAAGTGGATGAACGCCCGCTTTTTATTCCAATACGTGCATTACAAATCTGAACCCAATGCTTGGTGCAGGCCCCTGCTCGCATTCGCCTGTAGCAATTTGAAGGTTTTCTTCCAAGCTTGCCCATGATCCTCCTTTGGTAAACGTTTGATCACTGAGCATTTCAGAGGCATTTCCAAATAGATTGGTAAGCGGCGCTTTTTTTGAGGAATACGCATTTACAGGAGCTGTGTACACATACCCATCCAATCCTCTTGAATGGGTACTGTCATTATCGGGAAATGGGTAAGTCCCATTGATCATACCATTTTTATCCTCATTCATACTGAAAAAACGCTCGTCATTTGGGCAATAATTATACTGAAATGTTGTTCCATCGGGAGGGGCAATGACCATTGGTTCAATGTATTTACCTATGGGATCGGACGCCTTGCTAGCAGCAAGAACCCATTCTGCTTCGGTAGGTAAAGAAAACGCTACTTTGTTGAATTTTCGTTTAGTGTTGGCGTTGTATTTTTCAGTGAGCCAAGCACAAAAGGCTTCGGCTGAAGCGTTGGAAATATTGACCACGGGATATTGCTGAAAGTGTTCCTGATGGCTGTAATGGAGGTAATTCAATAAAGGAGTTTCAACAGCCCAAAGGTCATCAATAGGCGCATGTAGCGATGCGAGGTCCGGTTTCTTTTGACGCAAGTCACCAAGGAATAAGGCATATAATTCGTTACTTGTTTCTTCCTTGCTGATGTAAAACGGTTGGCATTGAAACGATGACAATGGCCCGCTATACAACTGATAGGATCCGCAGGGTTCTAAGCCTCGTCGCAGGTGGTGCCTAGTAGTATCTAGAATGGGATATAGCAGCTTTTCAATTACTTTGACGTCTAAATCTTGCGATGCGGTTTTTGCCATCGGATTTCGATATTCTTCTACCTCCATTACATAGCGGAAACCGAGCCAGTCTTCCGTTTTGGAGTAATTTATTACGGAATCAATTCGAGCATTTAAGGACCCAAATCGATAACAACCCCCCTTAGAAATACCTTCTTCTTGAACCATTTCAGCTATATTTCCAGCCATGTGGTAAAGCCCGAGGCTATTTGGTGCAAAAGCTTCGTTTGGCATCAGAAGATCCAATCCGTCGTTTA
The DNA here is from genome assembly GCA_044372835.1 of Crocinitomicaceae bacterium. Classification (GTDB taxonomy): domain Bacteria; phylum Bacteroidota; class Bacteroidia; order Flavobacteriales_D; family Crocinitomicaceae; genus M0103. The sequence continues at coordinate 55,303 of JBILRE010000006.1, read as the reverse complement.
GCTGGCCGGCGATTCCATAAGAATCGTTGGTTTTGTAAAGGAAATTGCCCAGAAAATTGTAGTTCTTGGGATCTCGAATGCCATCATGTCCCCATGGATAATTTGCATTCGGGTGATCTCCACGAGCGGCATCCTCCCATTCCTTTTCCGTAGGCAAGCGGATAAGTATTTTTTTCAGCCATTTGTTTTCTGGTAACAGCTGAGAATTGAAAAAGTCAGTAAGCAATTGGCAATAGGCATTTGCTTGCTCATAGGAAACACCTACTACCGGATACGATGAAAAGGCTGGATGCCTGAAGTAATAATTAAAGAAGGCTTCTTGATTTGATGATGGTGTCAACCATACCGCCGTATCTGGAAGAAGAAAACGATACAAGGCAGTGTCTTTCTGTTTGGCGAATGCCATCATTTCGCGGTAACCTATATTACTTACCTCGTATTTAAACATAAAGACACTCGGAACTTTCGTTTGAACAAGGTTTACTTTTTTTAGAAAGGCTTTGTCGGATGCAGGTTGAGCGTTTAACCCGCACTGAATTAGTGAAAATAGGGTGAGAATGAAAATAAGATTTTTCATGGCATTCTTTGTTTTGTCAGTTAACGTTATTTTTCATTTAAGTTTCGCTGCATTTCTTCCAAAAGACGGTCAATGATCCTTTCTTTTTCAAGAGTTAATCCTTTTTCTTCCCGTTGAAATACCGGTTTCCCTTGTTGCTTTAGTGTCAGGCGGACGTTCATTTCTCCTTTCTCGTGCGTATAGGTAAGCGTCAGAAGGTAGGCATGCTCAGGTACCAAGTTATCTGCTTGAACGGTAAGTTGCTGTCCACGTGAGGCAGCCTTGTTAAGTTTTTCAAGTAAAAGCCCCTCTATCGCCAAATCGTCGTCGTCGCTGACTCGGTTCAAAACGTTCTTTACAATAACAAGTGGTTTTTGATGCAATGAAATACTGGATCGAACAGCCTGATCTACGCTTCCAATGGGAAAGTCTAATGGAGTGAAGCGTTCAGCAGACTGATCTGGGTTGAGCTTACCAACCGATTCTTGGGCAACCATCAACCATTTTTCGATGCGTAGCAATTGGTCCTGGTCCAATACTTCAGGATGGTTGACGATGGCATCTAGTAGGGCATAGGTTAGTAAGCCGTGTTCGTATTGTGGCAGTTCCATGGCTTTTTGGCTGGAATTTGAAGCTGTAATTACTGCCAAGCCTGATTGTGCTGCGAGCTTATCAAGTGCTTTTAACCTTTTGGACTCCCGCTCGGCATCTTTGGTATCACGCTTTCCCGTGTATAGAGCCAATTGCAGGTTGTTGATAGCCGCGCCGGAATGACACGCATCAAGAATAAGTAAGCGCTTGCCTGCCGGAATTTCTGAAAGGATGGCCATTAATTCATTCATGCCAATACCCTTGCGGTTTTCAATGGACGATTCGCTCGTAAGCAACACCAGCTGGTCCCCTTCCAATTCGCCGTGACCAGCGAAAAACAAGAGCAAGATATCTTCGGGTTTGCTTTGTTCACGTATATTTTCCAATGCTTTTAAAATGGCAGTTCTGTCTGGCGTAAATCCCTTTTCAAGGGCATTTCCCGTTTCGCCTTTGGAATTGACAGTAGCGTTGTAGAAAAAGACGCGGTTGGTATCGTCAGTATTTAGTAATTTTTTGGCTGCCTCCTGAAGGAGTATTTGAAGGTCATTGGCATCTCTGGAAGCAAATTGCAGGTCGAGCTCGTTTCCTTTGTAGTCGTCAATTCCAATCACCAGCGCGTGCAATGAAGGTTTTCGAAAGGGGGCATTTTCGGTCGCTTGCTCATCGACTTGAACCCCACGAGATGTCATTGATCGATCTCGGGTATGGGCCACAACCCGCACTTGAAAGGTTTCCCCAGGAAGACGGTATTTACTTACTAATTCTGGATCCACGGCAAGTATGTAGCGTCCTTTTTTCTTGATGCTTTCCGGTTCAATGCTTTGCCGTTTGACTCCATTGATGTAAACATCTATTTGTCCGATGCCTCCGCTTCCGGGTTCAATGATGTACGTAAATTCATTTTTTTCAGTTGGTTGAGCCTGAACGACTGGTGTTACACCACATACCGCCAGTTTATTCAGCTTGGGCAGGTGGTCGAGGTCTTCACCATTCATGATGCGTTGAACCAAGTTCGGAACGAAAAGGGAATCTTTCAATTGGTTTAGGTCGATGATTTCAAGGCCACAGGTGAAATACAACTGCTCCCGTGCGCCGGGTGACCCGTCAAAACGATAATGTTCATCGTACACCAGCCATTCCCCGTTTTTAAGTTGAATGCGGTGATAAAGTGCTTTGCCGGTTTCGAGTGACCAAAGAATAAAACGGGTATCTTTTCCACAACTAAGCAAATATTGCCCGTCCGAAGAAAATTGGGCATTGGTAACCATTGCTTTGTGTCCGTTCAGAACCCTATTTAGCGCACCATCTTCACTGTTAAATAAATAGATATTTCCATCTGAAGAGGTGACGACAATGTTTTTTTCATCAGGGCTAAAACGCGCGAAAATTTCGTCACTGCTAAAATTACCGGTATTAAAGGAGGAATTCCCCTTTGGACTAGTTGTTTGGTTTCTAATATCCGTCAGATTCACCTCCCGAATTTTGTCAAATTCAGGAAAAGTCCAAAGCGTCCATTTCCCGTTTCTGGAGGCAGTAAGTACCTTATCCCCTTTGGAATTGAGGGATGCCGAGTAAATGTAATTATCTGAAAGTGTGTGCTTTTGAATCCGCTCTCCTGTTTCCATCGAGAAGGCATATAGTGTTTTACTGAACCCGCAGGCAATCAGCGTAGTACCGTCGGGAGAAAGGGAAAAATCATACACTGCCCCTCTGTAAAAATCACATGGAAAGGACCGTACGATTCGGTCTAATGTTAGGTCGTACAAAATGACTTTGCCAAGAAAGCCTGTGGCCAAAAATCGATTGGTATCCAGCCATTTTACTTTCGTAATCAATTCGCCAACTGTTGGGAATGCTTTCACAAGGTGCATGTCATTACCGTCCAGAATTTTAATTACTCCATCCGTTCCTCCTACCAAATATTGGTTTTTTGAGTTGGAGTAATCCACGGCGAGGTAGGACCGATCACTGTCTTTAAATTGCTGCTTTATGCGGCCTGTTTGTCCGTCGATGCGTCGAAAAAAACCGCTTGCCCCTGTAATCCAGTCATTTTTTTCTCCTTGAAAGGTTGCCATCCAGCTGTGAATGGAAAATTGTTTAGTGAATAGCCATTTCTTTGTCGTTACATCCAGCAGTTTATACTCATTGTCGCAACTCAAAAAGACATACTTCCCTGTACTGCTTGAAAAAAAAGTTTCTGCAGGACTGTTCTTTAAGTCAAAAGAGAACACTTCTTGATAGGAGGAATCAGTCACAAACGACATGTTTTCTTCCCAATCAATCAGCGCGATGGTATTGTTCTCGAGGTATAAACCAACCGTGTTTCGCTCCTTAGATAAGCGCCAGCTGTGTAATTGTTTTCCTGTTTCAGTGTGTAATTCCTGAATGGAATAGTCGTCAATAGAAACCAATATTCGTGGTTCAGTTGGATGAACAGACAGGGAAATAGGGGCGCCCTTAAACGCTTGCGTGGTATGTATGAGTTCCCATGATTGGGTATCATATACCCTTATTGCATGGTCTGCGCACCCTGTCAAGAGTTTTTTTCGAGAAGAGTCAAACGTCCAGGTGAGCACATCTTCCGGACAATGAACACTTTTTAAAATGGTGCCGGAATTAACATCCAATAGTCCAATGGACTGATTCCGTTGAATCATAACCGCAAGATGGCCGTCTTCGTCAAAGACATGGTTTTTATCGTTGCTGATTTTTCCTTTCAATGGTTTATCAATGACCCATTTTGAAGAAATAAGGTTGTAAATTAGTACCCCCGAGGAGACTTGGATAAGCAGGTATTGCTCTGTTGGATCTAAGTGTGCATATTCGACTCCCTCCTGATTAGGAACCTCTATTTTTTGAATCAAAGACCCTGATTTAAAATCCAGCAAGGCGCAACTTCCATCGTCAGAACAAGTGAAAATCGTTTGGTTATTGTTGTTCAGAAAAACAGCATTCACTCTTTTAATGTGAACCGAAAAGGTGCTTATTTCTTTGCCCGTGGCAGTCTCGTATATTTTTACCGTATTGTCAGCGGAGGCAGTGACTAAATAGCGATCATCTTTACTGAAATCACAGCCATGTACCGTTCGGGTATGGTTTATTGGCAACACCAGCTGCGGAGTTTCCTGCGCGAGGAGTGAATTGCTGGCTACCAATGCCAACAGAAATACCAGATACGTGATGCTTATTTTGTTACCTTTGAGGAACATGTAAATCTACGAGATGCTAGGACTCATTTTCTTTGGTAAAGATACAAAATCAATGGTTCCTGTTTTTGGAAGGGTAAGTTCGGTCATCTTTTTTACCGTTTTGTTTTGCCAAATACCTTTATTTTCATCGGCCCAAACTTTTCCTTCCGATACCATTTGCGGAGATTGGGTCATCGATCCTGAACCACCTGAAGGAGACTTCAAATATTTCTCTTTCAGAAAGCGTGGCCGTGGGTACGAACTTTTCTTGTTTAATCAGCCCAATTCACGATTTAGCGGTCTGGCAAATCCTGAAAAAGAGCATTGGTTGATGATTGTTGATGGGTTGCTTGTTAAAATTACATGGAGAAAAGAAGACGACCACATATTGGTCTACAAACACGACGAGAATGAATTCGTTTTCGAAATGAAACGCGTAGCACTTCCAGCTGAGACGGAAGAATAAATGGTTTGCTTCCATTAGTTGACGAAGTCGGAACTCAAACAACAAGGATTATTTTTAACACTTATTGTACAATGTAACATAATTCATTATTTTTGTTCAAAATCAATGAACTATGACCCGAATTGTAATTGCTCTTTTCGCTCTTTTTATTACATTCTTTTCTGTTGCGCAAGTGCGTGATGTAACGGGAAAGATTCAGAACGAGGCGGGAGAGTCTATGCCATTTGTCACGATTAGGGCAAAACAATCAAAATCAGCCGTTAAGTCCGATATGGATGGTAATTTCGTTATTTCCGTTTTTTTGAGTGACACCTTGGAATTGACCTTTGTGGGTTACGAAAAATTGGAAACGGCTGTCGGAACCGAAAGTGCTTTTACCCTTGTGATGACCAACCTTGTGAAAGAGGTAGGTGAAGTGGTCGTGGTGGGCTATGGTGAAACCACTAGCAAGGAATTAACCGGTGCCACTTCCAAGGTGAAAGGGGAAGAACTCGAAAAATTGAATGTGGCTAGGATGGACCAAGCCCTACAAGGTCAAGTTTCAGGTGTTGCGATAAGTACCAATTCTGGTTCCCCTGGTGGTTCTTCCACGATCCGTATTCGCGGTTTATCTACGTTTGGCGACAATGACCCGCTCATTCTTGTCGATGGGGTGGTGTACGATTCAGAGGGATTGAACGCCTTGAATCCGTCTGATATTAAATCAATCAACGTATTAAAGGATGCTACTGCGGGAATTTATGGTGTTCGGGCGGCGAATGGAGTCATACTTGTCGAAACCAAACAAGGTCGTTTGAATGCGAAACCAAAAGTCGAATACAGCGGCTATTATGGCATCCAGCAAACGGCGAACCAGCTTGGTTTGCTAAATGCGAAAGAATATGCAGTTATAAAAAATGAGATGTTTGCTTTTGGTGGTCAACCAATGCCTTTCAACAATACGGAATTAGGTGTTGGAACCAACTGGCAAGACAGTGTTTTTCAGCGAGCTCCCATTCAGGGGCATAATTTAAGTTTGAGTGGTGGTACTGAATCCAATAAATATTCTTTGGGCTTGGGGTATTTTAACCAGGATGGGATTGTCGGTGGAGATAAGTCGAACTTTTCCCGGTACAATGCAAGGCTTAACATGCAGACGGATTTATCCCGTAAAATGAAGTTAAATTCAGTATTCCTCTATTCCAACGATACGCGAAGTACGTTACCGGAAAATGGAATTGGGTCGGTTTTATACAATACTATCAACGCCTTTCCAAATGTCGGTATCCGAACATCGGACGGAGCCTATTCCTACATGGAAGAGGTAAGTGATATTATCAACCCGATTGCTCAAATAGAGAATCAATACAATTGGAGCATTGCCGATAAATTTGTTGGCAAAGAAGAGATAGAGTATACCTTCAACGAGCATTTTACGTTCACCAACCGTTTCAATTACAACTACGCTCAAGTGGATACGAAAGTATTTTCTCCTTTGGTATGGTACGGAGATGGGAAATATGCGAACACCGCCATCAATGCCGATTTAGAATCACCACAAGTGGAAATTGCCCCCGGAACATTCATCGATCGCGGAGCTGCCGTGTACGAAGAACGTTCCTCGTTTGTAGACCTTACCTATGAGAGTTTTCTCAATTACGACCAATTGTTTGATTCTGTTCATCGCGTAAAGGCCACAGCTGGAATCACTGTTTTTCAGCGGAAAGGAGAGTCATTGAGTGGTATCGGATACAATATTCCCAACAATTCCCTTGAGTACGCCGATATTTCAGCGAATACTGCAGATGGGGGCTATCTGAACAATGCCTTTTCGTACGAGTTTAAGGAACGCTTATTATCTGCCTTTCTTAGGGCTGAATATTCTTACAAATACAAGTATTTGTTTTCCGCCATCCTTCGCCGTGATGGTTCGAGTAAATTCGGTCCCAACAGCCGATACGGAATGTTTCCAACCGCCTCTGCAGCTTGGTTGTTGTCTGAGGAAGATTTTTACAACCTTTCTTTCATCGATTATTGGAAGTTCAGGGTGAGTTATGGTGTTTCCGGAAACGATCAAATACCCAACTTTGCCTACCGCGCCTTGCTCAACGGAGAAGGAGTGTATGTGTTCGATGACATCATCACACAAGGCGTTGCCATTGGACGACCGGCAAACCCCGATTTGAGGTGGGAAACAACACGGCAATTCAACGTTGGAATGGACATGACGTTTTGGAAATGCCTCGATTTTACAAGTAATTATTTCGTCAAGAATACCTTTGACCTGCTTTTTCAACCAGAGGTTACGGCAATTTTGGGTTCTTATGGTCCCGGTGGATATCCTCCTATAATTAACGCTGGGGATGTGTCTAACAAAGGAATTGAATTTGAGTTGGCGTACTCCACCGATCGAAAAAAGGCATTCCAACTAAGTACGAATTTGAATTTTTCTCGGGTAGTCAATAAAGTGACGGGTGTGCCTGAGGGGGTAGATTACCTTCCAGGAGCAAGCTTTTCAGTAGGAGGAGATGTCGCCACACGTTTCCAGGAAGGATATGCCATTGGTTATTTTTTCGGATATGAGATGGACGGAATTTTTCAGACGCAAGAAGAAATCGATAACGCCGCTGTGGTTCAGGAAGGGGCAAAACCCGGAGACATTCGCTTTGTGGACCAGGATGGCGATGGGGTGATCAACTTTAACGATGATTCTGACAAAACCTACCTCGGTTCACCGATTCCAGATTTCACCATGGGCTTTTCCTTGAATATGCGCTACAAAGGATTCGATTTTTCAGCTAACTTATATGCCGCTATTGGACAGGAAATAATCCGAAATTTTGAAAGACAACAACCCTATGCCAACCAAATGGACTACGTTATCGACCGATGGACAGGTCCAGGATCTACGAACGAGCATCCGCGACTAACGACGGAAGCAACACGCAACAATGTTTTTTCCTCTTATTTTGTGGAGGATGGTTCGTTCCTTCGGTTGAGAAATGTGCAATTAGGGTATTCTTTCCCAAAGAATTGGATGAAAAAAGTCAAAGTAGAAAATCTCCGCATTTATGCCTCTGTGAATAACTTATTCACGTTGACAAGGTACATGGGCTTTGATCCTGATTTAAGTTCACCGGGAGTTTTGTCTGCAGGTGTTGACTTTGGGTTTTACCCACAAGCCCGCACCATTATGGGTGGTTTACAAATAACATTTTAAGCGATGAAAAAACGATTGATTGCCATTTTTGCAGTGTTTTTCCTGATGGTAGGGAGCAGTTGTGAGAAATTTTTATCGGTGGATCCGCCATACTCTCAAGACGCGGAGAATTTCTTTCAAACAAAGGAGGATTTCGAGCGCGCACTTACTGGAGCGTACGATTTGTTGCAAGGTTCTTTCCTTAGTTTGTGGATCGGAGAAATTGCTTCAGATAACGCCATCGCAGGTGGAGAAAGCGTGAACGACACCCAAGGATTGCATCAAATTGATGCTATGACTCATGGAGGTGTCAATACGGAACTAAGGAATGTGCTGCGTTGGAATTACGCCGGAATTACCCGAGTGAATTACATCATGGAAAACAAAGACAACATTGACTTTCCCGGGAAAGAGACCCTGTTAGCCGAGGCACGTTTTTTACGAGCGTATTATTATTTTGAGCTCGTTAAGTTTTTTGGTGACGTGCCATTGATTATTGACGAACGACTCGGAATCGAGGAAGCACGGAACATACAGCGAACCCCAAAGGCGGAAGTGTATGCACAAATAGAAACCGACCTTCAATCAGCAGCTGCCATCTTACCTTGGACCGCCACGGTAAAGGGACATGCAAGCAAAGGGGCTGCTCTTTCACTTTTGGGAAAAGCGTATTTGTATCAGAATAAATTTAGCGATGCGGCCAACACTTTTGATGAAGTTATAAGCAGTGGAACCTACAGTTTGATTCCTGCCTATGCGGACCTATTTACCGTCGCCAATGAAAACAACAGTGAAACGGTTTTCGATATTGAATATACGGGCCTGGAAGGCGGAAGTTATGGATGTTTGATCTGTTTGGAGGGTAACGCAGCACCCGGATTTCAAGGGATTCGGCAGTACAATGGGCCGGTCTATGGAGATGGGAACAGTTACAACCTTCCAACACAAAATTTATACGACGCTTTCTCGCCCATTGATCCACGCAGGGACTTGAGTATTCTAGATATTGATGCGTTTATTGCCGCGCAGCCCAACCCGGAAACAATTACGTATGCCATTGGGGCAGGTGGACATACAGGCTATTATAACAATAAATACATCAAACGTCAGGGAGAAATCGGTTTGCCGGATAACGACCTTACCAGTCCAGTGAATTACAGAGTGATACGTTATGCAGATGTGTTATTGATGGCCGCAGAAGCTCATTTTCAATTAGGAAATGCTGGTACAGCGCAACAACTCGTGAATCAAGTTCGAACCAGGGCTGGTATTCCGGGAATTACGGTGAATGAACTTCAGGATATTTATAACGAACGACGCTTTGAATTGTCTGGCGAAGGTCATCGGTTTTTCGATTTGGTCAGGACAGGTCAGGCGGCTCAGTTCATAACGGGCTTCCAAACGGGAAAACATGAATTATTTCCAATTCCACAAGTTGAAATTGATTTAGCTGGAGGAAATTGGAGTCAAAACATTGGCTATTAAATAAATTTACGGGTATGAGAGTTGTATTCTTTTTTTGTTCTGTTTTACTATTAGTTGGTTGTAAAAAAGAAAACCCACAGTTGGGAGATCCTCCGACAAGCGCCGATGCGCAATTCACATTTGTTGCAACGTCTAATGCAAATATCCTCGAATTTACAGCAGTTTCTCAGGATATGCAGTGTATTTGGGACCTCGGAAACGGGATTAAAAAACAAGGCCCGAATGTCACAGGTGAATACCCTTATGCGGGAACGTACACGGTAAAACTTACGGTTTTCAATAAAGGAGGAAGCAAAAGTTCGACTCAAACCATCGTTATAACCCAGGATGACCTCGGACTTCTGAATAATCCGATTTACAATTTTCTTACAGGTGGTGTGAATGGTCCTGGCTATAAATCATGGTATGTGGATTCGGTAGCCTCCCAACATCTTGGTGTTGGTCCTGATCCGGTCAGTGCGCTGGGTAATGTCCCCGAATGGTGGTCGGCCGGACCAAATGAAAAACCTGGCTGTGGCTTGTACGATGACCGCTATATCTTCTACCTGAATGGATTCAAGTTCGATATGGTTAACCATGGTGATGTGTACATCCATAATACTCTTGCAGCAACCTTTGCAGGATCCTTTCAAAATTTATATGACTACACAGCGCCTTACAGCGATCAATTGAACGAATCTTGGTTGCTCACTGAGGGAACAGAAAACACGATTACCATTTCGAATAATGCATTTATCGGTTTCTACACGGGAGTTAAAACGTATACGATTCTCGAGATTTCCGACTCTACTATGCACTTGCAATATAAGCATCATGCAGGCGGTTTGACTTGGTATTTAAAATTGAAAAGCGAATAAACGTACGATATGAAAAACCTCTTATTTTTGCCCATTTTTTCGTTGGCTTTATTTTCATTTTCGTGTGAAAAGGACAACAAACAACCAGTAGTTTTGCCTGATAACCTGGTAACTTCTGTACAACATGTAGGCGGTGATGTCACGGTTACGTTATCTGCCAATAATGCGAATTTTTATTCGGTGATTTTTTATGAGAACGGCGATTCTACTTTTGTAACCGCGCAAAACGGTGTGGCCGCACATACCTTTCAAGCCAGTGGCACCTATGTCATCAAAAGCCGGGCGCATACCACCGATATGGATTATATCGAAAAAACAGAACAAGTTACCATCTTTGTAGATCCCGGAAATGCAACAGGAGCTCCCACCACAGGATATACCAGCCCATTATCCTATGCTGGATTGAACTTGGTATGGAGCGATGAGTTCAATGGAACAGCACTTTCTTCTGATTGGACCTTTGATATTGGAACAGGAAGTAACGGATGGGGAAATAACGAATTACAGTATTACACAGACCAGAATCATGTAGTTAGTGGTGGTTACTTGGAAATTAAGGCAAAATCACAAACATTCAATGCGAGTGAATACACTTCCACCCGTCTTAAAACGCAAGGGTTGAAATCATGGAAATACGGCCGGATTGATGTCAGGGCGGCGCTGCCTTATGGTCAAGGAATCTGGCCTGCCATCTGGATGCTTGGCGACAATATTACAAGTGTAAGTTGGCCGACATGTGGGGAAATAGACATCATGGAAATGATAGGTGGCGAAGGATATAACGATCGAACCGTGCACGGGACAGCCCACTGGGAACAAAATGGGCATGCACAATATGGACAAAGTACCTCGTTGACCTCCGGGAAACTAGCCGATGAATTTCATGTCTTCTCAATCGTATGGGATCAAAATTCAATCAAATGGTACATGGATAATGTTCAATACAATCAGCTTGATATCACACCCGCAACCATGAGTGCCTTTCACGAGAATTTTTTCCTAATATTAAACCTTGCGGTGGGAGGAAACTGGCCTGGTAACCCAATCGCTTCAACCGTTTTTCCTCAGTCGATGTACATCGATTATGTGCGTGTTTTCCAATAAAGAATGATGGTCAAATTAATTACGTTGCCACGAGTTGCCTTTATTTTCTCGTTGGTACTTTGTGGAAGTTGTTCTATTTCTCAGAATACTCCTATTTCCGCTAATGAAAATGAGTTAGATAGGATTATTTCCAATATGACATTGGAGGAAAAAGTGGGACAGACATGTCAAATTACCCTTGATGTGCTTTTGGATCACGACGGTAAAGGCGCAATCATCGAACCTAGTCGAGTGAATAAAGATCAGTTGCGAGAAGCTGTAGAAACATACAAAGTGGGTTCGGTACTTAATGTAGGCTGGCATTCCCTTAAACGGTCAGAGTGGGAAGGAGTGATCAATAGCATCCACGAGCCCTATCGTTCCGGAAAGTCGAATATTCCCATTCTTTATGGAATAGATGCGATACACGGGATGAATTACACCATAGGATCAACCTTGTTTCCTCATGAAATAGGATTAGCTGCCACGTGGAATCCACTGTTAATAGAGCAGTGTGCGGCAGTAACGGCCTACGAAGTAAGAGCCTCAGGTATTCCGTGGAACTTTTCACCTGTACTCGATTTGGGTCGCCAACCATTGTGGTCAAGGCATTTTGAAACATTTGGAGAAGACCCTTACCTCTGTGCGGAATTAGGTGCTGCCATGATTCGTGGGTATCAGGGAACCGGAAATTTAGCCCGAGATAAGGTGTTTGCTTGCATGAAACATTTTGTAGGATACAGCGCAAGCGTTAGCGGTAGAGATCGAACGCCTGCTTGGATCCCGGAGAAGTATATGCATGAATTGTATTTCCCGTCATTCAAAAGGGCTGTGCAGGAAGGAGCAATGACCGTAATGATTAATAGCGGTGCTGTAAATGGAATTCCAGGCCACACCAACAAACATTTGCTTACGGATGTCTTAAAAAAGGAGTGGGGATTCCAAGGATTTGCGGTTTCGGATTGGGAAGATTTCATCATGCTTCACACCGTTCATCGCACACATGAAAAGTTGGCTGATGCGTACGTAGATGCTTTCAATGCAGGTGTCGACATGAGTATGGTACCCTTGAGCCCACAGTATAAAGAGTATTGCGAATCGATGATTGAGGCAGTGAAAAACGGACGCATTACCGAAGAGCGCCTTGATGATGCTGTAAAACGTATTTTACGCGTAAAACAACAGGCGGGAATTTTCCAAAAGGAGCCGTTTAACGCATCAAATTATCCTGATTTTGCGTTGGAAACACACCGGTTGCAAGCAAAAGAAGCGGCAGTGGAATCGATTACGTTACTGAAAAATAAGGGTGAGGTACTTCCACTAAACGCGTCAACAAAAGTGCTCGTTGCGGGTCCAACTTCCGATAACCTTATTTACCTCAACGGTTCTTGGACACATACTTGGCAAGGAAGTGATACCAGTTTCAATACAAAATCTTGCCTGAACATTAAACAAGCATTTGAGCAGAAACTGGGTAAGGAAAATGTGTTATTTGCTAAAGGAGTGGAACTACAAGTAGTGGATGGTTTTGAACGTTCTGTAAAGAAGGATTGGGAACTTTACGAAAAACATTTGAGCAGCGCGGATGTGGTGGTTTTATGCCTTGGTGAATATCCTTCGGTTGAGAAACCGGGTGACATACACTCCTTGAATCTTGATCCTGAGCAGAGAGAGCTCGCGAAACGCGCTTACGCTGCCGGAAAGAAAGTTATCCTTGTTTTAGTTGAAGGTCGGCCGCGAATCATTCACGACATTGTAGAAGGTGCAGACGCCATTGTGCAGTGTTATTTACCCGGTGATTATGGAGCAGAGGCCCTGATTGATTTGGTTTATGGCGATGCCAATTTTTCTGGAAAGTTGCCGTACACCTACCCAAAATACGACGGTGTAATCGAGTTTTATGACCGACCGGCAAGTGTGGACCGTTCGAAATCTGGTGCATTCGACGCCTTTGATCCTGAGTGGACCTTCGGATTTGGACTTTCCTATTCCGATATTCTGTATGAAAACCTTTCCTTGAGCTCAACTTCACTTGAAGGGGCTGATTCCCTTTGGATAAGTGTCGATGTAATCAATTCCAGTAACCGTACATGCAAAGAAACCGTGCAATTATACCTATCTGACGAATACGCGTCACTCATTCCGGCAAGCCAGCGATTAAAGGGTTTTCAAAAAATTGAGTTATCACCAGGAACGAAAAAAACGGTTCGTTTTCAGGTAAGCAAAAAGGACCTTACTTTTCACGATGATGAGGGGCGGGAATTGCTTGAAAACGGCAATTTTTCCGTTCGTATTCAGTCCTTGACTACGAAATTTCACTATACCAAATGACACATTCTTATAAAATTGGCATTGATCAATTCTTTTCTTATTCCTTCTCGCTGGATTGCCTGATTTTTGGCTTTCGTAACGGGCAAATTCATCTCTTGATTATTCGGCGTGATATGGACCCCTTCAATGGAGAGTGGGCAATTCCAGGTGATTTAGTTTATCCCGATGAGGACCTCGAAGAAGCTGCAAGTAGAATATTATTTGACTTGACGAGTATAAGAAATCTTGAATTGCATCAATCCCAAACATTTGGAAAGCCCGACCGTCACCCATTGGGAAGGGTCATCACATGTGCCTATTTTGCGCTGGTGAAAATTGATGAAATCAATGCGGTAGCTTCCTCTTGGGCCAACGAAGTGAAGTGGGTTCCCATACATGCCATCCCTAAACTAGCATTTGATCACAACCTGATTGCTCAATCTACGCTTGAGATGCTCAAGAAAAAGCTAAGTACAGAACCAGTATGCTTTGATTTACTTCCCGATAAATTCACTTTGAACGATATGCAACAGTTGTACGAATATGCGTTCAACCAAGATTTGAATAAAGCGAATTTTAGAAAAAAGATTAAATCCATTCCCTTCATCGACCACAACGAAAAACAACGGAATGTAAAACACCGTCCAGCACGATTATATTCGTTTGACCATTCCCGATACCGCGAAATGGTAGATACGCAACAATACATTTTTAAGATGTAAGAGTACTTATTGTATTTTTTACTATATTTGTCAAAACAGTATTAATTAGTAAGTTATGAAAAATGTGTATGCTTTCGTATTTGCGTGTTTCGCCATTGCCGCAAATGCTCAGATTGTAGGTACCTGGAGATTGGCAGATCAGGCAGGTGCTTTGGCGGTAGGTCCAAATCAAGCAGATGGATCTTGGTGGTCGAATAGTGCCGGAGATGTTACAACCCGCGCATGTCTTTTCGACGATTCCATTAAGTTTGATGCAAATGGTGCCATGACCCATTACATGGATGGTAATACCTGGCTTGAAGCTTGGCAAGGCGTTGCTGCTGAGTCTTGTGGTGCACCAGTTGCTCCTCACGACGGAACAACCAATGCTCCTTACACGTATGCCTATGACAATGTTGCCGGTACGTTGACAGTTAACGGAATTGGTGCGCATATCGGTTTGGCAAAAGTGGTTAACGGTGCAGAAATCAACAACCCTGCGAATGCAGCATCCACTATTACCTACCTTATTTCGTTTGCAAACAATGACAACACCATGATTGCGGACATCAACTTCGGTACAGGATGGTGGCGCTTTATTTACGAGCGAACCAATGCGATTTCGCTTCCAGATCCGAATGTTACCTTCCGTGTGAACATGTCTGAGTACACAGGTCCGGCGTACACAGGGGTTTTCTTGAATGGTAGCTTCAATACCTGGTGTGGTAACTGTACACCAATGGTGGACCAAGGAAACGGGGTTTGGACTGTAACTATTCCTCTTCCTGTCGGAACCAAAGAATATAAATTTACCTTAGATGGTTGGTCCTTCCAAGAGGAATTTACCGGTACTGAATCATGCATCGATCCAGTAGCAGACCAATTTAACAACCGTTATGTAGAGATTACGGGAGATACCACCTTGGCCTTGGTTTGCTACAACAGCTGTACTGCATGTCTTGGTGCAGGTGTAGATGAAATGGGAACTAACATGGTTCGTTTCTACCCTAATCCTGCTCAAGGAAAAGTAACAATTGAGTCCTCAGCGACTATCTATGAGGTTGTATGTTCAGACTTGAATGGCAAACAAATGTCAACCGGGTTATACAAGAATAACAAAGTGGTTTTGAATACCGAATCCTTTAACAAAGGAATCTACCTTTTACAAATCAAAACCGAGAATGGTGTAGTAACCGAGAAGATGCTGGTAGAGTAGTTTTTTTCATTGGTTGACAGAAAAGGGGAGGCTTCGGCTTCCCTTTTTTTATGAATGAAATTTACCTCAATTTCCCGGCCTCGCGAAGGCCTCGTTCCCAAGGATTCGCAAGTCGAATAGCAGGAATAACCTCTTCAGGGCTATTTACTATGTTCCAAATATCCTGCTGGTCGTCGGACATGAAGCGTTCCTCTACCGCATGTTGGATTAACCTTGTAAAGGGATCGAAATAATTACGTGTGTTAAGCAGAATGATCGGTTTGGTGAATTGAGCAAGCTTTTTTAATGTAATGGCCTCAAACAATTCCTCGAATGTACCACTTCCACCTGGTAAGGCCACTAGTGCATCCGTACCCTCCAAAAATTTAGCTTTGCGTTCATGCATGGTTTGGGTGTAGACAAAATCGGAAACGCCGCGATGTCCCCATTCTACTTCATTCATAAACTCCGGCATAATGCCTTTGATATTTCCGCCTGTCTCCAGCACACCATCGGCTAATTGTCCCATGAGTCCAGAGGAACCACCGCCAAATATAACCGATATGTCATGTTGAACGAATAAATGAGCCAGCCGCCTAGTCGCCTCAAAATACTCCGGATGAATTTGCGCACTCGACGCACAATAAACACATACTTGCATGGTCGAAAGTTACCAAAATAAAAAAGACTGCCTTTATAGGGCAGCCTTTTTTGAACTGTTGGCTGTATGAAAAGAGTTGTGCTATTTACATTCCTGAGGTTGTTCCGCTTTGCGTATTTGGGTTAATATTCGGGTTGAACGTATTCGCTGGATTAGCCGGTTGACTGATTACATAACGTCGGCTGATTTCGCATCCATTGGGTTCTGTAATGGCTACGGTGTAAATTCCCTCTGTTAGTCCGCTTTGGTCTTCCACCGTTGAATTAACGCCGCTCCCGTTTTGTGTATACCACCCATAGGTTCCTGTTCCGTTCACAATGGTAATATCGATTGCACCGTTTGAGCCGCCATACGTAGAAACGTTGCTCACCACCGCTTGAACCATTAATTGTGCCGGAGCAACAAGCGTAACGTCAGCAGAAGCCATCTGAGCTGCCGCGTCGGTAACATCAAAATAATAATTACCATCAGCTAAGGTTCCAGCGATGAACTGAGAACCTGAAATTTCAAGGCCGTTGATTACATAGGGCTGTGTTCCGCCCGTGATGTCGATAATCACTTCCCCATCACTCAAACCAAAGCAGGTTGGGTTGGAGGTGGAAACTTGGATGTTCAAAGGTGCTTGTGAAAAAGCAACAAAAGAAGAAGCGATGAAGCTAAGGGCGAGGAGGGTGTTTTTTGTTTTCATATCGTTTAGTTTAAATCTTGTTTTCGTGTTTCGTTGAGACAAAGGTGTGGCATTCGGCAGCTCCTCACAAGAAAAACACCTTCATACACAGGCAATTTCAGTTCATTTTCTGAGAAGTTTCTACGTAATTCTACGGGGAATCATATGGTTTTTACCTTTTACTACCTATCTACCCCGCTTAAAACGATCTTGATATCACCGGAAAAATGAGTGTTACAATTAGCAGCTAAAAATAATATCGTAATATTGCAATATGGGGATTACAAAAACAGCTGGATTTTCTGATCTAGTCAATTACAATGCTTCTGTGCTGAAAGCGTTAGGACATCCCGCCCGGTTGGCCATCGTCGAGCATCTACTATTGAAAAAACAATGTATCTGTGGGGAATTGGTCTTGGAATTGCCGCTTTCGCAACCCACTATTTCCCAACACTTAGCCGAACTTAAAAAAGTAGGGATTATTCAAGGAACCATCGAAGGTAAAACCGTCTGTTACTGTTTAAACCCCACCATAATAACTCAAATAAGTCAACTTTTCAACCGCATGGTAGATGGCTGTATCCATGACTCAGCATCCAACTGTTGCTAAACTTTGTATCATGAAATTATCCGCATTATACTCCGCATTATCCCAAGTAACCGAAATGGTGTTCATTTTTCCCGATGGCCGAATGGTGCCTCCCCATTTTCACCTGACCGAAGTGGGTTTAGTTTCGAAAACATTTATTGATTGCGGCGGAACGCTGCGCACCGATGAACTAATTCAGATGCAATTATGGACGGCGAATGATATGGAGCACCGCTTAGATCCTTCAAAATTCCAAGAGATTGTTCGTGCTTCTGTTGACAAGCTTCAAATGCCTGATCGTGAAATCTTTATTGAATACCAAGGAAGCACCATTGAAAAATATGGAATTCGTTTTTCAAGTCCGTATTTCCATTTGACGCGCACAGAAACAGCTTGTTTGGCTCAGGATGCTTGTGGCATCCCAACCCCAAAAACGAAAGTTGATTTAACGGAATTAGGAAAAAAACCAGACGCTTGTTGCCCACCGAATTCAGGTTGTTGTTAGAAATACCTAATCGAACCATGTTTCCAGAAATTAAAAAAAGATGCGATTTCCTTTACCAACAGGTGTCGCTCATCCCGGAAAACCGCAAATCAAGCCTCTTAGGGTTATCGTCCTCCATCGCATCGTTGCTTTCAAAAGGACAAAAAGTTGAGTTGCTTTTCGTTTGTACCCATAATTCAAGAAGAAGCCATTTTGGGCAACTATGGGCGGCTGTTGCCGCTAGTTATTTCGGAGTAAATAAGGTGAGTACCTTTTCTGCCGGAACGGAAATAACCGCAGTACACCCGAATGTACTGAAAGCACTTCATGAGCACGGATTTAAGATTTCATCCCCGGAAGGGAATGAGAAGAACCCAACTCATTTGGTGTCTTTTGGCATAGACCAATACCTTAGGTGCTTTTCCAAACTGGTTTCAGACAACACGAATCCTTCGAATCATTTTATAGCCGTCATGACATGTGATGAAGCGGATATGAATTGTCCGATTGTACCGGGTGCTGCACAGCGAATTGCCCTCACCTATGAGGACCCTAAAATATACGATGGAACCATCAAGGAAAGTGCTGCCTATTTAAACCGCTCAGAACAAATCGCAACCGAAATGTTATTCGTGTTTTCCCAAATTAACCTGCTATGACAGATAAGAATTGTGCACCCAGCAACGAAAAAAAGAAACTGAATTTCCTCGATCGATTTCTTACTTTATGGATCTTTTTGGCCATGTTGATAGGCATTTTGATAGGCTTCAGTTTCCCAAATGCGGATAACTACATTCAATCATTTTCGGTTGGAACCACCAATATTCCTCTTGCCTTCGGTCTCATCTTGATGATGTATCCTCCATTGACGAAGGTTCAGTTTAGCAAGATACCTACGGTGTTGGCAAAGCCTCGCCTGTTAATTCTATCGTTTTTCATCACTTGGATTATAGGCCCATTTCTCATGTTTATCCTCGCCATTTTGTTTTTGAGGGATGAACCAGCATATATGACCGGCCTGATCATCATCGGCTTGGCTCCATGCATCGCCATGGTCGTGGTCTGGAATGAATTGGCCGAAGGAAATAGAGAACTTGTAGCCGGCTTGGTTGGTATAAACAGCATATTACAAGTGTGTTTTTTCAGCTTATATGCCTATTTCTATTTGGAAGTGATGTTGCCTTTGTTTGGTATCAAGGGTCTTACCATTAACCTTACAGTCATGGAAATTGCCAAAACGGTCGGAATTTACCTCGGAATTCCCTTCTTGGCCGCTGTCCTAACCCGTTGGCTGGTCCTTCGATTCAAGGGTGAGAAATGGTTAAACGAACAGTTGATACCCTTCATTTCCCCCATTACGCTTATAGCGTTGCTATTCACAATTGTGGTAATGTTCAGTTTAAAAGGTGCCATGATCGTCGAAATACCGATGGATGTAGTGCGAATTGCGCTTCCACTAGTGGTGTTTTTTGGACTTATGTTCACCCTGATGTTTGTAGCAGGAAAATGGGCGGGAGCTTCTTATTCCGATAATGCGGCGCTCTCGTTTACCGCTTCCGGAAATAACTTCGAACTGGCCATTGCAGTATCCATTGGTGTTTTTGGAATCGATTCTGGCCAAGCATTCGCAGGGGTGATTGGTCCATTGGTAGAGGTACCTGCGCTCATTCTTCTGGTACGTGTTGCTTTTTGGTGGAGAAAACGATGGTATCACGTGAGTCATTGATCATTTAGCCATCAACGGTTCTTTCCGTATTTTACTCCTAAGTCTGGACCTCAATTAACCGCTCAATCTCTTTTGAACTACACGAATAATCTCGTTCGTTCGTTGTACATTCGTGTGTATGAAGATTGGCGCATGGATCATTGGCATCTTACTTCTTTTATGGGGCTGTAACACGACGCTCTTCGCCCAGTATTCAACCCTGCGCAACCGCACCCTTCTCCCTGGAAAAGACACCCTTCAGCTTGATACCCTATCCATTTATCCGAATTCATTTCAGGTATGGAGAAATGGACAAGTATTGCCACGTGATTCGTTCCAATTGGACTACGCCTCTGCCCGCTTATACCTAAACCGCCCTAGTACCGACACCCTCTATATCAGTTACCGTGTTTTACCTTATAACTTTTCTCAACAATACAAGCTGAGGGATACATCCATTGTGTATCAGGGTATGAAAGACGACCGTGAAAAATTTCTTATTGAAGCAACACCCACCACTGTGGATGACCTTTTTGGTGGCAGCGCCATTCAGAAGTCGGGAAGTATTTCCAGGGGTGTGTCTTTTGGAAATAACCAAGATTTGGGCATTAATTCCACGCTCAACTTGGAACTCACCGGACAAATTGGTCCCGATTTACAACTCATCGCCTCCGTATCAGATGACAATTTACCCATTCAACCTGATGGAAATACCAACAAGCTTCAAGAGTTCGACCAAGTCTACATTAAGGTGTTCAACAGCAAACTTTCACTCGTCGCGGGTGATTTCTGGCTAAACCGCCCGACGGGTTATTTTATGAATTATAAAAAACGAGCCCAGGGACTTACCATTGACCGAACATGGTCGAAGGACAGCACCAAAGTGCTCAAAACACAGTTGAGCGGTGCGCTATCTAAAGGTAAATTTGCCAGGCAAGTCATCCAAGGAATCGAAGGAAACCAAGGCCCTTACCGCTTGATTGGAAGTGAGAACGAACCATTTATTATCGTGCTCGCCGGAACCGAACGCGTTTACATCGACGGACGAATGCTCGAACGTGGTCAAGCATTTGATTACACCATCAATTACAATTCAGCGGAAGTGATCTTCACTTCGCGCAATCAAATTACCAAGGATTCCCGGATTGTAATCGAATTTCAATATTCGGATCAAAACTATGCCCGGTCGCTGCTGCAGTTTTCAACCTCATACGCTACCAAAAAAACGAATATATGGTTCAATGCCTATAGCGAACAGGACGCCAAAAACCAATCCTTACAACAAACACTTAGCACCCAGCAAAAACAACTGCTTGGGTCCATCGGAGATTCGCTCAACAAAGCCCAAACCAACAGCATTGATTCGGTTGGGTTCATTGAGAATCAACTGTTGTACAAGATGGTCGATTCACTTGGGATGGATTCGGTCATGGTTTACTCCGTAAGTCAGGATTCAGCGATCTATCGTGTGGTATTCACCCAAGTGGAACAAGGAAATGGCGATTACATTTTCAGCCAATTCAACGCGCTTGGCAGGGTCTATAAATGGGTAGCTCCAGTCAATGGCCAAGCCCAGGGAAACTACATTCCTTCCCGAATCATCATCACGCCCAAACAAAAGCAAATGCTTACTGCAGGCATTGGGTACCAACTTTCAAGTCGATTGCGTCTAGAATCTGAAGTGGTTTATTCCAAGCAGGATGTGAACACCTTTTCCTCCTTTGACAGCCGTGACGATCATGGGTATGGTAACCGCACCATACTTCGTGGACAAATCCCGCTGACACGCGACAGTGCACGGTGGTCATTGGAACCGGTCGTAGAGATGGAGTATTTCAATGCCACTTTTTCACCTATTGAGCAGTATCGAAAAGTAGAGTTTGATAGGGATTGGAATACGCGGGGAAAAGGTTTTAAAGGATACCAACTCGCTGCCAATGTTGGAACCAACTTGGTTCACCGCAAGTATGGCAATTTCCATCTTGCAGGACAGCACTACCGCATCGGAGAAGATTACTCGGGCAGTCGGGCAAACAGCACCGGGAATTGGAAACAAAAGGGTTTTGAAGCGAAATGGGAAGCGAGTTACCTTGGCTCTGAGACCGACCGCACCAATGCGTTTGTACGACACCGTTCCAGTTTTTCAAAGGACTTTAAATGGATTAAGGTCGGCTACATCGACGACAGGGAAGACAACCGTTTTCGGTCGAATGCTTCCTCCCCGTTTTTAGACCCAAGCAGTTATTCGTTTTTCGACTACCAAGTTTACCTGAGCAGTGGCGATTCCGTTAAAAATACCTTTAAGGTGTTTTACCGCGAACGGTATGACCGAAAATCCGATTCCGTTGCGTTGACACCTACCGCTTTTGCACGAACCACAGGAGCGGAAATGAGTCTTTCCACCTTGCCCAATCACACCTTGAACTTCCTTACCGGTTACCGCGAATTGAAGGTGCTAGACACCTTGCTGTTAAACCAAACCCCTGAAAACAGCCTGTTGGGTCGGGTTGATTACGAGGCCAAACTTTTTAAAGGTGGACTTACGTGGAATACCTTCTACGAAATAGGTTCAGGATTGGAACTGAAAAGGGAATTTTTGTACATCCAAGTCAATGATGGGCAGGGCATTTATACGTGGATAGACTACAACAATGATGGAATAAAGGACTTGAATGAATTTGAAGTGGCACAGTTCATAGACCAGGCGAGTTACATTCGGGTATTTACGCCAAGCAATCAATATGTGAAGACCTACTCCAACGAATTCAACCAGTCCATATACTGGCGACCGGAGCGCATTTGGGTGAATAAAAAAGGACTTTTGGGATTATTAAGCCGTTTTTCAGATCAGGCAAGGGTGCGCATTTCTCGAAAAACGAGTATTTTCAACGGACTTGAAGCATACAACCCCTTTTCGGGTAGAATAAGCGATACCAGCCTGATTTCCACCAATACCAATCTCCGAAACACCTTGTTTTTCAATCGCACATCAAGCGTTTTCGGTGGAGAGTACGTGTACCAGCTGACTGGTAGCAAGACGCTTCTGGCAACAGGATTTGACGCACGTTCGAACGAGTACCACGAAATCTCACTTCGCTGGAATGCATCCAAGTCATTTACCGTGGAGGGGAAGGCACAACAAGGATCTAAAATTTCGGAGGTGGACTATACCTCGGGCAGGAACTACCAGCTTACGTATTATTTTGTTCAACCAACGTTGATTTTTCAACCCGGAACGGATTTTAGAGTGAGTTTGGAAGGAAGGTATGTCAGGAAGGAAAACGACGTAATGAATGGGGGCGAAAAAGCATCCATTACCGAATTGGGCTCAACCATCAAATACAACCAAGCGGAAAAAGGAAGTTTTCAAGGAGGAATCAAATGGTTAAACATTTCCTACGACGGGGTAACGGGTTCTGCATTAGGTTTTGAAATGTTGGAGGCCCTAAAGCCCGGTGTTAATTTTACCTGGAATATAGGTTACCAACGCTCTTTATCCAAGAACCTGCAGCTCAACATTCAATACAACGGCAGGAAATCAGAGGGTACAAAGGCCATTCATTCCGGAGGGATGGAAGTACGAGCGCTGTTCTGATCGCATTTTGAAACCTCAACCACCCGCGAATCGATACGTCTCTCCGGCGCTCAAGTGCATACAAGCTTCGTTCGGTTCATACAGGTATTTTTTCCGGGCCAGCCGCTCAACGATACCCTCTCCACGCTTTGCTTCATCATGCGTAGTGAGTAATACCTTTGCTTCTGATTGTTGTTTCAAGGACAGGGCATGTTCAAGGCCAAGGTTTACGGTTCCACCTAACCAGAATGGCAATGCATACTGTGCTGTTGTTGTAATTAACACATCGGTTTTCGGTGGAGCCTTGAGTTGACTGCCGTGAGGTGCGTAAAGGAGTTTTCCTTCGTTGGTCGAAAACAAGTAAACATCGTGAACAAGATCCAGCCATTTTCCCGACGCACATCGCTCGATTGAAAACGGCGCATGTTCCAAGGTCAAAAGCTCAGAAAAATGTCCCCATCTGCGGATTTTTCTCAGGACCTTTTCACTCCCAATCAAAGGGATTCGGGGATCAAACTGAAGCAAGGTTTCTTTGTTGCAATGGTCGGTAAATGTATTCGAAATAAATAGGAAATCCGGGTGATTCAGTTCCTCAATGAGCGGTTGTGCAGCAAGATGGTACTGCCGACTGAACCAAGGAGCAAGGTCCACCTGAGATTCGGTAAACCAAGGGTCTACAAGCAATTTTATCCCGGCGAGTTCCCACCACCAGGAAGAATCCTCGTTTAGTTTTTTAAATAACACCCTTCAAAAATAAGAAATAGGTTCAACTTGTTGCTAGAACGTGCGCTTGACCCAATCGTTTAACCTTTCAAAGGCTTCATTTAAGATGGCTTCCGAGGTGGAAAAACAAATGCGTACATGCCCTTCCGATGCGCTTTCAAACCATTGTGTTCCACCTGGTACGAGGGCCACTCGCGCTTCTTTCAATGCGCGTTCTACCCAGGCTCCCGAATCGATGGATGGGTCTTTAAACGCGGGAAACAGTAAATAAGTAGCGTCAGGTTGTATCGGTTGAAATAGACCCAATTCACTGATCGCCTGCAAGGAAAGTGCTTGCATTTTTCGAAGGTGGTTTAACCAGTTTTCAAGCCAAGCACCACATTCAGTCAAAGCCGCCGTTCCTGCAGCCTGGGAAATGGCTGAGAGGCCAAAAGCAGTGGTCAGGTGACCGGATTGTTGGAGGATTTCATACTGCAATTCCTCTGTTTGGCTAATGATGTATCCAATGCGCAATCCAGCCAATCCGTAGTTCTTAGACAAGCCTGAAACCACGATTTTCTTTTCATACGAAGGCAGGTCGCGAGATAACAAACTGCTTACCTTTCCCCCAAGGTCGATGTCTGCCCATATCTCATCTGAAACGATCCAAAGATCGTGCTTTTGCGCCCAACGAATAAGTTCTTCGAGGTGGTCCTTGCTTAATGACCTACCCAATGGATTATTGGGGTTACAGATGAATATCGCTTTGGTGGATGTGCTGAGATGTTGATCCAATAGCGCCAAGTCAAATGCTGCATTCGTTTTATCAATAGTTATGGGAACGACCTCCGCACCAGCTGATTCTATTGCTTTTCGAAACAAAAAATCAACGGGATTTGGGATAATTGCAGTATCACCCGGTTTCAAAATGGTTTTTGCTGCCACGAAAAGGCCGTAGGCTGCACTATTCACGGGAAGAATGTATTCCGGATTCGTCTCAGCCGCGTATTTGCTGTTGTAATAATCCGAAATCGCCCATTTGAATGCAGCATCTCCTTCCGGAGGTCCATATGAAAAATACCCGTCAGCACAGTAGCTATGGATGGCTCGAACAATGGGTTCTGCTACCGGAAAATCAGGGTCAGCGGCTGTCAGAGGAATAACTCCTGGATCGTGTATTGCCCAACGGTAATTAAATGCTTTTCGACGCAAAGCTTCCAGTTTTACAGCGTCATTGGAGAAATCATACATATGGTTAGTGTATTGACAAGGGTAAACGAAAACTTCCTTTTTTCTGGAGCGATAAGAAATCATCCAACAACGCATCTCCTTCATTGATATGGTGCTGGATAGCTTCACGTCTCATAAGGTAAAATTGAGTGAAAATATCCTCCATGCTTTCTTCGGGGTCTTTATCTGAAAGAAGCGTAAGTAAAAACGCGGCATCCTCCAGGGCACAATTTGCGCCTTGGCTCGTAAGAGCAAGAAAAGGATGCGCTGCATCACCCAATAAAATCGTGTTTCCTTCATGGAAGGAAGGCAATAAATCCATTCGATGGGCTGACCAATAGAAAGCAGTGGAAAAATCGGTAGCTTGAATGATCTTATGGCACCATTCAGGATAAGCCTGTATGGTGTTTTCAACAAACGATTTTAACTCACTTGAAGTGGTATGATTCACCTCATGAATAGATGGATTGAGCTGTAAAAACCAGATGAATTCATCGTTGTCCAAAGGCAAAATACCCATATATCGGCCGTTTTCGGCATCAATGATTTTGATAAAAGTATCTGGTTCCAAATTGAGTCCCTCCACCCTAGCGGTTCCGAGAATTTCCCGTTCATCCACTTTTTCAAGTTCATTTTGAGGAAAAAACTGCTTCCTGATTTTTGATTGTATCCCGTCTGCCGCAAAAACAGCTTCAGCGGTCATCACCGTTCCATTCTGATCGGTAACCGAAACGCTCCATTCACCTTCATTTTGTTTGACGGAAATACCCTCCTGTTGGTAGTGCACGTTGAGGTCAGAGCCAACCTCGTCCATGATTTGATAATAGGCCTCACGGCTAATGGAAAGACAATCCGTCAATTCTTTATGGAACAGCGTATTGCCTTGAACATCCATTGCCTTGAAGAAGTTAATTGGGTTTCCTATTCGGTATAATTCGTTCTTTAGGCCCATCGCATCCATGGCATCAATGCCATTTTTAAGCATGATAAATCCAAATCCCTTGAACGCATCTTTCGACTGCCTTTCCAAAATCGTGGCCGTTACACCACACATTTTTAATCCATAACCAAGGTACTTTCCGCATACTCCACCTCCTAAAATCAATGCGTCCGTAAGCTGAATGCCTTTTTTATTAAACTGAAAAGGGGTTGTATTGTTTCGGTAATATTTTTTTGAGCCAATTTGTTCTTCAATGACTTGACCAATGGCCTTTCCTTTTTTCAACTGATTGAAAATGAGTGCATCCGGTTGATTCGTCAGGATACGAAGCTCAGAGAATGACAAGCGTCCATACGATTTAAGGGTATCGAGTACCGTATGCGTTTTTACCGTTTTCCTTGCTTGGTTTTGGGTAAGTGTGCCAATAAGTTGTTCCCAGTTTTTGTACATGGCTTCTAAGGAATACTCACCCACTGGGTCCATTCCTTGAAACCATTCTCCATCGGAATTTTGAAAAATAAGGGCCGGATAATACTTCGGTTTCCAAATCGAACGAAGTTGTTGTCTTTGGTCGAACAAGTCTTTTGCCTCTCCTGACAACAACGCTTCATTAAATAGCTGAATATCAATGCCAGCTTCCAATGCAGCACTTCTCAGGTGGTGGGATTGGCTGATGTCTTTTCCCCTTAAAAACAACATTTCCCGTACGATGCGAATAAACAAATCACCCTGTTTATTCCCTTGTTTTGCAGCCGCGTAATAAGCCACCGATGCGGGAATGGAGGACCTTACAGGAGTGGTTTCCCAAACCGTGATATCGAGGCGAATATCGAATTTTTTCTCTTCCCCTGACCATAAATTACAGAGGTATTGCCTTGTTTCTGAGTCGGATGTAGGTTGGCATAGCGTGGACCAATCATCCAACAGCCCACCCATGACCACTTCGAGGTCAATCATTTTTCCGTATTCCCTCAGCAGTTTTTTAATGTAGGGATCTACAATCCAGCATGTTGAACACACCGGATCGGAGAAATAAATAACCTTAATCCTATTGATTAAAGGCTTGGTTAACAACTTTTCCTGTTCCATGTGGGGATTTAAAATGCATTCCTAGAAGGTTGTTTGTTTCACTTCAGGTAAATCCCATCAATAAGGCATCTTAAAGAAGCCTTACAAGCCATTAAAGACCGAAAGCCGCTTTGATTTGATCGACGTAGTCCAGTTTCTCCCAAGTAAACAATTCCACATCCATGGTTTTGGATTGACCATTTGGACCGTGAAACGTTTTACTTACCACCTCATTTTTTCTACCCATGTGGCCATACGCTGCAGTTTCAAGGTAAATCGGATTACGAAGCTTTAGTCTTTGCTCGATAAAATAAGGGCGCATGTCGAAAATGGATTCGATTTTCTTTGCCATTTCACCGTCGGACATGTTTACCTTTGACGTTCCGTTCGTGTCAATAAACAAACCGCATGGTTTAGCTACACCAATGGCATAAGAAACTTGTACCAACACCTCATCACACAATCCTGCTGCTACCATGTTTTTTGCAATGTGACGCGTCGCATATGCAGCAGAACGGTCTACTTTAGAAGGATCTTTTCCAGAAAACGCTCCTCCCCCGTGAGCACCTTTACCACCGTAAGTGTCCACGATGATCTTACGGCCGGTTAATCCGGTATCGCCATGTGGACCTCCAATAACAAATTTACCGGTTGGGTTCACGTGGTATTGGATGTTACCGTCGAAAAGTTTTTGAGATTCAGGCTTCAATTTAGCAATGACGCGCGGCATAATGATGTTGATTACATCGTCCTTGATTTTTGCCAACATGCGTTCATCCTCGTCAAAATTATCGTGCTGTGTTGAAACAACAATGGTGTCAATGCGTTGTGGAACGTTATCGTCTGAATATTCAATCGTTACCTGCGACTTGGAATCTGGTCGAAGGTACGGCATGAGTGCCAACTCGTGGTTGCGAATGTGTGACATTTCCAACAAAATGGTGTGTGCCAATTCAAGCGAAAGCGGCATGTAATTATCCGTTTCGTTGGTAGCATAACCAAACATCATCCCTTGGTCACCGGCACCCTGGTCTTCTGGATTGTGTCGAACCACTCCCTGATTGATATCAGAGGATTGCTCATGCAAAGCAGAAAGAATACCACACGAATTGGCATCGAACATGTATTCA
Organism: Crocinitomicaceae bacterium; assembly: GCA_044372835.1. Lineage (GTDB taxonomy): Bacteria > Bacteroidota > Bacteroidia > Flavobacteriales_D > Crocinitomicaceae > M0103. The sequence goes on along the minus strand of JBILRE010000006.1, from coordinate 26,943 downwards.
GACTTCGTGTAACCAATTTTTCGTATCGTTTCTCGAGCGATTTCCTGAACATCAAGGTAGGTACTGGTTTTTATTTCACCTGCTAGTACGACTTGACCAGTGGTCACCAAGGTTTCACATGCCACTTTGGACTGCGGATCAAAGGCCATAAAATGATCGATAAGTGCATCAGATATTTGATCTGAAACTTTGTCTGGATGTCCTTCAGAAACGGACTCGGAGGTGAACAGGTATGACATGTTTTTTTTCTTTTAGTTATAGCAACACAAATCTAGTAAAAAGTTCTCACTTGCTTTTTTGGGGCGGGAACGAATTTAAGGTTAGGGCATAAAAAAACCGCCCGAAGGCGGTTTTTAAGGTGTATTCTTTTGAAGAATTATTTCTTGATTACTTTTTTAGTAACGGTTTGATCAGCTGTGGTTAATGTTACATAGTAAACTCCACTGCCATAAGCCGATAAATCTAAGTTCAACTGGTGGCTACCGCTTTCTTGCTGACCAGCAGCAAATCCATGAACTTCTTTTCCAGAAAGATCGGTTACACTAACACTAACATCGGAAGCATTCATCAATTCGTAAGATATCTTGGTTTCGTTGTTTGTTGGGTTTGGATAAACCTGAACACTTTGAACCGAATTTCCTTCTTCTATACTTCCGGATGGATCGAAATTCATGCGCACGTAAGGCGTTCCTGTTTGGTAGTACCAAGTACCATCCAACATGTCAAGGAAAAAGCTTGTTTGAGGCTCAGAAGTTCCGGCATTCGCAATTTTCAACCCTGTACCAAACGACCCTACTACTGCTAAATACGTGTTGTTGGCCATAAGGTTGATTGGCGCATTTAATGGCAAGTTTAGGTTGGTGTTTAAGTTCCCATTTGCCACGATGTAAGGATCAGATTCTCCTTCGTATAAAAAGTCACCCGTATTCGGATCGATAGAGTACACCTTGGCAAAAATTTCCGTGCCAAGAGCCGTTCCGTTAGCACCTCCAGCTAATTTAACAACGATTGAAGTTATGGTTTGATTTGCCCAGATATCAAACAGGTTTCCAGCTTCAAATCCATCTGCACCATTTGATGTGCTTCCAGCGTTGGTGGTGTTGTTGTTGTCTCTTGCGTAAATGTAATTCGTCGTTGAAAAACTGATTGGTGCCAAGGTGTTGTTTGAAGGGATATCATCCGGATTGTCTGACGTAATGGTACGTGTGATGTTATACGTTGCTGTTGCATTATTGTCAGGAGTAAACTGTGTTGTTGTGAACAAACTGTCTGTCGCAAGCGACGGGATAGTAGCTGCTGCACTGGATGCCACGAACGCACCCGAGTTAACATCTACGTTTAATTTTGTATTCGTCATTGATAACGAACCTCCATTGAATACGTTCGCAGAGAAGTCAATTGGAGCTACTTGAGAAAGTGGAATCTGGTAATAATTCAAGAAAGCTGTTCCCCAGTAATTTGACTGCAATTCCAAGTCATATTCTGCGTTTGTAGTGAGCTTTACATCGTCGATGTACCAACCGTAAGTAATCCAAACATTTGGATTGGTTGCCGCAGATGGATAAGCCGTTGTCCAGCTAAAGCGAATCCAAAGCTGAGTTGCGCCTGTTCCGCCTAAATACGGTGCCAGGTTAATTGTCTTTAAATCCGGATTGGCGTATGCCGCACCTCCAGCTGCAGAGAGAACTGGTTTATCCATGTTATCCCCAACCGTATTAAAGGTCGTTCCATTGGTGGAGATTTGGATTTCCTGCAAATCATTGAAACGTGCACCATACTGCTCAAAGGACAAAGTGATACCTGTACCGCTGGTAGAGATGTCGATAGGTTGTGCAGATGTTAACGTGTAAACCACTCCAAGCGCTTGAGACGGCGTGGTAAGTGTTGGGTTACCATTTGAAAGTTCTGCATAATTTCCTCCGGAAGTAGAATTAATTCCATTGGCAGCATACCAACCATCTGAGGTTGCATCTACGGTCCATCCGAACTCGCCACCTGCTTGACCACTATTGTCAATGGTCCATTCTCCTGGATTATCAAAACTGTTTTGCCAAAAGGTAACGCCCAACTGCTTTTCGGAAGGGTGTTGTAGGGTTGGTTTTGGCAAGGTGCGGGAAACATCGCTTGATGTTAAGGCTTTAGGCATTTTTTGTCCGAAAGAAGCGGAGTATCCAAGGCCCAAAAGCATCATACTTAAGTAAACTTTTTTCATTTTCAGCTTGTTTTTAGTTTAACAAATATAAGGCAATTCCGTTTATTAAATCAGCTTGTGAAAAGAAAATGCTACCGATCTTTTAGGAAGGGCAATAATTTTCGAACATGCTGCAAATCTTGATAAATCAACTGAACGACCCGAACCTCAGAGCGGTTGGGTGTGCATTCCCATATTTCACCTAAGGGGTTGCAGCACAGTGAATCACCGCTGTATGTGAGTTGATTTCCATCTGTTCCAACCCTGTTAACTCCTACCACGTACGATTGGTTTTCAATGGCACGTGCACACAAGAGTGTTTTCCAGTGCAACGACCTCTTTTCCGGCCAATTTGCCACGTACAACAAAAGGTCATAAGCAGCTTTGCCCTCTATTTCACTGTTGCGAATTAGTTCAGGAAACCGTAAGTCGTAGCAAATTTGCAAATTGATGTTCCAGCCCCGATAAGAGATAATAACCTCCTCCTCACCAGGTGTGAAAAATTGGTCCTCACCACCTAAACCAAACGACTTTCGCTTATCGTACACATACACGTCTCCTTTTTCCGTAACAAAAACACCCCTGTTTCGGAATGTGCCATTGTCACTTACCATCATGGAGGTATACAGCGCTGCATCCTTGACACGGGCGGTATTGATAAGCATTTCCAAGGAGTCATTTCTCGGCCATTCATTCGCCAAATCGGTGTTCATTGAGAATCCGGTATCGAACATTTCTGGCAATACTATGACATCGACCTTATCATTGAGCTGTGTCAACAATTCTTGAATGTGCTGCAGGTTTTTTTCTTTATCCTCCCAAAACTGTTCGGTTTGAACAAGGGCAATACTTAAATCTTGCATAGGCGTTGGGCAGCGGAGATGATTGTTTGTTCGTCTTTAGCGAAACAGAAACGGATTATTTTCGGGTCATGGCCATTGGCGTTGAAAGCGGACAAGGGAATCGCTGCAACACCCACTTCTTTCACCAGTTTTTGGCAGAACTCAACATCTGAATCGGAAGAAATTTCACTAAAATCAGCCAATTGGAAATAGGTCCCTTCAGAAGGAAGCAAACGGAAACGGCTACCCGATAAGAGTGAAGCAAACAAGTCTCTTTTTTCCTTGTAAAAGGCACCGAGCTCTTGAACATTTACCTTAGAAAGGTATTTACTCAAGGTTACCTGCGCCACGCTGTTGACGCAAAAAACCAAGAACTGGTGTATTTTTTTTATTTCTGCCATCAAGGGTTCGGGAGCCACAAGGTAACCGATTTTCCAACCGGTAATGTGAAAGGTTTTTCCAAAGGAGGAGACAACAACACACCTGTCATGCAATGTCGGTCTCTTGTGAATAGACAAATGTGGCTGTTCAAAGGTAATGAATTCATACACCTCATCCGATAATAGGAGGGTGTTGGGATGTTTTGCCATCAGCACTTCCAGTTGCTGGATGTCCGATTCTTTCCAGACGGTTCCAGACGGGTTGTGCGGATTATTGATAACCAACATGCGCGTGTTTTCATTCCACGCTTGTGAGATTGCTTCCCAATCCGGAAGGAATTGAGCAGAAAGGGGAACATGGATCGGTTTAGCACCACAAAGAACAATAGCCGGGTCGTAACAATCGTAGCTTGGGTCCAACACAATCACTTCGTCATTTCGCTGCACAAAAGCTTGTATGGTAGCAAAGATCGCTTCTGTTGCTCCTGCTGTTACTAGGATTTCTTGCTCTGTGCAAACGCGGCGGTAACTGGATTGTATTAATTGGCTAATTTGATTTAGTAGTGGTGGGTACCCAGCCATAGGGGCATATTGATGGGTGTTTTCACCTGCTGTTTCAATAAGTAAGCGCTGAAGTTCGCCATCTACCGGGAAGTTGGGAAACCCTTGAGAAAGGTTGATTGCTCCGTATTCATTCGCCAATTTAGACATGACGGTAAAGATGGTCGTTCCAACATGCGGAAGCTTGGAAGTTGGGGGCTGAAAGGACATGGAATAAAGGTAGTTATTTTGAAAAAATCTGCTCTTTTATCTGGTCAAAATAAGCACTAATCCTCTATAAAAACGCGGTCTGTTCCATCAAAAGCAGGTGCTTGTATGGACAAGACTTTTAATGGTTTTTTTGAGAGCACTTTGATAACGGCATGTGGGGTTGTTTTGGGAATATTCAGGTAATCACCGGGGTATATTCGAAGTGTATCGTTGCCAAGCCGCATCAGGGCCTTTCCTTCCAAAACGACAATGTTTTCTGTGTGTTTCAGGTGAAAGTGTCCTTTAACATTGGATTTCACCCAAATCAAAAAACTGCTTTGAAGGCTGTCTTCAGCAATTTTCATCACATGTACGTTGTCAAAATGTTCAGGTGCTTTTAGCTGCTTGAGGGTACGTACGTTTTGGCTGTAGGAATGATGTTGAAGACACGCAAATACAAATAGGAAAAGAGCTATTTTCTTACACTGCTTTAATAGTACAATCATTGGTTCAAAGGTTGATCCAAAGCGAAGGATTCAGGCACTGTACGCTGGATCCGCTAATCAGATGGATTTCGAAATGTGCAATGGACAAGCTGCTTCCTTCCTGCGAAAGCAAAGTGCCAATGGATTGTTTGGTAGAAACTTTCGACCCAACAGAAACGCTTGTGCTCTGCAAGTTGCTATAGACAGTGCGGTAATTGCCATGTTTGATGATAACGACCTTTCCAGCCCCCGGGATGTTCAAAACACTTGTGACTTCTCCTTCAAAAACGGCCCTCATACTGGCATTTTTAGTGGTAGAAATATCAACGCCATTGTTGTTTGTGTATACGTTATCAAGTGTAGGGTGAGGATTCTTACCGAACTTCTCCGTAATACTTCCTTTTGCCACTGGCCAAGGCAATTGTCCTTTGTTACCTTCAAAATTTTTCCCCAGTGTTGTCGATTCTTTCGTTTCTGTTATAGCTACCTGTTTTCCGCCACTCGAAGTGGATTTGGAGGAGGTACTTCCTTGGTTTTTGGACGTGGATTGCGTCGTTTGATTCTTTTTGGCAGTGCTCTCCTTCTTCTTTTTCTTTTTTTCTGCAGCTGCAATTTCCTTTTGTATGGCGTCGTTGATTTTCTTTTTAACAGCCTCTTTTTGCTTTTCTGTTTTTTTCAATTTGGCTAACAAATTAGCCTCCTCAGCTTTGCATTTTTTGTACTTGGTTTCTTGCTGTTGTTTGTCGATTTCGATGCGTTCTTTTTCTTTGATTTTTTCGCTTAGCAATTGACTTTTGTAGGTCTTCTCCCGGTGGATCATTCCAAGTTCTTCCTTGATTTGTCCATGATGTTGGCGAATAATACGAAATTGCTTTTGTTGAAGGTCAGACACCCGCTTGAGGTATTCGTTTCTTTTAAGAGCCTCGTTGTAAGAATTAGCGGAGAAAATGAACATCATTCGGCCAAATTTACTGCGGTGTTTGTACGCATAAATCAGCAAGCGCTTGTATTGAACTTTGAGTCGTTTTAACCGCACCTGAAGTTGTTTGACCTCGCTGTCTTTTTCCAGCATTTTCAGTTCGGCACCTCGCACCTGATTGTCAAAGTTAGAAACAAGCTCCTCCCTACTTTTAATCTGATTTTCAATGAGTTTTAGCTCATTTAGTGACTTTTCTGATTGGTTTTTTGTCTTCGAAAGAAGGTTTTTGGTTTGTTTGATTTCTTTTTCAAGTTTTGATTGTTCCTTTTTGAGCTTATCGCTCGACTGTCCGAAGCTTTTAATAGAAAGCAGCGCGAGGAAAAGAATCAACGCTTTATTTGCAAAGCCCATAGCCTTCAGGTATTACGAAATGTATCTCTTGGGGTTGGTTGAGTTCTTTTTTTTCAGCGACTAAGATCAGGGTAATAAAATTCTTTGGCGATTGTATGGTCAATACAATTTCGGTTGGAAAAGAAAAACCTTCAGTTACTTCGCGCTTCAGGTAGCTTACTTTCGCTGTGGTTTTATCCATAATGCTTTCCAACAGGAGGCCATCTAATTGTTTTCCGTCAGGAGAAAACACATACTGAATAACCACATCATTCCTCGTCAATCCTTTTTCGTTCGCGCGCATTTGTTTGATCGCCTCGTTGGTATGGGTTGAAAGGACATTTGAACCCTCCGAGATTTGAACATACGTGCTGCTCGCATTATATTTTAAGGGCATTCCAAGAAACAGCTCTTCTAAATTGGTCAGGGTAAAATCGATGCCAAAATTTTCGCGGAAATAACTGAGTGTTTGAACAAGGTAACAATTACCTTGTCTATTAACCAGCTTCAACGAGTCGGGGGTTATCAAGGCATTGGCAACAGGAATCGCTGCAAACGAAATCGAGGCGTTCATAGCGCTGTCTTTCACACTGCGAAGCGAAGTTTTAAAAGAGACATGTTGTTTTTTGGCATCATAATCCGAGTCGTACTTCGCGTAGAATGTACTTGGCCGTCTGTTAGACAAACTGTCCAGTGAGTGGCGTACGGTTTCAAAAGGAAGAGAGCTAACGGTAGTTTCTTCTAGGAGCGATAAGTTTTTTGAGCAGGAAAAGAGCAGAACCGCAGGTGCAATCAGGACAATTTGCGCATTAATAATTCGGTTCATAATATTGCTTCTTTTCAATTTTTTTATCGATGTTTTTGTTTCTTGACCCCAGTGTTTTTGATTTAATCCAATACTCGAGTGCTTTTGTGCTATTTCCGAGCTTAAAAAAACAATCGCCGAGGTGTTCTACGAAGATACTGCTTGAAGGTTCCAATTGAGCGGCTTTTTCAAAGGATGGCAATGCCTCATTGTATTTTCCTTGCTGGAAAAGTATATAGCCTTTCGTGTCATGAAAATTTGGATTTTCTGCCGAACTTATCAGCGCATCGTCAATTAGTTCAAGTGCCTTTTCCAAATCGGTATTGGCAATCGCTAAACGGTAGGCATAATTGTTCTTCAACGCAGCACTGTTGGCGTCCCGTTTTAAAGCAAGGTCATAATTCTCTTTTCCTTTGGAAATGTTTTGAACTCCGAAATAGGCTTCGCCCAGCTGGCCGTAAAATTCGGATTCCACGGCAAAATCGTTCACGACTAACTCTTTGCCCGCCTCCAACACCTCAATGGCCTCCGGGTGCTTGTCCAATTGGTTGGCACTCATTCCGAACAACAAGAAAACGGTGGGAACGGTAGGGAAATAAGTAAGGCAGGATTTACTGTCTTGGTACAACGATTCGAAATCTTCCTTTTCGTATTCCATGATCAGCACCTGGTTCCAAATGGGAAATTGATCCTGGTCAAATTCCAGTGCTTTTTTAAATGCGCTAAGTGCTTCGTCGGTTTTGCCCTGATGCATTAAGAAATCGCCCTTAATCGAATAGGCCTTTGCTTCCGTGGGATAAAATTGCACCATGGTTTCAACCAATTCCATTACCTCAGGATCAATGTTTCCGGGACTTTCATTGATGGAAATCAAAATTTTCATTTTCGTATCAATGTCAACCTCGTCCGAAGAAAATGCTTTTTTTAGTTTTTGATATGCTTCTTGTTTTTTGCCTTGTGTGCGGTAAATTTCAGCCAACGCCAGCTGGGCTCGTCCATTTTCAGGATCTACCTTCACCATTTCCTCCAACATTCCAATGGCTTTCACCGTTTGTCCTGTTTGAAAATAATAATCTACTAGCGTTCCAAGCAATTGCCCATCGTTCGGGAACATGGCGCGCGCCTTATTGATTTCGTTTACCGCTTTATCTTCTTGTTTTAGTTGAAGGTATAAGCGAAATTTCTGAAGGGTCAAATCCGGAATAATCCCCACTTGGTCCTCCGTCTTATCGAGTGCCTTAATTGCTTCAGCGATTTTACCGGCTTTCACGAGGCATTCGGCATATCCATACAGCCATTCGACGTTCCCCGGTTCGTATTTGATCAGTTTGTCAAAATTCTTAATGGCTTCGGTGTAGTTTTCTGCCTCGAAATACATATAGGCCATTTCTTGTGTGTACCAGATGTTTTTTGGATCAAGTGCGGCGGCTTTTTTGATGTAATTCGCAGAGGCTAACGCATTGCCCTCTAGTAAATGCAAACTTGATAACGCATAATAAGAGGCGTCGTCTTTCTCATTTAAACGGATGCATTCTTCAAAACAGGCGATTGCTTCCCGGTTCTGTCCCCTTGTTTTCAGGCGCACGCCTTCATGAAATTTTTCGATAAACGGAAAATCTGCCACGGAAAAGGGTGTTCCTCCCTTCTCTTCTTTTTTCTGGGAGGTACCACAACTTCCCAATAAAAAGAGGCACGCAGCGATAAAGAAAGGGTGAAACTTTACCATGAGATACTGGAATAATCACCAAAACTGGCGTCAACCGCTTTTCCGTTCAATTCGGTATGCGAACCAATCATAGCGTTTTTGATCACAAGCTCGGACAGCTTTGCGTGCTGTTGTACCATGGTGTTCACAATAACGGATTCCTTTATTTCGGAACCTGCACCAATGGACACGTGTGGACCAACCACGCTGTTGCTGATGTGCACATTATCTCCAATGTAGCATGGTGGAATGATGACGCTATCTTGAATAATCGCAGAGGTGGAAACCATGTTTTTTTGACGTTCGTAATCGAACTCTAGCACCCTTTGATTCGTGTCAACTGTAGCCTCTTTGTTTCCGCAATCGAGCCACTCAATCACTTCACCGGGCTTAAAAGCACAACCAGCTTCGGTCATTCTTCTGAGTGCGTCAGGTAATTGGTATTCTCCCCCTTTGACAACGTTGTTGTCAAGAAGGTATTGAAGTTCTTTTCGCAACCAAGCACCGTCTCGGAAAAAATAGATACCAATCATGGCAAGGTCGGATACAAATTCTTTGGGTTTTTCGACAAAATCTGTTATGATTCCGTCGGCGTTTAATTGCACCACTCCAAAAGCACTGGGGTCATCTATTTGCTTCACCCAAAGGATTCCGTCATCTTCCGGTTTGATTGTAAAGTTTGCTTTGAATAGGGTATCTGCAAAAGCAACAACTACTGGACCGTCAAGGTATTCAGCTGCACAAAGCACAGCATGCGCGGTTCCAAGGGGTTCATGCTGGTAATGAATGGATCCCTTTGCGCCGAGCTTTGCGGCAACGGCTAATAGTTCCTCTTCTACCTCCTTTCCAAAATCACCAATCACGAAGGCGATTTGTTGAATGGGCTCGGCACATACTTCAGCAATGTCCTCCACGAGCCTGTGCACAATGGGTTTACCGCCGACCGGAATAAGGGGCTTAGGAATGCTTAAGGTGTGTGGCCTCAGACGGCTTCCCCGTCCTGCCATTGGCACGATGATGTTCATGTTGTTTGTTGTTTTGCGCTGTTCGTGTTGCTCATATTATTCCATTCCGGTACTACCAAATCCGCCGGATCCACGGTCTGTTTCAGAAAGTTCTTTGGTTTCGTTCAGAAATACTTGAATGACAGGAGAAAATATCAATTGTGCGATGCGTTCACTTGGTTCAATGGTCACAGCCTCGTTTGATAAATTGATGAGTATTACGCCCACCTCTCCGCGATAATCCGCATCAATTGTTCCAGGGGAATTGAGTACGGTGAGTCCCTTTTTCAGTGCCAAACCGCTTCGAGGCCTCACTTGGCATTCATATCCTGCTGGAATTTCGAGTATCAAACCTGTTGGGATTAACTTTCTCTCCAAAGGTTGCAGGATAAGTTTTTCCGAAAGATTTGCACGTACATCCATTCCTGCGGACAATGCTGTGGCATACTCCGGTAGAGGATTTCCCGACCGATTAATGAGCTTTACTTCGATGGTATTCATGTGTAACAAAGGTAATAAAAATGATCGTTTTTTTAGGGGCAATAAACATAATCCGTACTTTCGCGAGGGGTTAAACAAGGTAACTATTTATTGAAGAACAGCAAACCTTATGGCTAATATCGGTCTTTTTTTTGGCACATTCAACCCTATTCATGTGGGGCACTTGATCATTGCGAATCATTTGGTTGAAACGACCGATCTGGAGAAAGTTTGGATGGTGGTATCGCCCCAAAATCCATTGAAACAGAAGTCTACTTTATTGAACGAAGGACAGCGGTTGATGATGGTGCGATTGGCGGTCGAGGAAAATCCGAATCTCTTAGCAAGCAATGTTGAGTTTGAACTTGAAAGGCCATCTTATACGGTAAAAACCTTGGCTCATTTGAAGGAAAAATACCCCAATCATCGTTTTTCGCTTATTATGGGAGAAGACAACTTGCGTACGTTTCACAAGTGGTACAATTACGAAAAAATCCTACATGATCATTCCATTTATGTGTACCCAAGGTTGGTTACAGAAACGGAAAGAAACACCGAGGAAAACGCCTCTTTTTTAAACCAAAATGAACATCCCAACATTACTTTTTGTCGAGATACACCGGTTTTAACCATTTCGTCTAGCTTCATCCGGGCGGCCATTCAAAAAGGACAAGATGTGAGCTATTTACTTACAGAGCCTGTCTACAAATATGTAGACGAAATGAGGTTTTATAAGTAAGTGCATTGATTTGTTATCACGGAATAAGGGTGCTCTCAATAGTCATTTTTCCTTTGCGTTTCCGGGGATTCCAAATGTATAGTTTTGTTTTTTTGCTATGAATTTCAAAGGTTCCCTTAAACGTCTCTTCCTTTTTCAAATCCATTAGGCTATAGCCTCCATTACGTTGATTGTCATAAACCAATGCAAATCCCTCGGAATTGGGATGGAGGTGTAATTCTATTTTCCAGGTTTTCCCTTGCTGATTGGGCAAATAAGAAATCACATTCATAAATTCTTGTGAGGGATTTACCTCAATTTCTTTGTGTGCTGGAATCGTTTTGTCCTTGATTTCAGCCCTGTTCCTTAGCTTGGGTTGGTATTCCAATACCACGACTCCTTCCGTCTCATTATATCGATCACTCAGTTGTTTTGGGCTGATGAACTCTTTGATTACATGTAAGTGCGGATGATTCGAAATAGTTTCTTTTGAAAGACCCATTTCTACCGGCCCAAAATGGCTGTCTCGAACAATAAGATCGCCTGGTTTGAGCACAAATTTTAAATCATTTTCCAGGTCATTAAACGTGTAATAAACCAGCTTTTTCTTTTCCTTAAACGGATTTTCCCCGAACGCAAAAGAAAGCAAAGGAAAATGATAGTACACTTTTCTATTGCCCAATTGCTGCTTTTTCAAAAATGTTGCGGCATTCACGATTTGCTGGTCAAGAGGTTCATCGGGCTTTGGGTAGTATTTCGTTGTAACAAGTGCAAAGGCGATTCCAACAGCCATAACCGATGCCGCTAGTTTAGCAACCAAGTGTTTATGCCACGAGACAATCGTCAAACTGCTTAGGCTCAATGTGATGAAAACTGGAACTCCCTGAGTAGCCACCCTCGTAAGACCGATGGATCCATTTTGCCCCGTGGCCCAGAAATAGGAGTGTGCAAACAAAACCCCAAATAGTACACCGTATGCGAAAAACCATTGTTCGAAGTCTTTCAGTTTTTTATTCAAAAGACCAACTACTACGCAAGGAATCGATAACAAGAATATATATAAACCGGGATTTCCCAGGTAATTTTTATAGGAAAGCAAGTAATGGTCCCAGGTGCCTTTTCCATAAATGTCGTTGCTCATGGCATACGGACTCTTCGTAAAATACCACCAGAAATCATCGTACACAAAAATTCCGGCAATCGCATACAGCAAAAAGCCCGTTCCCAACAAGGGCAGAAACTTAAATTCTTTGAGGTATAGTAGGATGGCAATAGCAATCAAAAGAGGAAGCTGGCCTTCGCTGCGCATGAAAGGCATGAGGGAAACAAGAAGTGCAAACCATCCATATTTTTGTTGTTGCAACAGCACCAAAGCCCCCATCAAACTGAGGTTGAACAAGGGTTCCGTTAATCCTCCCAAAAGGGTATTAGCAATGTCGTGCGCTTTGAGTAAAACAAGGGGTAAAAGCATTTGCAGCCACACCGGCACTTTGTTTTTCTCAAGAAATGCATACCCAAGTAAAACGGTTAGTACAAAGACGACCGTATTAAAAGCTACCATTCCGTTGAAACCAAATTGAGCGAAAGGAGAACTCAATAATATGAAAACAGGTTTTCCCCAATGATGCAAGAACAGGTTCGGATCTTCCCACGAAGCTTGGGAAATAAAAAAATGCATGATTCCATCCCCTACATCATCGGGCAGAGAACTATTCAATCTTACATAAATTAGCCAAGCAATACAGCCCAGCAATGGAACCATTTTAAGTGCGGTATCCGAAATCCGCGTGTGAGGCATTCGATTAGAATTTCATTTCAGGAACGAAGTCAGGCACCACCAATTCGCCCTCTGTTTTAGCGATGATTTCTTCTACACTTACACCCGGTGCTCGCTCTACCAAGTGGAACTTATTGTCATGGATATCAAGAACGGCCAATTCGGTCACCACTTTTTTAACACAAGCAACTCCTGTCAAAGGAAGGGTGCATTTTTTTAGCAGTTTCGACTCTCCTGCTTTATTGCTGTGCATCATGGCTACAATAATATTGTCTGCGGAGGCGACAAGGTCCATGGCGCCGCCCATTCCTTTTACCATTTTCCCTGGTATTTTCCAGTTGGCGATATCACCGTTTTGAGAAACCTCCATTGCACCCAGAACGGTCAGTTGTACGTGTTGCCCACGAATCATGGCAAAAGAAGTGGCAGAATCAAAGAACACCGCACCTTTGCGCACAGTGATAGTTTGTTTTCCTGCATTGATGAGGTCAGCATCCTCGTCCCCTTCGAACGGGAATGGCCCCATACCCAGCACGCCATTTTCGGATTGAAACTCTACGTCTATTCCCTCTGGAATATAGTTGGCCACCAGCGTTGGAATACCAATCCCAAGGTTTACATACCACCCGTCTTTTAATTCTTGAGCAATGCGTTTGGCAATTCCGTTCTTGTCTAGCATAAGGTTTAATTTAACGAGATAAAGTTACATTATATTTTCTTGTCCGATGCCGTTTTACCTGCGGGTTTGCACAATTGCAAAACGGTCTTTCCATTTAAGAATAGGTTTTTCAAGGAATTCAAAACTTACAATGGAAATAAGCAGTACCACACTAATGTATACTAGCCAAAACCACCAAAACCCATCTATTTTGAGTGGCCAGATGATTTTTTGGTAAAGCATACTGAATAAGAGGTTGTGGTACATGTAAATACCGAACGAAATTTTCCCGAGGTAGTGAAGGGTGTTTTTTTGTTTAAAATTCAGCCATGCGTTGGGGTTGAACAGGTAATTGAGCAAAATGAAAACAAAGAAAGCCGTAAATAATGGCCTCACAAACAGCACCTGTAACACATCGTCTTTTTGATGAACATCAACTGAGCAAAAAAGGAGTATAAATGTGGTATATACCATGATTCGGATCCAACCAGGTATGTTCATAGCGAATGGCTTTTTGCTTACAATCCAAGCAATCCAACCACCTATTGCCAGGGTGTCCATACGGCAAAGGGTGTTGACTTTTAGGTGGAATTCTGCATTCGAAGCATAGTGAAAATAATACCATTTAAAACATACCGAAATAGCAATGAGAAGGCCAAAAAGGTAGGGAAGCCTGTTCACCGGCACCATTAAAAGCAGTACAGGCCATAGCAGGTAAAAATGCTCTTCAATGCAAATGGACCATAAATGAGCCAGGCCAGGTTCGAACGCTGCATAGTGGATCGTAGCATAATTGTTCAGAAACAAGGCATTCCATAGGTAATGAGGGTGAGATGCTTGCGTCCACGAAACCAGCAGAGGCGTAATTCCCAATACGATAAAATAGAGCGGCCAGATGCGGAGAAAGCGGCGCATATAAAATTTTGGAAGGTGTATTTTCCCTGTCAACGTGCGTTCATTTAGCAACAGGTAAGTAATGAGAAATCCTGAAATGAGGAAGAAAAACTCAACCCCTAAGTCGAAATTATCAATGAGCCGCTTGAGAAAAAGACCTATGGCATTCAAATTTTTTTCTTCATAAACGGAAATATCCGGATACCTACGGAGCAATTCCGGAATTCCGGACCAACCCAACACAGCATGGTAACCATGCATGAAGACAATCAAAAAGGCGGCAAAGAACCTTAATACATCAAGGTTATAAAAATGGATGCGTTGGTTACTGTTATTTTGGGCTTGATGCATACTTAAAGCACCTCAAATCAGTCCCGTTTTCTGACGGTTCGCTGCTCGATGCGCTTTTCAAAACGTTCACCTTGGAAAATCCGTTGGACAAAAATACCAGGAGTATGAATAAAGTTAGGGTCTAATTCTCCAGCAGGCACTAATTCCTCAACTTCTGCGATGGTAATTTTTCCAGCCATAGCCATCATAGGATTGAAGTTCATTGCCGTGGCTTTAAAGACCAAGTTTCCTTCCGTGTCGCCTTTCCAAGCTTTCACAATTGCGTAATCGGCTGTGAGTGCTTGTTCAAGAATATGGGGTTTACCGTTGTATTCCCTTACTTCTTTTCCTTCAGCGATTTCGGTACCAAACCCAGCTGGCGTATAGAAGGCAGGAATACCTGCGCCACCCGCTCTACAGCGTTCGGCAAGGCTACCTTGGGGAATTAAATCAACCTCAAGTTCACCGGAAAGCATTTGTCGTTCGAATTCAGCGTTTTCACCTACATATGAGCTGATCATTTTTTTAATTTGGCGCCCTTGTAAGAGTAAGCCCAAACCAAAATCATCTACACCCGCATTGTTGGAAATACACGTCAGGTTTTTTATCCCCATTTTAACCAGGTGAGCGATGGAGTTTTCAGGAATTCCACAAAGTCCAAAACCACCCAACATCAGGGTCATGCCGTCTTCAATACCGATTAGCGCTTCTTCGACGTTTTTTACAACTTTATTCATACGTTACAATCCAAAAGGGTTTTCTTCTTGGGTCTCGGTTCCATCTCCTTCGATGTTTTCAGGATCCTCCGGCGGTGCATCGACGAAATCGTCTCCGTCACATGCGAACCGACTCGCGTCGTAATTTCTGGGTTTTATAAAATCTTGGGTGGAAAGTGCCACTACCGGGTCTTTGTAGACTTTTTGCATATAGTATCCATAAATGGGTAGTGCCATACGTGATCCTTGCCCCCAATTCATCGATTTAAAGCGCACCGAGCGGTCTTCTGCTCCTACCCAAACTCCCGTTACGAGTTGAGGGGTTAGACCGACAAACCATCCATCGGAGTTACTTTGAGTCGTTCCCGTTTTTCCTGCGGTCGGTGCAAGTACATTCCCCCATGAATTTCCACTCCTTAGGCTCCCTCCAGTTCCTTCAGTGATTACCTTTTTCATCATCGTCAGGATTTCATAATTCACATCGGGGCTGTAAATCTGTTCTTGTTTTTCCCTGGCATTGAAGATAACATTTCCCTGTCGGTCCTCGATACGCATGATTATAACCGGACGGGTGTATACCCCATTGTTGGCGAATACACATTGTGCACCAACAAGCTCATACAAGGAGAGGTCCATGATTCCAAGGCATAGCGCCGGAACCTCTTGTTTAGGATTGAGGTTAATGTCCATTCGTTTAAGCAACTTGGATACATTTTTGGGTCCGACATATCCGCCCATTTTTGCCATAACGGCTACGGTGATGTTGTTCATTGAAAGAGCAAGACCCTTTGATGCGGTTACCACGCCATCTCCTGAGCCACCTGCATTTTTTGGACACCAACGTCCATCAATATTTCCTTCCGAATCCTGTAAATCCACGCAATAAGATTGATTTAAAAATTGCGTACATGGCTTCACTACGCCCAGTTGCATAGCCGTAGCATAAACGAAGGGTTTGATGGTTGAACCTACTTGTCGTTTTCCCTGACGAACATGATCAAAAGCAAAATGTTTGAAGTTAGCTCCTCCCACCCAAGCTTTTACAAAACCATTGCGCGGATCAATGGAAATGAGCCCGGCGTGTAAAAAGGATTTGTAGTATCGGATGGAATCGTCCGGAGACATGGTGGTATCGCGTTCACCTTTCCAAGTAAAAATGCGCATTTCTGTGGGCGTGCGGAAGTTTTCAAGTATTTTATCTTCGCTTGCACCTGCATCTACCAAAGCGGTGTAACGGGAAGAATTCAATCGAGCCTTGCGCATAATTTCATTGACCTCTTCTTTTGTTATGTCGTTTGAAAAGGGGAAGTTGCGCAAATTCCGGTTGTTTTGATCGAATGCTTTCTGTAGGTTTTCTCTTAGATGCCTGTCCAATGCTTCTTCAGCGTGTTTTTGTAAGTTCACATCAATGGTCGTGTAAATCTTAAGGCCATCTCGGTAAATGTCATAAGGCGAGCCATCCTCTCTGTGGTATTTGTAGGTACCATCGGCATTTTTTTGAGTAAACAGTTGCGTTAACTCTTTTCGCAGCGATTCCCTAAAATAAGGTGCAGGTCCTTCTTTGTGGTCTACCGGTTTGTAGTCGATTACAATGGGTTGGTTTTTTAGTTCATCGTATTCTGCTTTCGTCAAAGGAATGCGCAAGGCCTCATTTCCCTCGTCGCTGTTTTTTAACCATTGCATGAGCACCTGATTTCTACGCTCTACTGCCCGCATCGAATCTTTTTCTCTTGCCTCCTTAATTTGTTCGCGGGTCACAGCGTTGGCACTAATCCCTTCATCGGAGGCAATTATTTGGCGGTAATTTTTGATTTTGTAGCTGTAAGGGTTATACAGTGAAGGGTTTTTACACATCCCAACTAACATTGCCGCCTCTAGCTTATTCAAGTCTTTTGGTTTCTTATTGAAATACACTTTGGCAGCATTTTCAATTCCCACCGCATTGTAAAGAAAATCAAATTGGTTGAGGTACATCGTGATGATTTCCTCTTTTGTAAAGCGTTTCTCAAGTCGGGTAGCAATGATGTTTTCCCTTGCTTTCTCGTTTATTCTTCGCATGATTCGCCCGATTTTACCGAGTGATTCACCTGGAAGTTTATCGCCATTTGCCCTAGCCAATTCTTCTCTATCGCGCTGCTGCAAGGTAAAGAGCAATTTTGCTAACTGTTGGGTAATCGTTGAAGCTCCTCCAGCTCCACCTACATTAACAATGGCCCTTCCCAAAGCACGAAAGTCAACGCCGGAATGGTTATGAAAACGTTCGTCCTCCGTCGAGATAAGTGCATCTGTTAAAAATGGAGAAAGGTCTTTGTAGTGAATGCTGGTACGGTTGACTTTCCAAAACCTTCCTAGTTCCTCCATTTTTTCACCGTCCATTCCATAAATAACGGATGCTTGTAGTTCGGGTGGATTATCTAGCATGGAGACCGGAGGGAGGTCATCCTCGGATTGAAAAAGGAGCAGTGAAGTAACAACCAAGAAGGGAAATAAACAAACACCCCAGAAGGCGTAGGTCATTTTCTTAAGCGTTTGTTCAGGTAAATCAGGCAGCTTTTTCGTCTTGTCGCTCATTAAACTGTTATTTTTTATAAAAGTAAAGAATTCTTTGATTGATAGAGTTGACTTTGGTTCTATTGTAAGACAGATCTTCGTTGACTGTCCAGTTTCAATAAAATAAACATCATGACCGAGAACGACATAGTTGACGATCCGCCGTAACTAAAAAATGGAAGTGGAATCCCGATAACAGGTGCGAAACCAATGTTCATCCCGATATTAATGGCGAAATGGTAAAATAAAATCATGGCGACTGCATAGGCATAAACCCTGTTAAAAGTAGAGCGTTGCCGTTCGGCTATTGCAACGATTCTCAGAAGCAAAAAGAGGTAAAGCCCGATGAGTACCAAACTACCTAGAAAACCCCATTCTTCTGCGAAAGGACAGAAGATAAAGTCAGTTTCACTTTCAGGAACATGGTTGGTTTGAACGCTAGAAACGGAAGCCTTGTTGTATCCTTTTCCCTTGAACCCACCTGAACCTACGGCGGCCATGGCTCGGTTTCGATTGTAATCCTCGCCATCAGGATCCTCTTTCAGTCCAAGGAAAAGTTCGATGCGGTCTTTTTGGTGTTCTGCCAGGTTTTGAAAACCAAAATTAACGGTAGAGATCAATGCGATGCAAAGCCCATAGCCCAGCAATACCATCCATAAAATCCTGTTTTGTTCTCTTTTGGGGTAAAAAACCCGCATCAACACAAAGGATAATAACGCAAAAAGAGTAATGGAAATAAATACACTCCAAAATCCAGGTATAGAGATGGTTTCTTTCGAATCTAGTACCACCGTTTCGTTGCTCATGAGCAAGGTGATAAGGCTAAGGAATATTACGACAAAAAGAATGGGGATAAAATGGCTTCCCACCCATGTTTTTTTGAATCTGACACCAGGAATGATATTCACTAATTTGAGGATTAACGGATCATAGGTAATTCCTTCGCGGTACATCACGAAAAGAAAGGAGGTAAAGGTGATAAATGTTCCAGCGTCTGGTTGCAATAAAATCAATGCCATTGGGACCAAAATGATCAAGTTTGCCAACACCACCGTTTTGATGTTTTGCTGGCGTAGGTTTACCTGGCTAATGAAATGAGCGAGCAACAAGGCGGTTCCAATTTTAGCAAATTCAGCAGGTTGGATTCCCAAGCTGCCAACGCCTAGCCATGCCCTTGCACCGTGAACAGGAGGCATGAACAAGACAATTATCAACATGAAAAATGTGACGAGGTAAATGGGTATACAAAACTTCCTGTAGATTTCCGAATCAATCAAAAACACCAATAAACCAAGAAACAGCGATAAGCCCAACCAAACCAGCTGTTTTCCATATTTCTGGGTAAAATCGAAAATGTAGGGATGTTCCTCGTTATATGCGGTGGAATATACCGTGGCAAATCCCATTCCGAGCAACGTCAGGTAGGTGATGAACAAGGTCCAGTCGAAATGCGATAAAAGCGATGTTTCCTTTCTCATCTTTCCCTTCGATAACTGAATCTAGCGTTCATGATGGAACTTTCTCTTTCCTTGTCGGATATGGTCCCTTTGAGGTATTTCTCAATAATTAGTGCAGCCGCTGGTGCTGCCCATTTTCCACCACCTCCCCCAGCGTTTTCAAAAAAAACAGCGACGGCAATTTTCGGATTATCCATGGGTGCAAAGGCAATAAATGTCGAGTGATCGTCACCGTGTGGGTTTTGGACAGTCCCTGTTTTCCCGCACACCACGATGTCGTTCAAACGCGCTCTTTTCCCTGTTCCTCCCCCAACATATACCACTCGGCGCATGCCTTCGATAACGACGTCAAAATGCTTAGAATTCACCATCGTGTACCTTTTTTTTCGGTATTCCGGTTTCGGACCTTTTTTTCCAATGGATCGGACAAAATGGGGAACGATATACCATCCTCTATTGGCTATGATGGCGGCAACATTTGCCATCTGAAGGGGAGTCAACATCACTTCTCCTTGTCCAATCGAAATAGACCGAATGGTTGAAAACGCCCACTGGTGGTGTCCGTACCATTTGTCGTAAAATTTTGAATCTGGAATCAACCCGGGACGCAGACCAGTAATGTCGGACGGAAGCTTTACACCGAGGCCAAAACTTCTCATATATTTTGCCCAGTGGTTAAGTCCAATTTCTGCATCGGCTGCTAAGTTCTTGTTTTTTCCTTGCTGAATAATGCGCCTGGTTACCCCATAAAAATATGGATTACATGAATGTTTTATACCATCGGCCAGGTTTCCTGCACTTGCATGTCCATGGCAACCAACAAGGGATTTATTGCATGGAAATCCAGATTCCGGAGTGATTACGCCTTCCTGTAAACCAATGAGCGAGTTGATCAATTTGAACGTAGACCCGGGAGGGTATTCTGCCGCTAACGGTCTTGGATACAAGGGTTTGCTCTTATCCAAAAGCAGTCGGCCATAATTTTTTCGAATGCTCTTTTTACCAATGAGCAAGTTTGGGTCGTAAGACGGTGCTGAAACAAGTGCAAGAATTTCTCCTGTTTTTGGTTCGATAACCACAATGCAACCTCGCTTGTTTTGCATCAGTTTTTCGCCATAAGCCTGCAATTTGATATCCACTCCAAGTCGAAGCGCCGCACCTTGACGGGCAAGGGTGTCGTATTTTTTATTGGCAAATGGTTCGATGGCGTTGTTCATTGCCGAGGTGACCATATAACGGATTCCCTTCACTCCGCGCAATTCGTTTTCATAAAAACGTTCTATTCCTGCCCTTCCAATGTTGTTTCCCGGACGGTAAAACCGGTCCTCGTCAATTTCCTCTTTTGTAACTTCCGCTAAGTACCCAACAATATTGGCTGCATTCGCAAAGGGATAACTGCGCATGCTCGTTACATCTTCGTAAAAACCGGGAAAAGCATCTAGGTAGGGAGCGATGCGCACCACTTCTTCGAGTGACATTTCCTTGATGAACGGATACGGCCTGTCCGAGCGGTAATTGGACGATCTTTTTTTCGTGTGTCGGTTGTAATAAGTTCCTTGTTCGTAGCGAATTGTTTTGAACCTGACTCGCACTTCGTCCACTGTCCAACCCAACAGTTTCGCAAAAGCAGAAGTATCGAGGTTTTTAATATCGTCTTCCACCATCATCAGGTTATAATAGGTCCGATTGGCAACCATTTTCCTTCCCTTTCGGTCAAAAATAATTCCCCTGGGTGGGGTAATTTCCTTCCTTTTTTCCGCGATTTCTTGCGCCCTTAATACCCATGTATCGTCAATGACTTGCATGTATAAAAGCCTACCGGCGTAAACCAGGCTGACCAAAACCATTAAACTGATGATGACGTATTTTCGGGTATGGAAATTCATCGTTCTTTAGGCTTGGAAACAAGAAAGGATTGCACCAGGATACTGACAGCGAGCGACAAAGGAATGCTCAGGAAGGTTTTGGTCAACACGAGTGAAATTTCCTCAAAACGAAATATTTCAAGCGTAAAAAACCAAAGGTGGTGAACCAATAACAGCGATCCATAAACATAAATAAACCACGCAATTCCCATTTGCGGAATACTTCCCTCCTTAAGGTTTTCGTACCCATCCCTTGGCGCAAATAATTTAAACACTCCAGGACGAAGAATGGCAACTACTAAAGCAGAGGAGGTATGCAGTCCAAAGGTATTGGAAAGCGCGTCAATTGCCATTCCCATTCCGAAGGCAACAAGTAGCACGTAAATGGTGGTCATTTCAAAAGGCAAAAGAACAATTAAAAGCGGGTAAATCATAAATTGTATTCCCCAACCGAGTTCCACTTGATTCAGAATCAGCGTTTGAATCAAAAAAATGACCACAAATCGGACGCTATTGAGTGTTACAGTATTCATTGCACTTCAGCTGGAATGCGTTGCTCCAGTTCCTTTTGTTCTTTCAATAACAAGTTTTTAACCACATAAACTTGCTGTAAGGTACGGTAGTTTTCAGAGAATTGTACCATCACATCCCACACCGGTTTACCTTCCACTTGTTTCACGTTTCTAACCCATCCCACCAGCAAACCTCGGGGGAAAATTCCAGAGCCCCCACGGGTAATCACTTTTCGTTTTTTACGAATTCGCAGGTCATTAGAAACCCCGGTCATCGTTCCAACACTGGCATTTTCTCCATTCCATTTTAAGAGCCCAAAAATGCCGTCTTTTTCAATGAGCACATCAATGTTTATGTTCTCGGTTAATACGGTTTTAACCAAGGAATAATGTTCACTGACAGCGTGTATCACCCCAACAATTCCGCGGCTTGAAATCACTCCCATGCCAACCGTTATTCCCTGATGTTGCCCAACGTTTATGGTGAAATAATTGTTTCTCCTGGTGAAGGTCGAATTGATCACCTCAGCCGGGAGGTAACTGTACTGTTGAGCATAGAGGGTATCGTCGATTTTTACCGTTCCTCTCCCAAGTTGTATGCAAGACTGGGGCAATTGTTCCCTCAACCATTTGTTTTCTCTTTGCAAATAACGGTTGTTTTTGCTTAGGTTGAAGTGTTTAGTAATATCGTTTTGGACAGTCCATAATTTGGCATTAAGTGCACCTATGCTTGAAAGGTACTGAATGCGTGGGTAAGTGAAGGAGGTGAAATAATTCGACAGTGCAAGAAACTGCAAGAAGATAAAAAGCAGAAAAACTTGAAACCGCCGAAAAAAGGCAATTAAATTGCGCATACACAAAGATAGGAAAGTCCAACCAGAAAACGGATTGTCTTAAACAATTAATCCCTAATAAGGAACTGGAAACGGTCGATGTTTTTCAACGCGATACTTGTTCCGCGCGCCACAGCACGAAGCGGGTCGTCGGCAATGTGAACGGGAAGTTTTGTTTTAGCAGAAATGCGCTTGTCAAGCCCTCGGAGCATGGAGCCTCCCCCTGCGAGGTAAATGCCTGTTTTGTAAATATCGGCGGAAAGTTCCGGCGGAGTCATTTCCAAGGCACTCAAAATAGCTTCTTCTATTTTGGAAATGGTTTTATCCAATGCATGGGCTACCTCAGCGTAGGAAATAATGATTTCTTTAGGAATACCGGTCATTAGGTCTCTTCCTCGAACGGCATAATCTGGTGGGGGATTATCTAAGTCAGGAAGCGCTGCTCCCACTTCGATTTTAATTTCTTCTGCTGTGCGTTCACCCACAAGGATATTATGTTGACGACGCATGTATTCTTCAATATCGTTAGTAAAGTCATCGCCAGCTATACGGATGGACTTATCGCACACAATTCCTCCAAGGGCAATCACGGCGATTTCGGACGTTCCACCACCGATGTCAATAATCATATTACCCATTGGCTCTTCGACATCAATACCAATTCCGATTGCTGCAGCCATTGGTTCATGAATCATGTACACTTCTTTGGCACCGGCATGTTCGGCAGAATCACGTACGGCTCTTTTTTCCACTTCTGTTATACCAGATGGAATGCAAATCACCATGCGTAAGGTTGGGTTAAACAGGCTTCTTCCCGGATTGATCATTTTGATCATACCACGAATCATTTGCTCTGCACTTTGAAAATCTGCAATTACACCATCTTTCAATGGCCGAACCGTTTCAATCAGCTTGTGGGTCTTTCCATGCATTTGCTGGGCCTTTTTCCCAATAGCCACCACTTTACCCGTTTGAATATCCTTGGCAACGATAGAAGGCTCATCCACCACCACCTTATCATTTTGAATAATTAAGGTGTTGGCTGTACCCAAATCAATTGCTATTTCCTGTGTTAAAAAACTGAATAAGCCCATTTACAACGACAACTAGGTTCTAGGCGATTCGCCTTGAACGCGTAAATTTCGGTTTTTTCTGTTAATAAACCACTATGTAATCGAAAATTAATGTTTAAAATGCCTAATTCCAGTAAAAATCATTGACATTTCGTTGTTGTCGCAGTAGGCAATAGACAATTCGTCTTTAATGGAGCCACCCGGTTGTATGACCGCTTGAATGCCTGCCTGATGGGCTATTTCGACGCAATCCGGAAAGGGAAAAAAGGCATCAGAAGCCATGACAGCTCCCTGAAGGTCAAATTGAAAACTTTGTGCCTTATGAATGGCTTGTTGAAGGGCATCCACACGGGAAGTTTGACCTGTCCCACATGCCAACATTTGGTTATTTTTGACCAAGACAATGGTATTTGACTTTACGTGCTTTACAATGCGGTTGGCGAACAACAAATCACTTTTTTGGTGCGGTTGAGGTACAACTTTGGTAACGCAATGGTATTGATGGTCGGCATCACGTGTCATGTCTCGGTCTTGTACCAACAATCCGTTGAGAACGGATCGAACTTGCTTTTCAGGTAAAAATGTGCCTTTTTGTTTAAGTAAGATGCGGTTCTTTTTGGATCGGAGTATCTCCAAAGCACTATCCGAAAAGGAGGGGGCAATAACCACTTCACAAAAAAGGCCGTTCATTTCGGTTGCGGTTTGCTCATCTATTTCCTTGGAGGAAATTAAGATTCCACCAAACGCACTGACCGGATCCGCAGATAACGCTGCCTGATAAGCCTTTAGAACGGTAGTACGAACCGCAATTCCACAAGGATTGTTGTGTTTCAAGATGGCAAAGAGCGCATCCTCTCCTGAGAATTCAGCGGCCAATTGCACGGCCGCATCAATATCAAGTAGGTTGTTGTAGGACAGTTCTTTTCCATTCAACTGATCAAAATAACTATGCAAATCACCGTAAAAAGTTCCTTTCTGGTGTGGATTTTCCCCATACCTCAGCTTAAAAGCGGGACCAGCCGACAGCTCGAACACAGGATTGTCGTTCGTACCGTTGAAATACGTATGGATGTGCATGTCATACGTTGAAGAATGATTGAACGCCTCTTCTGCAAACACTTTTCGTTGGTCTAAGGTTGTCTTACCCTCTTGATTTTTGAGGAGTTCCAAAAGAATGGAATATTGATTTTTAGAAGAAACAATGACCACATCTTTGTAATTTTTCGCTCCTGCACGAATGAGTGAAATTCCTCCGATATCGATTTTTTCGATGATTTCTTCATGCGTAGCACCAGAAGCCACGGTTGCTTCAAAGGGATAAAGGTCAACGATCACAAGATCGATGGTTGGAATAGCGTACTTGTTCAGCTCATCGTGGTCGGCGGGGTTATCCCTTCGAGCTAAAATTCCTCCAAATACATTGGGGTGAAGCGTTTTGACGCGGCCACCAAGAATGGATGGATAACTAGTTAAGTCTTCCACGCGATGCACAGGCAAACCCAATTTTTCAATGAATTCCTGCGTGCCACCTGTTGAGAAAAGCTTGATTTGCTGTTCGTGAAGTACATGTAGAAGAGGTTCGAGACCAGATTTGTCGTAAACGGAGATAAGTGCTGATTGTATGGACTGTAGATCTTGCATGAAAACAGATTGAATTGATCGCAAAGGTAAGTAGATTTTTCACGTTTAACATGAAAAATGGATGTTTCGAATCGCGTTTAACCCACTATTTTAGGCGTTCCAAGAATAAATCGTCTCCTACCTTATTCACCTTGAGGTAGCCTTGTTTGGTAAGCGATTTAATGGCCGTATCCCATTGTTTGTTGCTCAATGCCGCTGCTTCCTTTACAGCAGACAACGGCGCTGACTCCTCGGTTATACTGTAAATGAATTTCTCATTCTCGGTCATTTCGAGGACATGGCTTTTGACCTCTGGACGCATCTGCGGGAAAAACAATACTTCTTGAATCGAGGAGTTATTGGTTAACAACATCACCAAGCGATCGACTCCTATACCCATTCCCGATGTAGGCGGCATTCCATATTCTAGTGCCCGTAAAAAATCCTGGTCTATGAACATCGCCTCATCGTCTCCTTTTTCAGAAAGTTTTAATTGTTCTTCGAAGCGTTCACGTTGGTCGATTGGATCGTTTAACTCTGAATAGGCATTGGCAATTTCTTTCCCATTTATCATGAGCTCAAAACGCTCCGTTAGTTCGGAATCACAACGGTGTTTTTTGCAAAGGGGAGACATTTCAATGGGATAATCCATGATGAAGGTGGGTTGCACGTAATGCTGCTCGCATTTTTCTCCGAAGATTTCATCAATGAGTTTTCCCTTGCCCATCGAAGCATCGGTTTCAATGCCCATACCCTCGCATGCTTGCTTCAATTCTTCTTCCGTTTTTCCTTTGATATCAACACCTGTGTGTTCGAGAATGGCATCGCGCATGGTGATGCGCTTGAACGGAGCTTTAAGCGAAATTTGCTTGTCCCCAACGGTTATTTCGGTTGTGCCACAAACCTCTTTTGCCACTTTTTCAACCATCTGTTCGGTGAATTCCATCATCCAGAGGTAGTCTTTGTAAGCCACATAGATTTCCATAACGGTAAATTCCGGGTTATGGGTTCGGTCCATCCCTTCGTTCCGAAAATCCTTGGCAAACTCATATACACCGTCAAACCCTCCAACAATCAAGCGTTTTAAATATAGCTCATTTGCGATACGAAGGTAAAGCGGAATGTCAAGTGCATTATGGTGCGTAATGAAAGGACGTGCTGCTGCGCCTCCCGGAATGGGCTGTAGAATGGGTGTTTCTACTTCTAAATACCCTCTTTCATTGAAAAAGGACCGCATTGCATTCATTGCTTTCGTTCGTTTGATGAACGTATCCTTCACTTTTGGATTTACAATTAGGTCTACGTACCGTTGACGGTAACGCATTTCCGGATCTGTAAACGCATCATGAATCTTGCCATCCGCGTCGGTTTTCGGCAAGGGCAATGGCTTTAATGATTTACTGAGGATCGTCAATGCCGTAACATTAACAGACAATTCACCTACCTGGGTTTTGAACAATTGCCCTTCAATACCGATGAAATCACCGAGATCAAGTAGTTTCTTGAATACATCGTTGTACAACGATTTATCTTCCCCAGGACATAATTCGTCGCGATTAATATAAACTTGAATGCGCCCGCTGGCGTCTTGAAGTTCTGCAAAAGATGCCTTGCCCATAATACGCTGACTCATCATTCTGCCAGCGAGGCAAACTGTTTTGCCTTCCTCATAGCTGTTTTTCAAGTCCTCGGCATAGTGGGTAACCGGAAACAAAGCTGCAGGAAATGGTTCAAAACCTGCTGCTCTCAATTTTTCAAGGGAGGACCTTCGTTGAAGTTCTTGCTCAGATAATTCAAAAACACTCATAATTGGATGAAATAAGGCACAAAGATAGGTAAGATATCCTTAACTGCTTGAAGTGGATATGTATTGAAATCGCACCTATTCCCCGTAGAATTACGTAGAAACTTCTCAGAAAATGAACTGAAATTGCCTGTGTATGAAGGTGTTTTTCTTGTGAGGAGCTGCCGAATGCCACACCTTTGTCT
>JBILRE010000007.1:0-160048 GCA_044372835.1 Crocinitomicaceae bacterium | reverse complement strand
TACCGGGCTTTTTTTTACGTCATCCATAATTACGGGGTGGAAAGGAAAAATATCCTGTTCGAATTCTGCTTGGTTAAGCGATGTTTGGGGTGGCAGATAACGGCCCGCGCCTAGGCGTACGGCCCACTTTTTCAAATTATTATTATTCCGAAGATAGTACTTTTTCATACAAACTTATTTTGTATCGGAGTAAGATTTGGGCTGACGCTTAGGCGCTGTTAGGTGCTTTTTAATTGTAGCATGAGGACATTTCGCGTATATAAAATATTCCATCAAAATTTTTTGACCAATCAGACTTATAAGGCACGTGACATGTTCCGTTCATTACGAATGGTTTAAATGTACTTACGTTTTTCAAATTAATGAACCCAAAATCATAACCTTGAGCCTGAGCTATCGATTCAAATGAACGTTTTGTTGGTTTCTTAAGTTGTCCGTATCTAAATGTTCCTTCATAGGAGGTAAAACCGAGATAGTAAGTTTTTCCTGAGAAACTTTTATTAAATATGTCTCCCATAGTCACTAATTCCTCGTTTTCAAAGGTGTTAACATACTTCTGATAATTTTCAATTTTCATGATATCCTTAACAATGTGAAAGCTTGCTGCCCAAACAATAATCTTCTGGTTTTTAAATCGGAAATTTGATAACCAAAGTAGGTTTTCGGCCATTTGTGAATCACGTATGTTACTAAAAACTGATTTGTTTATATCGTAGTTGAGGGAATTTTTCACCATTTGCTTTAGGTTATTCATTTCTTGAATCCAAAACTCTTTTGAATTAAAATCTGTTATTTGGAATTGTACTTGAATTGTATCCAGGTACTTATAAAGAAGAAATTGATCAGACGTATCTATCTCACTATCATATTCATTTAGTAAAACATGTTGCAGTGTTTTTTTAAACTTGAAATAATTGATGGATTTACCAAATGGAATATTAGCGCCTTCGATAATTGAATCAAAGTCTTTCATTAAATTTTGTTTAGAATAATTTGAATGATGTCTACAGTCAAATCCACTAACTTGAATAGGATTTTTGGAATCCAATGAATTGTTCAAATAATGTTTTAAATCATCATATTCATTACATCCTCTCCATATTCCATGAATATGTTCAAATCTGTTCATGGGGGGGGATATATTTAATGCGTAAAAATCACTTTCAAAGGCCAAAACACTAAATCCCAATTCTTCATGGAGGTATTTTACAAGTCGCATTTTAGCTTGAATGGTTCTTGTATCACCATGATCTTGTTCACCGAGAAAAACTATTTGCGATTCGCCTATTGCTTCGCCAATTGCTTTTAAATCAGCGAAAGCATTGTCCTTTGGATTTATTGATGTGATTTCGATAAAATTCTCCTTTATATATTTTTTAACACCTTGTGAATAGCCATTAAAGGCAAATAGAAGAATCAAATATATTCGTACTGTTTTTCTCATACTATTGCACCTAACTCATTTACATGCGTATAAAAACTTCGTTTATAAGTATGAAACGAGTGAATAGGCGTGTAAATGAGTACAAATGTAAAGATAAGCTATAAATCATCAAATGGACTGCGAACGTTCTGAATATGCCTGTTGCTCACGTGCGTATACAACTCAGTGGTTTTACTGCTTTTGTGTCCTAACAACTCCTGTATGGTTCTCAAATCGGTGCCTGATTCCAACAAATGTGTGGCAAAACTATGCCTCAACCAATGCAACGTCACTGGTTTTTGGATGCCTGCACGATGAACCGCTTGTTGCATCACCTTTTCTAAACTCCGATCACTATAGCGCTTCCCTCCTTGCCCTTCGAACAAAAACTGTTTCGGACGAAAACACCGGTAAAATTCCCTCAATAAGTCAAGAATTCGCTTCGACAAGGGCACAATACGATCCTTTTTTCCCTTTGCTTCCCGAATCAAAATCAATCCACGGGCACTTTGAATATCCGTAATACGCAAATTCAACACCTCGCTGCGCCGCAAGCCACACGAATACGACAAAGCCAACATCATCCGATGCTTTAGGTTGACTGGAGCATCCAATAGCTTTTTTACCTCTTCCTTGCTCAGTACATTTGGCAGCCGTTTTTCACGTCTTGGACGATGAAGGTTTTCAATGACAAACAATCGACTTTCATGTACCCGATAAAACAATTTAATCGCATTCACCACCTGATTTTGATACGATCCAGACAATTCATTACGAAGAATGTATTCATTATTAAATCGAATTACGTCAGCTTCGCTAATTTCCGAAGGGACCTTATTGTCATGAAATCGAAAAAACACCGATAATGCATCCCGATAGGCTTTTATGGTATTCGGACTGTACCTCTTTGAATGCATAAAGGCGACCAACTTATCAATTAACATGTTCGTTTGGCTGGCTAAAGATGGCAATCGACTGGTCATGTTCACTGAATGTTGTTTTGCCTTTTCAGAAATATCATCATCGGTGTTTTTCCTGCCTATTTTAAATAGTACTTCCTTGAATAAGGCCTCCTTCTTTACTTCATCAAGGACGTCAACAGGTAATAACCACAAACGATATTCTTCACTCCAACAGGTATCCTTCCGTTTCTTGAAATACATGTAAATGGGAACATCATAGGCAAATTTCACAAGGAAAAATTCCTTTCCCTCGCTCATGATTGGAGTAAGCGAAATAGTGGTCATAACGACCGCAAATTAAACGCTTTAAACCAATAATGAATATTATTTCGTTGAAAATAAGCGCCTTGGATTGTTTTTAATAAATTACCAAGTTGTCAATAAACCACTTATCGCTGCTCTTTCCAAGATTGGTAAAAATGACAACGGTTTTTTTCTGTTCAGGAAAACATATAAGGTTGGCATCTACACCAATCGAACTTCCATTTTTTCCATATCCTTGAAAAGAGTTTGTATGCCATGCCTCAATACCAAGGCCATAATCACAATGAGGTGCGCACACTGGAAATTGACCAATTCTTGTCATCAATTGCAATGAACTCTTGGCTAACAGCTGATCCGTGAACAGCGCTTCTCCGAATAAGAGTAAGTCAATCGCCGTTGATATTAGACCCGCAGCAGGATCACCATCGCTGTCTGCTTTATCCCATTTTGTTACGTCAACCAACCTCTACAAAAAATAAGTATAACCGCGTGAAACAGCCTGTTCATCTTTTTTAGTTAAATAAGTATGCTTAAGACCTAGAGGTTCATTGATTCGCTCATTAACAATAACATCAATCGCTTTTCCCTCTATTCCCTCTATTAATCTGGCAAGCACCCAATAGCCAGCGTTGCTGTAGTATTGGTCCTTTCCTGGATAATGCCTAAGTGGTTTTTTAACAGAATACTTCAAAAAACGCTCGTAAAAAGAAAGGGAATAAGCATAGTTGGGTTGTATCGCAATTCGAAAGCGATACCTGACATTATCCTCCGTTGGGTGACCAAGTCCACTGGTATGATTTAATAATTGTTCAATGGTTACCTTTTCGGCCAGTTTCATTTTGTGGGTCCATTCGGGGAAATAAGTAGAAATCGAATCATTCAAGGCCAAACGCGCTTCTTCGATAAGTTGCATTGCAGTTACAGCAGTAATTAATTTGGTTATGCTTCCGCATCGAAACGGAGTGGTGTCTGTCATCAACACTTTTTGTTTTGTATGACTCCAACCAGTGGCTTTTATCCATGCCTGTTGACCATACGATTTAGACCCAACTATGGCACCCGGCAGGCGATTCCTTTTGGCATATTCTTCTAACAGAGCAGAAAAAACAGAATCATGAAAAGAGGTTGGTTCAGAAGATCCAGATCTTATATCCAACACCTGGGAACGTACAGGAACCTTGAACAACCATAGAATAGAAAGAATCGCTATATGAATGCCTCTCATCTTCTGTGAAATGATTGCAGCGCATTTATTCCACGGTCACGCTCTTCGCTAGGTTTCTGGGCTGATCCACATTGCAACCGCGCATGACTGCTATGTAGTACGAAAGGAGTTGAAACGGAATCGTGGCAAGCAAAGGGACAAGGTGTTCGTCGGTATCCGGAATTTCAATGCTGTGATCCGCCAGTTCACGGACCGTTGTGTCACCTTCCGTTACAATAGCGATGATTTTTCCTTTCCGAGCTTTTACCTCTTGAATGTTCGAAACGACCTTTTCATACGAAGTTCCTTGCGTCGCAATGACAAATACAGGCATTTCCTCGTCAATAAGGGCTATTGGACCATGTTTCATTTCCGCTGCGGGATACCCCTCTGCATGGATGTAAGATATTTCCTTCAACTTCAAGGCTCCCTCCAACGCAACTGGAAAGGAACTTCCCCTTCCGAGGTATAACGCATTAGAGGCATCTTTATAAGTAGCAGCAATTTCTTCAATGGCTGCACTTTTCTTCAATACGCGCTCCACTTTTTCAGGAATAGACTCTAATTCCGTCAACATGGAATGAAATTTCGATTCACTGATGGTGCCTTTTTTATGAGCCAATTCTAACGCCATCAGCGTTAGTACTGTAACCTGTGCGGTAAATGCTTTGGTAGAGGCTACGCCAATTTCAGGTCCTGCATGGGTGTACGAACCTGCATGAGTGATACGCGAAATAGAAGAGCCAACCACATTACAGATTCCAAGAATGGTCGAACCTTTGGATTTAGCTAATTCAAGTGCCGCCAAGGTGTCGGCAGTCTCACCTGATTGGGAAACCGCAATGACAATATCGGTCTCTTGTATAATCGGATTACGGTAACGGAACTCACTGGCATATTCCACCTCCACATTGATACGAGCTAAGTCCTCGAATAAATACTCCCCAACTAGACAAGCATGCCATGAGGTTCCGCAAGCAACCATCACAATCCGCTGTGCCTGAGCCATTTTTTGCTCATAATCTTTTATTCCACCCAATGAGACCCAGCCTTCCTGTGCATTCAGACGGCCTCGGAAACAATCGCGGATTGACCGGGGCTGTTCATGGATTTCTTTCAACATGAAATGTTCGTATCCCCCTTTCTCAAGCGCCTCCAATTGCAATTCCAATTCCTGTATAAAAGGTGTTTTTTCCTGATCAGCAATGTTGTAAAGCTTCAATCCATCTTTGAGGTCAAGTACTGCAATTTCCTCATCGTCAAGGTAAACGACCTTTTTAGTATACTCAACAATGGGAGTGGCATCAGATGCGAGGTAAAAATCTCCTTCGTTCCCAATTCCAACAACCAAGGGACTGCTTTTCCTCGCAGCGACTAAGCGATCCGGGTGGTGTTTTGACATCGCAACAATAGCGTATGCCCCTACCACATGAGATAACGCCAAGCGCAATGCTTCGCCAAACCAAACACCTTCTTTACGGCTAATGTGGTCTGTGAGGTGAACCAATACCTCCGTGTCTGTTTCGCTTTTAAAGGTGTATCCTTGATTGATCAATTCCCTTTTCAAGCTGTCATAATTCTCTATAATTCCGTTATGAATTAAAGCAATGGAGTCATCCATTGATAAATGCGGATGCGCATTGATATCACTTGGCGCACCATGTGTTGCCCAACGGGTATGTCCTATGCCAACATGACCATGATCATCCTTTCCATGCACATACTCCTCTAAAACAGAAACTTTTCCTTGGCGTTTATACAAGTTGATTTCACCTTCATTTAACAAGGCAATACCGGCACTATCATATCCTCGGTATTCCAAGCGTTTCAAACCCTTTAAAATAATCGGATAAGCTTCCTTTTGTCCGATGTAGGCAACAATTCCACACATAATCAGAAAAGCGTATAAGTAACTAATAATTGAGGCTTTTTCTTATTCACGGTGTTCTTACCATTGAATACAATGCGCTCGGCAGAAGTAATGAAAAATCGAGGAGAAAAGTAAAGGGTGGTCTGGTCGTACTTTCCAGAAACAAAAGCCTGAACATAACTCCTCAAATCCACCGAATAATGTTTATTGGTGTAATCGTATTGCCCCAACACACCAATTCCAGTTAACCCACCTTCAACTTTTGCAGTAACTAATACCTCCGAACTAGGGATGTACTTAGACCCAGTTTGGTATTGGGTCGGTAAAATAAGCTCAGCACGGTGTATAATGGCTTTGGGGGGAATGTTCTTCAATCCTGGCATATTGACAGCTGCCCTGCTTTTGAAGGATTGCGCATAAAATTCTTTCATCCCACTAACGGTGTCATTGATTACCTGCTGAACCTGTGTGCCATTGTTGTTAATGTCCACATGGTTGAAATCGGCGCAAGCGGTATTAATGAGAAAATCAAAGACCTTGGGCAATCCATTTTGCTTGTAGTAAATAGTCATCTTGGAAAGCGGATCGTTCAAATTAAAATAGAACACACCGCCCTTACCAACAGGCTGAGAGCCATTATTTACCTTAACATGCAACCCTTTGAAATAATTCAAAAAATTCTCGTTGGTTTCAAAAGTGTTCGAACCCGAATTTGCTTCTAAAATCAACCGCTTTGCAAAGCTATTTTTGAGTCGCAGACGTAATTGGGTATCCACTGTATCATCGCCGATTACAGTAACCCCTTCCGGATCGGGGGAAAATGTACCAAATCCGGGCTTAATGAGGTTCTCAGACGAGACATTTTTTGTGGTAAATGAGTAATAGGTGGAGTCAATATTCAAACTTTGTGTCAATTCGTACACTTCGAACGTTTGCGCTGTTAAATCGCCTGTGTAACCCACATATTCCAATCCTAACACAATGGAATCAATGTACAAGGTAGAGATATCACCAAAATCCGGGTTTAATCCTGAAAGCCTGAACTGTGTGTAGAAATTCGCATTAACCGTTCCGAATTTAGGGTCATGGTAAGACCCCAACACAGCGTAAGCAGGATTATCAGAGATAACCGAATCTTCATAAATCGAAAAGGTTTCTAGATTGAATGTGTCAATCTGTGTCGAATTCAGTAAATCATTTGGATCTAGGCCATCTTTCCCTAGATTCGAGTCCTTCTTTTTACAAGCAACAATCAAAAAGCCTAAAAAGACAATGGAGACAAAATGCCTCGTCCATCGGAGGGAAATTCCTTCTGACATAGCGTTAAACAAGCACTGGTCCTTCAATTACACGATCAAAGAATTCGGATAGCACTTTCGCTTGGAATTCTTCGGGAACATATTCTTGCTTCAGACACTTCGCCTCGTCGAAAACACCTTGTAAAGAAGGACTTATGTTTTCAGAAGAAACCGTTAAACCATCACTGAATTTGGCGATATTTCGAATTACATTTTCACAACTTGAATCTTTGAACAAATCGGTAGTGTCTTTATCAAAACCATCAAAGACCAACTTTTCGTGAAACCGCTCGTCCCAAGCAGGTTCAAAACAATCGTTGTACATACTGTAAACGACCCTTGTTTGGGCGTAATGTGGGTCTTTATTGTATAATTTTTTAATGTAGAGTGGCATCAAACAACTCATCCAGCCATGGCAATGGATTACGTCAGGCTGCCATCCCAATTTTTTAACCGTTTCAAGAACACCCTTAGTGAAAAACATAGCACGCTCGTCGTTATCGGTGTACATCCCTCCATCGTCATCCATAACGGTATTTTTTCGTTTGAAGTACTCATCATTATCGATGAAATACACCTGCATGCGAGCCGCCGAGATCGAGGCAACCTTAATAATCAAAGGGTGATCAGAATCGTCGATGATTAAATTCATACCAGACAAGCGAATTACCTCATGCAATTGATGACGTCGTTCATTGATGCTGCCAAAACGCGGGGTAAAGACACGAATTTCTTTTCCAGCCTCTTGAATGGACTGTGGTAATCTTCGAGCAGTAGTAGAAATTTCAGATTTAGGTAAAAAAGGCGAGATTTCTTGAGATACAAATAGGATTTTCTTCTTCTCCATTAAAATATGTGAACTAATAAGGATACAAAAATATAGAAAAAAAAGCGCATCTTCAACAATTTGAAATAGTTTTGTCGGCTCGCATAGCATCTCGATATCAATTTATGGAAATCGCAAAGAGCAATTCTGATCTCAACAAATGGCTAAAAGATTGTAAAACGCAATTTAGTAGCATTGGCTTTGTTCCTACCATGGGGGCACTGCATGATGGACATTTATCACTGATTAATCGCTCGCTGCAGGAAAATGATTTTACCGTTGTAAGTGTTTTTGTTAACCCAAAACAATTCAACAATCCCTTGGATTTAGAACGATACCCGCGAACGCTGGAAAAAGACATCGATTTGTTGAGCTCACTTCAACATGAAAAGATGCTCCTCTATGTACCCTCAGAACAAGACGTTTATGCGGGACGCATTTCGTTCAATCTAGACCTCGGTATCCTAGACAAGGTTCTAGAAGGAAAATATCGACCTGGCCACTTTACGGGTGTGGCTCATGTGGTTCATAACCTGTTCGAATTAGTGAATCCCGATGTTGCCTATTTTGGCAAAAAAGATTTTCAGCAACTTGCGGTAATTCGCCACCTTGTTCGTGAAATGAACTTAAAAGTAAACGTAGAGGCCTGCCCTACCCTTCGATCCGATGAGGGTTTGGCTCTCAGCAGCAGAAACAATCTACTGAGTGAACAAGAACGTTTAGATGCCCTTGTCTTGTCTCGTGCACTAAATCAGATTCAACAACTTGGCAACTATACTTCTCCCCAAGAAGCTAAAGAGGAAGGCATAAGGTTGATTAAAGAAAGTAACCTTACGTTGGAATACTTGGAACTTATTAATGGCCATACCTTTGACATACTGCAGGAGGAATGGGGCTCCTACCCTGTTTGCTGCATTGCGGCAATGTGCGGCGATGTGCGGCTTATCGACAACATGGAATTGCAATTCGATTAAGAATACGGTCCACTTGTGTTAATTACTAAAATTGGTTTAACTTTGCCGCCAATTCAGAAAAATGTTCATCCAAGTACTTAAATCAAAAATACATCGGGTTCGCGTAACTGAGGCAGAACTGCATTACATCGGAAGCATTACCATCGATGAAGAGTTGATGGATGCCTCGGGCTTACTGGAAGGAGAACGTGTTCAAGTTGTAAATGTCAACAACGGTGAGCGTTTAGAAACGTATGTTATTAAAGGTGAGCGGAATTCCGGTACAATTTGCTTAAATGGGCCAGCAGCTAGGAAAGTGATGAAAGGGGATACGGTCATCATCATTTCATATGCGTTCGTAACCATGGAAGAAGCCAAAACGTTTCGACCAACCCTTATTTTCCCAGACGAATCAACCAATAAACTTCCATGAACGGACGGAAAGTCCTTATCACAACACTCAAAATAGTCCTTCCACTTCTGTTGGGTTTATACCTTATTTGGGTGTTCTTTGACGGAATGAGTCCTGAAGCAGAGGAAGCGTTTTATCGAGCGATCATGAACGCAGATTATGTTTGGATTTTCTTGTCGCTTATTCTTGGGGTTGTTTCTAATTTTTCCCGTGCATACCGTTGGAAATATGTACTTGAACCTCTTGGACATAAAACAAGCTTTTGGAATCGATACCATGCCGTAATGATCGGTTACCTCGTTAATTTAACCATTCCACGAGCTGGAGAAGCTTCTCGTTCGGGTATGTTGTACCGCTCCGATGGCGTTCCATTTTCAGCGTCCTTCGGAACCATTATCGCCGAAAGGGCGGTTGATGCAGTGGTTTTACTCGCCATTGCTTTGCTAACGGCATTCATGGGACTAGAGGACTTCATGGAAATTAAACACCGCATTGAAATGGAATTCTTCGGAACCAATAATCATTCAGCTGCGTCCGGTTTAGAATGGAAATGGCTCTTTTATGGCATTGCACTTATTGCATTGATCATATTCGCATACTTGTTTATGTTTAAACCAAGCATTCGTGCCAAGTTGATCGCATTCGTTAAAGGTGTATTTGATGGTGTTTTTTCCATTTTCAAATCGACTCAACCCTTGGGATATGTTTTTCATACCCTTTTCATTTGGGCATGCTACATTGCGATGTTCGCGCTTCCTTTCCAATCCCTTGAGCAGACGAGCCATGTGACTTTTGCGGGAATTTTACTGGGGTTCATTGCTGGTTCTTTGGTTATTTCATTCACCAACGGAGGTATTGGCTCATATCCCCTTGTTGTTGGGTTGGTCGTTGCTTTTTACATCGGTAAGGATTACCCCAAAGATGCCCAGGCCATTGGAAACGCTTTAGGCATGCTGGTGTGGGTAACGCAAACCCTGCTCATGATAATTCTTGGCTTGCTCTCCCTCTGGATGTTACCAAACAATTATTCCAAAGAAGATGAATCTCGAACAAGCAACAAAGCATAAATTCGTTGATTTAGACGAAGCAAAAAAAAGGGTTGGGCAGTGGCAATCTGCAGGAGATGCGGTTGTTTTCACCAATGGCTGCTATGATATTCTTCACCTTGGTCATGTCAGCTACCTTGAAGCAGCTTCCACCATGGGAGAACGGTTGGTAGTAGCTGTAAATTCCGATGCTTCCGTAAAACGCCTTGAAAAAGGAGAGGATCGTCCCATCAATTCAGAAATTTCCAGGGCATTGCTGTTATCGGCGTTGGCATTTGTTGATCTTGTTTTGATTTTTGAACAAGACACTCCGCTTGAAGTCATTCAAGCATTGCAACCCAATGTGCTCGTCAAAGGAGCCGATTACGACCCTGAAGAACGGAAACCTACATCGAAAAGGTATATCGTTGGATCTGACATCATTCGAGAAAATGGAGGAGCTGTTCGCGTTGTTCAACTCGTAGAAGGCTTTTCAACCACCGGAATCGTTAGCAAACTTAAAAACAAAGACTAACGTCTTTTTACCCTTCCACTGTCATAGCGGAACTTAAAATATAATTCAAATCCACCACGTCCATTCGAGGCGCTAATCAAGTCCGAAATAGTTATGTCGTATGAAAAGCCTAAGGTATACATGTCCTTTTCAAACTGAGTACGACAAATAAGGGCGTCTTTAAAACGGTTAAATAATCCAATACTAAACGAGGCTGGTCTTTTGCGTCCTGTGAACCTTGAACCATTTGTCAATATATACCGGTAGCTAACTCCATACATCAATTCAAACGCTTTGTTTTGCAATTGAAGGTAAAAAGCAGGCTGGAAGGAACCGCGCGTTCCAGAAACGGCAATATCGGTTGTCGTAAAAAAGGAATACCTTGGACTTAAATCCGCGGAATCATTAGTAACAAATGAAAAACCCGGACGATTCAAATGGTAAACAGCCAATCCAGCCTTTAAATCGAACTGGTTATCGGGTTGATAATGCAGCACTGCCCCCGATCCGATGTCAAAATAAGAAAACGATGGATTGGAAGGCAAATCACCACCTGCCAATCCCGCATTGTAAGCAGTCCCATCATACTGCGATCCCCAACGCCCTGAACTTGCGTCAATGCTTCGCTGTCCAAAGCCTGCATTCAATCCAAATCCAATGGAAGTATATCGATTGAGAACTAAGTGATAAGCCAGGTTCATTTGGGCTGTATTGGTGACAACGTTGAGTGCACCTGCCTTATCATTCGACAAGAACAATCCTCCAGCGATTATACCTCCCTTTCCTCTTGACCTTTCATTGAATCTTCCTTCGACCGAGAATGTAGATGTGGTGTAAGGCACTGGCAAACTGCTCCATTGACGTCGGAAGTTTAAATTCCCCTGAACAGTGGCATCAATTCCTGTTAGGCCTGGGTTTAAATAAAGTGGTTGCTGATCGGGATTACTAAAATGAATGTCCTGAGCAACCGAATTGGCCACAATGAAATAAACAAAAAATGCGTTTAAAAATCCTTTTCTACTTTTCATATTATCGTATTAAGGTCAAATTTCCAGATTGTTCTAGGTAATCGCCGTTGTCCAAAGTGATATATAAGGTATAGGCATATACACCCGCATGTTGAGGGGATCCCTTGAATGTTCCATCCCAACAGTTATTTTGATCTTCAGTTTCAAACACAAGTTGTCCCCAACGGTTGTATACGGCATACTTAAAACTGGCTACGCAAGAACCATAGACACATACCTTCTTGTTCTCTGAAGAGCCATTCCCGTCAGGTGCAAAGACGGTTGGCACATAAAAATCACCACAAATTTTCTGCACATTGACCAATACCTCAGCGGTACCCGTACAGCCATTATCGTCGGTACCCGTAACGGTGTAGAGCGTTGTTAGCTCTGGGTTAGCTACAGTAATTCCGCAGGTTTCACAAGTTAAGGCATAAGGTGGCTCCCAGAGGTAATCAGAAGCACCATTTGCTGTGAGTGTAACCGACTGCCCCTCAAAGATCGTCACCACAAATGGACTTACGGTGATAGGGATGGTTCCACTTGCCGTCATGGTATAATTTTCTGTTTGCGAACAACCTTCAGCATCGGTAACCGTTAACGTGTAAATACCAACCGCTGCGTTTGAAATACTGCTTCCCGTGCTCGTAATCGGCTGCCAACTGTACGTATATCCAGGGGTTCCTCCAGAAACGCTAACGCTTATTTGTCCGGTAGAAGATTCGCATGAAGTAGGCACAATGGTTTCGTTCATTACAATCGGCAAAGGTGACCCGATTGATACAGATGCCGTTCCAACACATCCTTGATTATCGGTAACAAGTACCGAATAGGTACCTGCCGCTAAACTGTTAGCCGTACTGTTTGAACCTCCCGTCGGAAGCCAGTTGTAGGTATACGGAGGATTCCCCCCGTTAACAGAGGCTATTGCCGTACCATCCGAAGCACCAATACAAGTTACGTTGGTACTCCCAACAATCGTTACAACCGGACCGTTGGCATTTGGGACAATAACGGTTAAATTTTCAGAACAGCTATTTGCATCACTTACTGTTACGATATAAGTTCCGGCACCTAGATTCGCCGCTACAGCTCCATTGCCACCATTTGGACTCCAAGCAAAACTCAGTGGTGAAGTACCACCGGTTACCGAAACAGATGCGCTTCCATCATTCACTCCACAGGTAGCAGGAACAATGGCACCTTGACTGATCGAAATAGGCGCTGGCTCTTCTATGGTGATACTTAGCGCATTCGTGCATCCTGAAGCATCTGAAACCGTCACTTGATAAGTCCCTGCAGAAAGATTGTTTTGAGACGTTCCGTTCAAATTGCCGGGAGTCCAGACAACTGTTAACGTTCCTGATCCGCCAGTAACAGACACCGAAGCTTGTCCGTCTGATGCCCCAGCACAAGAGACATCTGAACTACTTAACAAGGAAATTGACGGACCGTTGGTTGAGGGAACATTGACAGTAGATGTAGCTTGGCAGTTATTTGCATCGGTTACCGTAACAGTGTAATTACCAGACGAAAGGTTATTGAGACTTGAACTTATACCTCCACCGGGATTCCAAAGGTACGCGTACGGCGTTGTTCCACCGGAAACGGTTGCACTTGCTGTACCTGTGGATGCAGTGCATGTGGTAGCTGTTGCAGTTGTCGAGACCGACAATGTCGACGGCTGAGATATATTTACGGTGCCACTTCCAGGACAATTATTGGCATCCACCACAGAAACAGTATAGGTTCCAGCAGTCAAATTAACTTGTGAAGAACCTGAAAGATTTCCTGGTGACCATGTATACGAATAGGGACCTGTTCCACCGGTAGCTATAACATTTGCTACACCATTGCTACCACCAAAACAATTAACGTTGGTTTGAGAACTTGTCGAAAGGTTTATGGTTGGACAAGGCACCGTGCCACACGGTAAAACGGTTGTTAGGTCGATTGTGATAACTGTTCCACTCGCATCGGTAATTTGAACATTGGTTACGCCTGGAGGAACAGTAACCGAATTACCAGTGGTAAAAGTTGCATAAGAGGAAGGAGATGAGCACGTGGTAACAGGTTGCAGTAAATTGTTCAAACATTGAGCAGGGAGAAAGGGCGGAAAACCTGGATTCCAAGTATATCCACATGATTCGCATTGGGTTTGGTTGGTAATAGGTGTATTCGATGCCGGAACGAATTGCGCCCAGCTATATGGACCAACACCACCAGTTACAGTAAAATTGCCATTGGTTTCCTCGCAAACCTGCATCGACTGGCATGAACTTACTAAAATCGTAATGCTCTCACTACCACACGGCAAGGTGTAAGTTATGGTGTGGGAACCCACTCCGGCCAAACTTGGATTGAAGACACCCGATGCACTCACCCCATTTCCTGACCATGTTCCACCTGCGGTAGCAGTGGTAAGCGTGACAGGGGAATCGTTCGAACAAAAAGTAGACGGAATACAAATGCTGGCATCGCAACAGGTAGAGGCGATTGGAACACATGCAGAAGCTGCAAAGCTTTGAATACCACCTGAACGCGTTCCAGAGGTTGAGTTTCCAGTACCACCGCAGGCGATGATTTCGCCACCTGAATTGACTTCAACATCATACACTTTAAACGCGGTCGGATAAAAGGCCTGTTGGGCAAGGGCATTGTTGAATTTATATACACCATCCGTAGAACCGACATATACATTGCCACAATCGTCAACAGCAATACCGCTATTGGAAAGTGCATTAATACCTAAACCCTGTGAGGCAAACCCACCATTGGGAATATTAACAGTGCCCAAAATGCTAAGGTTCGAAAGCGAGCGCTTTTGAAGTTGGTTTCCCCTGTGCACATACAACGCCGTTTCATCGGCTGCTAGTGCACAGATACCTGTATTGTCGTAACGGAAATCCTCACATTTATATCCCAGGTCAATGCCATTGTTTACTTTAACTAAATCGCTTGTATTGCCAGCGCACAAATTGAAATTATCTGAAATGAATCCTAGGGTATCCTGTGTTAAAAAATAATACTTGCCATTGGGTGCAGCGGTGACAGAACGCACCTCTTGCACATTGGGCGGAATACTAAAGGTTGGACCAACCGCCACATCAACCGTATTTGAAATGTTGCCATTTCCGGTATTCATGTTAAAAAGAGAAGCTTCCAATAGAGGAGGTAACGCAAAGGCGCCAGATGTCCCACCAATCACTAAACCAGATTGATCACAATTAAATGCAATCGACCAATATTCGTCCGAATTACCGATGGAGCCTCCACCACCGTTGTTGTTCCAAACCAAGGCACCACCGGAAGATATCTTCTGTATCCCCGAAACAGAACCTCGTGTAACATACGAATTACCTGCGAGGTCTGTGGCTAGCGTTCCCAACCAACAATTGGATGTGTCATAAGGCGTGTTGTAGGTCCAAAGCAAGGTACCAGTAGTTGAATATTTTAATACTTGCATGGGCATTATCCCGCCAAGTATGTACGTATTCCCTGCTCCATCCCGTTCGCATTCCCAAACCACGTCCCAATTGGTAGCGAAAACTGGGGTTTGCACCCATGGATCGATAACCAAGGTCTTCGTTTGATCATAGGCTCCAATTTGGAATGAAATGCGTTTGCCTGATTGAAAAAAGGAAGACTGAATAATAGTCGATGTATCCCCAGCGATAAAACTTAAAGGAGCGTGATCCACCATATCACCAAAAGAAGTTGGAATATGCACTTCACCATTCTTAAGCCAAATATCCCGGTCATAAACCATTGAAACCAATGTTGGATTTGCACTTGGCTGGACTACAAGGGCATATTTAAGACCTACTTCCGGATGAACCGTGTATTCGATATCGATTCCCGGGTAACAATTTTTATAAATTAGTTTTTGATATGATCGAGCATGATCTATACCGATTACAGAACCATCCGAACCGGAATAGGAATAATTGTGGTAGTCAGAAGTTTCATTCATTGCAACTAATTGACATGCACTGCTCATACCTTCCCACTGCATAGTCAGCCAATCGCTTTTGTACTTGAATTTACCGACCATTTTCTCAAAGCGCTTGTGATCCTGAACCGTATTTCGAAGTGTTGCTTCGAATGCTTCACGCTGGGCTTTTGGGATTTTTTCAGCTTCGAGAAAGGAATAACCCAATCCCTTCGTCCCAAAAAACACCCGCGTACTTCCAACATCAAAGGCATAGCGTATTGGACCGGTTTGAGGTGTTTCAAATGCATTGAACTGTCCTTTATTCTCGATAAAAGAATGGCTTTTTTGGTAAGTTACGCTCCAATTGGACTCCCCATTCTTCTGAGAAAACATGTAGGAAGTAAAAAGGCAACAAAGGATTGCAGTGATCGATTTCATAAGCATTACGTAGCAGAATGAATAAAATGTACTTTAAACTACCCGAATATAATGATTTAAAACAAAACACATTGTAACTTCAGTCAGCTTTTCAAACTCAACGAAGGCTTTTCACTTAATTTTATCCTGAGCAGCACAAACAAGAACACTTTGATTTAATCCCTGTTCAACACATCAGCGTAGACTTGTTCATACAATGGTAAAATAAGGTCTAAATCAAAAAGTCTTGCTCGTTCCTTCGCATTTGCTGCGAATTCACCATGTATTCCTTCATTTTCAAGGAGAAAAATGGAGTTTTGGGCCATCTCTTCTACATTACCTACGGGAGAAAGGAAACCAGTTACACCATGTTCGTTTACCTCAGGAATTCCACCTGTGTTGGAAGAAATGACTGGTACCCCGACCGCCATAGCTTCAAGCGCAGCTAAACCAAAACTTTCTGTCTCGGATGGAAGGAGGAATAGATCCGCCAATTGTAGCACATGCGATGTGTCACGCACTTTACCGAGGAAAATAACT
This sequence comes from Crocinitomicaceae bacterium, assembly GCA_044372835.1. GTDB lineage: Bacteria > Bacteroidota > Bacteroidia > Flavobacteriales_D > Crocinitomicaceae > M0103. The sequence continues at coordinate 143,399 of JBILRE010000007.1, read as the reverse complement.
TTCTGCTGCAATTGGTACTCTCTAACGAGGCGTTCAACCCCTTGACGTTCAGGACCATCCCCTGCAAGAAGCAATTTAACCGGGAGCTTATCACTCACTCGTTTGAAGACATGTACCACGTCTTCAACCCTTTTTACCGCTCGAAAATTAGAAATATGGCACATAATTTTTTCCGAAGGAAGTGCATACTTGCACCGCAAATCAATCGATTCCGCAGATTCATTTTCACTATCGACATCAATAAAATTAGGAATAACATGGATCGGACGTTCAATCTGAAAATGGGTATAGGTATCGTTTTTCAAACTTTGGGAAACCGCTGTTACCGCATCCGACTCGTTGATGCAAAATGTGATAACCGGTTCAAACGAAGGATCCCTTCCTACCAAGGTAATATCCGTTCCATGCAGTGTGGTTACGAATGGAATGTACTTTCCTTTGGATTGTAATATTTGCCGGGCCAAATAGGCTGCCGAGGCATGGGGAATGGCATAATGAACGTGGAACAAATCGAGTTCTTCAAACAAAGCGACATCCACCATCTTACTGGTTAATTCAATTTCGTATGGTTGGTAATCGAACAATGGATAATCACTCACTGCAACTTCGTGGTAAAAAACATTTTCCTGGAACGTTCCCAGACGAACCGGTTGAGAATACGTAATAAAATGGATTTGATGGCCTTTTTTTGCTAAAGCCTTTCCTAATTCGGTTCCAACTACTCCACTTCCTCCAAAGGTTGGATACAATACAATCCCTATTTTCATTGAAACGTTAATTTTCGTTGTTAAATTTACACATTATTCCCCTTGTCGGCAGCAGTAATAATGTGGATTGAAAGTGACGCAGCTAGCCACGCAAACGGAAAAGCGGCAAACACATCGTAACTGTAATGTACCCGTTGAACCATCACCAATATACCCGTTAATGCCGCCAAGATCAGAAAAATCCATTTTTTATCAGAGAGGATAAATATGGCAAAGACAAGTGCCGTATGTCCGCTGAAAAAAAGGTCGTTTCGTATATGTCCAGGGTAAATCAATTCATTCAAAAAAGGATCCTTTAAATACACATATGAAGTGGGGGCTTGAAAAGGGAAAAGCGAAAGGGTCACAAACCTCAACAACAAAATGAACGCATAAGCAAGCATCAATTTCGGAATAAAAAAATCCTTTTTGTAGGATAGCAAGGCGTAAAGTAACATAGAACCATAGGTGATGGTAAAAATCAGGTACGAAACGTCAAGTGCCGGAAAAAACTCACCAATGGGGTCAATTGGCCGCCATTGAAGTTGATTTGCATACTTTTCGTGGTATTCTAAAAAGGGAATAAAAGCCAAAGCGACAACCAAAAGAAACACCAATGCAACGATATGGATAACCGTTTTTTTTTGCCTCATCGCACTGCTGTCACGGCTTCGTAAATTACCCGTTGTATCTCAGTACGGATATTCATGTCACGAATTTTCCAATTGTCCTGATTCGGACAAACACGGTTCGAAAGAAAAACATAATTGATTTGATACTTCGGATCAGCCCAAACCAAGGTTCCTGTAAACCCAGAATGACCAAAACTTTGTTGCGAAGCCAATTCGTGGCAAGTCCCTCCCCCACTCGCTTGCGGACGGTCGAAGCCTGCACCACGACGATTTCCAGTGAACTGTGCCTTTGTATACTCTTCCACTACTTCAGGGTTGAGTACCTGAACGTTACCATAACGTCCTTTATTCAGAAAAACCTGCATTAAAGATGCCAAGTCGGTAGCATTACAGAACAAACCAGCATGACCTCCAATTCCACCAAGCATAGCGGCCCCAGGGTCATGTACATAACCATGTATCAGTTGCTTTCGAAATGCCTGATCGTCTTCTGTGGGCACGATGTTTTTTAATGGAAAGAACAACCTTGGGTGAAAACGTAAGTGCCTTAAACCAAGTGGTTGATACAACTCTTGGAGTAAAAATTCTTGAAATGCTTTGCCTGACTGCTTTTCCACAATTTTCTTCACAAAGTAGTATCCTAAATCGGAGTATTCATACTTCTTAGGCCCAAGCGCAGTTGTCATAATCTGCTTGTAAATGGTATCGACATAGTTGTCCTTAATGAATAAGTTCTGTGCCACTTGAATGTTGTAACCCTCTCGTCGGACCTCAGAATAAATTTTTGAACTGGGTTTGCCATCGACAAGTGTTTTCTTGTAAAAGGCAATCCAAGCGGTTAGCCCCGCCTGATGAGCAAGCATGTCGCGAAGGTTGATGGAAGCGTAAGGCTCGTACTTGGAGGTAAGCTCAGGCAGGTAATGGCCCAAGGTATTGGAAAGAGAAAACATTCCTTTGGACTGCAATTTCATAATTCCAAGGGTCGACCCGGCAATTTTTGAAATGGAGGCTATGTCATATACGTCTTCATGGCTAACGGAATCGCTTCCTTCAAAGGTCTGTTTACCAAAACACTTTCTATAAATAATTTTCCCTTCAACAGCAACCAAAACCTGGCATCCGGGAAAGGCTTTTTTCTCTATTCCGTTGATCGCTATGTCATCTATTTCCTTCAATTTTTTAGGATTGATTCCAAGTTCTTGAGGGAACGAATGTTTCAATCGACCGCCCCAACCAAGCTCTTTTCCAAAACCTACCTTCCAATCTTGGTTGATGGTAATGGGTAATTTCCCACTTGCAGGAATGGCGCCGTAAATCAGTTGAGCAGCTGTTTTCTGCATCAAGGCATGGTTTTCATAACCAATGACGACACTTTTAAAACGTGAGAGATCGGTTTTACCTGAAGACAAGACCAAAGGATTACCAAACAAAGCAAGTACATTGTCTGTGTTTTCAGGTAAGGAAGATAAAAAGTCATTGAAAGAAGCAGAAAACCCATAATTATTCCTGGACCGAACCGTATTGGAATGGGCCCCGACGATGATAACATCGTAGTTTTTAGCCACTGCTGGAAAACGTTTCATGGCCTCTTCAAAACTATAGTAGTGGTGGTGTACAGCGTTGTCAAATAAATCTATGCTCTGTCGAAATGGAAAACTATGTACACCTATTGATACCCTTGCAACCCTACGGTTTAACTGTTTTATTGGTAAAAAATCGCCTTCGTTTTTTAGTACGGTGATGGCCTTTTCATACAATTCCTGTCGCGACCAAGCCAAATCATCTTTATCAAAATAGAAATTTTTAGAGGGTTTTACCACGTACTTATATTTGGCCTGTAGTATTTTTCGACACCTTTCATCAATTTCTTTCATGGAAATTTTCCCATCTTTGACTTTGCTTTGAATAGCTGCAATGGCTTCTTCAACACTCTCAGGATACAACAACACATCGCAACCTGCTTCAAACGCTTTGACAACCACTTCGGTTTTCCCATATTTTTCAGCGACACCTTTCATGTTTAAGGCATCGGAAAAGACCAGGCCCTTGAATCCCATTTTGGACTTAAGATGATCACTTATAACCGCTTTTGAAAGACTTGATGGTGTACCACTTTTGTCTAGGGCTGGAACGTTAAGGTGAGCAACCATGACCGAAGCGCAGCCGGCACTTATACCCGCTTCAAATGGCTTAAAATCCGTTTTTTTTAGCTCCTCCATGGACTTGGTCACGGTTGGCAACTCATAGTGTGAATCTTTATCGGTATCGCCGTGACCTGGAAAATGCTTAATGCAACTCAGGATGCCACCTTGTTCGAATCCCAGCACCATGGCTTTAACCTGATCGCAAACAATGGCCGTATTTTCTCCGAAGGAACGGAAACCAATTACTGGGTTTTTTGGATTGCTGTTAACATCGGCTACTGGCGCGAAATTAATATGGATTCCCAACGAGCGACATTCCGCTGCCATTTGTTGGGCAATTCGGCGGCTAACCGCCGTGTCGTTTGAAGCCCCCATGGTATAAGCATATGGAAAACGTTCGGATTTAAACAAGCGCATGCTAGTACCCCATTCTGCATCCATCCCAATGAGTAAAGGTGTTTCGCTTAACGACTGCATATCCGCGATGTGTTTTTTCACAGCAACATCGTCGGATTGAAAATAAATAAGTCCGCCTATTTTTTGTTCTTGCACCCAGCGCGCAATTTTATCGGTATTAGAGGTGCCTTCATTAGGGTGTACTGCCACCATGAAAAACTGTGCGATTTTCTCTTGAGTCGTCATGTTTTTCATACGCTCCTCTACCCATTGATCCATCGATAGGTTGGTGGCAGTTTTGTTGCGCACCTTTTTTTGGGAATTGATGCGAGTAAACGCAAAAAAAATCATGGGCGCAATAACAAGCCCAAAAACGAACAACCAGATTCCCTTACCTTTCCTTTTCACCATACTACAAAGGTAAAGAACGCCTAAGAATGCTTCTTTCATTGTGTAAAAATATTTCAACAAAAAGAGTTTAAATAAGGCGTTTTTGTGGGGAAATGATTGAAAATCCGAAAGAGTATCTGTATCTTTGTTATGTCTTCGGGGTGAAAGAAACATGTTTTCCGAGGCAATGCCCATGCAGTCCATCATTAAACTCTTACCCGATCACATTGCCAACCAAATTGCTGCCGGTGAGGTCATTCAGCGTCCCGCTTCCGTTGTCAAGGAGTTGGTTGAAAATGCCATTGACGCCGGGGCCGGGTCCATTACTATTGAAATAAAAGATGCTGGAAAAACGCTTATTCGAGTTACAGACGATGGTCATGGCATGTCGGGTTCGGATGCGCGCTTGTGTTTTGTGCGACATGCCACGAGCAAAATTGCCTCTGCGAACGATCTTTTTGCGCTAAAAACAAAAGGGTTTAGAGGTGAAGCACTCGCTTCCATTGCAGCCATTGCCTACGTTCGATTGCGCACGTGTCAAAATGGGCAAGAAATTGGCACCCTCATGGAGTTGGAAGGATCACAGGTTACAAAAGAAGAACCTTGTGCGGGAATTATGGGTACTTCCTTCGAAGTAAAGAACTTATTTTACAACGTTCCCGCCCGACGAAATTTTCTAAAATCCGATACAGTAGAATTCAACCACATTCTTGATGAATTTGAGCGTATTTCGCTGCCCCATCCAAGTATTTCATTTCGCCTGATACATAATAACCAGGAGGTATATCACTTGATTCCCGGCGGTCAACGAAGGCGCGTCATCGACCTGCTAGGTAAAAACAGCAATGAAAAGTTAGTTCCGATAGAAGAAACAACGGATATTGTCTCCCTTCATGGTTATGTCGGGAAACCTGAGTTTGCTAAAAAAACGAGGGGAAATCAATATTTTTTTGTCAACGGACGTTTTTTTAAGGATAGTTATTTCCACCATGCGGTGATGAAAGCGTTTGAAGGAATGATCCCGGAAAAAACCTTTCCAACGTATGTGTTATTCTTAGAGGTCAATCCTTCAAAAATTGATGTCAACGTACATCCCACCAAGACCGAAATCAAGTTTGAAGAGGACCGGTCGATTTATGCCATATTGATGAGCAGCATCCGACAAGCCTTGGGAAAATACAACATTGCGCCGACGCTTGATTTTGATCGGGAGACGGGATTTGACATTCCTGTTCATTACTCGAAAATGCCTGTTCAGGAACCTGTAATCCGCGTGAATCAAGGCTACAATCCTTTTCAATCATCACAGGGGAATTCCGAAAAATCATCTGCCATGAGCAAACAAGGTTTTGGGAGTTTAGGTGGAGGTTCAACCGATTGGAAAGCATTTTACTCGGTAGAAGATGAAGTGGAGGAAGCGCCAGCTGTCATGCTACCTTTAGAGGAGGTACCGACTCAGTTCGACTGCCTGGTGCGCGCTCCGTATTTATTTGTCAGTTGCAAATCGGGTGTCATGGTCATTCACATTGTCCGGGCTCAAGCTCGGATCACCTTCGATTCTTTGCTTGAAAAATTGGTCCTTCATCCCCTAGACTCACAAACACTCCTTTTCCCATTCGAATACGCTGTGCACATTACTCAAGTGGAGCATTGGAATCGGCATGCGATTTTAATCCGACAATTAGGCTTTTCTGGTGAACAGAAGGATGAAAACCTCGTCATACATGCGATGCCGTCCTTCCTCCAGCCTGAACAGATTCAGCATTGTTTGGATGCTCTTTTTGCTCAATTTGCCTTGCACGATGAGCAACAAAAAGAAGACTTGCTGCATGCCGTATTGTCAACTATCAGTTCGTTCTCATACAGCAAACAAGCTATTCGCACTACCGAGGAGGCCAATGCACTCATTGAGAAATTGTTTCAATGTACTGAGCATTCACATACTCCACAAGGGAAACCAATCATTAAAACACTAACTTTCGAAGAAATCCAACATTGGTTTTAACTATGGGCTTATTAAGAAACATTCCTGTCGTCACAAAAAATCTGTTGATTATCAACTTGCTCATGTTCCTGTTGACCATTGTCTTGGCTGGACAACAAATCGATGTGTCTACGCTGCTTGGAACACACTATTTCAATTCACCTCTGTTTGAGCCTTATCAACTTATTACCCATATGTTCATGCACAGCTTGAACGATTTCACACATATTCTTTTCAATATGTTGATGCTTGTAATGTTTGGCTCACACTTGGAACGTGAATGGGGCGCTCAACGATTTTTCATTTTTTATTTTGCCTCAGGCCTTGGAGCCATTATTTTGTACAATTCCATCGGTTTTTGGGAAATGTATCAACTGAAACAAGCCATTCAAGCTTCAGGTATTGAGATGGATGTTTTCCATAATAAAATAAAGCATAAGTACTTCACTGAGAATGACATCCGAAGCATGTCTGCGGAAATGGTTCGATATATCGAGTTGTCATACAGCACCATGATTGGCGCTTCGGGAGCTCTATTTGGTGTTTTAGCAGGTTTTGCCGTTCTCTTCCCAAACCTCAAGCTCATGCTGCTTTTCCCACCTATACCGATTAAAGCTAAGTTTTTGGTTGGCGCTTACCTGCTCTACGAAATTTACAACAGTTTGTACAAGCAGAACGACCAAGTTGCACATCTTGCACATGTGGGTGGAGCAATCGTTGGAATCATCCTCGTTTTGATCTGGAAGCGACAAGGGAAAAAGCATTTTTAAATGGGCATCGAACGCACATTGAAGGAAGAAATACAATTCCAACTTAAACAAGGTGGGGTTACAATGAGGCTCATTTTTGTCAACCTAATCGTATTTATCTTGTTGCAACTTTTCCTTGTTTACAGCAGGTTAAGTGGATTGGAAACGCATGCATCCGTTTTAGACCTGCTGAATGCCATTTTTACCCTTCATCCATCACCCAGCGAATTCCTTCATTATCCGTGGGGACTTATTACAAGTCTGTTTGCTCATTTTCAATTTTGGCATTTTGCCATGAACATGCTTTTTTTGTATTTCGCTGGGAAATTGTTCGAACAACACTTCAATGGGAGAAAACTTTTTGTCCTTTACATGCTAGGTGGAATTGCTGGTGGAATTTTTGAACTATTAGCCCACGGTCTTTTTTCCACTTTTTTTACCGGCAAACATGTCATCTTAGGCGCTAGCGGTTCAGTTATGGCCGTCTTTTGCGCAATGGCTGCATACCGCCCCAACTTACAGGTTAACCTTTTTGGCGTCTTCCCCATTCGTTTGATTTTCCTTGCGGGTATTTTTGTGCTATTAGACCTTGTTTCCATTGGTGTAAATGACCACACTGCTCACATTGCTCATATAGGAGGAGCTGTTTTGGGAGTCCTGTCTGTTCAAGCCATGCAACGTCAATTCAATGTTCTTCATGCAGGTGAACGTTTCATCGGTTTTTTATCTTCATTTTTTAGAGGCCTGCTTACCAAAAAGACGCGCATGAATGTGCAGTATGGCGGGCAACGGGCTTCTACTCGGGTGAAAACGGACGAAGAATACATCCTTGATGCCCGGCAACGACAGATGGAGACGGACCGAATTTTGGAGAAAATTTCCAAATCGGGCTACGACTCCCTGACGCGAAAAGAAAAAGAGTTTTTATTCAAGCAATCAAAAAATGGCTGAACAGAAGAAACAACGCACCGCCTTTCTTCGCTTTTTGCAAGTCCTTACCGGATTTCTTCTGTTGGGCTTGTTACTGGCTTACCTGTCGCCATTCGTACATCCCAACACCTTTCGGCTCCTGCCTTTTTTCGGATTAGCATATCCCGTCATTATTGTCTTGGTTTTTATTGTATTGTTTTTCTGGGTCTTTCTAAAATCACGTATTTCTTGGTTAATTGCTGCATGCATCTTATTGGGAGGTAAACTTCATTTCCGCATTTTGGCAACCGGTGGCGATAAAGAAAACCTTCCCCCAAAAGAACAACAACTGCATGTAATGAGTTACAATGTGCGGTTGTTTGATTTATATACCGCTGCGACAGACGAAAAATACACTAAGCGAAACGCCATTTTCAACTACATTCAAGAACACGACCCTGATATCATCTGCTTTCAAGAATTTTACCATCAAGATAAGCCAACTTCCTTTTCGACTCGTGATACATTGATACAACTTTTGAACATAAAAGACTACCACGAAAGGTATGCCCATAAATTGAATGGAAGACAGAATTTTGGTGTCGCCGTATTGTCAAAATATCCTTTGATTGCGAAGGGGGATGTTATGTTTCACACCCAGGGAGAACAAGACTTCAATTACTGTGTTTTTGTCGACATAGTCAAAAATAAGGATACGTTCAGGGTGTATAATGTTCACCTTCAATCCATCAAATTGCAACAGGATGATTATTCTGTTTTCGACAAAAGTGGAGGTGCTAAAGCAGTGGAAAAGCCATCTATGATTGGTTTGCTTCTGGATAAACTTACCATCGCTTATCCCAAGCGTGCGGAACAAGCTCGAACGGTTACTGAGCACATACAAAGCTCGCCCTACCCAACTATCGTTTGCGGTGATTTCAATGATACGCCGCTGTCTTATGCTTACAATCAATTTAACCGGATGTTGACTGATGCTTTTCGCAACTGTTCATCAGGAATTGGTTCTACCTATGTGGGTAAGGTTCCTGCAGGTCGCATTGATTACATTTTTCATTCTCCTGAATTGGAATCCAGTCATTTTGTTATTCAGGAAAAAGCCTACAGCGACCATCGAGCCATCTCCTGCAAAATTTTCAAACCCCAATTGGAAAAAGAGTGATAATCGAAATCAATCCATACAACATCGATAAGCGACTCATTTTGGAGGCTGTTGAGGTACTTAAAAAAGGAGGGATCGTTATTTTCCCCACCGATACCGTCTATGCGATGGGCTGTGATTTGTTTCATAAAAAAGCATTAAATGAACTCGCACGGTTGAAGGGAAGCAAATTAAATAAAACGCAGTTTTCCATTATTTGCTCCGACCTAGGTCAGGTTTCAACCTATGTAAAACAACTTGAACGGTCGGTATTTAAACTGCTAAAACACCATTTACCAGGACCATTTACCTTTATTTTAACGGCTACAAACGAAGTGTCGCGATTGTTTGACACAAACCGTCAAGAAATAGGTATCCGCATTCCTGACAACGCTATTTTAATGGAATTGATCAAAGAGCTAGGACATCCAGTTGCGACAACCTCGCTCCATAACGAAGAGGATGAACTGTTGGAATATTATTCAGACCCTTCGATGATATACGAACGAATGGACGATCAAGTGGCATTGATTATTGATGGAGGAAACGGACTTTTAGAAGCATCAACAATAGTTGATTGCACTGGGTCGCATCCAGAAATCGTGAGGCAAGGTATTGGAAAACTTGACGCATAAACCATTGATTTAAACATTCCCTGTTGATACTTTTTGAAACGAAACCGAACTGACCATTAAAAAAGACTGCATCTTTAGGCTATGGTATTAAATCGCATTTGGGTTGGCATGTTTCTTATTGCCATGGTCATGGGTTTTTCCAAACTCATTTTCTGGCAGGATGTCCACATCTTACAAACAATGATGGACGGACTCTTTGAGGCCGCAAAAACAGGTTTTGAACTTTCGTTGTTTATGACGGGCACCATCGCGTTGTGGATGGGATTCATGCGGATTGGTCAAGACGGGGGTGCGATTGACGTCATGGCTAGGGTTATTCGCCCCTTGTTTTCTAGGCTTTTCCCTGAAATTCCAGAAGGACATCCAGCAAATGGATCCATTATGTTAAACTTTTCCGCGAACATGCTTGGACTCGATAATGCGGCTACGCCCGCAGGATTAAAAGCGATGAAAGACTTACAGGAATTGAACCCAAACAAAGACACGGCGTCCAATGCACAAATCATGTTTTTAGTTCTAAATGCTTCAGGATTAACCATCATCCCTGTTTCCATTTTAGCCACGCGCGCTGCGAATGGTTCAACGGACCCAACTTCTGTGTTTTTACCCATTCTAATTACAACCTATTTCGCCACACTCGGTGGATTGATATATGTTTCCATTCGGCAAAAAATCAATTTACTCGACAGGGTAATTGTTACCTATATTGGTGGCTTGACAGCCCTTATCGTTGGATTTATGTTGTACTTGCAATATCATCCGGAACAAATCGATACCATTTCCTCCATCGTGAGTAACACCATTATGTTTGGGTTTATCCTTTTCTTCTTTGGATTGGCAATCAAGAAAAAACTTAATATGTTCGACTCTTTCGTGGAAGGAGCTAAAGAAGGTTTTCAAGTTTCTGTTAACATCATTCCCTACCTTGTTGCTATGCTTGCAGCCATAGCGTTGTTTCGTTCTTCAGGCGCTTTCACCGATCTAATGTCTGGAATCAAAACGGCCCTCATATTTTTTGGGATGACGTCTTTGGAATTCATTGATGCGCTGCCGGTGATGTTTATGAAACCCTTTAGTGGAAGTGGTTCGAGGGCACTGATGGTGGAAAATATGAATACGTTTGGTCCTGATTCCTTTATAAGTAACCTATCTGCCACTTTTCAGGGAAGTACAGAAACGACCTTCTATGTGCTTGCGGTTTATTTTGGTTCGGTTAAAATCAGCAATTCGCGGTATGCTGCAGGAGCAGGTATTCTATGCGATGTGATTGGCGGAACAGTCGCCGTTCTTGTTGCCTATCTGTTTTTTGCGTAACTTAACGATATGTTCAAGAAACTCTTTGGTTCAAGAAAGAAAGTCTCTGCCCCTACCACCATTCCCTATCCTCAAGTGGTTTCTATGAACGAGTTGGATTACGACCCTAAAATAGTGGTCGCATGGGCCAAGGCCATTGAGGGTAATAAAGAAATTACGAATTGGTTATACGAAAACGGATTCAAAGAGCTTTGTTTTGCCATTCAAGCGATTTATCTTAAGAACCAAGCGCGCGACTGGCTGATGCAAAACGGGTATCCCCATTTAATGGCCATGATTCATGCCGCAGAAGGAAATGCCAATGCTCAAAAATGGCTACAGGCAAATGGTTTTGAGCAATTGTACCACATCGCAATGGCGGTAGAAGACGAACAGGAAAGTTGGAAATGGCTGCAGCTGAATGCAGGTCCAGATGTTTTTATTTTAGCCAAAGTCATAAAGGAAGTCAAAGACCGCATTGAAGAAACACATAACGACATCCATTTTTTTGGAAGAGATATCTAACATGTCGTTCATTTCTCCCTTTCTGTAAAGCGAATCTCTACCTCCGTTGCACCAATGCCATATTTTCTAAAATCAGCATCGTAACAATAAGCCCCTTTTTTTGATTTGATAAATTTTCGAACCTCTGATTTCAGGGTACCTTCACCTACCCCATGAATGATGATGAACTTCCTAACACGAACATTGACCATTTCGTTAAAAAAGTGATCCAAGGAACGCAACTGTATAACCATTATTTCCGCATTAGACATTCCACTATTAGATTCTGTCAATGACTCGATGTGTAAATCAATTTCAGGAACGGTTGATTTTCTTGTATTCGCCTGATTTGGGTTTTTCCTCTCACGCTTGGACTCCTTTTGGACTATCGGTACATTTAAATCGTGTCGTTCGAAATCGTCCTTTTGCAAATGCATTTTGACCAGTTCTTGAATTTGGCAAGAACGTTCAAATCCGTTTTCATCCTCAACAATGGCCCTCTCCCCTTCTATACGCACAATAACTGCCGTTCCTGCTTCATGCAGGAATCCCACGGTTTCATTTGCTTGAAAGGTACTTGAAATACCAGCCATAACTTTCCATTATTGCTTCATTGAAATAAATGAACAAACCGATTGGCACTGCCAACGCTGCTACCCAAATGCCACCAACAAGCAGTTTGAATCCCAAGGTCGCATCCTGATCCACTGGACTCAATAAAACGGCATTTACCTGACTGGCCAAAATGGGATCACTCACCTCCGGCTCGGACTGTTCCACAAACGTTTTTAGTGCCGGAGTTCGTTCCATCAGCACTGCCTTGATTTTATGAAAATCTTTATTTGACAAATCGGTGTAGGTGCTGCGGTATAAAACGCCTTCCTCTTCCAACTCCTTTCTGAGATGGAATTGATTCTGCAAACTTCTGACCCGAAACCCCATTAGGAATCCAAAAACGACCATCATCCAGCTTTGAATAAACCAACCGAAACCAATGAGAATCAATGACGAAACAAAGGAAAAAACCATAATGTACATATCTTGATTGCGCAAAACCATCAATTTAAAGAGTTGACCACCATCAAGCGGATCAAGCGGAAAAAGGTTAATGGTATTGAGTAACAAGAACAATAATCCCAGATCTACAAGCCAAATCGAACGGTTACCAAAAGCGATAGAGATAACAACCAATCCCAATATTATTCCCGGAATGGGACCCGCTGCTGATACAAGCAAACTTTGACGTTGGGAATACCTTTCCTTGCTTCCTTGAACAAAGGCACCCATCAATGGAATAAATAACATTCGGACATGTTTGTATTGAAACAATTTCATGAGCAAGAAATGCCCCAACTCATGAATCAACAATACGATGACCACTTGAAACACAAAATTTACCTCCTCTGCAAAAAAGAGCAAAAAAGTCATGACGAAAAGGAGAATCGAGAAGATGGTAAGAGCCAAGTTTCCCTTTGCTTTTGACTCTTGAAGCGCGGGTTTCTCAGGATAAAAATCGTCAGCGTACATAGTATTAAAATAGCAAATTACCTTGAAAGGATTCTAAATGGATGAATAATTCAATTATGTTAATGCTTATTTCGGTATAACTGGGCGAAATCTTTGGCAAAGTAAGTTAAGATTCCAGATGCACCAGCCCGTCGAATACTCAGCAGCATTTCGGTCATTCCGAGGTTGTAATTTATCCACCCTTTGTCTGCTGCCGCGTGAAGCATAGCATATTCGCCACTTACATTGTATGCTGTAATCGGTACCGAGGACGCTTCATGCAGTAAATGAATGACATCAAGGTAACACAAAGCAGGTTTGACCATAATGAAATCGGCACCTTCTTGGATATCCAGTTCAGCCTCTAATAACGCTTCGCGTTTATTTGCAGGATTCATCTGGTATGTCTTCTTATCGCCAGATTTGGGCGCCGAATTCAATGCATCACGAAAGGGACCGTAAAAAGAACTTGCGTATTTTGCCGAATAAGACATAATCGATACGTCGGTAAAGCCATTTTTATCTAGGGTTTCACGAATGCTTTGTACCCTGCCGTCCATCATATCCGAAGGACCGATAATATCAGCACCGGCTTGCGCCTGTGCAAGGGACATCTTATTCAATATGGCATTGGTCTCGTCGTTGAGGATTTTTCCATCTACAACCAGCCCATCGTGCCCATCAGAGGAGTACGGGTCCATTGCCACGTCCGTCATAATGGTCATTTCAGGGAATTTATCTTTCAATTTCCGAATCGCATGCAAATAAAAGTTGTCCTCGGCATAACTGTAAGTGGCGATTTGATCCTTTTTCGATTCGTCCACAGCAGGAAATAGGTCGAAGATTCGAATACCTAATTCCAAGCAGGTTTCAATTTCAGACATGAGCAGGTCCAACGACCACCGATATGTATTGGGCAGGGACGGAATCTCCTCTTTAACCTGGTAACCATCCTTCAAAAACATGGGATAAATGAGGTTTTCCACACCAAGATGTGTTTCCTCTACCATGTTTCTAACAGCCTCTGATTTTCTATTTCTCCTTGGTCGAATCAACATGCTTCTAAATGGTTTACATCAACATTCCGCCGCATACAGCAATCGTCTGACCTGTGATGTAGGAAGACATATCAGAACCCAAAAATACAGTTAAATCGGCTACGTCCTTTGGAGAACCTCCGCGTTTTAGCGGAATCGAAGCCCTCCAGGCCTCTACCGCTTTTTCATCCAAGGCGTGGGTCATTTCTGTCTCAATAAAACCAGGAGCAATGGCATTGCAGCGAATGTTTCTGGAGCCAAGTTCTTGTGCTACGGACTTTGTAAAACCAATCAGTCCTGCTTTTGAGGCCGCATAATTGGCTTGTCCTGCATTTCCACGCACACCTACAATCGACGACATATTGATAATGGATCCCTTTCTCGCTTTTAACATTGGGCGTTGAACAGCTTTTGTTAAATTGAACGCCGATTTCAGATTGACATTTATGACTTCATCCCATTGGTCCTCGGTCATACGCATGAGCAAGGTATCTCGCGTTATTCCCGCATTATTAACAAGGATATCGATGGTTCCGAACTCAGCAACTACTTGATCCACCAATTCGTGTGCCTGATTAAAATCAGATGCATCGCTTCTAAAACCCTTAGCTTGTCCACCTAAGGCGTTCAATTCATCCTCCAATTGTTGACCTTTCTCCACAGAGGATAAGTACGTAAATGCCACTTTGGCTCCATGTTTTATGCATTCTTCGGCAATTGATCTGCCAATTCCTCGAGATGCTCCAGTGATAAGGACCACTTTGTCGTTCAATAATCCACTCATTTGTTAAAAATTTGGTTAAAGATACAAATCAAAAGGGGAAGAAGGCATGCAGCGATTGATTTCGAACCAGTAAAGCAAAAAATATTTGCCTTTCGTTGCAAAAAATCAACAAAACAATTAATTTCGAAGTGGTTTAGTTGTAAAAGGTAGGTTAGGTTAAGTTAGGAGGGGAATCTTTGGTTCCCCTTCAACTATTTAACAAAATTAACTAATTGAAAAAGTCCCATGTTATCCCCACGTTGATTTGCATTGGGACAATCGGGTAACCAAGGTAAAGTGGCAAACTTCTATCTGTCCAAAAAACACCAAGGTTTTCTACCCGGGCGAAAAACTTAAACTCATCGATTTGAATTGCCCCAAATACGTGTAGATTCGAAAAACCTGGTAAGGATAACGGAGAGGTGAAATCGAATGCCGAAACCACCGGCAAGAAGCCAATGCGTTCATAAGAGGATACCCATGAAAAATCCATTCCTACAATGGCTTGTAATTTTTTTGCTTTGAAAATTCCTCCCTGCAGGGAAAACCTAGTAAATACTTGGTGCGTTGGAACTAGTTGAACTTCCTTATCTGGTAACGAAAACAAATAACGAGGGGAAACAGTTAGCCCACGCCAGCGTTTACTCGCCTCCAATTCAAACGTTTGCATTGAATATCGGCTCAATAAATCGTTTCGCCATTGCTGCCCATCGAACAAGTAATGCCCTGTATACAAACCTGAAGAAAACCTTAATTGGAAATCGATTCCTTTAATTCTGGAGGTTAAACCCGCCACTGCAAGTAGGGTTTGTTGTTTTTCAGGATTAAACAAGTTCATCTGATAGTGGTTTCCCCTCCCAAACCGGATAAATTCATCTGGCCAAAGCGAACTGTAATGAACTTTTCCTTGGAGCTTAAAGCCTTGGAAAGGACTAAATAACACCAAGTCATGGCGATGCTCACCTCCTGCCCCTGAAATGTTCAACAAGGATTGTGCTTTCAATGTCAACCAAGGAAAAACATAATCAAATCCAATCCTGGAGTTGACTTCCAATGTGTCACGTAAGGCACCCAGGTTTTGTACGTTCCAATAATCGGCATATACCCCGAAGTTTACACTCCCTTTCTTCAATGGCAGTATAGCACCTATTCCATTGGACAATGATGACCGCTGAAATTGGTCGTTGGTTTTGGTACTATCGTACTGAATCAGGCTGTACATCGAGTCCAAGCTATCTGAGGATTCCTGGTATTTCCAGTTTTTAATTTGTAAACCATGATGAGTGAAAAGGAAAAAAGCCTTCGAACTGTCGGCGAGTATATCAATGTACTGAGTAAAGGAACCTTCTCCCCTTCTCGTTCGCGTTTCTGCATTTGCCTTATTCACCGATAAAAACGACAAATCGAAATCCAACGCCTCAGCTGGATTAATTAACCCATTCGATTGATCGGCATTGGAAGAAAGGTACTGCGATTCAACCCGATAGCGGTAACGACTCCCCTTCTTTTCAATTTGCAATTGAACTGCGTTATGAAGAAAACTTCCATTTCGCAGGAGCCCATTTGACTGAGTGCGCAATACATCCAAATTCACGAGCATTCCTTTTTTGAACGCATGCTGGTAATTGAGCAACGACTGTTGAAGCCCCGCGGTTCCAAACACGTACGAAAAACCGACGTGAGGCAAACCAGAAAAACGCATGTATTTATACGGTTTCAAATCAAAAAAACGGATGCCATTTTGATGGTGAAAAAGAAAATCAAAACGGGATAAGGCTAAAGGTTTTGTAAATCCACCTCCGGGCAAAAGGGACACCGCGTTTTGAACGATCTGATCAACCGAATCAATTCCCCCACCTGTACGGTAACCGATTGTTAGGGTATCGTAGTTCGCACCTGCAAGCTGTCCCTGAGCACGACCATCAAGCGATGCATAAAGGAGAGCTAAAAGAAACAGGAATTGAAGCTTCATTTCAGGAGTGAAAGGTACAAAAAAAGGGGCAAAAGCCCCTTTCTAATGGTTACAAATCCTTGTTACAGGTTGTTAATATGAAGTTGCAAACCTGATTTTAGGTTAGCGGCTTTGTTCTTGTGAATGATGTTGTTTTTTGCCAATTTATCCAACATGGCGGCAACACTTGGAAAAAACTCTTCAGCTTCTCCTTTGTTGGATAGTGATCGCAACTTACGGACAGCGTTTCGAGCTGTTTTGTGCTGGTATTTGTTTCTCAAACGCTTCGCGTCATTTGACCTAATTCGCTTTATTGCTGACTTGTGGTTTGCCATTTTTCTTTTATTTGTTTACCAATGTTTCTGCAGCCCATAGGAGAATCGAACTCCTGTTTCAAGGATGAAAACCTTGCGTCCTAACCACTAGACGAATGGGCCATTTCTGGCAGCCCATAGGAGAATCGAACTCCTGTTTCAAGGATGAAAACCTTGCGTCCTAACCACTAGACGAATGGGCCAATAACTAAAAACCCCTAAAATTAGGGAGTGCAAATATACAATGTTTTTTCAGAACAACAAGTGCCCGCTTCATTTTTTAATGAAAATCACTTTCATCTGCTTTCATTTTAAAGCCTACCCTTTTGCCTGTTTGGATTTGAAGGTTGTTACTAATTACCTGCATTTCTTCCACGGAAAGTTCAGAAACATAATCATAAGGTGGAATGAGCAGGTCAAACTCCAACGCAAATGCAAAGGCAGACTGCACGATTAGCCCCACAAGTTCATCGGTTAATTTAATGTTTTCAACATCTCGGAATAAGTATCCAAGTTGTCCTTTTCCTTCCATCATAAAGTGCCTTTCTTGGTTGACAAACAACCTACCAATCAAGTATCCTCGGTCATATGAACGGTTTTGAATAAACGATTCAGCAAGGAAATTATAAATGTAAATGATACCAAAATACCCATTTGAATCGTTTTCCTTCAAATACCTTGTACCCCAAAGAGGGTTGTCATCCGGTAAACGAAAAACATTGTTATGAAGGTGAAAAACCAGTACGTCGCTTCCAACGTAGGCATGGATTTCAAAATTCCCCTTTTCGATGGCACTCAATCGGATTCTTGAATCACTGATTTCCTTTTTCAAGGCCTCTAATTCGCGCTTAACCACTGCCTTAAACTCCGCGAAAATCTTTTCGCAATCGTCTGCAATGTTTTGTTTTAAGGCCGACTTATTCAATAATAAGTCCAAAATGACCTTTCTGTTTTCTTCCATATTAATAGGCTTTTGCAAATAATACGCGTTGTTCAGAAGGATTTCCTGTCAAGACACAACGTCCGGTCTCTTTTACATTGTTCAACGGAATGCAACGAATGGAAGCCTGTGTTTTCTCTTTTATATTTGCCTCTGTTTCTTCAGTCCCATCCCAATGAGCGAGGGCAAAACCTCCTTTTTCAACTACTTCAGTAAAGGCGTTAAAATCCTCCACTTGAGTCGTGTGTTCTATGCGGAATGCTAATGCTCGGTCGTGCAAATTTTGCTGTATCTCTTTTAGCAACGAAGCGATGTACGCTCCCACTCCTTCAAACGGGACAACCTCTTTCGTTTTTGTGTCTCTTCTGGCCACTTCAATGTTTCCGTTTTCCAAATCACGCGGACCCATGGCCAAACGCACAGGGACTCCTTTCACTTCATATTCCGCGAATTTCCAACCCGGACGGTGATTATCGTCGTCGTCGAATTTAAACGAAATTCCATTCGAACGCAATTCCTTTGACAAGTCAAGAAACTTACCTCGAATCGCCTCCAATTCATCGGCGGTTCGGTGGATTGGAATGGCTACTACCTGAATAGGGGCCAACACAGGAGGCAACACCAACCCTTCGTCGTCTGAATGGGTCATGATTAAAGCACCCATAAGTCGGGTTGAGACACCCCATGAGGTTGCCCAGACATACTCCAGCTTTCCTTCCTTATCTGCGAACTTAACATCAAAGGCCTTCGCAAAGTTCTGACCAAGGAAATGTGAGGTTCCTGCCTGCAGCGCTTTTCCGTCCTGCATCAAGGCTTCGATGCAATAGGTTTCCTCTGCTCCAGCAAAACGCTCACTTGCTGTTTTTATACCCTTCACAACGGGCATTGCCATGCATGTTTCTGCAAATTCTGCATACACCTCCAACATTTGCTCCGCTTCTTCAATGGCCTCTTGTTTTGTTGCATGGGCCGTATGTCCTTCCTGCCAAAGAAATTCTGCTGTTCGAAGAAACAAACGTGTACGCATTTCCCATCGTACCACATTTGCCCACTGATTAATAAGAATAGGCAGGTCACGGTAGGATTGTATCCAATTTTTATATGAATTCCATATGATTGTCTCCGAGGTCGGACGCACAATAAGCTCTTCGGGCAGTTTGGCGGTTGGGTCCACGACCACTCCGCTCCCATCCTCCGCATTTTTAAGACGGTAATGTGTAACAACTGCACATTCTTTGGCAAAACCTTCAATGTGGCTTGCCTCCTTGCTCAAATAGGATTTGGGAATAAACAATGGGAAGTAAGCATTGGAATGCCCGGTTTCCTTGAATCGACGGTCCAGTTCCTCCTTCATCCGTTCCCAAATCGCATATCCGTATGGTTTAATGACCATGCACCCACGGACGTCCGAATGCTCCGCTAAATCAGCTTTATAAACCAATTCATTATACCATTTAGAATAGTCCTCTTTTCGTGTGGTGTTCTTTGTTGCCATATGTTACAATCAATTTAGCTGCAAAAATAGGAATTTAAACGAGGTGTTTCATGTAAATTCTATGGTTCAACCAACCACAAAACGAATCGCTTAGATGTCCGCAGCCTGACGTTGATTCATTACCGCTTCTTCGAAGGTAATTTTGTAGATTTTACTGATAATCCATGCCGGAACGTTGAAATACTCCAAAATAGCTCGATGTTGAGCATGTTGAAAAAGATCATCCAACGATTCCTTCATTCGTTCCAGCAACATTAAGCGATCGGAGGAACCCGAGGCTTTCGGAAGTTTTTTCAAGTATTCTATGCATATTTTTTCCACTTCGAATGCCCGGTCATGTCGTTGTAGGTAACGTTTTGTCGACTTAATTAAATACTCCATATAATCGTCGTTACCGAGTTCGTAATGAATAATTAGGTTAAATATCCGCGCATAAGAATAGACATCTTTTCTCAAGCGCTGTTCATTGTCATTCAATACAACATTCAAATAGGAAAGTGCCTTTCGAAATTCCCCAATCCCAAAGAAACTATAAGCTTTGTGATAGGTTAGCAATATTTCTTGTTCTTTACTTATTTTTTCACCAAAACCTGACTGTAAGCCCTCGATGGTATTAATCTTTTCAACACATTCGTTAAACTTACCTGTCTTCTGCAAGAGCAAAAACTCAAGATTGGTCGAACTCGTAAAGATTCTTACTTGTATGTCAGTAGAATTGAAGCCTTTCTGACTTGACAATTGGCGAAGGTCACCCAGCATTTTTTCCGCCTCACTAAATTGTTCATTTTCAATGAAACATCTAAGCAAATAACATAGCGTCATGACATAACGCTGCCCCGAATCGGAGCGAATCAACGGATTTTTATCCAAAATTTCTCTGGTCCTAGAAAAAAACCCAAAACTTTCGTCGAAATGTTGTTTTGTTGCAGCACACAACCCCTTAATGTAATAACACATCGAACTTGCTCTGGTCGACAGCGCGGTATTTTTCCCTCTTATGAGTGGATGGTTGGCGATTTCATCAACAGCCGCCCGTTCCGATTCCGTTCGCGAAAATCCCCCGCTTCGGAAAATGAGGTTGATTCTGGAATAAATAATCTGGTAATCTGCTAGGTTTCTCAACAACTGAAGAACGTGTTCCTCCTCCTCCACTATGGCATCTGGACTACGAGAAAATTCCCCTGCCTCATAGGCTTGTTCAAGGAGTTTTTTTTCCCACGAAATCAACTCAAACCAAAAATAAAACCGCTCGTAATCCTTGGCAATTTCCTTTGCTCGAATTACGAACTTTTCACACTCTTTGTACAACGCTTTTGTATACAAAATCTCAATGTTTTTAAGCTCTTGTTTCAAAGCACTGCTGATCGACTGTTCCGCATAAAAAGACCTTAAGCTTTTCAAAATCAATCGGTAAAGATGGTTCTTCTCTGATGGAAGGTGCTTTATAAACCGCTCATTTTTGAAATACTTTTTAAGTAATTCCTCGTTGTATTCATCTTTCGCATCAATGTAATCAAACAAACGCAAGTAGTTTTTATCACCAGATTGAAGCGTAGAAGACAACTTGAAAAATCGTTTTTCCGATTTAGACAAGGACTTAATCAACTTAAACAATTCGGTGGATGGCTTCATCTAACAACAGCATGTTTACAAAGAGGTCTAAATTAAGGATATTTACGAAACAAAGAATCCCGGCATACCGGGATCCTTTAACAAACAACAACAAACTAAAAACCCTCCAACCGGTATCAACCGGTCATTTACTAGCGGAGGATTACCTTCTCACCTACCGGAAGTGGCTCGTCAGGTGAATCAATGCGGTTTCGCTTCATTAATTTATCCAATTTCAATCCCTCCCTTTGTGAAAAATCCCGAAGTGAAATCGATTTTTCAATGCGTACCCATTTCTCTTTTCCTCTGTTTTTTTTCGGTTGTAAATACACCACATCACCCGGCACCAAACAGTCTTTTGTTGGCTTAAATTCATTGTATTTATACAGTTGCCAAAACGTTATACCAAATTCTTGAACAAGTCGGAAGTAGGTGTCACCAGGACGGGCGATAATGTATTTTCGCTTAAAGGAATTTACTTGGACCTGCCGGACATTGGAAGAAGTTTTTGAATTTACAAGAACTGGAGGCGCAGTTGCCTCTGGAAGAATTCCCCCGTCATACTCATACAACTTCAACTCTTCAATAAGTTCTATAAGTAAAGCGGCGTATTTTTGACTGGTGGCATAGCCTGCTTGCTGTAGACCGTTTGCCCATCCTTTGTAATCTGTTTCAGACAACTCAAAAAGCGCTTCATACCGCTTGTACTTCTTCAAAAATGCGCTGTGATCTTCGTACGAGGCCACACCTGTTTCATACACCCGGAAGCATTCGTTCGGTTTATCGTCATCTAAGTACATGGTTTTCCCCTCCCAGCCGTGGCATTTAATTCCGAAATGATTATTTCCCTCCTTTGCCAGTTTCGAATTCCCCGAACCAGACTCCAATATACCCTGTGCAAGTGTAATACTTGCTGGGATGTGATGCAAGTTCATTTGATCGATAGCTGTCTGTTTCCACAATAGAATATAATCTGCTCTGCTCATAGAAACCTCCGAACCTAAGGGTTGAGCACAAAAAACAGAATTTGTCAACAACATCAAAATTAAGAGGTTCCATCCCTTTACCATAAGCATTGATTAAAAACATGTCCTATTACGAATGCAGAAATGAAAGGTTACAAAGTCGACGGTTTTTCATTAACCGATTAAGAAAATGATGCGTCACGTCAAAATGTCACATCTAAAAAGTTTTATCGGACAAATTGACTGAAAACAGCTTGATTTTTTGGTTTGGCTTTCACTTTGACGAGGCGAAACGGATTAACAACGAAAATGGAAACAGAAAAATTAACCATCAAATCACAAGAGGCACTTCAAAAGGCCCAGTTGATAGCGGCAGAAGCTGGACATCAAGCTATTGAAACTGGCCATCTATTTAAGGGCATCCTCACCGTTGATAAGGAGGTTACTCCTTACCTATTTGGTCAACTTGGTGTTTCCATTACGCTGGTCGAACAAATAGTTGATCAAATGGTGAAAGGATATCCTAAGGTGTCGGGCGGGAACCAGTACCTTTCTAACAACTGTAGTAAGTGGCTACAAAATGCCCTGAAGGGACTAGAGGGCTCTAGAGATGAATTTGTTTCCATCGATTCGTTATTGCTTCACTTACTAGAATTAAACGATCCGATTGCCAACGTATTGAAAGATCAGAACATCACATTTAATCGATTAAAACAAGCCGTCATGAACTTAAGAAAAGGAGAAAACATTCATTCGAATAGCCAGGAAGGAACTTATCAGTCATTGGAAAAATATGCCAAAAACCTGAACGATTTAGCCAAAACAGGAAAATTAGACCCAGTCATCGGAAGGGATGATGAAATCAGGCGCGTATTGCAAATACTTACTCGTCGAACCAAAAACAATCCCATACTTATTGGCGAACCCGGAGTGGGAAAAACAGCCATTGCCGAGGGACTTGCTCACAGAATCGTGGAGGGCGATGTACCAGAGAATTTAAAAACTAAAACTGTTTTTTCGCTCGACATGGGGGCACTAATCGCGGGAGCTAAATACAAAGGAGAATTTGAAGAAAGGTTGAAATCTGTGATCAAAGAAGTGGTAAACGCAGAGGGGGAAATCATTCTTTTTATTGATGAAATTCATACACTTGTCGGCGCTGGTGGCGGAGGTGAAGGCGCTATGGATGCTGCCAACATACTCAAACCCGCATTGGCACGTGGTGAATTACGTGCTGTTGGCGCTACAACACTCAACGAATACCAAAAATACTTCGAAAAAGACAAAGCACTCGTGCGAAGGTTTCAGACGGTGCTTGTAGACGAACCAAGTGCAGAGGACGCCATTTCTATACTTCGTGGGATTAAAGAAAAATACGAAAATCACCACAAAGTACTTATTAAAGATGCAGCCATTATTTCAGCCGTAGAACTTTCGCAACGCTACATTACTGACCGACATTTACCGGACAAAGCAATTGACTTAATTGATGAGGCTGCCTCAAAAGTACGTATGGAAATTAACTCCAAACCGGTGGCATTGGACGAGGTTGAACGAAAGATTTTACAACTGGAAATAGAACGGGCGGCACTCAAGCGAGAAAACGATCAGGTTAAACTTCCTCCCCTGGAAAAAGAATTATCCGCATTCATCGAGCAACGCGATGCACTCAATGCAAGTTGGAAAAGCGAGCGACAATTGGTTGATTCCATCCAAAAAATCAAGCAGGATATTGAAGAATTGCGTTTTGAAGCGGAACAAGCTGAACGATCAGGCGATTATGGCAGGGTTGCTGAAATCAGGTATGGCAAAATCCAAGAAAAAGAGAACCAACTTGCCGATTTAAAGGCACAACTGAACCGCATGCAGGAGAACAGTAAAATGGTAAAAGAAGA
Organism: Crocinitomicaceae bacterium; assembly: GCA_044372835.1. GTDB lineage: Bacteria > Bacteroidota > Bacteroidia > Flavobacteriales_D > Crocinitomicaceae > M0103. Next base: position 119,381 of record JBILRE010000007.1, on the reverse strand, counting down.
GGTAAGTTCTGAAGAAATCGCCGAGGTGGTCTCTAAGTGGACAGGTATTCCAGTAAATAAAATGATTGAAAGCGAAGTTAGTAAACTACTTAAATTAGAGGAAGAACTAGGAAAACGAGTCGTTGGACAAGCGGAAGCAATTCAAGCGGTTGCGGATGCTGTTCGAAGATCAAGAGCAGGGCTGCAAGATCCCAAACGTCCCATCGGCTCGTTTATTTTTCTTGGAACAACCGGCATAGGAAAAACGGAATTGGCCAAAGCGCTTGCTGAGTATTTGTTCAACGATGAAAACGCCATGACGCGCATAGACATGAGCGAATACCAAGAAAAACATTCTGTTTCTAGGCTGGTAGGAGCACCTCCAGGATACGTAGGATATGAAGAAGGTGGTCAGCTTACTGAGGCGGTGAGGCGAAAACCATACTCCATAGTACTTCTGGACGAATTCGAAAAGGCCCATCCAGACGTATTTAACATCCTCCTCCAAGTATTAGATGAAGGTAGGTTAACAGACAACAAAGGCCGCGTGGTAAACTTCAAAAACACCATCATTATCATGACTTCCAATCTTGGATCTTCCATCATTCATGACCAATTTGAGGGAGTCAAGGAAAAGGATTACGCCCTCACAGGAATAGAAACAAAGGAGCGTATTCTCGAGATGTTGCGCGCAACCATCCGACCTGAATTCCTTAACCGAATCGATGAAACGGTCTTATTCCTTCCCCTCACAAAACATGACATTCACAAGATCGTGCAAATACAATTAGATCAGTTAATTCAGCAATTGAAAGGAAGGAACATTGATTTACATGTCTCTGAGGAAGCCTTTAATTGGATTGTTGAGGCAGGCTTCGATCCGTACTTTGGTGCCCGACCGGTTAAAAGGGTTATTCAACTAAACGTTCTCAATGCATTGTCTAAAGCACTCCTTTCAGGTTCAATCGACACTTCTGAAAAAGTCGTAATGGATATTTTTGACGGCCAAATTGTTTTTAGAAAACCCGTTTTGAGCGAAGAAGTAATTTCTTGAAATACGTTCATAGGTAAGGTCCGTTGATGCAACATGCTTCAAACAAAACAAGGTCGCCAAAAGGCGACCTTGTTTATACCTAACCTGATTAATCATGAAACCACTCTACGATAATCAAAAACACGATAGAAATTTTAATGCCATACCTTCAACAATTTGATTCGTAATTACATATGTAAATCAATATCTTTTATTTTTCCCTATTTGGGAAATCGTGTTCCAAATTTGAACACTCAATCCATGAATAAGAACACCTGATTATACTATGGTTAACATGATTGTGAAAGGCATGAGACCGGTGTTCAACATTTTAATATAACTTTGCGCGAAATATTAAAGTGACTATTGATGAGTACGGCATTAGGAAACCACATTTTAGTTGAATTCATGAATTGCGACCCCCACATTATGAACGATGTGGCGTCTATTGAGCGTGACATGGTTGACGCAGCAAAAAAAGCAGGAGCTACTGTTATAAATTCTACGTTTCATCACTTTTCTCCGTGGGGAGTTTCTGGGGTTGTTGTGATACAAGAAAGCCATCTTGCCATACATACTTGGCCGGAATACGGGTACGCTGCCGTGGATCTATTTACCTGTGGCGAAATGGATGCTTGGATTTCATTTGATTACCTTAAAACATGTTTCGGTTCCCAGTCCTACTCTGCGATTGAAATGAAACGAGGTTCTGTTAATTTATTGACAAGAAACGATTTTGATATCAGTACCATGCGTCAAAGAGCAAGTGAATGGCGAAATCCCGAATTCTTTACACGTAACGTTTGGTTTACAGACAAGGACGAAAATCAGGCACTTTCCTTACGTTTTACGGGCGAGGTGTTTTACGATGTTCAATCTCCTTTTCAACGAGTGCGTATCCTTGAATCATACAAGTACGGAAAAATGTTGGCGCTCGATGACATGGTCATGACTACCGAAGAAGATGAATTCCATTACCACGAAATGATCTCTCACCCCGCAATGTTTTTACATGGCGATGTTCGTGATGTACTCGTGATAGGAGGAGGCGACGGAGGCACGGTGCGTGAGCTACTCAGGCACCCCAATGTAAATAAAGTCACGATGGTGGAAATCGACGAGGAAGTAATTAAAGCCTGTAAAGCATTTTTACCTCAGATTGCAGCATCTTTTGACCATCCCAAACTTAACTTGATTGTCGACGATGGTATTAAGTACGTAAAGGAAGCCGCGGCCTCAAGCTACGACCTTGTGATTGTAGATGGTTCAGACCCTGTCGGACCCGCAGAAGGGCTTTTCTCAGTTGAATTTTATCAACATTGTTACCGTACCTTACGTGAAAACGGCATTCTAGTCGCTCAAGGAGAATCTCCGAAGTTCAATGAAAAAGCTTTCCGTGAACTTAACCATACACTTCAAGGTATTTTCGGTGCAGACAATTGCCCTATTTCCTTATTTTTCGTTCCTACCTACCCTACCGGAATGTGGTGTTTTCAATACGGCATGAAATCCAAAGGATTGTCCGAAAGAAAAGTCGATGAGGAGAGAATTGCGGTATTCTGTGACGAACATGGGTTAAGGTATTACAACGAGGGGATTCATAGTTCCACCTTTGCGGTACCCACCTTCGTAAAGAAATTATTGCTCAACTAGGATCTAATGTCAACCGAAATGGGAAACGCACTTTTTGATCCAGATGGTGTAGGTATTCACAACGGAAACATCTTTGGTTTCCCGGTAAATGAGGAAAGTGCCGACATCGTCATTATCCCTGTTCCTTGGGATGTTACAGCCTCCTATAAAAAAGGAACAAGTCTTGGTCCTTCTGCCATTTTGGATGCTTCGGTTCAACTCGACTTTTTTCATCCCGATCTTGATAATGCGAGTCAAACGAAGGTTTTCATGACCCCCATTTCGTTGGAATGGAAAGAATTAAACGACGAACTCTGTGTTCATTCTGCCTCATACATCGATTTTTTAGAACAAGGAGGAGACCCTAAAGCAGCACATGAACATAACGAAGTATTGAACACAATCAATCAAGCAAGTTCTGCACTTACTTCACATTTGAAAGAACGCGCCCTTCACTTACTGAAATCAAATAAGTTAGTGGGTGTGTTGGGTGGCGAGCATTCCGTTCCGTTAGGTTTGATTCAGGCACTGGATGAAACGTATGAATCTTTTGGTATCCTTCAAATTGATGCACATGCAGACTTACGCGAAGCATACGAAGGGTTCGAACAATCGCATGCGAGTATTATGTATAATGTGCTGAAAACCTGTCCAAATATGTCAAAGCTTGTACAGGTTGGGATTCGTGACATAGCCCAAAGTGAGGTCAATCGCACCAAACAGGATAGGGTTAAAACCTTTTTCGATTGGGACCTAAGAAGGGAAGAATTCGCAGGAAAAACGTGGAAACAACTCGTCGCAGAAATCATTAGCGAGCTGCCAGAAAAAGTGTATATTTCGTTCGACATCGACGGGCTTGATCCCTCATTATGTCCGAATACAGGTACGCCAGTTGCTGGGGGATTTAGCTTTCAGGAGGTAAGCTACTTGTTATTTGAACTCGTACTTCAAGGAAAAAAGATCATCGGTTTCGATCTAAATGAAGTAGCTCCGAACAACCAGGATGATTGGGACGCCAATGTAGGGGCCCGTATCCTTTGGCAACTGGTTTGCGCATCCGAAAAATCACGTAGCATTTCTCAGAATAAATGAATCCCTGGCTATACCGTCTTAACCTGTTCCTAGTCATTTTATTTACCTCATTGCTCACTTTCGCGGCGACGAGCTTTTTTTTCATGGTGAATTTCTTTTTTTCAGGAATGCTTAGCCTTTTTGGCGTGTTGGGATTAACCGCATCCATCGGTTCATTGCAGCTTACCAATGGAAATCAACTTATTGCAAAACTAGCTACGACCCTACTTATTGCCTTAAGTTCAACGTTAACCATATCACTCCTTTATTCAAGTTTGTTTATGGCTTATTGGAATTGGTTACTTATCGGTTTTATTACCCTAGGTTTCGGTGGATTGTTTCATGCTATATTCGAACATTCCCATTGGCTAAGAATACCTGCTTTACTTAGTTGCATTTCCGGATTTCTGGGAATTGTATTGACCTTGGGTTTCGGTTTTTATGAAAAGGCTTTGTACCTGGGAACAACCCTTTGCTTAATTCTCCATTTCGTCTTTTTTGGTTTTTTGGTTGTTCAGACTGGCCTCAGAAACAAAGAAAAACTCAATAAATAAAGGTTCCGTACCCGTGCAACCTAGTTGTCCAATACGTTGACTTTCCAATTTCAATGATGGAAATACCTTTGGACGAGCTGGCATGAATCATGGTAACCGGTTCGCCCTTATTGGAAACAACCATTCCAACGTGTGAAACACCTGACCCATTATTAAAGAATACCAAGTCTCCCTTTTGAACCTGTTTTTCTTTTAGTTTTTTTGAAGCATTGTATTGATCCACGGCTCGACGTGGGATGTATTTTCCATATTCCTTCATCACATAGCTTGTAAATCCGCTGCAATCGAAACCGGATGGATCTTCCCCAGCCCAAACATAAGGCACACCTAACTGCTTCGTAGCGTATTCAATAATTCGTTCTCGGTCTTTTTTAAATATGTCCGGTGCACCAGAGGAAGTATCAAGGTCTGCTGTATGGGTTTCTGTGTGAACATCCACCTCCGGAACATCATCAAACAACCCTTTAATAGCTGCTTGCAAACGTTCCAATTCTTCCTTTTTATCCCTTCGCTTCAAGTCCTCCATCCATGCAGAAATATCCTGCTTAAGCGCAGCCATTTCATGCATGTGAGCAACCAAAATCTTTTGTCCAACAGAAGATTTTCGGACTTCCCTCAGGCCCTTGGCAGCATCCTCGATGGCCTTGTCATGCCGCACCAACCAGTACTTGTTTTGACTTAATTGAAAAGAAGATAGGGACTTGTAAAAAAGGGGCACCAATGAAAAATCATACTCTGGCTTATCCATCAACCATTTTGCCTTTCGATACACCATTTTGTAATGCTGCTGGGCATACAACATCTCCATTTTATCAAATGATGGTACCTGCCCAAATGAGGTTACCGCAGGTAAAAAGAATAAGAGAAATGTTACCTTTTTCAACATAGTGCGTAAATCCAACATCGAATTAACGGAAAAACAAGTCATGGTTATAATAAAGGAGGAAAATATCACTAACAAACGTATGTTGATTTTAAACCCCATTTTTAAACTTTATTCACGATTAAACCTTCCCTTTTCTATGGCATTTTTTATTCTAAAAAAGTACATTTGTTTTAAATGAAAAAAGCAATTTTATTCTTTAGTCTTTTAGCCAGTAATTTTCACTTGGTTTTTGGACAATACGAACCGACTCGATCGGAAAGTTCACTCAAATTTGATGAAGTGTTAGGTTACATCGAGCGTATGTATGTCGATACGGTCAATGCTCGTCAACTTACGGAATCTGCTGTTATCGCCATGCTCGAAAAACTAGACCCACATTCTACTTATATTTCCAGAGAGGAAGTGGACGAAGCAAATTCTTCCATCAATGGCAGTTTTGTGGGGGTGGGTATCCGTTTTCAGATCATGAAAGACACGGTGATGGTTGTAGCGACAATTCCGGGTGGACCTTCGGAAAAATTAGGCATCCTGCCAGGCGATAAACTGATAGCTGTGGATAATCAATCCATTGCCGGCATCGGAATAAAAAACAACCAAGTGCGCGAGAAATTAATGGGCGAACTAGGATCAAAAGTCAAGGTGGAGGTCTTTAGAAAAAATGCAAAATCAAACTTGGAATTCACCATTACAAGAGATAAAATCCCCATCAACTCGGTAGATACGTGGTATATGCTTACCCCAGAAATCGGCTACCTCAAACTCAACTCCTTCTCAAGAACTTCGCTGGAAGAAGTTCAAAAAGGACTGAGAGAGTTAAAGTCATTAGGTATGAAGCACCTTGTTTTCGATCTCCAGGATAACGGTGGTGGATTATTGGATGCTGCAAGGCAAATCGCAGACGAATTTCTATCCGGTGAAAAAATGATTGTCTACTCAGAAGGTAGAGCTCAACCACGTTCGGAACTTCGCGCTTCGAAAAAAGGCCTTTGGGAAGAGGGTTCGTTGATCATGCTTGTTGATGAATACTCTGCCTCCGCAAGTGAAATCCTGAGCGGTGCCATTCAAGATTGGGACCGCGGTTTAATTGTCGGACGACGTTCATACGGGAAAGGACTTGTTCAGCGACCTATCGACCTCATGGATGGATCCCAGATCCGACTAACTATAGCGCGCTATTATACGCCAAGTGGTAGGTTTATACAGAAACCTTATGAAGATGCGGATGCGTACGACCGTGATATTGCCGAGCGCTATAAAAAGGGTGAATTCCTTTCGCTTGATTCGTTGAAGCTTCCTGATTCACTAAAAAGACAGACCCTCATTACAAAAAGAATCGTTCATGGAGGTGGGGGCATAATCCCCGATTTCTTCGTTCCATTGGATACCACATCCAATACGGCATTGTTCCGTAACCTACTGCAAAATGGCAGGATCAATAGCTTTACACTGGATTATGTCGATAAAAACCGAAAAAAAATCACCAATCAGTATTCTGATTTTAGTGCGTTCAACAAATCGTTTCAACTCGATAAAAAGTTCATGAATGAATTCTTTAATTACGTAGAAAAAGAAGATAGCTCATGGAAACTCAATGAAAAAGAATATGCCGAATGTGAGTCGGATTTGAAACTTCGGCTGAAAGCTGAAATCGCTCAAAATGTGTGGGGGTATTCGCAATTTTATCAAGTGATGAACGAAACAAACGACATTGTGCTTAAAGCCATTGATGTGCTTACATCAGGCGCATACGAAAAGGCCGATTTAGATTCTGAAAATAAGTAAAAATTAAATTACCACCTATGAAAAGAGCTGTGATCGCACTAACGTTCCTGATCTATGGTTTGTCAGGATGTTCTAACAACGATTCCAAAACAAATGGAGAAGTGGAATCGACAATTTCCGCCACTGAAAATAACCAAGAGGAAATCCAAAGCTCTTTGGATGAAATCGAAAAAGAAGAAAAAGCACTTCAATCCCGAACCACCACTTTGAAATTTGATAAGACAACTGTGGATTTTGGAAAGATTAAGGAAGACACCGAAAACAAAGCGTCCTATATAGTGACCAATACCGGAAAAGTTCCACTCATTATTGAAAAGGTTGACGTCAGTTGTGGGTGCACCACCGCTAAAAAACCAGAAAAACCTATTCCTCCTGGTGGTAGCGACAAAATCGAAATGGTATTTCACCCCAAAGTGGGACAACTTGACCAACAAAACAAAACCATAACGGTAACGGCAAACACACAACCGAACACGACCGAGCTTCAAATCAAAGCCTTTGTCGTAAAAAAATAAGCGTCAGCGATTATACTTCGGTGTAGTCAACATCCACCGCATCATCGGTATTGACTTTGGATGATTTTTTGGTATTTTTTTTCGGTTCATTAATAACCTCCGTTTTACCCATATTGCGCAACTTATGTTCGCGTACGCGGTCCATTTCTTCCATAAACGAACGCTTTTGTGCTTTCCATTTCTTCTTTTCGATGGATGATTTGTATTTCATTACATACCTCACTACCATCAATAAAGCAATCAACACAAGTATGAGTCGAAAAAGTCCTGTAGCACTAGCAACAACGGTCATGGTCTTTATTTGGATAAATGCATGTTACGCTCTGCGTAGATTTTTGTAAAAAAGGGATCTTTCAGGTTTTTGATGAAACGAATAGCCTCCCCGGTAGATTTCATTTCAGGCCCTAATTCCTTTTTCACATCCGGAAATTTCTCATAGGAGAAAACCGGTATTTTAATGGCGTACCCTTCACGCTTTGGAGAAAAGTTGAAGTCTTTTACCTTCTTCTCTCCCAACATGATTTTCGTTGCATAGTTAACATAAGGTTCATCGTATGCTTTAGCTATAAACGGCACCGTACGAGATGCACGTGGATTAGCTTCAATGACATATACTTGATCGTCTTGTATGGCAAACTGAATATTGATTAAACCAACCGTTTTAAGTTCAACCGCGATTTTCTTGGTAATGTCTTCAATTTGTTGCATAACAAAATCGCCAAGGTTGTAAGGGGGTAAAACGGCATAAGAATCACCCGAATGAATACCCGCAGGCTCGATGTGTTGCATAATTCCGATGATGTACACATCCTCTCCATCGCAAATAGCATCCGCCTCAGCTTCAATGGCACCACCCAAGAAATGATCTAACAGTATTTGGTTGCTTCCCATTTCGCCAATGATATCTACCACATGATGTTCTAATTCCTCCTTATTAATGACAATTTTCATTTTCTGCCCGCCCAACACGTAGGAAGGCCGTACCAGCAAAGGAAAGCCAAGGTCGTCTGCTAATTCGAGTGCTTGCTCTGCGTTTTCCACTACGCCGTACCTTGGAAAAGGTATGTCATTTTCTTCGAGCACCTTTGAAAAACGACCCCTGTCTTCAGCAAGATCTAAAGCTTCAAAACTGGTTCCAAGAATCTTAACGCCATAACGCTCGAGTTTCTCTGCCAACTTCAATGCGGTCTGACCGCCAAGTTGAACTATCACCCCTACCGGTTTTTCGTGTCGGATAATGTCGTAAATATGTTCCCAGAAAACAGGTTCAAAATACAGTTTATCGGCCGTGTCAAAATCAGTAGATACCGTTTCTGGATTGCAATTGATCATGATGGTCTCATACCCGCACTCCTTTGCGGCAAGCACACCATGCACGCAGCTGTAATCAAATTCAATCCCTTGACCAATGCGGTTCGGACCTGACCCAAGTACAACGATTTTCTTTTTATCAGAAACGGTACTTTCGTTTTCGTACTCAAAAGTGGAATAGTAATAAGGGGTCTGAGCCTCAAATTCTGCTGCACAAGTGTCTACAAGCTTATAAACCCGTTGAATTCCTAATTCAATTCGCTTGTTGTATACCTCTGATTCTAAACAACGTAATAAATGACCTAATTGTCGATCGCAATAGCCTTTTTGTTTCGCTTCAAACATCAAATCCTTAGGAATGGAATCGAGGGTAAATCGTTCAATCCTTCGTTCCAGCTTGATCATTCCCTCAATTTGCTTCAAAAACCAAATATCAATTTTGGTCTTTTCCACAATTTTCTTAAACGGAATTCCCAGTTTAATTGCGTCGTATATGTGAAACAAGCGGTTCCAACTGGCATGTTCAAGGCTATGAAGAATTTTATCTTGATCAGTGAGCTCTCTTCCATCTGCACCTAATCCGTTACGGTTGATTTCGAGTGATTGACATGCTTTCTGCAGCGCCTCTTGAAACGAACGGCCGATACCCATCACTTCGCCAACCGACTTCATTTGAAGGCCTAATTGCCTATTTGTTCCAGGGAATTTATTGAAATTCCAACGAGGGATTTTTACGATCACATAATCTAGGGTTGGCTCGAATAAGGCTGAAGTGGTTTTCGTTATTTGATTTTTCAATTCATTCAAATGGTAACCAATGGCCAGTTTAGAGGCAATCTTTGCAATTGGATATCCTGTTGCTTTCGAAGCCAGTGCAGATGAACGCGAAACCCTCGGGTTGATTTCGATCGCAATGATGTCTTCCTTTTCATCAGGAGAAACAGCGAATTGAACGTTACACCCTCCTGCAAAATTCCCAATGGCGCGCATCATTTTAATTGCCATGTCCCGCATTTTCTGAAACGTGGTGTCGGAAAGGGTCATAGCCGGAGCTACGGTAATTGAGTCACCCGTGTGAATGCCCATTGGGTCAAAATTTTCAATGGAACATATGATTACAACGTTATCATTCGAATCACGCAAAAGTTCTAACTCATATTCCTTCCAGCCCATCAAGGCCTTATCGATCATCACCTCATGGATAGGCGAAAGTTGGAGGCCACGTTCTAGTAAATTATCGAATTCTTTCGGTTCATATAAAATAGACGCGCCCGAACCACCTAATGTGTAAGAGGGTCGAATACAAAGTGGAAAACCAAATTCCTGGGCAATTTCTTTCCCTTCCAAAAAAGATTTAGCCGTTCGTTGTGGCGCCATAGGTACACCAATCCGTATCATCAAATCCCTAAATGCTTCGCGGTTTTCCGTTATTTCAATGGCAGCGATATCCACTCCAATGATTTGAACACCAAACTCTTCCCAAATCCCCATATTGTCGCATTCAATGCACAAATTAAGGGCTGTTTGTCCCCCCATCGTAGGCAGAACAGCATCGATTTGGTGTTTTTCAAGAATCGATCGAATGCTTGATGATTCGAGCGGCAACAGGTACACATGGTCAGCCACCACCTTATCGGTCATAATCGTTGCAGGATTGGAATTTATCAAAACGACCTCTATCCCTTCTTCCCGAAGCGATCGAGCTGCTTGCGAGCCGGAGTAATCAAATTCACAGGCTTGTCCAATTACGATTGGACCACTTCCAATGATTAAAACAGATTTAAATGACGAATTTTTAGGCATAAACGAAATGATTCATTAAAAAAAAGCAAATCGGGCTCAAAATTAGTGAATATTCAACCGACAAAGTAGGACTATTTAGATAGGTTTTGAACAAAGAACGTGAATAAATGAACATTGATGACGTAAACAAGAAGAAGCAGTTTCCAGAAACAATTTCTTACCTTTATCCTTTAGAAAGCAACCAATGAATGAAGTATTAAATCACCGTCAAATCCTCCAAAAAGTCAACCGACTTGGATTTGAGGTGATCGAAAACAGTTACCCTGAATCAACGATTTATTTTGGGGGTATAAATGGAAATGGATTGAAATTAGCCACCATGCTTCGCGACATTGTCGAAAAACACAGTGCGGTAAACGTACATGTTTTTGAAGTCAAATTGAAAAAAGACGAACCTTGGGCTGCACCTACCGCTCTTTCCATCTCTGAAAATGAGTTGAAAGACGCCTACATTTATCTGATTGATGATGTCATTAACTCAGGAAAAACCATGCAGTATGCATTAATTAAACTGCTTCAATTTCCAACAAAAGCGATTAAAACAGTGGCTTTAGTCGACCGTACACACCGACGTTATCCTATTCATGCCGATTTTGTAGGTATTCGCTTATCCACTACGTTAAAAAACAGGGTAGATGTCGAACTGGATTCGCAACAATCTAAAGCATTCCTTATCTGACATGAAAAAAATTACTGAATCAAGCTCGCTATATCAAGCCCTGGAGGGAATGTCAACCCTGGACTTATTGAAAAACATGAATCAGGAGGACCAGAAGGTGGCGATGGCTGTCCAACTTGAAATTCCAGCGATTGAACGTTTTGTTGAAGCCTGTTATCCAAGAATGCTAAAAGGCGGGCGTTTGTTTTACATGGGCGCTGGAACAAGTGGCAGACTAGGAATTGTTGATGCTAGCGAATGTCCACCAACCTTTGGAGTCGCGCAAGGGGTGGTGGTCGGAATCATTGCAGGTGGTGATAACGCCATTCGCAAAGCAGTGGAATTTGCCGAAGACGATACCGAGCAGGGATGGATCGACTTGAATGGCTTTTCCATTAATGAGCTGGATTCTGTGGTGGGAATAGCCGCTTCGGGAACGACACCTTATGTATTGGGAGCTCTGCAAAAAGCTAAGGAACATGGAATACTGACTGGTGGAATTACGTGTAATCCTGGAAGTCCGTTAGCGAAGTTGGCAGAATACCCCATGGTTCCAGTGGTAGGACCTGAATTTGTCACAGGAAGTACACGCATGAAATCAGGTACGGCGCAAAAGTTAACCCTCAATATGATTTCCACCTCGCTTATGATTAAATTAGGCCATGTAAAAGGGAACAAAATGGTGGACATGCAATTGAGTAACAACAAACTCGTTGATCGAGGAATCCGGATGATAATGGAGGAAACGGAAGCAGACTTAACCACCGCCGAACGGTTGCTTAATGAACATCAATCTGTACGTGAAGCCATTTTAGCTTTTCAAGGAAAGTCTCATTAATTATACCGCTTAATTTACGAACAGTTCGTTCATAACAGTACCGTTGGTATTGCGGTTTTTTGTTCCAAGTAATTCCAGAATGGTGGCATGCAGGTCCACAAGGCTTCTTTGCACATTTGTCAATATTCCCTTTTTAAAATCAGGGCCGAAAGCATACAAGAATATATGACGACACCCCTCGCAATTATCCCCGTGTGAGACAAATCCCCCGGAAATACCATCAAGGTGGCGCCCATGGTCATTGGTGACAAATAAAGTCGTCTTTCCTTTGTAAGTCGAATTCGTGTTGATGTAATTCCACAATTGATAAATGTACTTGTCGGAGTTTCGTATGCCGTTCAGGTAGGTATTCCAATCGCCCAAATGACCCGAATAATCCGGATCTCTTAGGTTTATTAACATCACCTTCGGTTGATGTGTATTGAACACCTTAAAGACTTCAATCATGGTAAGGCTGTCTTCTCGGTAACCACTTCCAACACCTGCTCCGTTAATACCACAATTGACCGATGGCATGAATTGACCACTCCATCCCATCTCCTGGCAATCGGCAAGCACTTGAAGTTTGTCTTTGCTTGTAACCAGCCATGCCTGGTTCTTAGCGCCTAACTTCTCTCTTTGCCAAATTTGAAAAAACGATGGGCGCTGTGGAATTTCATTTCCGCTGTTGTCAATGCTTTGGTAGTACCCTGTAGTTATGGCAACATGTCCTGGTGTTGTGTACGTGACCCCTTCATTGAAAAACTGCTCGTTTATAACACCAAAAGTTGACATCGCAGAATCCATATAAGGAATGTACTGATGGGAACTATCGCCCCAAGTCTCACTGTACCTCGGACCATCCATGACCACCACAATCACGTATTCTGTCTGATAATCCTTTTGCGCAACGTGGTCGCTCGTACATGAAACCAGACCAACTAAAAGTAGAACATACGCTATCGTTTTCATTTGTAAAGGGACCATTTAAGGCAATAAATGAAAACTATTTGGCTTTTGTTTTTCCTTTTGCGATGTGAATTGTCAATTCTTCTTTTCCTTCTTCTAAATCAATTTTAATTCGGTCACCTTCCTTCAAATTTGATTTAATAATTTCCTCAGCTAATGGGTCTTCAATGAACTTCTGAATCGCACGTTTAAGTGGGCGGGCGCCAAATTTTTCATCGTATCCTTTTTCCACAATCAAATCCTTGGCTGTTTCGGACATCTCAATGCTGTACCCCAACTCGTTAATACGTCCGTACAATTTATCCAACTCCAAATCTATGATTTTATGTATGCTGTCTCTGCTCAACGATTTGAACAAGATCATGTCATCAATACGGTTAAGAAACTCTGGTGAGAATGCTTTGCGCAAGGCATTTTCGATAACAGATTTGGCATTCTCATCGCGTGACTCTTCACGTGCTTTGGTTCCAAATCCCACTCCAGTTCCGAAATCGGCCAATTGCCTTGCACCAATGTTTGAAGTCATGATAAGAATGGTATTTTTAAAATCAATTTTACGTCCAAGACCATCCGTCATGTGCCCATCATCTAACACCTGTAACAACAAGTTAAAGACATCTGGGTGCGCTTTTTCTATCTCATCCAAAAGCACGATGGAATATGGTTTTCTTCGAACTTTTTCTGTCAATTGTCCACCCTCTTCGTAACCCACGTATCCTGGAGGCGCTCCAACCAGACGCGAAATAGAGAATTTCTCCATGTATTCTGACATATCAATCCGAATGAGCGAATCCTCCGAATCGAACAAATACTTCGCTAACACTTTCGCTAATTGCGTTTTACCAACACCTGTTGGTCCGAGGAAGAAAAACGAACCGATGGGTTTATTCGGATCTTTCAGCCCTGCCCTGTTTCGTTGAATCGCTTTCACTACCTTGGCGACTGCTTCGTCTTGACCAATCACTTTACCTTTCAACTCATCTGCCATTTGAATGAGCTTGCCCGTCTCTGATTGGGACACCCTCGTTACAGGTATTCCGCACATCATGGAAACGACCTCCGCTACATGTTCTTCATTGACAGTGACTTTATTTGTTTTGGAATCCGTCTCCCATTGTTTTTTGGCCGTTTCTAATTGCTCCTCCAGTTTTTTCTCTGTGTCACGATACTCTGCCGCCTTTTCGTATTGTTGCGACTTAATGACTTCTTTCTTCTGGTCTTTCAATGCTTCTATCTGGCCCTCAATATCAAGAATTTCTTTGGGAACATTAATGTTGTTCAAATGCACCCTTGAACCCACTTCATCCAACGCATCAATTGCCTTATCGGGAAGATGGCGATCCGTAATGTAACGTTCGGTCAATTTCACACAAGCTTCCACTGCCTCAGGAGTGTAGTTAACAGAATGGTGATCCTCATAACGCTCCTTGATATTGTTTAGAATCTGAATCGTTTCATCGATGGTGGTTGGTTCTACCAACACTTTTTGAAAACGTCGTTCAAGAGCCCCGTCTTTTTCAATGTATTGTCGGTATTCATCCAATGTGGTTGCGCCAATGGCTTGCATTTCACCTCGAGCCAATGCTGGCTTGAACATATTAGAAGCATCCAACGATCCACTTGCTCCTCCTGCACCAATGATCGTGTGTATTTCATCGATAAATAAAATAACATCTGGATTTTTCTCTATTTCCTGCATCACGGCTTTCATCCGCTCTTCAAACTGACCTCGGTATTTTGTACCCGCTACCAACGAAGCTAGGTCAAGAGAAATAATGCGCTTATTAAAGAGTACGCGCGACACTTTTCGCTGAACAATGCGCAAGGCTAACCCTTCTGCAATAGCACTTTTACCAACCCCCGGCTCACCGATGAGAATGGGGTTGTTCTTTTTTCTGCGCGATAAAATTTGACTCACACGCTCAATTTCCTTCTCTCGACCGACAATAGGATCCAATTTTCCAGCTTCAGCCATTTTGGTCAAATCACGGCCAAAACTATCTAAAACAGGGGTATTAGACTTCGACTCAGGCTTTTTACGTTGCGATGAAAATTGCTCTCCTGATTCCTCTGAACTACCAGGAAATTCAGCTCGTGGTGTGGTTGTTTCTTCAATCATTGCTTCTAATTCGTCTTTTATATTCTCGTAAATTATTCCATACTTGTTCAAAATCCGACAAGGTATGTTGTTTTCGTCTCTAAGTATTGCAAGCAATAAGTGCTCCGTACCAATAATTGGACTACGAAGTGACTTAGCTTCCAAGTAAGCCCTTTTCAGCACTCGCTCTGCTTGCTTTACCAAAGGCAAATTCGTGGGAGGTGAAGCTGAAGTTGCTCCGGCTTGTTTTAAACTCAATTCAAGTTCTGTCTTTATTTGCGCCAAACTAAGGTTAAATTCATTTAATAGCTTTACCGCCATGCCGTCTTGCAAACGAATAATGCCTAATAAAATATGATGAACACCTATATATTCGCTAGACAAACGCACCGCTTCTTCCCGACTGTAACTTATTACATCTTTAACGCGAGGTGAAAACTTACTTTCCATGCTTCAATTTACAACAAAACTGCCTAATATTGGGCAGTTTCAAAAGTAAAAATCTATTTCACAACAAAAACAAGCATTTATTCACAATTTTACACAGATTTTTGTTAGTAATTTCGGGTGGTCTCAAGCTGCAATGAAAGATTATTGAGTAAATTCGTTGCTTTGCTAAAACTACATACGAAAGAACCCCTTAAAAAGAGTAAATACAATGGCAGACGGTGAAAAGATTATACAAATAAACATCGAAGATGAAATGAAATCCGCTTACATCGATTATTCGATGTCAGTGATTGTTTCTCGCGCACTACCCGATGTTCGTGACGGATTTAAACCTGTTCACAGGCGTGTGCTTTACGGTATGCAAGACCTTGGTGTATATTCTAATCGACCCTACAAAAAATCTGCTAGAATTGTGGGTGAAGTACTAGGTAAATACCACCCGCATGGCGACAGTTCTGTTTACGACACCATGGTTCGTATGGCCCAGCCTTGGTCTTTGAGGTATCCTCTGGTAGACGGACAAGGGAACTTTGGGTCTGTAGATGGAGATAGTCCTGCAGCGATGCGATACACGGAGGCCAGGCTTCGGAAAATTGCGGAGGAAATGCTTAACGACCTGGACAAAGACACGGTCGATTTCGCTCCAAACTTCGACGACAGCCTAGAAGAACCAACAGTTCTTCCCACTCGTGTACCCAACCTATTGGTAAACGGTGCCTCGGGAATTGCGGTAGGTATGGCCACCAACATGGCACCTCACAATTTGTCTGAAGTAATCGATGGAACCATCGCCTACGTTGACAATAAAGACATAGAAATAGAAGAGCTTCTTCAACATGTTAAAGCACCCGATTTCCCTACCGGAGGAATCATTTATGGGTATGAAGGGGTTCGTGATGCGCTTTTAACAGGACGAGGCAGAATCGTGATGCGTGCACGTGCCGAAATCGAAGAAGTGAACGGACGCGAACAAATCATCGTTACCGAAATCCCTTATCAGGTCAATAAAGCCGAAATGATTAAGAAAACGGCCGACTTGGTAAACGATAAGAAAATCGAAGGTATAGCAGATATACGCGATGAATCGGATCGCAACGGTATGCGTGTCGTTTATGAAATTAAAAGGGACGCCATTGCAAATGTTGTTCTAAACAAACTATACAAATACACCTCCTTACAAACCTCTTTCTCAGTTAATAACATTTGCTTGGTTGAGGGAAGGCCGCAATTACTGAACCTCAAGGAAATGATTTCCAACTTTGTTGACTTCCGTCATGAAGTGGTCATTCGTAGAACTAAATACGAACTTAAGAAAGCAGAGGAGCGCGCGCACATTCTAGAGGGACTAATCATAGCCTCGGACAACATCGATGAAGTAATCGAGATTATCCGTAGTTCTGCAAGTCCTGATCAAGCGCGGGAACGATTGTCAGAACGTTTTGGGCTTTCAGAGATTCAGACACGAGCGATCGTGGACATGCGACTTCGTCAATTGACCGGACTGGAACAAGATAAATTGCGTGCAGAATATGACGATTTAATGAAGCTTATTGCTGACTTGAAAGATATTTTGGATCGCGAGGAACGACGCATGCAGATCATCAAGGACGAATTGCTTGAAATCAAGCAAAAATATGGCGATGAGCGTCGTTCACAAATAGAATACTCCGCTAGCGAGATGCGCATGGAGGATTTGATTGCAGACGAAGAAGTCGTGGTTACCATTTCCCATGCAGGGTACATCAAGCGAACAAACCTGAATGAATATAAAGTTCAGAACCGCGGAGGTATGGGTTCCAAAGGTTCGGCAACACGGGACAAAGATTTCCTAGAACATTTGTTTGTTGCCACCAACCACAACTACCTACTGGTCTTTACAGAAAAAGGTCGTTGTTTCTGGATGCGGGTGTACGAAATCCCAGAAGGCAACAAAACGGCCAAAGGCAGGGCCATTCAAAATTTGATTAACATTCCGCAAGACGATAAGGTCAAAGCTTACGTGAAAGTGCAAGACCTTACGGACAAGGAATACGTTGAAAACAATTTCATCGTGATGTGTACGCGTCAAGGTGTGATAAAGAAAACTTCATTGGAAGCCTATTCACGTCCTAGATCTAACGGTATCAATGCCATTACGATTCGCGAAAACGACGAGTTACTGGAAGCCAAATTAACCAACGGTTCCAATGAAATTGTATTGGCTACCAATGCTGGCCGCGCCATTCGTTTCAACGAATCAACGGTTCGTCCGATGGGAAGAAATGCTTCGGGCGTACGTGGGGTGAACCTTGGCGAAAAAGACGTAGTGGTTGGAATGATCTGTGTGGAGGATGTGTATTCCACCATCTTGGTAGTGTCAGAGAAAGGTTACGGGAAACGAACATATTTAAATGACCCTGAAGACCAAGAACCGGTTTATCGAATTACCAACCGTGGCGGTAAGGGTGTCAAGACACTCAACATCACCAACAAAACAGGGGATTTACTTTCTATATTGAACGTTACGGATGAAGAAGATTTGATGATTATCACCCGAAACGGCATTACGATACGTATGCACATTGACGCTATTCGAACCATGGGCCGAGCTGCGCAAGGAGTGCGTTTGATTAACTTGAAAGGGAATGCCGAAATCGCAGCTATTGCAAGGGTTCCAAGGTCTGAAGACGAAGACGAGGATTCAGAAAACCTAGAAGGTCAGGACGACAATGGCACGATAAATGACAACGGCGGTGTGGAATAAGTTCGTATTTTGCATCCATTGACTGTTTAAATTGAAAATTATGAATCATACACTAAAAATGCTTGCTTTCGGAGCGCTGCTCGTTTGCAACAATGCACTGGCACAGCCCAACCGTGAAACCGATGCTGCGGTAGAATACAAAAACAATTTCATGCCAGCCCTCATGAGCAATGACAAAGTCAAAGCAAAAAAGGCAATTGAAGAGGCGAAAAAAGCCATCGACGAAGCTGCGGCGCATCCTGAAACTCAAAACAGCCCCAAAACATACTTGCTACGTGGGGATATTTATTTTTGGTACATGTCTTCAAATGCGCAGGATTCAATATTCATAAAGGAAAATGGTGAGAAGTATTTGAACACTTCCTTAGAAAGTTACAAGAAATGTCTAGAATTAGCGAAATCAGCTGGCCCTAAAGTTGAGAAAAAGTTTAAACCAGATGTTAAAGAATCCATTAACCAAAAAAAAGGAATGATGATGATGCCAATTGGAGTATTATTTGACAACCAAAAATATTCTGAAGCATTAAGTGGTTATGATTTTCAAATCAAACTTTCTGATTTAGTGGGCGACTTTGATACTACGTCTTATTTTAACTCAGGGCTGTGTTACGAAAGACTAAAAAACCACGAAAAAGCTTCATCAATTTTTGCAAAATGTGCAAGATACGGCTATAATGTTCCAAAATCGTATACCTTGGCTGCAAGTTCTTTTAAATTGAACAACATGCCCGACTCAGCTGCAAACTTTATTGCTGAAGGTATTCGCCAATTCCCAAAGGACCTAGAACTTAGGATAGCTATTATTCCTTACTTACTGGACCAAGGGAAATTAGAAGAATGTGAAAAAATGATAAATGAAATTTTGTCTACTAATCAAAAGGTTTACATTTATATTCTTCTTTCACAAACACTTAGGGATGCCAAACAATTCACATTGTCTGAAAATGTAATATCCAAAGGACGGAAAATTTATCCCACGGATAGAGATTTATTACTCGAAATAGTTAACCTAAGCCTTGCAAAAGGAGACAACGAAGGTGCAGAAAAATCGCTGAATGAGGCAATTGCAGGTGATCCGAACAACAAACAATTGCATTATGTCATTGGTACCATTTACAGTGAATTAAAGCAAAATGAAAAGGCCGAACAAGCGTTGAACAAAGCGCTTGAACTGGATTCGAACTATCAAGAAGCGCTCTATCAACTAGGTGCCCACCTTATTACATGGGGCGGTGACGTGCGTAACTCGGCTTCAAGCTTGAAGATTGGCGACCCAAACTACGATAAACTGATGTCTGAATCGGAGGTGATATATAACCGTGCCATTGGCCCGTTGGAAAGATATGTAAAACTTAGTCCGAAAGACGTAGACGTTCTCAACATCCTCAGCCAACTGTACCGCAACTTGAGCAATTACGAAAAAGCCAACGAGTACAAAAAGAAAGCGGAGGCAGTGAAGCAATAAGCATTGAAATTGTAAAGCAACATCCTCAAAACCATCCATTTCGGGTGGTTTTTTTATTTACACGTTGTTGGCGTTCCAAAATTCACTACCTTTGCACGCTTAAATTAATGCCGTTCCCCAATGTTGACGGCCATTATAAACAACTTTCGGTAATGTGGGGATTGCTGAAATACAAGAAAAAAAAGCCTTATGGCAGAAAACACGAACACGCAGGGATCTGCAGAATTTAATTGGGATGCATTGGAAATCGATGGGTATTCCCAAATTGAACGGTCTGAATTGTCAGACAAGTACGAAAACACACTTACCTCCATCAACGAAAAAGAAGTGGTGGAAGGAACCGTTGTGTTATTGTCCAAAAAAGAAGTAATCGTTAACATCGGTTACAAATCCGAGGGAGTTATTGCTGCCTCAGAATTCCGTTACAACCCAGACTTAAAAGTGGGTGACCCGGTAGACGTTTACGTTGAATGCCAAGAAGACAAAACAGGTCAATTGGTTGTTTCACACCGCACCGCTCGTATGCACAAAGCATGGATTCGTGTGAACGACGTTCTTCGCACGGGAGAGGTCATTACGGGATTTGTTAAGTGCCGCACAAAAGGAGGATTGATTGTCGATGTATTTGGCATCGAGGCATTCTTACCAGGCTCTCAAATCGATGTGAAGCCCATCCGTGACTACGATATTTACGTTGGTAAGAACATGGAATTCAAAGTAGTGAAAATCAACCAAGAATTCCGCAACGTTGTTGTATCTCATAAAGCGCTTATCGAGGCTGAACTCGAAGAGCAGAAAAAACAAATCATTTCAGGTCTTGAAAAAGGTCAGGTACTCGAAGGAACGGTTAAAAACATTACTTCATACGGTGTATTCATCGACCTTGGTGGTGTTGACGGTTTGATCCACATTACCGACCTATCTTGGGGGCGCGTAAACCATCCAGAAGAGATGCTCGAGCTTGATCAGAAATTGAATGTCGTTATTCTTGACTTTGATGACGATAAAAAACGCATTGCACTTGGTCTGAAGCAACTTCAACCACACCCATGGGATGCATTAGATACGAATATTCAAGTGGGCGATAAAGTAAGCGGTAAAGTAGTGGTTATGGCCGACTACGGTGCATTCGTTGAGATCGCTGCCGGTGTAGAAGGACTAATTCACGTTTCCGAAATGAGCTGGTCACAACACCTTCGCTCCGCACAAGATTTCATGAGCGTTGGCGACACGGTTGAGGCCGTTGTTCTAACACTTGACCGTGAGGAACGAAAAATGTCATTGGGAATTAAGCAGTTGATGCCGGATCCATGGTCTGACATCGAAGGTAAATACGGTGTTGGTTCTCGTCACCATGCTAAAGTGCGCAACTTCACCAATTTCGGTGTATTCGTTGAATTAGAGGAAGGTGTAGATGGATTGATTCACATCTCTGACCTTTCATGGCAAAAGAAAATCAAGCACCCATCCGAATTCTGCAAAGTAGGTGACGAAATGGAAGTGGTTGTTCTTGAAATCGACCGCGACAATCGCCGCATCTCTCTTGGACACAAACAACTAGAAGAAAATCCGTGGGATGTGTTTGAATCTGTGTTTATGGAAGGGTCTGTTCACCAAGGGACCATCATTGAAAACAAAGATAAGTCTGGTATCGTTTCTTTGCCTTATGGTTTGGAGGGAATTTGCCCAATGAAGCATTTGCGTAAAGAAGATGGAACCAACGCCAAAGTGGAGGAAACATTGGATTTCAAAATCATTGAGTTCAATAAAGATTCCAAAAAAATCGTTGTTTCACATACCCGTACCTTCGAAGAAGGAGAGGACAAAGTTCCTGGGAAATCTGCTAAGAAGTCTGGAGGTTCTTCCACTTCACAAGCGGTAAAAGCGATCAACCAAAGTTCAGAAAAATCAACCTTAGGAGATTTGGATGCCTTGGCTGAATTGAAAGAGAAAATGGATAAGGGAGAATAATCCCACGTCCACAAGAATAGAAGAAAGCCTCCGCAATTCGCGGAGGCTTTTTTGTTTATCGGTTGTCATTTAAAAAACCCATGCAGGGGGTTTTCTGAAGCTTCAGAAAACACGTTTAGGATTGCCGGCAAACGTTGTAATCTACTGTTCGGTTTTTCACCTCTCCCTAAGGGTGCAGCCCGCCATTGTTTCCCTGAGACTTTCCTGATGGTCACAAATGTAAGCTTCAAGATTACTGCATGGGCTCCGTAAAAACGGATAAGGTCACTGAGCTGATCAATGCAGCTGTACCTCTAACACAAAAATACGAAAATTGACGCTTGGAAATTGGAGAAACGAGTAATTCCAAATGAAATGACGGAAGTATTATTTCGATCAATGAACTATGTCAGTCGTTGAGTCTTTTTTTCAACTCATCTATCTCATCGTCCTTCGCCTTAAGTTTTCTACCATTAAAAATGCTGCAAATGGCATATCCAGAAGCGATAGAAAGAATGACTAACAAGGAAAGAGGTACTTTTTTGACTGCAAAAATAAGGTGCACTTCTTCCTCTTTCCAATTTAATGTAGCAAAGATAACTCCGACAATTCCAATCAATAACGTAATTACGAATCGTACCTTCGCTAAAAAAGTTAATTTCCCCCAATAATCTTGCATCGTTCTACTTTTACAATTCGAAGATACTAAAGCGAATTGGATTATGAAAATATGCTATCTTTGCCCCGAAAAACCAGAAACATGGCAACAACCGCAGATATCCGAAATGGCTTGTGTATCAAACACAACGATAAATTATTTCAAATCATTGAATTTCAACACGTAAAGCCTGGAAAAGGCCCGGCGTTTGTGCGAACCAAAATGCGTCAAATTGAATCTGGAAAGGTATTGGATCATACGTTTAGTGCTGGGCACAAAATAGAGGTGGTACGCATTGAGAATAGGGAATACCAATATTTGTATCAAGAAGGAACTGACTTCGTCTTCATGAACAATGAAACCTTTGAGCAGGTAAACATTCCCGCCAAAATGATTGAGAAACCAAAGTTCTTGCTGGAGGGTATGGTCTGTAACATCCTTTTTCATGCCGAGGAGGAAACCCCACTTGTGGTTGAATTGCCCATGTATGTTATTTCAGAAGTTACCTACACGGAACCTGGAGTGAAAGGCGATACGGCTACAAACTCCATGAAACCTGCTACCATAGCTACAGGTGCGGAAGTAAAAGTTCCCTTGTTCATCGATAACGGAGAGGTGATTAAAGTCGATACACGAACTGGGGTTTACGTAGAGCGCGTGAAGAAGTAGTCTTTATTGATTTTCTGATTACGTTGACAACCTTTTTCACTCAGCATTGTTTGTTTAATAATGTCAGCATCGCAGCCTTTTGAGAATCCAATAGATCCGGATAAAATTACCGAGCATCCGAGTTTAATTCCTTATGCCCACCACGTGGGCTCTGCCATTATTAAACCTGAGGATCAAGGGAAAACCAAAGGAAGGGCCTTGACGGCCATGGAGCATCAAACAGATTTGCAAATGACGCAGATTTATGAACAGATGAAATTGCTTGCTGGACAGGTTAAAAAACTAGAAGATCGCAAACGCATTTCTCATTTTATTTACCAAGCAGACATGCGCTTTGAGCCCTTAATCAATCACACCTATCATTTATATCAAAAAAACACTGGTGAATTTCTACTCTCTTTGGTCTCCAAAGAGCAATGGGGCAGGTCCGGGCAACACCTTGAGTTCATTGCAAGTGTATTGCTTCTCGCGGATCATACATGGGACATCCAGGCCATGAATCCTGATATCAATCTGGACGATTTCGTTATCGGATAAATACCAGTTCGTTTGGCGTAGATTGTTTCTCGTCATAGGAATATCCGCCCTCTGAGAAAAGCTTCACTTCATCTACAGAAGAAGCATTCTGTTTAATTAGGTAGCGAGCCATTGCACCTCTTGCGTTTTTAGCGTACATCATGATGACTTTAAAATCTCCGTTTTTAAACTCTTTGAATACAGGCGTTACCACTTGATTTCTCAATTGCTTTAATTGTATGGCTTTGGCATATTCTGTTGAGGCCAAATTAACAACTAGTTCCTCCTCCGCTAATTCCTTTTGCAAATGGGCAGTGAGTTTGGATCCCCAAAACGTGTATAGGTTTTTGGTTTTTGGTGTAATTGACCATGTTGTTCCCATTTCTAAGCGGTAGGGGTACATGACATCAAGTGGCCTAAGGATACCGTACAAACCGGACAAAATTCGTATGGATTGTTGGGCCTGTTCCATTTCCTCAGCGGAAAATTCTGCCAATTTCAACCCACGATAAACTTCTCCTGAAAACGAGAAACCAGCTTGAAATGCCACATCACTCACTTCTTTAGAGAAATACCATTTCTGGTATCGCTCGAAATTTAATTCAGCCAATTCGTCCGACAGATGCATTAATTTCACCAGTTTTTTCGCAGACATATTTTTTAGTTTTCCCGCCAGAATACGCGCTTCCTTCTCAAAAAAGGGAACCGAATATTCACCTACCGGAATCGCACAGGTGGAATGAAGTGATTTTGCTGGAGAAAGAAGTATTTTCATTTTAAATCGTTTTAATAAAAACTTTACAAGAACAAATTTGTTCAATTAAAAGCGATTTGCATCAATTTTTCATAAATTTAGGCGATCGATTTAAAAACAGTCTATGAAAACTTTTACATTGTTATTATCCACCGCATTTGTTTTGGGTTCCTCGGTCCTATTCGCCCAGGAAAACCAGGAAAGTGGGGTTATTTATTGTGAGTCGTTTGGGGTTTCAAAACCACTTTACGAGCTCGCAAAAGAGAATCCAGTGAATTTGAAAAAGCTGGAAAAACAGAACCTTCAAAAATTGAAGGAAGAGGAGTGGGTTTCGAAAGATAAAAAATACCGAAAGCCACAGAAATTTGAATTTAGCGTTGAATCAAACGGTTCTGCCTATGGAAACGACTCCAGTCTTTTCCAGACAATGCCCGGTTCTCGTCCTGCGCCAACGACTAAGCTTAATATCAATGGTATAAACAATGGTTCTTATCCGCATGACCCTTCTGGTGCCGCCGGATCCAATAACTTTTATGTTCAGGCAGTAAATGCGACTCCTTACCGAATCATCAACAAAACTACAGGTGCAACGATTTTGTCGGGTACTGTTGGTAATTTGTGGTCTCCGGCAACACCTAATAGCGGCGATCCAATTGTCATGTACGACCGATTCGCAGACCGTTGGTTTATTGCTCAATTTGGAACTTCAGGAAACAAAATTTACATCGCAGTATCCACTACTAACGACCCAGGTGGTTCTTATTATACGTATACTTATACTTCTCCTCAATTTCCAGATTACTTGAAGTTCTCTATTTGGCATGACGGCTATTATATGACATCCAATCAGGGAACTCAAAAAGTATTTGCATTTGAGCGTTCTGTAATGTTAACAGGTGGAAATGCACGCGCGGTCTACACTAATTTCAATCCACCAGATGGCGGAGGATTCTTTTGTCCACTACCAGCTGACGCCGATGGAAACCAGGGGTTACCAACAAGTGGTGCTTGTCCAATTTATTCCTTCTCCGACAACGGTTGGGGAGGTGGAAACACCGACGCGATTCAAATTTACCAGATGGCCGTCAATTGGACACCGACCACACCTACTGCTACTATTTCTTTTGTTTCCGCAGTTCCAACCTCGGCATTTGACGGTTCATACAACGCTAGCTGGAATGATATTGCTCAACCAGGTACTACACAAAAATTAGATGGGATAGGCGGCGTATTGACCTACCGCGCCCAATGGAGAAAGTGGAACGGATATAATTCTGTCGTACTCAATTGGGGGGTAAAGATAAGCAATACCCAGCGGAGTATCATGTGGGCAGAGCTTCGTCAAAACCAATCGACCGGAGCATGGACAATGTATCAGCAAGGAATCTACACCCCTGACCAATACTACCGTTGGGTAGGATCTATTGCGATGGACGATGCCGGAAACATTGCCTTGTGTTATACCAAATCAGGATCATCAACAATCTATCCTGGTCTATATTACACTGGTCGATTAGCGAATGACCCATTGAACCAAATGACGTTTGCTGAGGCCACGGCCGTTGCTGGTTTGGTTTCACAAACAGGAGGTGTAAACCGCTGGGGAGACTATTCTCATACTTCGCTTGATCCAGACGGAAGTACGTTCTGGCACACCGCCGAATGGGGAGGTGGTAACGCGAGCAACCCAAAAAGAACGCGTATTTATTCTTTTCAGTTAGCTACTCCAACCAACGCCAATGTATCCATTACATCAAACGATGCAGATAACATTATCTGTTCCGGGAATTCAATAACCTTTACAGCCACGCCTACGAATGGTGGAACAAGTCCAAGTTATCAATGGCAAGTGAATGGGATCAATGCCGGATCAAACAGTGCAACCTTTACACCTAACGGTTTGACAAGTGGAGCTGTTGTAACATGTATCATGACGTCAAATATGCCCAATGTAACAGCGAATCCGGCTACGTCAAATGCGATTACCGTTACTGTTTTAGAAGCTGTAGCCCCAACGGTTGGTGTATCTGGTCCCACTACAGTTTGTTCAGGAGTTTCCTCTTTATTTACTGCCTCCGCGACAAACGCTGGTTCTGGAGCCTCCTACCAATGGCAAGTGAACGGCGTGAATGCAGGCTCTAATTCACCTTCATTCTCTAGTAGCACGTTGGCAAATGGTTCTACCATTACGTGTACATTAAATTCTACTGCTAATTGCGTTAGTCCGACTACAGTTACATCGACACCAATCAGTATTACTGTGAATCCAACACCTCCTACCCCAACAGTTACTTATAATGCAGGGGTACTTACTTCAAGTGCAGCAACAGGAAACCAGTGGTATTTGAACGGTAACATCATTCCCGGTGCTACCGGACAGACATTTACCCCAACCCAAGATGGTGTGTATACCGTAAAGGTGACCCTAAGCGGATGTACCTCACCTGCATCTCCAGGGTCAACAATTGCTGGCGTTGGTTTAGATGAACTAACCCAAGGCACATTCAACTTATATCCTAATCCATCCAACGGTGTATTTACGTTCAGTTTTGATGCTGACGTCAATGAATCTTATACTGTAGAGGTGTACGATGAAATGGGTAAAGTTGTATTTACCGACAAATTCAATCAAGTTAGTGGCACATTCCAAAAAGAAATCAATCTTGGAAAAGTAGCAACTGGAATTTACACCGTTTCTTTGAAAGGAAAGAACGCTGAAGTAAATAGAAAACTTGTCATTAAATAACGTTTTTCAACCCGATAAGAAATCCGCCCCATAAAGGCGGATTTTTTTTTCACACTGCAGCGTTTACATATTTCTGAAATGAACGTCGATAACCAACGGAGAAGGATGTAAATTGCTAAAAAATAAAACCTATGGCTAATAAAAGAGAATTAAAGAAAGCATTGCACAATATGGTGATTGACATCGTAGATGAGTGTTATACCGTTCAATTGTTCGAACCGGAGAAGGAATCAAAAACCGAACAACTAATTGAAGAAGCGATTGACTTTTTGGATACAACCATACATTTGATATACCGAGCAGAAAAGAAAGCCGATTTCAAACCTATTCTAAGCGACATACAAGAAAAAAGCCGCTACTTTACCGAGCAGCTTAATTCCTTAAACTAGTTCGGTTTAACATGACTGCTGCTGTAAGTCGAAACACGCTGGTGTTTTGTGGTGGTGTATTTTTGTTTGTTCTTTTCTTGGTAATTGGAGAGGGAACGTCAACTTTTTACAATGCGTTGGCATTAGGTGCACTTATGATTTATTTCTGGGTGTTCGAGGTTATTCCGATTTATGTCACTGCGTTGTTCCCTCTCGTTTTTGCTATTCCGTTAGGCATACTGAGCAAAGAAGACTTAGCAGCAGCGTATGGAGACAACAATGTATTCCTCTTTTTCGGTGGATTTTTGCTCGCGCTCGGATTGGAAAAATGGAAGGTACACGAACAAATTGCCCACGGAATTATTTCTGTAGTGGGCAAATCAAAAAACCGGATTTTATTTGGTTTTTTAATGAGTACAGGCTTTCTCAGCATGTGGATTTCAAATACTGCCACTGCCCTACTCATGTTACCTATGGCTCTCGGGGTAATTCAAGCACTACCTAAAGAGGATCAACAGGGGAAATTTGCTGTATTTCTATTATTATCGGTAGCTTTTGCTTCAAGTATTGGTGGAGTTGGAACCTTAATAGGCTCACCTCCAAATACACAAATGGCGAGTATATTGGAAAAAAACTACGGCATCACCATTGATTTTTTCACTTGGTTTAAAATCGGCTTTCCACTGGCGCTGTCCATGCTGCTTTGCACGTATGTTTTTTTCTACTTTTCCATGGGCGAAGAAAGAAACGATCAAAGAGCACATTTTCACTTTCCTAAAAAAGAGTGGTCAAAACAACAAAAGGTTGTAGCATGGATTTTCGCTTGTGTCATTGTTCTTTGGATTTGTAAAGATTTTTTTGCCATGCTTGGCATTACCTATCGAGACGAAAACGTAGCCCTTCTTGGCGGCCTTAGTTTGTTTCTGATTCCTGGCGACGAGAAGAAAAAACTATTGGATTGGAAAGACACCGAAAAATTACCTTGGGGAATACTTTTGCTGTTTGGCGGTGGATTGGCGTTGGCATCGATGCTGGAAAAAAACGGTATTATTGAAGTCATTTCTACCCTTTTTGAACGATTGAATGGTGTGGATTATGCGGTGCTGTTAATTACTGTACTCATTACAGCTGTATTTGCTTCTGAGGTCCTTTCCAACTTGGCAATGGTTTCTATTTTCGTTCCTGTTATTGCCGGATTTGCGCAACAAATGCACATTCCAATCATTCAACTGGCTTTGCCGCTCACACTTGGCGCAAGTCTCGCCTTTATGCTTCCCGTTGGAACACCACCAAACGCTATTGTGTTTTCCTCCGGAATGCTGCAAGTAAATCAAATGGTGCGCTATGGTTTTGTTCTTAACCTCATAGGTATCGTTTTGATGTTTGTGTTCTCGATGTTGCTACTTTAGGGCAATAGTTGCACGCCAAAAAACCTCAATCCTTAAGATAATAAATTGCGCACAAACCAAAAAAGGCCACCTATTTAAGGCGGCCTTTACTTGTAATGTTAAATACTTATGCTTGTTTTTCCGGTCTTGGAAGAAGCACTTTTCTTGAAAGTTTCCATTTCTTAGTCTTCGGATCTTTTCCGACCACCTTGAATTTAAGTACATCGCCTTCTTTACAGACGTTGTCCATTTTGTCTACCTTCTCCCAGGAGAACTCTGAAATATGGATCAAACCGTCGGTACCCGGGAGTATCTCCACGAAACAACCAAAGTCTTTCACTGATTTCACCTTTCCCTCGTACTCGGCACCCTCTTCCACTTGTGGCGGGAACGCAATTACTCGGATGCGGCGCACCGCTTCTTTCATATCGTCTCCATTTGCGGAAAGAATCTGAACACGGCCTTCGCCATTTTCCAATTCCTCGATCGTAATGGTCGTTTTGGTGTCTTTTTGAATTCCCTGAATGATTTTACCTCCAGGCCCGATAATTCCACCGATGGAGTCATTCGGTACATTGAATGCTTCGATGCGTGGGGCTTGTGGTTTCAAGTCAGTATTTGGAGTGGCAATCGTTTCTTCGATTTTGCTTAAAATATGTAAGCGTCCAGCACGGGCTTGATCCAACGCTTGAATCAGAACGTCATATGGTAAACCGTCTACTTTGATGTCCATTTGACAAGCTGTAATCCCGTTTTTCGTTCCGGTGACTTTGAAATCCATATCACCTAAGTGATCTTCATCACCTAAGATATCGGAAAGAACGGCGAATTTTCCTTCGTCTGCAATCATTCCCATAGCGATACCAGAAACCGGGGATTTGATTTGAACACCACCATCCATCAATGCCAATGTTCCGGCACAAACCGTTGCCATCGACGAAGAACCATTGGATTCAAGAACATCCGAAACCAAACGTACCGTGTATGCAAAATCATCGGGCATTACGGGTCTAAGTGCCCTTAGGGCTAAATTTCCATGACCGATTTCCCTGCGTGAAGTTCCACGAAGTGGTCGTGCTTCACCCGTTGAAAAGGGAGGGAAATTGTAATGCAACATGAATTTATCCGTTCCTTGAAAAGTGGCGCCATCGATCATTTGCTCATCCATCTTACCTCCTAACGTAAGTGTGGTTAACGATTGCGTTTCTCCGCGGGTAAACACGGCAGATCCGTGTACCATAGGAAGGTAATTCACTTCAGACCAGATAGGGCGAATTTCATCGAAATTTCTTCCGTCCAATCGTTTTCCTTCATGGAGAATGACATGGCGAACAGCCTGCTTTTTAACTTTAGAAAAGTAAATTGAAATAAAGCCTTTTACCTCGTCTAATTCTTCGGAAGTGTATGATGCTTCTACTTCCGCTTTTATTGCATCGAATAATTCGGAACGTTTCGCTTTATTAGCCAATCCCATGCGAGCGACTTCGCGGCATTTTTCTGTCGCCAATTCAATCACCCGTTGCTTGACTTCCTCATTGTGCGTTTCGTGAACGTACGTTCTTTTCGGACTGGAAGCAGGAATTTCAGCTGCAAGTGCAAGTTGGAAGCGACACTGATCCTTGATGGCATCGTGGGCTAGACGAATGGCTTCCACCATTTCTGCTTCACTTATTTCTTGGAATTCACCTTCCAGCATGTTAATGTCTCTTTCGGTACCGGCAATCATCATGTCCACGTCCGACGATTTCATTTCGTCGTGAGTTGGGTTGATGACCCATTCTCCATTTACTCGACCGACGCGCACTTCCGACATCGGACCATTGAAGGGAATATCAGAAAGGGCAATGGCAGAGGAAGCAGCAAAACCACAAAGTACGTCAGGGTTGTTGATGCCATCGTAAGACAATAATTGAATCATCACTTGTACTTCAGCATGGTAATCATCTGGAAACAAGGGCCTCAACGCTCGGTCAACGAGTCTCATGATTAAAATTTCATTTTCTGACGGACGTGCTTCTCTGCGGAAAAATCCACCAGGAAAGCGTCCAGCTGCCGCGTATTTCTCCCGATAATCAACTGTTAAAGGTAGGAAATCAATGCCTTCACGAGCCTCTGGCGCGGAAACCACCGTTGCTAAAATCATGGTATCGCCCATGCGTACCACCACAGACCCATCTGCCTGCTTTGCCAATTTACCGGTCTCTACGGAAATTTCTTTTCCTCCGGTGTGTATGGTCTTTCTTAAACCTATATTCATATCTATTTTGTTTCTGTTCTATACATCCGACTTAACACAAAAAAGGGAACAGTCGACTGAATCGAATGTCCCCTCTCCAATAAATTAAGTCGCAAATTACCTTCGTAAGCCTAGTGTTTTCACGATGGCTCTATAACGTGCGATTTCTTTTCTTTTCAAATAATCTAACAAGCTTCGACGCTTACCAACTAAAAGCTGAAGCGAACGCTGTGTTCCGTAATCTTTTCTGTTCTTTTTCAAATGCTCAGTTAGGTGAGCAATTCTGTAAGAGAACAGTGCAATTTGACCTTCAGCCGAACCTGTATTGGATTCTGACCCTCCGTGTTCTGCGAAAATCTCTTTCTTTTTCTCTGGATTTAAATACATGCCAATATTATTATAATGATTTTTATGTAGCAAATTAACTTTTAATCTGCGGTGCAAAGGTAGGTATTTTTTTCCATACGCAAGGAATATCACAAAATCCTTTAGATCTTGAGCTTGCCTGCGTATCTTTACACAAAAAACATGAGTCCATTTTCCATAGCTATTCACGGAGGAGCCGGTACACTAACACGAGGTATGATGACCGCAGAAAAGGAGGCAGCGTACCTCACAGGACTTCAAGAAGCACTTGACTGCGGATTTGAAGCGCTTGAAAAGGGTGGATCAGCATTAGATGCCGTCTCTGCAGCAGTTCAGGCATTAGAAGATTGTCCTTTGTTCAATGCGGGTAGAGGAAGTGTCTTTACATCCGAGGGAACCCATGAAATGGATGCATCAATTATGGACGGATCTAGCCTAGACGCGGGAGCTGTCTCGTTAATAACTGGTATTAAAAACCCTGTTTTACTTGCGAGGGATGTGATGGACAGAAGCGAACATGTGTTATTAGCTGGCAAGGGAGCCATGGCTTTCGCTCAGAAATTAGGGTATGACGTTTTCTCTGCTGACTATTTTTACGACGCGTTTCGTTTTCAACAATGGGAGGAAGTAAGGGATACGGATACATTTCAACTGGACCATAGCAAAAGTAAGGACCACAAATTTGGAACAGTTGGTGCGGTGGCTTGCGACAAATACGGTAACATTGCTGCGGCGACATCAACGGGAGGAATGACTAATAAAAAATTTGGACGCATAGGTGATAGCCCATTGATTGGTTCTGGTACTTATGCAAACAACCATACATGTGCGATTTCATGCACAGGCAGTGGCGAATATTTTATCCGAGGGGTGGTCGCCTATGACGTTTCCTGTCTAATGGAACATAAAAACCTTCCATTGCAAGTGGCGTGTGACAAGGTAATTAAGGAACGTCTTTTAAAATTAGGCGGAGACGGTGGGCTAATTGGGGTCAATTCAAAAGCAGAAATAGCCTTTTCATTCAATACCGAGGGCATGTACAGGGGAATGAAGCATTCGGATGGCCGAAGCGTGATAAAGATCTACGAAGACTAAATAAAGGGGGCCTCGATGGGTAGTACCTTAATTTTACGGGTACTTATTTCAAAGCGGTCACCGTTAGAAAGTACATGGGTTACCATATTGGTGAGCGTCATTGGGACGCCATCTTTCAACACTGCTTGGTTATTGTGGGTTAGTTTTCTTCCGTCGAAAAGAATTACCATTCCGGATCCAATGACCTCAAATTCATTGTTGTTTCGAATAATCAAGCCTGTATCCTCCGAAAGTCCGATTCCTATTAAATGGGGGTAGCGTGCAACAGCTTCGGTCAACCTGCCAAATCGTCCGCGTTGAATAAAGTGTGAGTCAATGATTAAATTAGGAGTAAACCCCATCCCTTCCCCCATGCCTACTACTCCTTTCCGAAAGGATTCAGTGGTATTTCCGCCTGTAATCATTTGTGAGGACATACACATCGCTCCAGCACTTGTACCGGCAATGACAAAATCCTCGTTCATGTATTTGTGCATCAATAAGCGATGCAAGGTTGTATCACCAATTTTACCGGTAATCTTGGACTGATCTCCACCTGAAAAAAGTACGGCGTCTGCAGAACGTATAAGTTCGATGTTTTCAGGATCCTCTGATTGAACTCTTTCTCTTATATCCAATGGAACCACATTGGAACATCCCAACTTTTGAAACGCGCTAAGGTAATTTTCGATGACTTCCTCAGGTATGCTTGAGGCCGTAGGAATAATCACTATTTTTGAATCTTCGCCTCCTGCAAGCTGAACAACATGACTTAAAATGCCCTTCTCAATAAATTCTAGGGTATACATTTCATTTTGTTCCATCCCTTTATCTTCGTTGCCTCCAATAGGAATTAAAATGCCCTTCGCATATGCTTGAATCATACCTTCATTTTCAACTTGACGGTAAATTTAGTTTTATTTACTTGAAAATTCTGTATATTTAAAAATTAACCATTTGCTCTATTGACAATCACAAAAATCTACTCATGAGAATACGCGAAATCAATGCCATGCGTGGACCAAATTACTGGTCCGTCCGCCGTCACAAATTAATCGTAATGGTTCTGGATC
Organism: Crocinitomicaceae bacterium; assembly: GCA_044372835.1. Lineage (GTDB taxonomy): Bacteria > Bacteroidota > Bacteroidia > Flavobacteriales_D > Crocinitomicaceae > M0103. Next base: position 85,817 of record JBILRE010000007.1, on the reverse strand, counting down.
TAGGGGAAATGGAGGAGAAACCCTCCAATAAAATTCCTGGCTTTATTGATCGCTTAAAAGAGCTGTTCCCAGGTATGTTTGAGCATCGTTGTTCTGTAGGCGCTCCTGGTGGTTTTTTTCAGCGCGTTGAAGAGGGCACATGGATGGGACACATCATCGAACATATTGCGCTCGAGATTCAATCGCTTGCAGGAATGGAAGTTGGATTCGGTCGGACTAGGTCTTACGGTGAACATGGCGTTTATCATGTTGTTTTTGCCTACGAAGAAGAAGCCGTTGGTCGCTTCGCGGCGAAAGCAGCTGTTGCGATTTGTCAAGCACTGATTGATGGCTTACCATATGATTTACCTAGCGATATTCAGCGCATGAGAGAAATTCGGGAAGACGTTCGTCTCGGTCCCTCAACAGGTTCGATTATAGCTGAAGCAGAGGCAAGAGGAATTCCATGGATTCGTTTAAACAAACACTCCCTCTGTCAACTGGGATACGGCGCCAATCAAAAACGCATTCAAGCCACAGTAACAAGCGAAACAAGTAGCATAGGTGTTGAACTCGCTTGCGACAAAGAGGACACCAAATTTCTCCTTGAACAGGCAGAAGTTCCTGTCCCAAAAGGGGAAATCATACGTCGAGAAAGCAGCTTGATAGAAACGTGTGATTATGTTGGTTTCCCATTAGTAATAAAACCGGTTGATGGCAATCATGGCCGTGGCATTACCGTAAACATTCAATCGTATGAAGAAGCATTAACGGCATTTCAAGCTGCGAAAAAAGTGTCGAATGCGGTCATCGTTGAACGCTATGTCACGGGAGTTGACTATCGCCTTTTAGTCATCAATTACAAATTGGTTGCAGCAGCCTTGCGAACACCAGCACATGTTACAGGTAACGGAAAATCAACGATTCAAGAACTTATTGATGAAGTAAACAGCGATCCTCGGCGTGGATATGGACATGAGAAAATTCTTACCCAAATTTCTGTGAACGAACTCACCTTGGGCTTGATTGCAGCGAAAGGTTACTCACTCGAATCGGTTATCCCCGCTGGTGAAATGCTCATTTTAAAAGATACTGCCAATTTATCAACAGGAGGAACCGCTGAAGATGTGACAGATTTCGTTCATCCGGCAAATATTGCAATGGCCGAACGCATTTCGCGTATCATTGATTTAGATATTTGCGGGATCGACATCATGACCACGGACATCTCTAAGCCATTGAAAGAAACGAGCGGTGCCGTATTGGAGGTAAATGCCGGTCCTGGATTTAGAATGCACCTTGCGCCAGCGAAGGGGTTACCAAGGAACGTAGCAGCGCCGGTTATTGATAAATTGTTTCCAAAAGGTACAACTGCACGCATTCCCATTATTGCGGTGAGTGGAACCAATGGCAAAACGACCACCACCCGGCTTATCTCACACATTATGAAATTTGATGGTTACCGTGTTGGATATACCACAACAGACGGCGTTTACATTCAAAACCGCCTTTTGATGGAAGGGGATTGTACAGGTCCAGCAAGTGCTGAATTTGTTTTAAAGGACCCAACTGTCAACCTCGCCGTTTTAGAATGCGCTCGTGGAGGATTATTGCGAGCTGGTCTAGGCTTCAAAAAATGCGACACGGCAATCGTAACGAATGTGGCCGCTGATCACCTTGGATTAAAAGGTATACATACCATCGAACAATTATCCAAAGTAAAAGCAGTGGTGCCCGAAACGGTTCTTCCTGATGGTTACGCCATTTTGAATGCTGATGACGATTTGGTATACGAAATGCGAAGGGGATTGGAATGCAATGTAGCGCTTTTTTCATTGAACGAAAACAATCCAAGAATTAAAGCACTCCAGCGAAAAGGAGGTATTACGGCCATTTATGAAAATGGCTATGTGACCATTTGCCGTGGCGAATGGAAAATGCGTGTGATGAAAGCGGAAGAAATACCGCTCACCTATGGTGGTCGCGCAGAGTTCATGATTTTAAACATCCTTCCTGCCCTTTTAGCAGCAAACATTCACGGAGTGAGTATTGAAGATATGAAGGCTGGCCTGTCAACCTTTATCCCATCGGCATCACAAACACCTGGTCGCTTGAACCTTTTTGAATTTAAGGAGTTTAATGTGTTACTCGATTATGCTCACAACCCAGCAGGAATGCGTGCACTGAAGAAATTTACCGACAGTTTTCAGGCGACACATAAAGTAGGAATCATTGCTGGAATTGGCGACAGACGTGTGGAAGACAACAATGAAATGGGGGCAATTGCGTCTGAGATGTTTGACGAAATCATCATTCGTCAAGACAAACATTTGCGGGGAAAAACGGAAGAGGAACTCATCCAAATGTTGGAGGATGGCATCCGCGCTAAAAATGCGAATATTCCAATTACGGTCATTCCGTCAGAAAAAGAAGCGATTACGCACGCCATTACCAATGCAAAAAAAGGTTCACTCATTGTATTAAGTAGCGACGTTATTCCGGAAGCGTTGAACCTAGTAAAGGAATTCAAAGAGATGGAATCAGCAGGAAAAGAGTGGTAAACGAATTAGCAACGAAACAACTTCAAGGATAAACTAAGGGTATCCTTTAATTGGGTACGATCGACAATATAGTCGAGAAATCCGTGTTCCAGAACAAATTCAGATGTTTGAAATCCTTCGGGTAAATCACGTCCAATGGTTTCTTTTACTACGCGCGGACCCGCGAAGGCAATGAGTGCTCTTGGTTCAGCAATATTGATATCACCGAGCATAGCAAATGATGCGGTAACTCCACCGGTAGTTGGATCTGTCAGAAACGAAACGTATGGTAAGCCATGCTTGCCCAATTGACTGAGCTTGCCTGAAACTTTAGCCATCTGCATGAGCGAATAGCCTGCTTCCATCATACGTGCACCTCCTGATTTTGAAATAATCATAAAAGGCGCTTTGATGCGCATAGCTTCATCAATGGCACGGGCAATTTTCTCCCCCATGACTGATCCCATGGATCCACCAATAAAGGCGAAATCCATAGAGGCAATCACCAAATCGTGACCATCTAATTTACCTTTAGCCGTTCGAATGGCATCCTTAAGTCCCGTATTTTTTTGCGTGGCTTCAATTCGGTCAGTATACTTTTTGGTGTCCTCAAAATGCAAGGGGTCACCGGATGAAAGGTCAACATCCAACTCAACGAATTCACCTTTATCAAAAAGGATTTGAAAATACTCCTCTGACCCAATTCGCTCGTGGTGTGAACATCGGTCACACACGTAGCTGTTTCGGGCCAAGTCTTCCATGGTAAACAGGGTTTTGCAATTCGAGCATTTTGACCACAACCCTTCTGGTGTTTCCTTTTTTTCTGAGGTGGAGGTCGTAATTCCCTCTTTACTGCGTTTGAACCAACTCATTATTGACAGATTTACGTGTTTTAAACTTCTAAGGTATTCACATTATTCAAGTCTTCAAAAGCATGAACCAAGCGATTGATGAAGGTAAGTTCTCCTTCGCGAACCCACTTTCTAGGGTCATAATATTTTTTATTTGGCTGCTCCTCCCCTTCTGGATTACCTATCTGAGTTCGTAGGTAATCGACTTTATTCAGCATATAATCCCTTACACCTTCCGTGTAAGCAAACTGAAGGTCAGTATCGATATTCATCTTTATTACTCCATATCCAATTGCTTCACGGATTTCAGCCAAGGTAGAGCCCGAACCTCCATGAAAAACAAAATCAACCGGATTTGGTCCAGTATTGAACTTTTGTTGCACAAACAATTGTGAGTCCCGCAATATTTTAGGCGTGAGTTTTACATTTCCAGGTTTATAAACGCCGTGCACGTTACCAAATGCGGCAGCCACCGTAAATCGGTTTGAAACGGAGGTAAGTTCTTGGTACGCAAGTGCCACATCTTCGGGCTGCGTGTAAAGTTTTGAAACATCCACATGAGAGTTATCCACCCCGTCTTCTTCCCCTCCTGTAATTCCCAGTTCAATTTCAAGGGTCATTCCAATCTTCGACATGCGCTCCAAATAAGCCTTGCATGTTGCGATATTATCTGCCATCGGTTCATCTGATAGATCAATCATATGTGAGCTATACAATGATTTTTCCGTTGCCTGATGGTATAACTCACCCGCTTCAAGCAGGCCATCAATCCATGGTAATAATTTTCGGGCACAATGGTCGGTGTGAAGAATAACCGTTGCACCATACATTTCAGCCAAGGTATGGATGTGGTGTGCACCTGAAATGGAACCGGCGATAGCTGCACGCTCATCTTCATTGCTCAAGCCTTTACCTGCGTTGAAATGCGCTCCCCCATTCGAAAACTGAATGATCACAGGGGAATTTAATTTTGCGGCCGTTTCCATGACGGCATTTACCGTGGATGACCCTGTCACGTTTACCGCGGGCAAAGCAAATCCTTTCTCTTTTGCCAATTTAAAAATCGCCTGAACCTCGTCGCCGGTTGCCACACCGGGCTTAAAATGTTGTGCCATATGCCTTCAATTGTAATGAACAAAAGTAACATTTTAGATCGAATGCACTACCAACCGAAAGTTGAAAAAAAGCTTCGTTAAGTCGGAAATAAACGAGGTAGAATGATTATGTTTGTTTCATCTCGTCGTACATCCAAATTATACCGATTATTCCTAAGAAATGAGTTACCTAGACGAACTAAACTCAGCACAACGCGAAGCCGTAGAACACATTCATGGCCCAATGATGGTGATCGCGGGTGCTGGTTCAGGAAAAACCCGAGTTCTGACCTACCGAATTGCCTACATGATGGAACAAGGAGTCGATCCGTTCAATATTCTTGCACTGACCTTTACCAATAAGGCAGCACGCGAAATGACTGAACGTATTTCCCACATCGTTGGTGGAAGCGAGGCAAAAAACATTACTATGGGTACCTTTCACTCTGTGTTTTCTAGGATTTTAAGGTTCAATGCAGACCGATTGGGATACCCATCCAATTTCACTATTTACGATACGCAGGATTCGAAAAGCCTTTTAAAAGACATTATCAAGGAACTTAACCTTGACGATAAAGTATACAAACCCTCTATGGTGATGGGCCGTATTTCCTCGGCAAAAAATAACTTATTATCGGCCGATGACTATAATGCGAACGAAGAAATTGTGCAGGAGGATGTTCAAGCAAGAAGGCCAGACATCGGAAAAATATACCAGCGGTATTCTTTGCGCTGCTTCAAAGCCGGGGCGATGGATTTTGACGATTTATTGTTTCAAACCAATGTATTGTTCCGTGATTTTCCTGATGTGCTTGACTATTATCAACAAAAATTCAAGTATATTCTTGTTGACGAGTACCAGGATACCAATTTTGCACAATACCTACTAGTCAAAAAATTGGCTGCCGTTTATGAAAACTTATGCGTTGTGGGAGACGATGCGCAGAGTATCTATTCATTCCGAGGGGCAAACATCCAAAACATCTTGAATTTTAAACGTGATTACCCTGACTTCCAATTATTCAAGCTCGAACAAAACTACCGAAGCAGCAAAAATATTGTTGAAGCTGCCAATAGCGTAATCCTAAAAAACAAGGATCAGATTCAAAAAAATATCTGGACGGACAATTCAGAAGGCACGAAATTATCTGTCATTCGAACATTGACAGACAATGAGGAAGGAAAAGTCGTTGTGGACAAAATCTACGACCTCAAAATGGGCACTGGTTCGGAGTTCAGTGATTTTGCCATACTGTACCGGACAAATAAACAATCCAGGTCATTTGAGGAGGCCCTTCGTAAACGGAATATTCCTTATAAAATATACGGCGGACTTTCTTTTTACCAGCGCAAAGAAATCAAAGATATTCTGGCATATTTCAGGCTTGCATCTAATCCAAACGATGAAGAGGCTTTGAAACGCGTAATCAACTATCCCAAACGAGGAATAGGAAAAACGACGATGGAAACACTCATCATTGCGGCCAACCATTACAATGTAGGTATTTGGGATGTCTTGACTCAAAGTGCTCAATACCCCGTGTCAATTTCGTCTGGAACAAAACAAAAATTGTTTGAATTTTCAACCATGATTCAAAGTTTTGGGGCACAATTAAACAAGTTAAATGCCTTCGAAATGGCTCAAACCATCGCTAGAAGTTCGGGTATTTTGGCTGAAATGAAACGAGAAAAAGACAAGGGCCCAGAGGAAATTGAGCGTTATCAAAACGTAGAAGAACTTCTAGCGGCAGTAAAGGAATTCAGTATCTCACGCGCCGATGGCGAAGAGGATTCATTATCGGAATTTTTAATCGATGTGGCCTTGCTTACCGACGCCGACGAAAAAGACAAGGATGCTCTTAATCATGTTTCTCTGATGACCATACATTCATCAAAAGGATTGGAATACCCACATGTCTTTCTTGTAGGATTAGAAGAGAATCTATTTCCTTCGCAAATGGCAATAAACGTAAGAAGTGAATTGGAGGAAGAACGCAGGCTCTTTTACGTTGCCATTACACGCGCCCGAACAACCTGTACCCTCTCCTACGCGGCATCCCGCTTCATTTGGGGAAATTTAATTACGGCCGAGCCAAGTCGATTCATCGACGAAATTGACCGTGCATATATCACCATGGAAAATGCCCGTTCGGGAGCTGGAAAGTCCCTCATGCAGCGAGGTGCTGTGTATAACGAACGTCCGTTTACCGGTGGACTCAATAGAAAACCCGGAGGAAATGCGCCACATTTAAAACCATTGAGTGAATTGACACAGGACGGAAAGAACACTGCCAATCATGTTCATTTAAAAGTAGGCTACAATGTTCAACACGACCGCTTTGGAAAGGGGAAAATTACAGCATTGGACGGGTCCGGTGCCGACCAAAAAGCAACCGTATTCTTTCCTCATCACGGTTCCAAAACAGTGCTGGTACGCTTTGCAAAACTGACCGTATTAAACGAATAATGACTGTAAGGAGAAACTAAAATGGATACCCGATTCCAAAGTGAACAACGGGCGTAAACAGTTTCGGAATAAAATCCCCATAATTTGCACCAAACTTGGCGGTCGCCTGTTGAACAAATACTGGCCGTGATTTATCAAATATCCAGCGTTCCCCCTCTGGAAGTGCAGGATTCGTTAGGGGTAACCCAATATCGAAACGCACAATAAAGAAGTCTAAGTCCAAGCGAATACCGATACCGGCCGATAGGGCGATTTCCTTGTACCAATTCGACGTGAACTGGCTTCCAACGCGGTTGGTGTCTTCATTGAATGTCCATACATTCCCAGCGTCCAGAAAGATGGCAGAGCGCAGCATTCCTCCCAGCGAAAAACGGTATTCGGCCGAAGTTGCAAGACGTATATCACCAATTTGAGTAGCTGTTCGATTCGTATCGAGGTAATACTGATACGATCCAGGACCCAACGCACGGGCGCGCCATCCGCGGTTATCATTTGCTCCACCTGCAAAGAAACTGTAATCATAAGGCAAGGAGGTTTTTGTATTTCCGTAAGGAATACCTCCTCCAAGTTGAAATCGCGAATTTAAACTTGACTTCCGTGGCAAGTCATAGGATAAATTGAGTTCATTGTCCATTCGAACAAATTGTGAGTATCCAATTCCTAGAATGGTATGCTGCCCGTTGGCGATGGTATCTTGTCGGTCTTTAAAGAAGGCCAGCATGTTTCCAGCGAGGTCAAGATTGGAAAGAAAATAGATATGTAAATCTTTTTTTGTTTGCTCCTTGTCCTTATTCTCATACTCATAGGAAACCCTCCAATCTTGCCAAATGAATTGGTTGCTGTAGGCATTTTTCAAAAACAAATCATTGAGCACATCTAATTTGCTTTGAAAATCTGAACTATTCCGTATATCAACGTATTTTATTACGGAGGCGAATGGAAATCCAAACTGCATGACCTGTTGGTCTTTTGGAATATATAAACGCCACATATAGTTCATTTGAAAAATGGTACGTTCAAAATCTGCTCTTCGTTGGTAATTCAATGCGGTAGAAATGACCGTTCGGGGACGTTGCCTTTTCGATAGCGCCGAAACTTTAATCGGAAACAAACCCGGAGCATCGTATTTTATACTTGGCCCGAACTCAAAAGTGTTGAAACTTCGACCGGCGCGTTCGATTTTCTCTCCAGAGAGTGTTTCGTCAAAAATGGGTGGTTGAGATTCAAAACCTCCACTGAGCGATAAAATGAGTTTTTCTGCTCCGTAAAACAGACTCTTGTTGGTATAATTGACAGAAGCCGCCACTCCTAGGAATCCATTAGAGTTGGTAGCACGTGGTTCAAAACTAAATGTCTGCCTTTTCGATGGAACCAAATAGTAATGAACATCGATGTAATTCACGTCTTTTTTTGAGTATAATTCTTCAATTACAGGCTTAACTGACTCAAACACACCAAGCTGCATTAGCCTTGAATAAGACCGTTCGATGTAATATCCTTTGTACCAATTATTCCCTTCCAGGTAATTTTGAAGCTCTATAACCTCAGGTGTGGTACTCATCTTACAATTGTACAAGAAAGTTGCCGATCGTATTGGATCAATTTCTCCCTTTTTTTTATTCTTAAAATGTTGGAAATAAAGGGTATCAAGGCAATTAACAAATTGCCCGTTAAGGACCTCTTTCTTTAGTGAGGCAGCGCGTTTCGTGAAATCATCGCAATACATGGTGTCAGCCAAATGAAAATACACCTTGTTGATAAAGGTTTCAAGGTGAGGAACCGTTACAATCTTGCTCTTTTCATCGTCATTTTTGGCTGGAATCACTTTTTCCCGGTTGCTGATGATAATTTCCACATCTACAAGCCAATTGCCTTTAGCTGAATCGATGATGTAACTGATATTAGAAGGACTAAACCCGTAGATTTTTTCATTGCGCATGAAGGCCGCAAGTTTTGCCCGATAAGCATCCAATACGTCTTTGTCAAAAGGCTTACCTTGCAAAGAATCTTTTTTCACCTTCAAGTAGTAAAGGTATTTAGCTTCAATCTTTCGATCAACCGCACCTAATTTCACCTTCCCGATATGGTATTGTTTTCCGGTATTAATCTGATAGTTTACAGTTGCCTTTTTCTTCGGCTGGTTGTACAATACCTCCCCTTTGACTGAACCATAGTAAAACCCTTTGTTTTTTAAATAAATAGACAACTGTTCCAAGGTTTTGTTATAAGGAATAGAATCAAAAACAATAGGCTTTTCTCCAAACTTGTATTTAAACCACTCCCGAAAAAATTTGGGAGGGTCAAGCGTGTCTTTTAGTGTAAGAGTTCGTTTGGTGTAAAGGTTTTGACCTTTCTCCTTCGCTTTTGCTATTTTACGGTCATTGATTTTTTTCTCGCGTGCTCTTATCTCCTTGTTTTTAGTCCTCAATTTTAAGTTCTTATCAAGCCTTTTATCCGCCACTTTAGCAGAATCAATTCGGTTGTATGCCCACAACTTCAACTTTACACCAAGGGTTTTAAAATTGGGGTTTTGCCTAATAATAGAATAAGGATCTTCCAATTTCTCATCGGAAACTATGACATGGTTTTTCTTAAGTAAATATTTCCCTTCTGGAACAAATTTCGCTTGGTAACAAGACCCCAAAAAGAAAAGGGTGATACAAAAAATATATGTATGTTTGAACGATTTGAACATGCTCAACAAAAATACAAATTAAGGTAAACGTGCAACAGATTTCGAACAACAATATCAAACGTATTCGTTCCCTGCAACTAAAGAAATATAGAGATTTACATCATCAATTTGTAGTGGAAGGCCCAAAGGTAGTGGATGAGGCAATCGAAGCTTGTCCAAACGATATAGAAATGCTCGTATATAGCGACGAACATGCACATTTCAATTTACCGGAAAATCGCTGTTATTACCTCCCTCCTGCACAACTTACCAAACTTGGTAATCAAGCTAGTGGCACAAAGATCCTAGCCGTCATTCGAAAAAAAACACACATTTTACCTGAAAAACTGAATGGTTGGGTACTTGCCTTAGACGGGATTCAGGATCCGGGAAACCTAGGTACAATTGTGCGAACGGCCGATTGGTTTGGAATTAAGGACATTGTGTGCAGTGAAGATACCGTTGATGTGTTCAACCCCAAATGCCTACAAGCCAGTATGGGGTCGGTTTTCCGCGTCAACGTTCATTACACCCAGTTGGAAAATTGGATAAAGCCAATTTCAGACATGGCATATGCAGCAGTCCTTGATGGTACCGACCTTTCAAAAATGGAAAAAAGAGAAAATGGTGTTATTGTACTTGGAAATGAAGGACAAGGAATAAGAGCCAGTCTTCAGGAAATACTTCCCCATAAAATCCGGATTGCAGGACATTCAGAATGTGAATCTCTTAATGTAGGGGTTTCCGCAGGCATCCTTTTACATCATTTCTGCGTCTAAGAAACGTGAAACGTAAGCAAACGTAAAAAAGAACCTTTTGGTTGGTTATCCTTTCGTTATTGCTTATTTTTGTTTTTGTTGTACTAAAAAGAGTCAAAACGTCGATATGAACATTTACAAAACTGTCGTTGCCATTGTTCTCCTGAATGTTACAGGATTTACTTTCGGTCAAGAAGTAAAAACATTTCCGGAAACGGACTGGCAAATTACCGAAAACAAAGAAGGAGTCGTATTTTCAACAAGGCGAGGAAATTGTGAAATTTTCCAGGGTAAAAAGCCTCTGTACTACTCGTTTTTAAGGATTGAAAACACGGGTAGTGAACCCAAAAAACTTTCGTTCAATTATGGCTTAGCGTTCGAGGAGGGTTGCAGTGGATGTGACGACGACTCTGAAAGCCACGTAGAAATCACTATAGGTCCAAACGAAACACTCGAAGGAAACTGTTTATTCAGCAATCACTTACTCACAAGACTAATTGTGAATCCTAACCTTGCTGGTGGCTGGAAGTTCAAATCAGAAATGCTAACAAACCTTCAAATCAACAAGCAATAAGTATGAAAAGGTTTTATTCGTTATTTGTTATCGTTTTACTCGGAACAAAGCTTCAAGCCCAAACGTGTACCGTAACCGTTACACCTCAAGACACGACCGTTTGTGCGGGGGATTCCGTTCAAGTGGTATGTATTGCCAACTTGTTGAACGCAGGACAAGCATTCAATTTCAATTCTGCCGCTCTTCCTTCAAACTGGTATGTCGCCGGTGGAACAAATTTTGGTTCTCCTTGTGGCTCAAACTCAACCAATACTCCTTATTACTGGGCTTCTTCAGCAGGTTCAGGAACGCCTCAAATTACCACGTCTGCCTTCGACATTAGTTGTGGAGGGGTTGTTTCCTTTGACATGGTGTATGCCGTTCAGGGCGGTTCATCACCATGTGAGGGTCCCGACCTTGCAAACGAAGGGGTTTCTTTTCAATACAGTACGGATGGCGGTTTAACCTGGACAACCATTTATTATTATTCACCTGGAGGTTTTACCCTTCCCAGCAACCCGGGAAACAGCAGTTCTGTCGTTGGAGCCGGTCAATCAACACCTTATACCAGTTGGAGTACGTTTAACGTGCCTATCCCACCGGGAGCGGCCACCACGAATACGATGTTTCAGTGGATTCAGACCAGTTCATCTGGTTCATGTTGCGATAACTGGGGACTTGAAAACATTGTCATCAATGCTACAGGAGCGCCATGTGGAAGCAACACTGTGATCAATTGGACTAACGGATTACAAAACACCGATACATTTTGGGTCAACCCTATGACAGACACTACTTTTCAGGCGTTGGTATATGATACCGCTGGAAACTACATGTGCACTTCAACTATTATAGACATAAATGTGTATCCCGATCAAATGACTTACAGCTTGGTCGATACGGCTTATTCCTTTTGTCCGACTTTTTCACCTACCGTTGAAATACAGAACTTAGGTAATTCAAATACTCCTTATACGTTTGACTGGTCTACACCGAGCACAACGAACCCTACCATACTCCCATCGACCGGGCTTGAACATGATACCATTACCTACTACGTAACCATTACGGATGGCTGTGGGTATACGAGGGACGATAGTGTCGTGTTAGTCATCAACCAAACACTGGCAATTGACACCATTTACGTCGGTCCAGCCACTTGCGAACCAACAGGTTATGTCTCCGTGCAAGTAACAGGACAGACGGTTACGCCTCAGCAGGGAATGCAGTACACATGGACTGGTCCTGGGCCTAATAATCCAAATTTCATCAATGCTTCGGTGTGGACTGATTTGTCTTCGGGATGGTATTACATTAATGTGGAAGACGCTGTTTGTGAAGTGAATGACAGTGCATTTGTCGACATTCTAAATCCACCAATTGCTGCATTTGATGCAGAGCCAACCTCTGGATGTTCTCCTCTTCAGGTAAACATGGTTAACAATAGCCAAAATGCTTCAACGTTTAAATGGACATTTGGAAACGGTAATGTATTGACTGTTAACAATATGGATGGACAATCTCAAACATATACGGAAGACGCAATCATTGAACTGATTGCCATTGAAGGAACATGTGCCGATACGGTTATTGCGACAATCAGTATCAACATTTGTGGATGTACAGATCCTATTGCCATCAATTATAACCCATTGGCGGAGGCTGACGATGGATCATGTATTCCTCCGACACCAACGGTTGAGGCACCTAATGTCTTTTCGCCAAACGGTGACGGTGCGAACGATGTGTTTGAGCTGATTACAACGAATGCGTTGGACATTCAACTAACCATTACCAATCGCTGGGGAAATATCATGTTTGATGGTCAGGGGCTTAATCCGGTTTGGAACGGTAAAACGGATAGTGGAAAAGACGCAGAAGATGGTGTTTACTTCTACAAGTACATCTTGAAAGGTTACCAGAACGCCGTTTTAGAAGGGCATGGATTTCTTCATCTAGTGAGGTAAAAACTACTTGGGTTGATCCAAGTATGTTTTACTTCTAACTAGTGTATTTTGACGGATATCCTCCCAAAATAAATTGACGTCACCCACATGGTAATGTTTCATTGTCCAAGCCATGGACCTAAACGGAAAATGCGGCACGGAAATCCAAATCACGCCATTGTCAAGATGTGTAGAAAACGACTGGACGTATAACTTTCCATTTCGAAATAGAAATCCTTTGTGTTCGGAACGCGGCGAAAAAGGATTCCCATCCCAACTCACCGGGTTCACGACAGCCTTGCCTTTGTAAAATTGGAATTGTTTCTCATCAAACTTCCTCTTGAAGGTATTCCATGTTACAAAACCACCTATAGCATCGGGACGATCCATTAATTCAATATGCTGATAGTTGGAAGAATCGATGCCAATCCCGGGGATGTATGCTGCTACTAACTGTTTTTGGAGAGGTGTTCCGTCAAAAAAATCTTTTAAAATAAACGAAAGATGGGTTGATCCTTGACTATGCCCGGCTAAGATGATTCCTTTCCCTTGATTGTAATGATCTAAGTAATATTGAAAAGCGGCCTTCACATCGGTATATGCAAGTAAGAGGGCATCCCTTCCACCATTTTCGAGTTCATAATACGACCGTAAATGTGCTTGCCTGTAATAGGGAATATACATATTGCCGGCAAAACTAAATGCCGACGCTTGATATTGAATGGCCTCGGCAATCACCCGATTTCGCTGAATGCTGTCTTCGACTGGAACATTCCATCGTTTGTCTTCCTGTGAGGCTATCAAGGTTGGGTAGCAGTAAAATACATCGATCGAATCGGAGGGTGTATAGCTCCCAAAACGTAAAAGTTCATTCGGGTATTTTCCGGGTAAGGCTGCCCAATTCTCTGGTTTAGCGTAATCCACGGTACTCGTTTGAGCAAATGAAATGAAAAAGGGAAAAGTAAATAAAAGGAGGTAAATCGTTCGTTTCATTTGGTATACTTATTTTCGTTAAGATTCACAATTAAAAGCATGTGTTGCAATGGCTTCCACCACTTTGATTCCGTCGATGGCCGCAGAAACAATTCCACCTGCATAACCAGCGCCCTCACCACATGGATAAAATCCTTTAAGCTGAGGGTGTTCGAATCGTTCCTTTTCTCTTGGGATTAAAACAGGTGAACTGGTTCTGGATTCGGGTGCATGCAACACGGCATCGTTCGTAAGATAGCCCTTCATTTTTTTGCCAAAATCAAGCAATCCCAATCGAAGCTTTTCGTGAATAAAATCGGGAAAGAGCCCCTTTAAATCCACACTGACCAATCCGGGGTGATAGGACGTTCTGGGTAAATCTGTCGAACGTTTGTGGTTTAAAAAATCCAACATACGTTGTGCTGGTATGCGCTGATTTCCTCCCGCCAACTCGTATGCTTTTTGTTCTATTTCCTTCTGAAAATCCAGAAGTACCAGCGGATTTGATTCAAAACCTGGAAAATCTTCGGGGAAAACTCCCACTACAATTCCCGAATTGGAATATGGATTGTTTCGTTTGGAGGGTGACCATCCGTTTGTGACTACTTCCCCATTTTGTGTGGCACAAGGTGCAATTATTCCACCCGGACACATACAAAAGGAATAAACGCCACGTCCATCCACTTGTGTAACTAGGGAATAGGACGCGGGTGGCAAATTTTCATGGTATTCACTTCCGTGGTATTGTATGCGGTCTATCAGTTGCTGGCTATGTTCAATACGCACCCCAAGTGCAAAGGGCTTCGCTTCAAGAGAAATCTTTTTAGCATTCAATAAGTAATAAATATCCCTTGCGGAATGTCCGGTTGCTAACACTACATGGTTACATTTTACCCACTCCGTTTCATTTAGGCAAATGGCATTAACCCTTCCGTTTTTTACCTGGATATCGGTTAGGCGTTGTCCAAAATGAACATGACCGCCATGCGCTTCTATACATGAACGCATGGCTGAAATGATACCTGGAAGTTTATTTGTACCAATATGCGGATGTGCATCAATGGTGATATCGTTGGATGCACCAAAATGAACGAACCACTCTAACACCTTCACTACATCTCCCCTCTTTTTAGATCGGGTATATAACTTACCGTCTGAATAAGTACCAGCTCCTCCTTCTCCAAAACAATAATTTGACTCAGGATTTAGTTCTCCTTTTTTATTCAATTGGGCAAGATCTCGTCTTCTCGCACGCACATCTTTACCACGTTCGAAAATAACAGGGCGCATTCCCAATTCCAAGCACCTCAATGCGGCGAACAATCCAGCGGGTCCAGCTCCTATTATAACCACTTCTCGTTCCGATTTACGCACATCTTTAGGCTGAAAATTTGGAAGGATAGAAGTCGGTATTTTTTGATCAAACACCTTAAAACGGCAGTTGAAATAAACAGGTTTCTTGCGGGCATCTATGCTGCGCTTGTTCCATTCGAAATAAAGGTTTTCTGCTGGTATCTGTAGCTTCGATGCTAATTTGTTCCGAATGGTGCCTTCATCTTTTATTTCACTCGGAAGTAAGCGCAAGTCCACAAGTTGCATGATCATCCTTCAAAAATGAGCGAAATCCACCAAGCTCGGTTGTTCAGCTTATTAATTGGCTTGGATACCGGCGTTAAGTCCTGTACCAGTGAATTTACCCACGATTGGGAAAACTTTAACTCAATACCAAATTTAAAGTAGGGTGCGAAAAATTCTATGCCTCCCCCAACTTGTGCCTGCATATCGAATTTTTTAATTTTCAGAAACGGGTTCGCAAAGTTTTGGGAAGCACTTTCCTGGGATTGCAGGTCGATGGAGTATTGTGCACCTGCAAGCACATAAGCAGCGAAATTATTCAACCGAACAGTGCGAAATTGCAACATCAACGGAAAATCAAGGTTGGTAGAATTCACCCTTTGTTCCTTCACCATATCAAACTTGCTTGTTGTGTCTGGATTTTCATACTGATAGACCAATACCTTTTCCTGAAATGAAAGGGTTGGAATAAAACGTAGCCTTACGACAGGATGTCCAATTTTCATAGTGGTAACAATACCCAATTGTCCGCCGGGTTGGGCATCTGCAGTTAAGGATTTTAATCCATATTTTTCATAGGCATCCATGACAGGATAAGTAACAAAAGTGGAAGTGTTTCCACCAAGCATAAATCCAAAATGGAGTAAGCGATCGTCGAATTTTCGGTAATTTTTTCCGATTTCCTTTTGTCCAAAAGACGGGTTAACCATGAAAAGGATCACCAGAAAGGTAAGGAATTTACCAACGGTCAATCCCAAATAAACAGTAGAAATATGTATTTTTTTTTCTTGATTCATTTTTTCAAGCCCGTGTAAATGGTTGCGATTCCACCACTCACCAAACGGGATTTTACATTTTGGTAACCCAATTCCTCCAATATTCTTTCAAAGTCCCTTCCCTCGGGGAAAGCAGCAACCGACTCAGGAAGGTAAGCGTATGCTTTTTCGTCCTTTGAAATTCGTTTTCCAAAAAACGGAATGATAAAACGAGAATGAAAGGCAAAATATTGTTTAACTGGAAAACGCTTGGGCTTAGAAAATTCCAGCACAACAATTTTACCACCAGAGCGCACTACCCTCAACATTTCCGATAGACCTTTCCGTAAGTCTTCGAAATTGCGCACACCAAAGCCAACTGTCAATCCATCAAAGGTGTTGTCTTCAAAAGGCAATGCTTCGGAATCACCCAAACGCATGTCAATGATGTGGTCAATTTTTTTCGAGCGCATTTTTTTTCGCCCCACTTCCAACATTCCGTTTGAAATATCCATCCCAATGATGCTATCCGGATTCAATCTCAAACATGCGATAGCGAAGTCACCGGTACCCGTTGCCAAATCCAGTATTTTCTTGGGTTGTATTGGCTTCAATTCGTTTACTGCTTTCCTCCTCCAAATTCGGTCGATTCCCAATGACAAGAAGTGATTCAGAAAATCATACTTGTTTGAGATGTTATCAAACATCTTTCTAACTTCCTCCTTCTTTGTCTGATTAGCAGACCCATAAGGTTTAACCACTTTTTCCATACCTCACTAACAAGTTGTTATGGTTTCTGTTCCAAACTGCATGCGGTTTGCCTCCCTTAGTAACTTATCTCGATTAACCGACACTACACCAGCCTCCTCACAGACCAATCCACCAGCAAGGTTAGATATTTCAGCAATCAGTTGTATGGAGAGATTTGAAACAAGACACAAGGTTGCAACGGCAATGACCGTATCTCCTGCCCCACTTACATCCGCAATGTTGCGCACATGTGCAAGTGCATGATGCTGCTTTTCTTTTTTCTTGACGAAAACACCGTGTTCCGATAGCGTTACAAATGAAATCTCGTTTTCAAGTCGTTTTTCCAGTTGATTCAAAGCGTCCATAAACAATTCTCGGTGTTGATGAAACGTAAAATCAAGGCCAATTCCTTCCTTTAATTCTTTCAAATTCGGTTTGAACAAGGTTACTCCTTTGTAGGAGAAAAATTGATTTTTCTTTGGATCGACAGCCGTAGGTACTTTCCGGTCTTTACACCATTGAATAGCCGTTTGAATCACTCGCTCGGTAAGGACACCTTTGTTGTAATCTTCAAAAATGACCGCGTCTATTCCTTCATTTAATGACTTTTCAATTGAATTCAACAGTGCATTTTCTTGATTAAGGGAGATCGCATCGGTCTGTTCCGAGTCAATGCGTAATAGCTGTTGATGATTTCCGACAACCCTTGTTTTAACCGTCGTTTTACGCGCCTTATCCATTATAAGTCCTGAGGAATCAATTCCTGATTCGTCCATTAATTCGGAAATTTTTCTTGCCTGATCGTCGTTACCCGTGACCGAACAAATTACCGCCTTTGCCCCCATTGCCAAGACATTCAAAGCGACATTTGCTGCACCACCTAATCGGTGGTCTTCCTTTCGAAAATGTACAATTGGTACGGGTGCCTCGGGACTAATGCGTTGCACATCTCCTTCAATATACGAATCGAGCATAACGTCGCCCACAATTAGGATTCGAAAATTATTGAATTGGTCAAAACACGACTCAAGATTCATGCTTCAATTTTATTAAATGCTTGCTGAAGCCTTCGAATGGCTTCTTGCAAAACTTCCTCAGATGCGGCATAGGAAAGTCGAATGCAATTCGGTGCACCAAATGCCTCACCCGTTACAACTGCTACCAATGCCTCGTCAAGTAAATACATACATAGGTCATTAGCTGTTTCTAGTTTTTTTCCATTGGCAAATTTCCCCAGAAAATGAGATACGTCGGGAAAAACATAAAAGGCACCGCTTGGGCGATTCAATTTCATCCCCTGAATGTGGGATAATCCTTCCAACACTAAGTCCCTTCGCTTCGCGAAAGCCTGAATCATGTCTTTCAATAAAATGGGGTCAGCTTTAAGTGCAGCAATCGATGCACGCTGTGTGATGGAGCAGGTTGCTGACGTAAATTGCCCTTGTACTTTGGAACATGCTCTTGCCAATTCGATAGGCGCTCCGATGTAACCCAGCCTCCATCCGGTCATTGCCCATGCTTTGGACATTCCATTAACGGTTACTACTTGTGGGTAAATAAACGGAAACTGGGCAATACTTTCGTGTTTTCCTTCAAAATTGATGTGTTCATAAATCTCATCGGACAAGACCACAATTTGGGGGTAATCCTTCAACACAAGGGCAAGTTCATTAAGTTCCTCTTTGGAATAAACCGATCCCGTCGGATTGCAAGGGGACGAAAAAATAAACATCCTTGTTTTTGGTGTAATAGCCGCACGAAGTTGTTCACCGGTAATTTTAAAATCCTTTTCGATTCCTGCTTCTACAATAACCGGAACACCTTCCGCTACTTTTACTATTTCGATGTATGATACCCAATATGGGGCAGGAATGACTACCTCATCTCCTTTACTAACCACGCTCAATACCACATTGGCTATGGACTGCTTGGCTCCGGTAGAAACAACAATTTGGTCTTTGGTATAGGTCAACCCATTGTCTCTTTTGAATTTCTCGGCAATGCTTTCCCTCAGGTCGTCATATCCCGGCACAGGAGTATAGGTGGTGTAATTCTCTTTTAGGGCCTGAACGGCGGCTTCCTTGATAAATTCAGGTGTGTGAAAATCGGGTTCACCAAGGCTAAGTGATATCACGTCTTTTCCCGAAGCTTTTAATTCCCTGCTTCTCTGGGACATTGCGATGGTGGCAGATTCCTCCATGGCGTCTAGCCGGTGCGAAAGTTTAATCATACATACTCTACATTCAAGTTATGCAAAGCTAAGGAATATAAAAGACCTTTCATAGTAAAGAAAGCTATGGAACATTGATTTTCTGTCGGAAAAGTTATGTTTACCAAAAGATTTTATGACCGAATATAAGTACCTTTGAATTCCATGGAAAAGGATCGATTTATTGATGTCAAACAATTAATCCGAAGTAAAAATCCTACACTGGCCAAATGGTTGCCCGGGTGTATTATCAATTACCTAAGAAAGATCCTTCACGAAGAAGAAATTAATCAATTTATCAATGATAACAAGGAATACTTTAACCATGATTTTTGCAACCGAATCATTTCGCTTTTTGGCATCAAAGTACAAATAAACGGGCTTGAAAACATCCCCATAAACGGCGGCGTTATTGTGGCGATGAACCACCCCCTGGGAGGCATGGATGCCATTGCTTTTATCCATGCCATACATCAAAGACGTCCGGACGTTCGTTTCATCGTCAACGACCTTCTTCTGAATTTGGAAAACTTAAAAGACCTTTTTGTAGGTGTTAACAAACACGGAAAAAACGTCCTTTCGACCAGAAAAGTGATAGCCGAAGCCTTTGCGGACAACGATGTTATCGGCATTTTCCCAGCGGGACTAGTAAGCCGAAGAAAAAAAGGGCTCGTGGCGGATTTGGAGTGGAAAAAAACGTTCTTTCACTATGGTTTAACATACAATCAACCCATAATTCCTGTTCATATTCAGGGATCTTTGTCGTCGTTTTTTTACCGCCTTTCAAACTTCCGCGAATGGTTGGGCATACGGGTCAACTTAGAAATGCTCTACCTTGCTGATGAGTTGTTTCGACAAAAAGGGAAAACAATCACGTTTACTGTTGGACAAGCGATTGACCCACTGGCTTTTTTTCCAAAATTAAGTGAACGTGCACGTGCACAAAAAGTAAAAGAAATTGTTTATTCATTGCATAAATAACAATCAATGGAGCGCATTATTGACCCGATTTCGGTAGAAACAATCCTTTCAGAACTTACGCCAGAACGGTTTATAAGAACAACCCGCAAAGGCAACAACGAAATTTATGTTGTAAATAACTCGAACGCCCCGCAAGTTCTCCAGGAAATCGGCCGCTTGCGTGAATTGACCTTTCGCGAATCTGGAGGAGGCACAGGGAAGTCAGTCGATTTAGATGAATTCGATCTGGGTGACCATGCCTATGAACAATTGATCGTTTGGTCACCAGAGGATAAGGAAATCATTGGTGGGTACCGCTTTATTCGTTGCGATCAAGCCATTGATGACCAAGGCAATATTAACCTTTCTACGGCTCATTATTTTACCTTTTCGAATCGGTTTGTGAAGGATTACATGCCATACACCATCGAACTTGGAAGGAGTTGGGTCCAACCCAATTTTCAACCTTCTGTAAATCCCCGGAAAGGCTTATTTGCTCTGGACAATATTTGGGATGGACTTGGTGCTTTGGTGCGTTTATATCCTGATATTCGTTATTTTTTCGGGAAGGTAACCATGTATCCTTCATACAATCCGGCTGGACGTGATTTTCTGTTGCATTTTATGCACCACTATTTCCCAGACACAGAGCAATTAATGAAGCCCATCCAACCACTTAAGCTGAGTTACGACAGGGCATACGTTGAAAGCCAATTGGAAGGATTATCGTTCAAGGATGGATTTAAAGTGCTGAACGCTGTTCTTCGCGAAAAAGGCGAATTCGTTCCTCCGCTGGTTAACATTTACATGAGCTTATCCTCTACGATGAAAACATTTGGAACCGCCATAAATCCTGAATTTGGAAATGTCGAGGAAACGGCAATTCTAGTGACCATTGACGACATTTACCCTGAAAAAAAGGAGCGACACGTTTATTTTTAAACGACAGGCGCTTTTTTCAAATCTGGGCACCATCAATCGATGTCCACTACCAGTTGGTGTTTTTCTATAAGTTTTCTCAGATTGATTAAAGCGTATCGCATTCTGCCCAATGCCGTATTAATGCTTATGTCTTCGAGCTCGGCTATTTCTTTGAAAGACATGTCGCGGAAAATACGCATTTCTACAATATCGCGCTGAACTTTAGGCAAATGGTCAATAAGACCAACCATTTGTTCTTCAAGCTCGCTTTTACATAGCTTGGATTGCACGCTAAGTTCCTTATCAGATAAGATAGAGAAAATAGAAAAATCCTCGTTTATTCCTGAACTTTCAGTGATAAATCGCACCTTGCCGGACCTTCTGAAATAGTCAATTACCAAATTGTGCGCTATACGCATGGCCCATGGCAGAAACTTACCTTCCTCGTTATAGTTACCTGCATGCAAGGTGTTGATTATCTTAATAAATGTATCCTGAAAAATATCCTCAGTGACTTCCTGGTTACGAACTTTAAGAAAAATAAAACGGTATATAGAAGCTTGATGTCTTCTTAAAAGCTCTTTAAAGCAAGGTTCCTCACCACGGATGTAACCAGCTACTAACTCACTATCTTCTAAACGCTCTAGATTCATAACTTCAAGTTGAATTAATTTTTCAAAAGCGTAAAGATATACCGATAGGCAGCTGAATTTAAAAAGCGAATGTAATGAATTTTTATTTCCCCTCCAAATTTTGAATTGGTTCAAACTTTTAAAGTGCTTGCATGTTGTACCTTTGCATGAACATTTAGCCCATGTCTTTAGACAAAAAAATATCCATAAAAGGTGCGCGTGTGCACAACTTGAAAAACCTTTCCCTTGACATTCCACATAATAAGCTGGTTGTCATTTCGGGGTTATCAGGTTCAGGTAAATCTTCCTTAGCTTTCGATACCCTTTTCGCGGAAGGTCAGCGCAGGTACATCGAAAGCTTATCTTCATACGCTCGGCAGTTTCTAGGACGCCTTGACAAGCCTGAGGTAGACCATATCAAAGGGCTTTGTCCAGCGATTGCCATACAACAAAAGGTCATTTCGTCCAATCCACGTTCAACGGTAGGGACAACTACAGAAGTATATGATTTTTTAAAAATATTGTTCGCAAGGATTGGAAAGACAATTGATCCTGAAACAGGTTTAGAGGTTAGGAAAGATACACCTGGAGATGTGGTTGAATTTTTACTCTCCAAAGAGAAAGGGTACCGCTGTTATTTATCCAGTCCTCTGTTTAAACCGGACCACGACACAAGCCTGAAGAAGCTTGAACTTCTTAAACAACAAGGTTATTCAAGACTTTTGTTTAAAGACGGGGTTCGTTCCATAGAGGACTGTTTGACGAATCCTCCGCGAGATTTGAAAGAAGGTGAACTATTAATTGACCGTATGTCCATTTCTGGCGAGGAGGAACAGTCTGCCAGATTGATTGATTCGGTACAATTAGCATTTAGTGAGGGGTTTGGTATTTGTTCAGTTACATCAGCTGACTTGGTCGACAAAAGGACCTTTTCAACTGCTTTTGAATCGAATGGTCGTATCTTTCAGGAACCTTCCATTCATTTTTTCACCTTCAACAATCCTTATGGTGCATGTCCTGCATGCGAAGGGTATGGTCAGGTCATTGGAATCGACCCGAAACTTGTCATTCCTGACCCGAAACTCAGTGTCAATGAAGGGGCCATTGCACCATGGCGATCTGAAGGCATGTCAGAATACCTTTATGCCCTGCTGATGAATGCGAAAAAATTCAATTTTCCGATTCACCGGCCCATTGAACAGTTGACCGAGGAGGAATACGGATTGCTTTGGTCGGGTAACGCTTATTTCACAGGTTTAACCAATTTCTTTTCGTTCATTGAAAGCCAAACCTACAAAATCCAATACCGAGTAATGTTATCAAGATACCGAGGTAGAACGGGATGCAGAGAATGTTTGGGTACGCGCTTGAGAAACGACGCTTCCTTTGTGAAAATTGGTGGTAAATCCATTGTTGACATCGTTCTTATGCCGGTGACAGATGCATTGGAGTTCTTTGAAAATTTAACGTTGGAAGATGCTTATTTACAGGTTACGAAACGTATTTTCCCTGAAATAAAAAACAGGCTCCAGTTTTTGTGCGATGTTGGTCTCGGTTACCTTACCCTAAATCGTGCATCGAACAGTTTATCTGGTGGTGAGTCCCAGCGTATTCAGCTTGCTACCTCTATCGGCAGTGCATTGATTGGTTCGTTGTACATCCTCGATGAGCCTTCCATTGGACTGCATCCGAAAGACACCCAACGCTTGATTCATGTTTTGCAACAACTACGTGATGCAGGTAATTCAGTCATTGTTGTTGAGCACGAGGAAGAGATCATGCAAGTGGCAGATCAACTCGTTGATATTGGTCCAAAAGCTGGAATTTACGGTGGCGAACTTATGTTCCAAGGCACTTATAATGAACTAACCCTATCGGGAAAGGGCCTTACATCCGAGTATTTGACAGGAAAACGTCACATTCCTCTTCCTAAAAGAAGACGACAATCCAAGAACAAGTTGCAACTAAGCAATGTGCAAAAGAACAACTTAAAGAATGTTTCGGTCGACATCCCTTTGAATATGTTGGTCTGTGTAACCGGTGTCAGCGGTTCAGGAAAATCAACCTTAATAAAAGAAGTACTGTATACACTGTTAAGTACTGCGTTGAACGGGGAAAATAGTGGTAGTTATGGTTCAGAACTTCAAGGTGATTTAAAGGTTTTGGCTTGTGTTGAAATGATTGATCAAAACCCTATTGGTAAATCTTCACGGAGTAATCCCATCACGTATGTCAAAGCCTTCGACGATATTCGTGAATTATTCGCTCGACAGCCTTTAGCGAAGCAACGTGGTTACAAAGCTGGATTTTTCTCTTTCAACGTTGAAGGTGGCCGTTGTGAAATGTGCGAAGGAGAAGGAATTACGCGCATTGGTATGCAATTCATGGCCGATGTCGAACTTACTTGCGAAAATTGCAACGGAAACAGGTACAAGGATGAAACGTTGGAGGTGAAGTTTCGAGGTTCAAGTATCTCTGATGTCCTAGAAATGGATATCGCTGCGGCATTGGCGTTTTTCGAGCAAGAGGACGACCGCTTGTGCTCAAAAATCGCTGAGAAAATACGTCCGTTAGTCGATGTAGGATTGGGGTACCTAAAAGTTGGACAATCATCCAGCACAATGAGTGGAGGCGAAGCTCAAAGAATCAAGCTGGCCTCTTTTCTTTCGAAAGGACAATCTCAAAAGAAAACACTTTTCATCTTCGATGAGCCCACAACAGGGTTGCATTTTTACGACATTGAAAAACTTTTAACCTCTATTCATGCGTTAATTGACCGTGGGCATAGTATTGTAGTGATTGAACACAACATGGATGTAGTGAAATGCGCCGATTGGGTCATAGATATGGGGCCTGAAGGAGGCGATAAAGGTGGGGAGGTTATGTATGGTGGCACACCAGAGGGATTAATTGAACTTGAACAAAATGCCACTGCAAGTTACCTAAAAGGAAAACTGACCAAGTTAACTTAACCCTTCTGTTATTGCATTCTTTTTAATCGGAATCGGATGCCTCCATGTACTGCTCAATTAAGTCAATAACATCCGTTAAATAGCAATTGGAGCGATAAGTCGTGTTGTGAAAACGCAGAAATGCAGCTGCGTGACCTCTTGCGGCACCTGAGGCGTGTGGAACACAGAACACCGTTGTTTCGCCGAGCTTGTAATGCCTTTTTTGGTAATCCAAGGAGGTGGATCCAATTGGTCGAAATACAAATTTCCCCAAGGCAGAAACAGCTAATCCAGCATCCTTTCCGAGGCATAATATTTAGTTGGGATTGAAAAAATCCAGTTCCTTTTGAAGCATTTTGTGGTGTATGGAAAAGCTTTTTTTAAAGCCTGGCATACGGTTACTTACGACGCTATAATTTTGCGTATCTCGGAAAAAAAGTTTGTACGCATCGGTAAGGTAGATGTCGTATTTTCCAGCTAACTCTATTATTTGCTGATTATAATTGTTTTTAACCATTTTATCGTGAATGGTGAACGGAGTGTTCAAAGTCAATGCATCAGGTCTAATTAAACCGCTGGGATCTTCGCTACGTAATGGATCCATAGCAACAATCATCACGCGATTTTTGCGCGCATCTTTTGAACTTAACCAGACTGGAATATCGACCCCAAACCATGACATTTCTCCTAGCCTTATGTTAGAAAAACCTTTCAGCGCTGTTGGAGAAAAGTCAACTGACTCAGAATCAATGGATCCATGTTTTTTCTGATCGGAATCATTAAATTGCCTATAAAAAGCGAGTGCTTGTCTCTCAATTAGTTCAGAATGAACTCCCATGAACTCTTCAAAAAGCGCTCCCACGAACACACTGTTATTTTTGATTCGAACCATTTTTCTACCTGTTGAACCGTTCATTTTCACTGAAGGGCAAATTTGAATAAACGAAAAGAACGTTGGAATTCTTTATTTAATTGACACCCAATAGGGGCCTCTCACATACGTGATAGAGGCAATTTTAAAAAGAAACCTCCTCGCTTACGTTCAATTCGTTTTCACTGCGCGCAACGACTGCCGATGCGAGGCAATTGCCGATAACATTAACAGAAGTTCTTCCCATGTCCATGAGTGCGTCAACGGCCAATATCACACTTGCCTTTTCGGGATCCAGACCGAGGGATGCCACCGTACTAGCCAAAATTACAAACGAAGCACCGCGCACTCCAGCTACTCCCTTACTTGTGAGCATCAGTACCAAACAAATGCTGATTTGTTGACCGATACCTAGATCTACCCCACACATTTGGGCTACGAATACTGTCGCCAAAGAAAGATAAAGGGTGGTACCATCCAGGTTGAAACTATACCCTGTAGGAATAACGAAAGCGGCGATTTTTTTAGGAACGCCAAATTTCTCCATGTTGTCAAGTGCTTTGGGCAATGCTGCTTCACTGCTTGCTGTTGCAAACGCAATGGAAACAGGCTCTGTGATGGCCTGGACGAAGCGCTTAATTGGAATTTTAAAATACCATGCAATTGGAATCAACACAGTAGAAATAAATACAATGAGCGCTATGTATAGTGTACCTACCAGTTTCATTAGGTTGAATAATATGTCAACACCAGACTTTGCCACGGTACTGGCTAGTGCGCCAAAAACAGCAAGCGGTGCTAGGTACATCACCAGGTCTGTAAACTTAAACATTACTTCCGCTAAACTTTCCGAGAAGGACAACATCGTTGCTTTATGTTGCTGGTTTTGCACCATGCTCAATCCAATGGCGAAAATGACAGAAAACATAACAATCTGTAGGACCTGGTTTTCTACTACTGCCTTAGCAATGTTTTCGGGAAACATTTCTACTAGATGGTCTTTGTGTTCTTTCTTCTGAGCCATCAGTTCGGTAGACTTGTCTTTGTCTTGTGATCGTGCTTCCACATGCACACCGACGCCTGCTTGGGAAAGGTTGATTGCAAGCAAACCAATAAACAAGGCAACGGTTGTCACAAGTTCAAAATATAAGATGCTCTTCAGGCCAATCCTACCTAATTGTTTCAGATTACTGTGTCCGGCTATGCCTACAACGAGTGTTGCAAAAATTAATGGGGCGACGAGTGTTTTAATCAAGCGCAGAAATATTTTACCGAAGCGTTCCATTTCAAGAGCGAAGGCAGGAAAATCGATTCCTACCTCAATTCCGAGCAACATCGCGGAAAAAATCCAAAGGGAAAGTTTACCGCGTTTGTATGAAACGACGAAAATGAAAAGCAGCAAGACGTACCTTGCACCTACAAAAAGCCAGGGTTGACTGCCAACTAATCCTTCTAGAAAGAACAAAAATCCTATACCACAGAAAGCAGTCGTATACCAAAATAGCGAATACCAGTTCCTAAACAATTCATTCATGCGGTGAAGATAAATAAAATCGATAGATAAATAATTCGCAAAAAAAGACGAAGAAAATAGTTTTCAATTCTACTCATTATTTTGAATCGAAAAAGAAAATGTGTAAATTTGGCATATCAATTTCGCAACGATCCGTTCGGCATCATCGGAACATTTTTTCCTGTTTTCTGTTAACGGCCTCTTTAAAACAAATGACTTTCTTTTTAACTTATGGAAGATTTACAAGGTAAAAAACTACCTGAACTACGTGAAATGGCAAAAAATGCCGGCATCAAAGGATTCAATACCTTAAAAAAGCCTGAACTTATTGCCGAACTTACACAACCCACACAATCCGCGCAACCCGCGACTTCCCATGTGGAAGTGCAAGCAGAACCAGCACCTGAAACAACGGTTAATACCGAGTCAGGCCGAAGAGGTCGCCCGAAACGTGCACGCATAACTGCTCAAGCAGAACAACCCTCTTTGTTTGAAGAAAAGCCGATCGAAGAGAAGGTTGTTTCGAAAGAAAATAGCACCAATGAGCCCAAAAAGGAGCGTGTAGAACAAAAAAAGGAGTCAACTTCTCGGCCTCAAAACCAAGAGAAGTCTGGCAGAAACTTAATTGAACTTGCCCAAAAACCCAACAATAAAGAACTAGGGGAAACCTCGGGTCATAAAGATGAAACGAGTGCACCAAGGCGTCCCGAATTTTCAAAACCAAGGGCTCCTCATCACCCACATGCTAATGGAAATCAAAACGAACGAAAACACCCTGAAAAACCAGACGACGCCTATGATTTAGTTGGTATCGTTTCTGCCGAGGGCGTTCTTGAGGTTATTCAAGACGGGTATGGATTTTTACGCTCATCGGATTACAACTACCTTCCTTCTCCAGATGATATTTACGTTTCTCAGAACCAGATTAAATTATTTGGTCTTAAAACGGGTGACACCGTCAAAGGAACCATTCGGCCTCCACGGGAGGGAGAGAAGTATTTCCCATTGGTAAAAGTAGAATCCATCAATGGACGACATCCTTCCTACATAAGGGATCGTGTTCCTTTTCAATACCTTACTCCTCTATTTCCGGATGAGAAATTCAAATTAACAGGGCATTCGCAAGAAACGCTTTCAACTAGGGTGATGGACCTTTTTGCTCCGATTGGAAAAGGCCAACGCGGGATGATTGTCGCTCAGCCCAAAACAGGAAAAACCATGTTACTGAAGGATGTTGCAAACGCTATTGCCGCGAATCATCCCGAGACGTATCTTATTGTACTTCTAATTGACGAACGACCAGAAGAAGTTACCGACATGGCCAGAAGTGTAAAAGCGGAAGTCATCGCATCGACGTTTGATGAACCTGCAGACCGGCATGTAAAGGTGGCAAACATGGTATTGGAAAAGGCAAAACGCATGGTAGAATGCGGGCATGATGTCTGTATTCTTCTAGATTCCATTACACGTTTAGCGCGTGCCTATAACACCGTTTCTCCTGCATCAGGAAAAGTGTTGTCAGGTGGTGTGGACGCCAATGCCTTACACAAGCCTAAGCGCTTTTTCGGTTCTGCACGAAAAATCGAAAACGGAGGTTCATTATCGATTTTAGCCACGGCTCTTACCGAAACAGGTTCGAAAATGGACGAGGTGATTTTCGAAGAATTCAAGGGTACAGGTAATATGGAACTTCAGCTTGATAGAAAGATCTCAAACAGAAGGATTTACCCTGCAATCGACATCACGGCATCCGGCACCAGACGAGAGGATTTGTTGGTAAGCAAAGATGTGATGCAAAGGATATGGCTTCTTCGCAAATTCATCGCTGACATGAATCCGGTGGAAGCGATGGAATTCATGAAATCGCACATGGAAAATACCCTATCTAACGAGGAGTTCCTTGTTTCAATGAACAGTTAATCACGCACATGAGGATTACCGTTAAAGTTGGATTAATCGCCGCTACTGCTTGGATCATTATTCGCTATTCCATGCATTTAGCAGGGCTTTACTTGCTTTCTCCTGCACCTGCACCTGCTGTGCTGCTAAACATTCTTGGGCTTTTAACGGCCATTGTTGTCGGTCTATACCTCCACAAAAAGAAAGAAACGGAAGAAAGCAACGCGTTGCTTGACATGAAGCAGGCCATGAGTGCCGGATTGCCTTATGTTGTTGTCGTTGGTGGGTTCATTTATTTATACTACGGAATCATCAATCCGGAATGTTACCAACATCAAATTACCGAGAAGGATGTTGAAATCGAACGAATGGTAAACGATCCAAAGCAACTGGAGGCATTTAAAAAGCAACATGAAGATGCGGAGGTAATGACCAAAGAACAAATCGCACGAAAGTTAAAACAGAACAACAATCAGTGGATGTCAGCAGGATTCACTTCAACCTTGGCAATCTTGGCGATGCTTATGTTGGCTACCATCTATAGCATGTTGGTCACCATTGTCCTTCGACGGTTTTTATTTCCCAGAAGAATCAACTAAGGACTTAACGTAATGCTTATTTCTTGTAGAAAGGCAGCTTTACTACTTTGGCTTTCAGTTTTTTATCTCGAACAGCAATGTATATTTCTGAGTCTATGGACGAATGACTGATGGATACATACCCAAGACCGATTGCCACTTTCATGCTTGGTGACATCGTACCAGATGTAACGGTTCCGATTTTTTGGTTTTCCGAATCATACACTTCATAGCCATGTCTTGGTATTCCTCGATCCACCATTTCAAACGCTACTAATTTTCTAGTAATCCCCTGTTCTTTTTGCTGTTTCAAAAAGTCAGCATCGACAAATTCTTTCGTGAACTTTGTAATCCATCCAAGTCCAGCCTCTAAGGGAGAAGTGGAATCATCGATGTCGTTTCCGTAGAGACAAAAGCCCATTTCAAGCCTGAGTGTGTCTCTTGCCGCCAGTCCGATTGGCTGAATTCCGAATGCCTCTCCTGCTTTAAACACCTCGTTCCAGACGTGTTCAGCATATTCGTTTTTGACATAAATTTCGAACCCTCCTGAACCGGTGTATCCAGTGGCGGAAATCATGACATTTTCCACACCCGCAAATGTTCCGTATTGGAAGGTATAATAAACCATTTCGCTCAGGGAAATGCTTGTCAACTGTTGCATAGCTTCAGCTGCCTTTGGGCCTTGAATGGCCAAAAGAGAATAGTGATCTGATACATTCTCCATCTCAACAGCATGGACATTGTGCTGCTGTATCCAATTCCAGTCTTTTTCAATGTTTGATGCATTTACGACGAGGAAATATTCTTCTTCATTTACACGGTAGATGATTAAATCATCGACAATTCCACCTTGTCCGTTTGGCATGCACGCATATTGAGCTTTACCATCGAAAAGAACACTGGCATC
This sequence comes from Crocinitomicaceae bacterium, assembly GCA_044372835.1. Lineage (GTDB taxonomy): Bacteria > Bacteroidota > Bacteroidia > Flavobacteriales_D > Crocinitomicaceae > M0103. The sequence continues at coordinate 55,462 of JBILRE010000007.1, read as the reverse complement.
GTTCGAGCTAATTCGCTGAATCAGTTCCAGTGCGTTGGGTCCTTTAAGAATAAACTCTCCCATGTGGGATACATCGAAAACCCCTACCCCATTTCGGACGGTTTCATGTTCTGCGTTCACACCAGCATATTGCACAGGCATGTTGAATCCAGCAAAAGGAACCATTTTGGCGCCAAGTTCGATGTGTTTGTGCGTAAGTGCTGTATTTTTCATGTTGCTTGTTTCTGTTAACTATTGTTCCAAAGTAGATAGAAGAAATGTCCTACTTCATTCAATTTCACTTCCCCAAAATCCTCGCAAATGTACCGAATTCAGAGGATAACAATGGCATATTAAAACAATTCTGATAATTTTCGTCCCACATTGGTACCAATGGCGACCCCCATACCTCCCATTCTTACCCCAATGGCGATCCGGTCGTGTATTTTTTCAATAATCGGTTTCTTCTCATTTCCGACTCCCATAATTCCTGCCCATCTGTATTCAATGCTGAACGTTTTCCCGGGTAAAATCACCTTTCTTAACAATTCTTCCAAATGGACTTGAATCTTTTCATTTAGCACGGGGTCCGAATTGGTTTCACCCTCAAAATCCAAATTTCTACCTCCTCCCAACAACACTCGATTTTCGATATTGCGAAAATAGTAGTAGCCTCTGTCGGCATGGAAGGTTCCCTCCCATGGTAAGTTATCAATCGGAGAGGTAACCATTACTTGAGCCCTGGCTGGCAAAACGGAAAAACCTGGTAATAATTCTTGTGAAAAACCATTCGTGGCAAGGATGAGGTTGGCACATCGCATCGTTCCGAAAGGGGTTAGCAATTGTACACCATAGAGTTCTGTTCTAAAGGACTGTAGCGGTATACCTGATAAAAAACGAACTCCTTTTTCCCTGGCCTTTGCTTGAAGGAAATCCATCATACCTGAAGGATTTAGTTGTCCCTCAAGTCGGTTATGAAACATTGCCTTCACACCTGAAAAGCCAAATTCATCCAACGAATCCACCTTCGAAAAAACAGAGGTTTTCCCCGTAATTTCACGTAACTTTTGATTTAAGTATGGGAGTCGTTCCTCTATCTCTGACAAAGAAGGTACTGAATCGGAGAAAAGAAGGTCATACGAGCCTTTTTGTTCAAATTTCATGTAACGGTCAGGAACAAGTTTTCGAAGGTCTTGCAATCCATCCCATCTTAACGCCACGGTTTCCCAGACGGTTTCTTCCGGCAAATTAGCTAAGTCGTCCATTAATTCTGCCGGGCTACCGAAACAAGCAAAACCTGCATTTTTCGTACTCGCTGAAAGAGGCAGAATTCCTTTGTCAATGACCAAAATACGTGCTTCTGGGTAACGTTCCTTCAGAAACAAAGCGCTTGTTGTTCCAACAATTCCAGCTCCAACAATGACAAAATCAAGCCCTTGCAAATAGGTTTCCTTTTCCCAAAAACTTAATTGTTCGAATAACATGGACAGAAATCTTTAATCAATCGATTAAAATAAAAAATTAAATTGGTTAAATTTAGGGGATTGTTTGTTACGTTATTTGTTAAACCCGTTTTTGTTCTCCGATGACTTCAAAATTTCTTCTATTATATGTGTTTTCAATTGGATTTTGGACCATGGCACAGACGTCCAAGTTTAAATTGACCGGTGAAATAATCAACTATTCCACAAGTAAAAAAGAGTTAGATGTACGTGTGCTATTGTTCCAAAACGGGTCTCAAGTTAAGGAGGTCACTTCTACTTCAAATGGCACCTATACAATGGAACATCAGATGGATATAACAAAGACCTTTGAGGTGGTTTATCAAAAGAAAGGGTTTTTCTCCAAAAAAGTGCTCTTCAACCTGACAAAAGTAGACCCCTCAAAACTCTCAACGTTAGAACCGCTAGATATTTCGATGGTACCGAACACAGGTAGTAATGAGCTTACTTTCCTGGAAACAGAGCCTTTACAAAAAATAACGAGTATTCCGTTGAGCAGCGAAGATATCAGGTACAGAGACAATATGCAGAGTAAGATATTGGCGGCATTATCCTCTCAAAAGAAAACGCCCAATCCTACGAATGAAATTTATGACCGTGGACTCAATAAAGCTTGGGACTTGCTTAACGAGGGTAAATTAGACGAAGCAAAAAAACTAGCAGAAAACTACATTGTTTTAAATCCAAAGCATCCCGAGCCTCAGAAAATTCTTGCCGAAGTTAATCGCCGGCAAAATTTAGGTAAATATGCGTATGAAGACACGAATCGAAGAATAAAAACGGATACGTCTCAAATCTCAGTGCAACCGTACATGGTTACCAGCGCAAAAGCACCTGGACCTTCAGAGTTGAAAAAAATGGCAGAAGCAAGTAATTACAGAGAGGGTATTAAAAATCAAGCTAATAGCCAACAAATCAACAACGAAATAAACCAATCAAAAAATTCGGTTGCAAAATCGGGTCAGGCTACAAACGATTGGCATCAAAAAGTAGTGACGGATAATCGACAAAAATTGGACACGTTAAACAGGTATACCACTGAAAACGGCTATTGGCTTAATGTGGATCATCGAAATACGGTTCAAACAATCCAATTAGAAAAACAATCTGTGGATCTTCAAAATCAGAAATCCAATACTCACCACGATACAGTGGTAAATAATGTGAACGACTTGAAAGAAAAAATTCAAGATTCAAACACTGAGCTCTCCGTGCAATATCAAATACAACATGGAAAAGTTGTTGACGACCTTTGGGATCAAAGGAGAGACTCTGAATTAGCATCGTCGGTAACAAGCAAAACCATCCACGACTCTGCTGTTGTGAGCGTAAGGAATACGGTAAATGACGTTAATCAAGCTGAAAAAAGACAAGGTGATCAACTATATAATCGCCAAATCGAGATAAGCAATGAACTAAATAAAATTAAAAACGGTGCAGATTCCCCTCAATCCAATAATACAGTAAATAATGGCGATGCAAAAACAAGCGATACTGGAGGAGCAAAAAATGAAATTGGGCAAAAATATCCGGAAGGAATTACCAGAGAAAAACCAGAAATATCAAGGTCTGAAAATGGTCAAGTCAGAAGTGTAACGGAAACTATTTATGTGGTAAGAAACGGATGGGGATCTGTGTACAAGAAAATCAACTCGAACGGAATTTCCAGTTACAGCAAAGACGGAATAGGAATTCTCCCAAATGTATGGTTCAAAGAAACAGCCAAGTAATTATTGGGGTTTCTCTTATATTGAACCCTGTTTTAATATGTTCACAATAAATTGTTAACCGATATGAACCTCCATTTCATAGCCATCGGCGGTAGCGCCATGCATAACCTCGCCATTGCGCTTCACAGAAAAGGTTACCACATCACAGGTTCGGATGACGAGGTGTTTGAACCATCCAGAACGCGTCTTTCCAACCATGGCTTATTGCCTGCTACGATTGGATGGAACGAATCCAATATACACGATAAGTTAGATGCTGTAATTTTAGGCATGCATGCCCGTGCTGATAACCCTGAATTGCTAAGAGCAAAACAAATGGGCATCAAGGTGTTTTCGTACCCTGAGTACTTGTTTGAACAAAGCAAAGAAAAAACCCGCATTGTTATTGGAGGAAGCCATGGTAAAACGAGCATTACCGCCATGCTGTTGCATGTTACCGGAAAACTCGGATTGAATATTGACTATATGGTCGGGGCCCAACTAGAGGGTTTTGACTGCATGGTCAACATCAGTGAGGATGCTGAATATATTATCCTTGAGGGAGACGAATACCTAAGTTCGCCCATCGATCGTAGGCCAAAATTTCACTTGTATCGCCCTCATATTGCACTCATAAGTGGTATCGCTTGGGACCATGTCAATGTATTTCCAACTTTCGAAAATTACATTGAACAATTCGATACCTTTTGTTCGCTAATCGAAAAAGATGGCTCACTCGTGTATTGCGAGGAGGATCCTTACGTCAAATCGCTGGGAGAAAAATACCGCCATAGCACGACGGTCATTCCATACAGCGCCCCTGTCTTTACTCCATCCGAAAATGGCACCCTTTTGGAATGGGAAGGCAAGACCTATTCGTTGAATATTTTTGGTCGGCATAACCTTCAGAATGCCATGGGTGCAATGCATGTGGCCGCAAAAATGGGTATAACGAGTGAGCAGTTTTTAGTTTCGCTGAGTGATTTTAAAGGTGCTGGCAAACGCTTGCAAAAAGTATGTGAGACAGGCCGTTTTATCATGTTTAAAGACTTCGCCCATTCACCATCCAAATTAAAGGCAACCACAAGCGCTGTAAAACACCAATTTCCGGACAGGAAGTTAGTCGCATGTATGGAATTGCATACATTTTCGTCCTTACAAAAAGATTTTTTACCCCATTACAACGGATGTATGGCAGACGCCGACGAGGCTGTGGTTTATTTCAATCCAGAGGTGGTAAAACATAAAAAACTTCCTGATTTATCCATTGAAGAGGTGAAAAACGGATTTGGCGGGAACGTTCTTGTGCTCAACAACACAAAACAAATGCGTGATTTTCTAGGTTCTAATGATTGGAAAGATTGTTCTTTGCTGATGATGTCTTCTGGAAACTTTGATGGCATTGACTTCGACTTATTGGGCAAACAATTGACTGATACGCTCTCGTAATGGTTTTTCGGTACATTACCCTCTAAAACTTTTTCTAATCAACTGAAAGTAAGTCAGATATCCTGTTTCTGGAGGATATACATTTTACATTAATACCCTTCTGCACTGTAAACCGAAACCTTGATGTCATCAGAACCTGACGGCGCCTCGATTTTTGTATTCCATGATTCCGAGTAGCCCGGAGAAATGGATTCGCTTAGTAATATATTCTCGGAACCAAGAAAACTGCCATTTCCATAAAAATCAATAGACAGTGTTATGTTCTGAAATGAAGCAAGTTCCGCATTGTTAACAATCATCAGATCTATCTCATCCCTGGCGATTAATTTAAAGTCGATAGAATAACGCACCGACAAATACTTTCCCGGGCTATTGATTTCTTTCCGTAGACGTTCTTGCTCGTCATTCTCATTTGATTGATTTTTCTGAGGTTCAGTAACATTTTGTTCGGCATTACCAGAGGGGGCCTCCCTGTATTCTTTTGATCCAGAGGAGTTTTCTTGTGATGGCACAGGTTCGTTGTTAGAATCAGTGGTATTGCCTTTTGTCAACAGGACACCTACCACAAGTAGCAATACAGCACCTATGGCTAATACCACAAAGACCGGTTTCTTTTTCGTTTGTTGTGGACTATTTGAGACCAACGGTTCAGTGGGAATGGAGCTGGTGTCTGCTTCAACTAGATTACTTGCCAAAATTGTTTGCTCAGCAGAGGAATCCGTTTTAGTTGCATTTTCATCCAAGCGGTTTCCAACAACAGTTGAATCCGAAACATCGGTATGGCCTTGTTTGCTATCTTCAGGGGAAGAAATCACTGTGCTATTTGAGGCTGCTGTTGTCTCTGAATGGGTAGGAAGAGTCATCTGTGCAAGATGTTCTAAAAATTCATTGCAATCCTTGAAGCGCTTTTCGCTTTCTTTATTAGTAGCCTTTTTAATGACGGAATCCCAAACCGTATTGGTTGAGGGAAGCTCATCCTGAACGATTTTCATTTGTAATTGAAAAGTCGAAAGCGTTTGGGTGTCATATGGTTTAATTCCCGTAAGCATTTGCCACAATACAACCCCTAAACTGTACATGTCTGACTGAGCAGTTACACTTTTTGTTTCCGTTATTTGCTCGGGGCTCATGTACATTGGAGTTCCCATAGTAACACCGGTACCTGTTTGGGTATATTCTGCTGCCGATGCATCTGTGTTCTTTGCAATTCCAAAATCCATAAGGCTTATTTCACCAGACTCACCCACCATGAAATTCGACGGTTTGATATCTCTGTGAACCAACTGTTGGCGATGAACATAATCCAGTGCTTGCAGCATCTGATTCATAAATCGCACAATTTCTTCGTTGGATAAGGCTCCCTTTTTTTCCATGTAATCTCTAAGCGTATCACCGGAAATGTACTCCATGGCAAACGCCACTGTATCCTCCTCATCGATCAAATCCGTCACTTTCACGATATTTGGATGAGACATTCGGAATAAGCTTCTTGCTTCTTCTAGAAATCGCTTACGGATATGCTCATTGTGAACAAACTCCTTGTTAAGGATTTTGAGCGCAACATTTGTTTTAAATTTCAAGTCTTCGGCGAGGTAAACAGTAGCCATTCCCCCTTTTCCGAGGATCGATTGAATATGGTAGGTTTGAATCGTTTGATCAAGCATGGTAATAGATTAATTTATGGTGGTATAAAGATAGAAATTGATTTCAAAGATCCCTACCCTAAGGACGGCATACTACGACAAGATTTCTCTGTACAATTTAACCTGAAATGGTTTACTTATTTCGCGTTGGATTTCTTTCTCGCCTGATGAAATTCAAGTGTGCCAACAACATGGCCAATAAACAGGCATGCTAACACACTTATCAGTCCGACTCCCGTTCGGTGAAAAAGGAACATTTCGATGGAACTTACACTGGCAAATCTCCCCTCAGAAAAGCCCAATTTTCCCCTTCCCAAGTACACCAATACTCCATTAAAAAAAGCACCCCACGCATAGGCGATGCATACCAGGTAAACCACACTTTTTTTCCTGGAGATTCCCGAATAAAAATAACCAAGACCGAGAAAAAACTGCAAGAAATACGCCGCTGGAACATTAAATTGCGAAGTGGAGACATTTGATACAGAAGCATTCTCCGAACCTCTAACAATCGCCTTAGTATCGGTATCTTGTAGTGCGGCTACCACGGTTGAGTCATCTGTAGCTGCTTGATTTGACGCATCCACATTGGACAACGCTTCCCAAAACTTCCGGCAGCTGTAAAAGCGAAGATGAGCGTCTTTTGCAGTGGCTTTCTGAATAATCGGATCCCAAGAAGTGTGTGTGGACGGAAGCGATTCTTTGAGAATGGCATATTGCATTTCAGGGACAGATAAGTCATTTGCATCGTAGGGTTTTTTTCCCGTTACCATTTGCCACAGAACCGCGCCCATGCTGTAAATATCTGATGAAGCTTCCACCTCTTTTGTTGCTTTCACCTGTTCCGGGCTCATGTACATCGGTGTCCCCATGGTTACTCCGGTGCCCGTTTGGGTATATTCTGCTGCATTGGCATTGGTATTCTTCGCGATGCCAAAATCCATTAATTTGACATTTCCGCTCTTATCCACCATGAAGTTGGAAGGCTTGATATCTCGATGAATGAGTTGCTGATCGTGAACATACCCAAGGGCCTCCAACATCTGCTTCATGAAGGATAATACTTCTTTCTTGCTGAGTCTTTTTCGTTCGATACACTCTTTCAATGTTTCCCCATCCACCAATTCCATGGCAAAGGCTACGGTTGACCCCTCATCGATGGTATCCAACACCTTTACGATATGAGGGTGATTCATTTTACGCATATTCTTTGCTTCGGCTAAGAAGCGTTTGCGAATGTGTTCGTTGTGTACCAATTCATTATTCAATACCTTGATCGCTACCGTATGTTGATTATGTAGATGGACGGCCTTATAGACGTTGGCCATCCCTCCTTTACCCAATTCCCGTGTGAGGGTATAATTTCCTATTTTTTTTCCTGTCATGAGTTGCGGGTGGAGATTTTATATATTCATGTCAAATCGGTTTACTTCAATCGGCATAAAGGAATGCGATTCACTTGTTGTCCAATGGCTACGGGCATTTGTTGCCCTAGACTTGAGAGGATTACAGCCCGGCGGGTATAAACGAACAATTCACCAGCCGTAACATACTTGTCGCGGTTAAAGTCCGCGCCGCCTTGTAATCCCCTCATCAGCCAGTAGGTAAACAACCCTTGCCTTAGTGTTCCCATCTCAGCGGAAGTTTCGTTGGAGGAAGAAGATAGCAAAACAGCGAGACGGGTATCACGCAGACCCTGCGCAGTTTGGTAATTGGTGATGGGGGTTGCCCCACTAGCAATGCTTCCAGAGTAGCAGGCATCCGCAATGCACAGGCGGTATTTTGCGTTCGATTGTTTGAACACACTTTTTACTTCGTCATGCCTTAGGCTGTTATACAGATCTGTCGGAGCAAATGCCCCATTGGCTCCATGACCGGAGAAAAAGAAAATAACGTAATCGTTCTCTCCTGCCTTGGCGAACAAGCGTTTCATTTCATTCAGGATGTTGCTTTTGGTGGCATTTTGGTCCAAGAGCAGGCTTACCGCTCCGTTGGCCGTTTCTTTCGGAAAGGCTTTTTTCAAGTGCCTGTAAAAGATTCTGGCGTCGTCATCGGCGTAATTCAGGTCACTCAATTCCCCGGAATAATCGGAAATTCCAACCACTACGGCATAGACTTTTGGTGGAGTGACGCTCCTTGGTTTGATGGCAAGAAAATCGGGTTCTCTGGTTGCTTGGTTATTAATGGCAACAGAATCTGCCGCTACTTTCCATGCCGGAAGTCCGTTTTCCCATTCGCCTTCCACTTTTCTCCCGCTGGTAAATTGCATGGCACCGAAACCATGGGGCTTATTCTGGAAAAACTCCCCGGTATACGTATCGCCATTTTTGTAGGCATAAACCCCAAACACCTTTTGATCCTCTTCGTATATGCCTGAGAAAACATCGCCGTTTGTGTAGGTGTATTTTCCCAACCCGTGACGCTGGTTATTCGTAAAAGGCCCCTCATAGCGGTCACCGGATCGATAATAGAACGTACCACTCGCTCGCTGCCCATTGGCAAACGTTCCTTCAAATCGCGTACTGTCAGGATAGCGCACTACCCCTGTTCCGTTTTGGCAATTTCCGCTTAGGCATTGACTGAACGCTTCCATGGAAAACAACACAGAAACAAGCGATAAAATAAGAATACATTGAAATACCTTTCTAAAGCGGCCTTTATAAATATCTACTGGTAACATGAGGGCTATTTAGAGCAAGGGAGACTAATGTTCTTTATTTGTTACTGTTCCATTTCGGCTTCCTGATGGATTTGTAGGGCTTCCATTACCTTTTATTGAATTATTGTTACCGCTTGATTTTTTAATTTTCTCTACTTTTTCGCGATCAGTTCTTTCCAAAGTGGTACTTTCTTTTTCGTTTTCTTGGGCTTTAGAATTTTTGTCTTTCGAAAGTACCTTCTCCTTAGGTGCTGATTCCTTTTCGGCCCAATTCCTCCCTAAGTAAAAAGCGGCAGCGGCTAGTAGAAGAAATAACACAAGGGCAACGGCGTTAAAACTCGGAATAAAGGGAGACTTCTTGGCCGCGGGAATGTCACGTTTTGTGGGTGTTGCAGAAGCACTATTCCGTTGTGTTTGTTCCGGAACATTTACCACGTATTGCTCAGTTGGCGTGACCCCTTCGGCAATTTGAAGTACGATGGCTGTGAAATTGTCTTTGGAATGTTGTTCGCATTCCTGCTGAATTAACTCGAGGTGTTTTTCAGGCGTAAAGTCCTCGTGAAACAGGGCCTGAAGGTCCTCATCGTTCCAGCTTTCCAGCACGCCATCGGAGCAAAGCAGGAAGCAATCCCCCTGCTGAATATTGTCCATAAAGAAATCCTGTACTTCGGTGGGTTTATGCTTTCCCTGTATGGCACGGGTAATGATGTTCTTTTTAGGGTGATTTATGGCCTCTTCAGGAGTCAGTATTCCTGCAGCAAGGGCCTCATTGACCCAACTGTGATCCACCGACTTAAATACGATGGTTCCTTTGCGAAATTGGTAAATCCGGCTGTCACCACACCATGCCACGTACATACCATTGGGTCGAACATGTGCAAGCGTTAGCGTTGTTGCCATTCCCACGGACTCGGGATGTAGCGCCATATAATCACTGAGTTGCTTCTCAGCGGTACCAATGATTTCAGAGGCCGTTTGTTCCGGATTTTCCTTTAAAGCATGAATAAAGGTTTTTGCCACAAGGTCGGATGCGATTTCGCCTTTTTCCGCACCCCCTACACCATCACAGACAACGAATGTCGTTTGGCCATATATTCCGAAATTGTCTTCGTTGTTCTGTCTTTTTCCTTGCCCACTAATGTATGCGTGATGTTTTACTTTCATCATAGTTACACAAAATCTGTCGTATACGAATCCGTGTCAAAATCATTGCTGTAATAGCTGTCAGGTGTTTGGTAGTCGTTAAAATCCGTTTGACAGAATTCATTTTCGTAAGAGGTCTCCATAGAGTATTCTTCCCCAGTAGACTGCATTAACTCTTCCTCAGAGTAGTGTTCCACGGGCTGATCTTCGAAAGAGGACCATTCAACCTCAGAATATTCAGAGGATGACGAATCCAACTCCACATCCCCCTCCTCTATTGGTTCGCACTCAAAAGGGGGAACCTCTTCGATGACCTGCGTAGGAGCGTTGCTTTCTGGGTTCCAATCGGCGTAGGGATTTGATTCGTTGTCGTTAGTCGGAATCACAATACCATCTCCTGCATAGACAAGATCAGCATTGTTAATTTGAGGATTCAAGGCCATGATATGGTCTACAGATGTATGGTTGGCCTGAGCAATTTCACTCAGGGTATCTCCGGGTTGGATTTCATAGTGCATGGTATCTGACATCATCGCACCTTCGCTCACATAATCGTTGAAATCCGCCGAACCGCAAGGATCTTCCATATCACCCGCATTCTCAGGGTAATGAATGTTTTCTGGCAGTACTTCTTGACCGTTCACTGTTAATGTATCAAGCTGACCGTCGTTATTGTTGTCCAACAAATTTACTTCGTACGCTCCTTCCGTATGACCGGTATTTCTAGCATGGTGCAATTCCGTAGTAGAAGCACTTTTTTCAGCATCCAATTCAAATGAACTTGAGGCATCTGCGAGGGGATTTTCTGACTGCGAGGTCCCTAATCCATCGGCAACAAGATTTTCAGGACCTGAAGCATATGCTCCGTAAGCCACTCCTGATACTCCCACGGCAGCGGCAGCACCCACACCCGCAATCACTGCTTTATTTCTAGAAGATTTTGGGGCATCCGCGGTTCCTTGTGCGGTTTGTGTATCTTCTTGAATGATTGTTTTATCTGCAGCCGATGGTGCGGCAGATCCCGCAACTGTTTCTATTCGCGTTTGATCGTCTTTTTTATTCTGATCCGATCCAAATACTAGTGTGTTATCGTTATTGCTCATGGCTTTATTATTTTTTTAATTGGTATTATCCTACTACTTGTAAACTAAGTTTTGTAAGCCCTACAATGTAATAGTCATTTTTTGTGAAGGCATATTTTAGGTTGTCTTTTAATCGGTTTTTACCTTTGGTGAACGTACCATTTTTACTGCCTAAATCTTTGATATAAAAATAAAATTTATTGTCTTTATTTTCCAAGTAAATTTCGGCGTGATTTCGGCTCACATATCCGTCCTCAAGTCCAATCGCATTGGAACCTTCCGAGGTCTTTCTTCCAATTTGGTTAACCCCAGGCTTCAAGCTATACTTTTTCACGCCGTTTTTGGTCTGGGCTATAAGAATCGGTCCGAAACGCAAGGTGTTTTTTGCACCGCAATCGCTGCAGGTCACCACTGCGATTGATTTTTTGACCATTTGTTCATCGATTTGATGAGGCGTTTTGCAATTACCACAATTAAAGTACTTCATAATTACTTAAAATTTAATCTACATTTATTACACTGTCGGATGGTTATCCAGGGCATTGTTTGAAACGACTGTTTGCATCTTGGACAGGCATATTCCACTAGAAATTTATCGCGATAGGCTACATTGTCACGAATTTGATCGGCTTTTTTCTGACCGACATAACGACCAAGAACTCCACCTAGTAACATTGGTACCATCATCAAAAGTTTATCTGGATTGACAGCAACAATAACCAACGTACCTAACCCACCAAAAATAGTTCCTCCAATGGAATAGGAATTGACGATTTTCGATGGTTTTCTTTGCCATTCGTCAAATTCCTTAAATTTTCCTTCCAATGCCGCAAAAGCAATCCTTTCTTGAGGAGTAATGGATTGTTGAGGGGGGATACCTTGCGGTCCTGCTGTCGGAGGAACATTCACTGCATTGGAAATAGGTGCTCCGATGGTCGTTTTATCGCCATCTGCTGTTTTGACACCGAGGCATTTGGCCAGGTCAAGCGAAACGACTCCGCCGAGTTTAACTTTTGATGCAAGAGGAAATTGGTACAGTTTATTCGGCTTAAGCTTTTTCTCATTCACAAACGTACCGTTCGACGAGCCTAGGTCTTTGACCTCGAATCGATCTGAGGAAATGAGTCGGAGTTTGCAATGTTCCCTCGAAACCGAATTGTTAACGATGCGTATTTGATTGCTATCTGATCTCCCCACCCCTTTAAAAGGAAGACCAGTAACTAGCACTGCACCTGCCCCCATAACTTTTGTCTGATCATCATTTACCGGATGGGGAGAACCTGGCGTAAACAACGCGAACAATTCTACCGGATAGGTATTCAGTAGTAGAATTTTGTCCGTGGAATTTATTTTTTGTCGAAGACTTCCTGTCATTCGTTGGTTATTGACAAAAATCCCGTTTTGGCTTGTATCTTTAAGATACAAAAGCCCATTTTCGAGAACAACCTCGGCATGCGTTCGCGATAGTTTATTGGAAGAATCCTCAATCACATAATCACAATCCTCCGATCGCCCAATGGTTATTTTTGTCACATTCATGGTTATCAGCTGTACTAATATAATACGAATCGCTCGTTTCTGAAATCAACAGTTGAGTTAAAAGTAGGTAAAAAATTCAATCAAAAGATAAAATCTTATATTCTCAACTTATTAAATTTCGTAAGCATCTTTTGAAAATCCTGACCAAAAAATCTATGGATTACCCCATACTCGAGTGAGGGGATAAAAACCTGACCGCAAATAACTAAAAAGGAGGTAGTGGGAAGGATTTTGTATTGTTTAACCAAAAAAATTATGATAACACTTCGATTAGGTGGTTTTTCGAAGGTCAATACCAGAAGATTCGAAAAGCAAATAAGCTTATCTCTTTTAGCTTCAAACAATTAACCCAATTATGAAGTAACTTATTCTTCTTTTTTTAATACGCATCTTACAGAGAATCCGCAGCTGCGATGGTGGTAATCAAATCTAGCAATCTCCCCCAAACCGCAATCTAGGGCTTTTCCCCAAGTATGGAGGTCTTGAAGTTCTGAAGAACTCCACCAAATAGCACATTCCTGTATTTCGGCAAAGATTCCATGTTGGTTTCTCCTACCAGAGGGGCACGCATTGAAACCAATATTGGCTATTGAATGGCCTGTATTGTGCCATTCGCCATGATTTTTCATTGTTTTACCCGCTGTCATATCCCCTCCTAACTCCTGCACAAATTTTCCCCAATCTTCATTACTAGGAAGGATCCAGCCGAAAGGTGCTAAACCTCTTGAATCGTTCACCGCATACCAATTATATAACTTGCCAAACTTCTCTCCGTTTGCTGAATCATTATCGTAATAACACCATGCTGGCTGCTTACTTAATCCGGCTTGCATCCATTCCTCCGCTGTTTGAGCATGTGGGATGGGCTCCCCATTTCGGAAGGTATCCACGTTAAGGTTTTCAGTCATCCATACCTGCGCACCGATTTGAACAAAAGGAAACGATGCATATGATGGCTTTTCAATCAACCTGGTTCTTTCCTCTATGATAGTAGCATCTTCATTTTCAAGAACTTCATGGCTTGGCCTCAGCATTTCTTTACCTATGTTTTCCTTCCAGTGATTACAGGAAGCGAAACGCTCAGAGGGTTTTTTCGCAGTGGCGCGATGGATCATTGCGTCCCATTGGGTATGGGTTTCAGGCAGTGCTTCATTGACAATCTTTGTTTGAAGTTGAAAGGTGGATAAAGCATTCGTATCATAAGGTTTTTTCCCTGAAGACATTTGCCACAGGATTACACCAAGGCTATACAGGTCCGATTGTGAGGTTACGCTCTTGGTTTCGGTAATCTGTTCCGGGCTCATGTACATCGGTGTGCCCATCTGTATGCCTGTACCCGTTTGGGTGTATTCAGCTGAAGCAGCATCCGTTTGCTTGGCAATGCCAAAATCCATGAGCTTTACCTTACCCGATTTGTCGATCATGAAGTTGGATGGCTTCACATCGCGGTGCACCAACTGTTGATCATGGACATATGCCAATGCTTCAAGCATTTGGGGAAGAATGGCGTTGATTTCCTTTTCACTAAGCTTGCCTTTATGGTCCATGAATTGCTTCAGCGTTTCCCCTTCGATATGTTCCATGACAAAGGCAACCGTATCTCCTTCATCGATTAGGTCTGTAACTTTTACGATGTGCACATGCGACATTTGAGCCATACTTTGCGCTTCGGCAATAAATCGATTGCGAATGTGCTGATTTCGAACGAAATCTTCCTTCAATACTTTGACCGCCACGGACGTTTTTAACAAGCGATGTTCCGCGCGATATACCGTGGCCATTCCCCCTTCTCCTAATTTTGATTGTATGTGGTAATGATAAATTTGTTTATCGATCATGGGAATACATTTGTAACAATGGAAGACAAATATAACATGTTCAAAAAAGAGCAAATCACATAGCTATTGAAATATGTTAGTTTCACGATACATGAAAGGAAGCAGATTGCTATGTGAAAGATAATGCTTTAAGCAACACTAACGGTTACTTAGTTCCCTGTACGAAATTTGATCGAATATTAGCGTTGGATTACCCTAGGCACACGCAACAACAGCAACAGCCCCAACACAAAAAACACGACTAATGCTAAAACGGATGTCCGAATATCCGCATACGATTCTATCAGGCCAAAGCTGAAGGTTCCCAAGGCCAAACCAATCTTTTCACTGACATCAAAAAAACTAAAAAACGAGGTGTTGTCCTCGGTTTCGGGCAACATCATCGAGTAAGTAGAACGGGCTAGGGATTGAATGCCCCCCATGACAAGTCCCACAATGGCTGCGGCAATGTAAAACTGCCATGGTTTGAAAACGAAGAAATAAACAAATAAACAAAGGGCAATCCAAATACAAATAGCAATGCTCAATCCTATTTTATTTCCCCATCGATTTCCGAATTTGGAAAATAAAAACGATCCTAGAATTCCTAAAAACTGAATAATCAGAATGCTAACAATTAGATCCGTCGTTTGAATACCTCTTATTTCTTTGTTGGCAAAAGCAGTCGCCATAATCATGACCGTCTGAACGGCCATATTAAACATAAAATAGCTGGCCAAATAACGTTTTAGTGGCCTACGAGATTGAATATCTGTCCACACTTTTTTCAACTCTCTGAAACCCTTTGAGACAAGGTGATCTTGTTCCTTTTTAACGATCGGTTGAGGCAAGCGCACAAAGGTATAAAAGGCAAATCCCAGCCACCACAATCCAACCAGAGGAAATGCATAATGAATGGGCATTACTTTCGTGAAGGTAACCAAGGTCAGAATAATAATCAACAATATGGAACTACCCAAATACCCCATCATAAATCCACGGGCACTAATGGCATTATGCTCATTTTCAGGAGCAATTTCGGGTAAATAGGAATTATAATACACCAAACTTCCCCAATATCCAATACTTGCAAAAAATAAGGGAAGGATGGTAAGACCAATCTGAACAGGCTGAATGCCATCTGCTTTATGATCAAAAAAGAACAACAGAGCACTCGAAAAGGCTCCCACAAAACAAAAGAACTGCAGGAATCGCTTCTTCTTTCCTGAGTAATCGGCAATTCCTGATAACAAAGGTGTTATCAGCGCCACAACAAGATAGGAAACCGAAACGAGGTAAGCATAAAAGACAGTGTTTTTAAACTCAAATCCAAAAAAGGAAATGGTATCATAAATCGTTTTACCGTCGGCATCCTTGTAACTTGTCATTTTTTCGAACATGATCGGAAAAATGGCAGAACTGATTATGAGTGGGTAAACAGAGTTCGCCCAGTCGTAAAAGACCCATCCTTTGATTGTCTTTTTCTCTTGAATGCTGTTATTGGACATATTCAGTAAGGTACTCAAATTCAGGCATTAATTTACCTTCCAAGGAAGTCTCGGAGGCTCGTTCGATGATGCGATCTGGATCTGACTCGAAAATGGCGGGAAAAATTAAGCGAAGCAGTTCATTCCCGAAATCTTCTGATGCATCTCTTGGTAACTCACAAGGAAGGTTGTCAACGGCCATTACCGCGACAGAATCGGTTAATTTGTAGTCGGTTTCTTCCCCTGTGGAAGGATCGTAACCATATATAGGATCTTGAATGGTGCTTGGTCGAATAGTGCATGCAATTGGCCCGTCAATGTCGCATGAAATATCTGCTACAACCTGAAGCCTTCTGTTCGGTATATTTAAATCGTCCTTTGTCAAAATTAAAGGCGAACGGTTGCTCCAGAAATGGCAAGCAATGTACATATCGGATTGTGTTACGAACCTGCCAAACGTTGAAGTGTATTCCTGTGGATTTGAATAAAAATGGGGTTTGTCAAATGGAGTTCCGTCTTTGTGCGCATAATAATCATGCACTTCTAATTGCGTAAAAACAGGTTCATTGTGCGCGTTAGAAAACTGTTCAGCAGCCACTTCTTTTATCGGAAGCAAACTTAAAATCTCTCTGGCTCCATGTCCTACCCTACCAAAGCCTGATACAACCACCTTAAAATCGTTGGGTAAGATGACATGTTTAAGTTCATCCTCCATTTCTTTGCGGTCTTTGCATAAATGGGCTGGCCTTAACTCAAAGGAACCCGTTTTTAAGCCCAATGCCCTAAAACCGTTGTACGCACCAACGATTCCAGCGTATCGGCCAAAACCCAAAATACGCTTACCTCCTGAATCTCGCATGACTTCATAATCAATGAGTTGAATGCGTTGATCCAAAATAGCTCGGAGCAATTTTTGGTTGTAAGGTTGCTTCTTTATGGTGTGCGAGAAAAACACAAATTTCTTAGATGGAACGAGGTCCGCAACGTTTACCTCTTTCACTCCAAAAAAGTAATCACAATGGGAGATGTCTGATAGCACTTCTATGCCTTCTTCGCTGTACTCTTTATCTGTAAAGGCTCGGACCTCACTTGACTGAACGTATACTTTTGCATTTGAATACTTTTCCTGCAACATCCTACACTGTTTGGGAGTGAGCGGTACTCGTTTATCAGGAGGCGTTTTACCTTCACGTAAAATCCCAATATTTATCATATTCATAGTTGAACTCGTTTTGCCATGAGGTAATTGTCTACAAATTCTCGTACACAACCACGTCCTCCTTTTTTCGTTAGAATAATCTGTGCATGTTTTTTTACGTCCTCCACAGCATCTATTGGACAGGCAGAAATTCCTGAGGCTTTGATAATTTCTAAATCATTGATGTCGTCACCAATAACGGCCACATGTTCTAGTTCAATACCCAAATCATGGCAAAGTGTTTTCATCACCTCCAATTTTGGTTCTCTCGTCACAAAACAATGTTTGATACCCAACATGTTAGCCCTTGCTTGCACCATTTCTTGCGTAAAACCGGAAGATATAATGGCAACTTCCATTCCCAGTCGCCCTATTTCAAGCAAAGCCATACCGTCTTTGGTATTGTACTTTTTAAATTGATCGCCTTGTTCGGTAAAATACATTCCTCCATCGGTCATCACACCGTCTACATCTAACACCAAGCAGCGGATTTTTTGCAATTTTTCCTTTAAATGCATGGGCTGAAACATGGGCTTGAAAAGCATGGCATGAAGATCTACTTCATATTCCTCACAGATAGCCTCAAGGTCATGAAGCGTCAGTTCACCAACGTGATCGATTTCCATGTCCAGCTTAAAATCGTCGAAATGAATCCCAAATTTTTTACACAGACCTTGGATATTTTGTTCCAACAACATACTAAACCAGGTTATAACCAACGCTTTGAGCCACAGGATGCAAACTTGTTAGCAATTCTTCAAATTGATGGTGATTTAATTGTTGAGAAGCATCTGATTTTGCAACACTTGGATCTGGGTGTACTTCTATAAGTAAACCATCGATACCCATGGCGGTGCACGCTCGCGTCAATGATGGTACGCCGTATGCGTATCCCATTGCATGAGATGGATCTAAGACAACAGGGAGATTGGTTTTTTCCTGAAGCCAAGCCACACCGCACAAATCAAGTGTAAAGCGCGTACCTGTTTCGAAGGTTCTAAGTCCCCGCTCACAGACCATCACATTTTCGTTCCCTCCTGAAAGGACAAATTCGGCTGCTTGCACCAATTCTTGAAGCGTAGTACCAAATCCGCGTTTGATAAGAACGGGTTTAGTTGTCTTTGCACATGCCCTTAGAATTCCTTGGTCATACATGGCCTTGGCGCCAATCTGAATAATGTCGGTATATGCAATTACCTCCTCGATATGGGTTGCATCCCGCGCTTCCGTTATGACTTGTAAACCAAACTCCTCACGCATTTTTTGAAGCAACTTCAACCCTTCTAACCCAAGTCCTTGGAAGGAATACGGGCTGGTTCTGGGTTTGTAGCAACCACCTCGTAAGGTGGTGAGACCAAGTCTTTTTAACAAATGAGCAGATTCGGTTAGTTGCGCCTCTGACTCTACTGAGCAAGGTCCGGCAATCACCAAGGTATTGTTTGAAGCACCACCAATAACCGTATTTCCAATCGTAATCTGCCGTTTTTCACCTTTAAAATGCTTGGAAGATAACTGCATGTCGTTTGGAAAGACCCAAAACTGATCTGTTGACTCCTCTAATGATTTCGGAAGTTCCTTCACACCAGACCCCATAACCAACAAGTCATTGCTTTCATATCGAACATGAAATGCTTGGTTGTTTTGACTTAATGAAACGATATGATCAGCTGAAACTCCTTTTTTTAACTGGACAATCATATTATAATTCTGCTTTAATTAAATGTACAAATTGAATCATTCCTACAGCCCTATGGTTTTTATCTACCACAGGTAGGTACATCAGAGGAAAAGGAATTTTCTTCACATATTTAAGAAGTTCCAATACTGTTTTGTCCTCCTCGATGACCATTGGTAATCTATTTATGGTATCCTCTACTTCCAATAAAAGGGAAGACCCACCTTTTTTCAATAAGCCTTTTCGTATGTCGGCAGAAGAGACGATACCTGAGAGTTTTCCACTTGTATTCACCACCATGCAAAACCCTACTTGACCGGCTTCAATGGTTTCTAATATCTTCAAAATGGAAAGCCCCCCTTCCATTACGACGGGGCACTCATCCAGTGGTGTCATGAAGTCAGCAATGGAAAAACCAGATTCTATCTCACGTTTAGTAAGGTTCATTAAAGCATGACCAATACTGGGTGCATTAAACAAATACGAACCTGAAACCGAGCTACTTACGCCCATATTTCTTAAAATAAACGAAACCTCGCCATTGACACCACCGTCAACATGAATGGATTTATTGGGATAGCGCTTTCTGAATTGGCGTATCTTTTGGAAATTATACGTGTCGAAGACTCCTCCACTTTGACCAGGAACAGTAGCCATAATGAGGATAAAATCGAAATGACTGTATGCATCAAACACATCAATTTCCGTATGAGTGGTAACTGCAAGACCTATTTTCCCAGAAATATCTTCAGGAATCGTAAGCTTTTCCTTCAATGGCTCATACTGAAACGTAACGTATTCCACTGGTGTATTTCTGAGTAAATCAAAATACAATGCAGGTTTCTCGGTTATGATATGGAGATCTATCGGAATAGTACACCACTTTCGAATGCGCTCAATGTCTTTAAAAACTTCAATATCATCGTTGCAATCAACATGAAGTAAATCCACCTGATGTTCAACCAAATCTTCAATAACCTCTTGAAGGCTTCGGTTTTTATCGCTGTAAATGGAGGCTGATATTTTCATGGGTTTAAATGCATCGAAATGGGTATGTTCGTTTCGACCAGAACAAAGATAGCAAAATCAAGCATGTCTTATTAATTCTTACTTTTGAACTATGAATTTCACTACTAAAACAAACATAACCTATACGGGCGCGAAAGGGAGGTTAGCCCTTTTAGATTTTCATATTCCGAATCATTGGAACAAGCAAGTTCTTGTTTTCATGCATGGATTTATGGGGTTCAAAGACTGGGGTTGCTGGAACCTGATGCAACAGGTCTTCTTGGAGGCAGGTTATGGATTTTGCAAATTCAATGTTACACACAACGGAACGACCATTGATAACCCAACTTCATTTGTGGATATAAAAGCGTTTTCAGAGAATACCTACTCCAATGAATTGGAGGATTTGAACGCAGTAATTGATTGGGTCCATTTAGAAACTGGAGGTGAAGCTGAAATTTCAATCATTGGTCATTCACGTGGCGGAGGAATCGTTCTTCTCGCAGCCAATCACCAACATGTTAAAAAAGTCATCACCCTCGCTGCCATTTCAGACATTGAGTCCCGGTTTCCGGATGAGGAACAACTGGCATTTTGGAAGGAAAAAAGGTTATTGTTCGTGCACAATGGACGAACGAATCAAAAACTCCCAATGAAATACCTGCAGTATATGGATTTTATGGAAAACAAGGCACGGCTAAACATAGAGTCACACTGCAGAGAATTGACGAAACCGTTGCTGATTTTGCACGGGTCAGATGACCCGAATGTGTTGCCTGACAACGCGCATAAAATAGCTGAATGGACTGGAAATAATGCCATTATCCTGAATGGTGCTTCCCATACCTTCGGCGCTTCACACCCTTGGAATTCCATGAAATTGCCGAACCATTTGAATCGGGTATGTGAGGAGATTGTTCATTTTACCACACGCTAAGCATGGCAGAAGAAAACAACGATAAAAACCAACGTTTGGGTCTATTACAGCAATTATTGAAGCTTGCCGAGATAGATAATGATTTTCAAGACATTGAATTTAAATTCCTCGTTATTCTAGCTGGTCAACTTGGAATATCCAAGCAGGAACTATTCGACATGATGCAAGACCATATTGCCTTTCATCCTCCCCAAAAAGAGCAAGACCGCATCATCCAATTTCAACGCCTATGCCTGATGATGTTTGCAGACGGTGAGGTAAAGGAAGAGGAACTTAGCTACGTTCGGCAAATGGGATTTCGGCTCGGTCTTCACACGCATGCGACCGAAGAAGTATTGCGCCTGATGCTTGAAGAAAAAATGATTCCAATTCCACCGGAAATACTGCTTGAAATTTTCAAGACTTTTCACAACTAATTAGCGTATAAACCTTTTTCCTTGTTCGGGCGTTGGAACGGCACAAAATCCACCAGCTAATCGTTGCCTTCTTTTCGCAATAACATCATAAGCTGCATCGCGGATAAATCTGGGAATAATCCATGCTAAACCTCCTAAAAAATAAGGAATTCTTAGGTACATTGACAACCTAATGGCAGCGGTTGATTTCGAATAAAAGCGTACATCGAAAAAATAAAACGTACTCATATCCGGTGGAGGTTGGCCATGCTGCTCAAAAAGCAACAATGCCTTCTCGGATTGAAGGGCACAGAAATGAAGAACAGCACCTTTTTCGTTGTTTAAAATAAACTGCACGGTACGGTTACAAAAGCCACAATCTCCATCGTAGAATACAATCTTCCGTGTTTCCATTCCCTTCAAAGATAAACAATCATTCCTCAAAAGTTCTTTTATTTCAACAAGGTATTCTGCTCAAATAAATTAACTTTGCCAAAAAAAATCGCATGAAAAAAGTGGCTGTTATTGGTTCGGGAACAATGGGAAATGGCATTGCCCACGTGTGTGCTCAAAGTGGTTTTGATGTTCACTTGATTGACATTTCTCAACCAGCGTTGGAAAAAGGGATTACAACCATTGGGAAGAACCTTGATCGGCAAGTTGCCAAAGGAACACTTTCCGACCAACAAAAAGCCGAGACGCTTCAACGTATCCAGCCCTTTACCCAAATGATTGAAGGACTTAAAGGGGTAGATTTGGTCATTGAGGCAGCAACTGAAAATACAGACTTAAAACTCAAGATTTTTGCTGAACTCGATGCACACACAGAAGAGCATGTGATCCTTGCAAGCAATACCTCTTCTATTTCAATTACCAAAATCGCTGCGGCAACCAACAGACCCGATAAGGTGATTGGTATGCATTTCATGAACCCTGTGCCGGTCATGAAATTGGTCGAAATCATTCGTGGTTATTCCACATCCGACTCGGTAACCGACACCATTATGGAGATGTCCAAACAACTCGGAAAAACACCCGTCGAAGTAAACGATTATCCAGGATTTGTTGCCAACAGGATTTTGATGCCCATGATTAATGAGGCCATTTACACCTTATTTGAAGGAGTTGCAGGGGTGAGCGAAATAGACACTGTTATGAAACTTGGAATGGCGCATCCAATGGGTCCGTTGCAATTAGCAGATTTCATTGGTTTGGATGTCTGTCTAGCAATTCTTGAGGTCTTACATGATGGATTTGGAAATCCGAAATACGCTCCTTGCCCTTTACTCGTAAACATGGTTATGGCAGGCAAAAAAGGCGTTAAAAGCGGGGAAGGTTTTTATTCTTGGACACACGGTACCAAAGAATTGATCGTTGCCGATAACTTCAAAAAGTAAAAGACCAAAAAGGTTGATGTTCCCTGTTACTTGAACAATTCCGTCATCACCTTACCTTGAGAAACCGGAAAGGAGAAATGAAGCATCTCCGCAATGGTTGCGCTCAGGTCGATTTGTTCGTAAGGGGTACTCAAAACCGTATTTTGTTTAAAATCAGGGCCCAAAGCAACCAAATAAATTTGTCTGCAGCCCTCACAGTTGCAACCATGGTTGACAAATCCATTTTTCTTTCCATCTAAGTGCCTGCCGTGGTCATTCGTTATGAACAGCGTTGTTTTGTCCTTGTATACCTCATCCGCCTGAATCAAATTCCATAAATCCAACGCTGTTTTATCCGTATTTCGAATTCCCTGAAGGTAACCTTCCCAGTTGTTTTGATGGCCTTTCACATCCACTTCCAACAGATTAATCAAAACCAATTTGGGGTGGTGTTTTTTCAAAATTACTTGGGCGTCACGCCATGTGTACTTATCGCTCGTGTAACCGAGTCCTTTTCCATTGGTACCACAAAAAGCACAAGGCTTAAACTTGTTGTGCCAGTCACAGTGCTTTGTATTTGAAAGAATATCCAGCTTTCCCTTACTAGCTATCACCCAAGCTTGCGTTGAGTCGTATCCTTTTTCTTTCAAAAAGTACTGGAACATCGAAGGGTTACGAGGCAATTCCAGTCCATTGTTTTTGATACGCTGGTACACACCTGTGGTTAAGGCTGTATGCCCCGCGTTCGTGTAGGTGGGACCATTATTTCTAAACGTAGGAACCACCACGCCTTGCGGACCGAGTACACCGGAAAGGTTCGGAATATACTGCCTGGTAGAATCCCCAAACGTTTCTGAAAGCCTCGGCCCATCAATGACCAAGATAATGACGTATTCCGTTTGATAGGTTCGATTTTCTTTCGTTGGGCTATTCTCCTCCGAAACCAAACGAAAAGAGAACATCAGTGGTATCAGCGGAACAACTAATAGGAGAAGTATCTTCGATAGGTTTTGTTTAAGCTTCATAACTCAAGGGAATTTAGGGAAACGTTGAAAATCAGGTTCGCGTTTTTCGAGAAAAGCATGCTTGCCTTCTTGCGCCTCCTCTGTAAGGTAATACAATAAGGTAGCATCTCCGGCCAATTCCATTATTCCCATTTGACCATCTAATTCAGCATTAAGACCCCGTTTGATCATTCGAATAGCAAGTGGACTTCGTTTCATGATGGTTTTGCACCATGCAACAGTTGTATCTTCTAATTCTTCTAATGGCACAACCTTATTCACCATACCCATTTTTTCAGCCTCCTCGGCCGTATATTGTTCGCAAAGAAACCAAATTTCACGGGCCTTCTTTTGTCCCACGTGGCGAGCCAGGTAAGACGAACCAAACCCCCCATCAAAACTGCCCACTTTTGGACCTGTCTGACCGAAACGTGCATTTTCAGATGCAATTGTCAAGTCGCAAACAACATGCAAGACATGACCACCACCGATGGCATACCCATTTACCATGGCAATCACAGGTTTAGGAATGGAGCGAATAACTTTGTGTAAATCCAATACATTCAATCGAGGAATACCGTTCTCGGAAATGTAACCACCAACGCCTTTCACGTTTTGATCGCCACCTGAACAAAAGGCCTTGTCTCCAGCACCGGTCAATACAATGACATTGATGTCGTTGCGTTCCCTGCAAATGTGCATCGCGTCCAACAACTGCATATTCGTTTCCGGCCTGAATGCATTATAAACCCTAGGTCGGTTGATGGTTATTTTTGCAATCCCTTCATGGAATTCAAATAATATATCGGAGTACTGTTTAATGGTTTCCCAATGGCGTGTTGACATCGTATGATCCTTTTTTACAAAAATAACATTCCACAACCGAATAAGACAACATTCGGTGATTTAACTTCCAACCGGAGTGTACATCGTTACACCCCTTTCGTGATAGTATTTCACCATTGTTTCGAACATAAGGGACGCATCGACCAACAGGCACTGCGCATTGCCGACTTTAACCCGTTTTAAGGCCCCTTCCAACTCAAAAATGGGAATCAATTCGTCGCACCTCCTCTCCTTGCTTTGCATTGGGTCGTGTACCTTAGTAAGCATTTTTTTTGTGCTTCCGTCTGGAAAAACAACCGATACCTCGAATTCCTGAGGATAATAAACCGAAAATTTAAAGTTATCTACCGCATCTTCCAACGTGTGCAAATGGGTTCCAGCGTTCGCAAGCGTAACTCCAACATATAAAACCTTGCCTTTCGCCTCGATCACCTTACGAAAAGGACTAAAGTTGTTATAGGGTGTGGGCTGACCAAAGTGGCTTTTGACAAACCAACTTGCATTAGGTCCTAAACAACATACCGGTTCGGTTGGATGAGCACTTCTGACAACTCCAGGCCATTTCCGAAAACATTCCGTAACAGCCCCCAAGGCTGAAGGCGTTTGCAAGACATCAAAAATCCTATTCGTTCGTATATAGTCCAATTGATAAGAGGCATTTGGAGCACTCGGCATTAACAAATGTCCGTCAGGTCCAAGGACTTCGATTAACGCTTCCACCACTGTTGGCGCTCCACCATCTACAAAACCGATTGACGACAAGCTTGAATGCACCATAAGCACATCGCCTTCCTTCAAACCTATGCTTCGTAGGTCATGGATAAGGTGGTCCCTTCCAAGAGCTAATCCTTTTTTCATTTGAGAAGAAAGTTGCATACGTTTTTTTGCGCGGACCCAGCTTCGGTAAATGGACAATAATCTTTTTGGCATAATGCCCCTGACGAAATGGCGCATAATTACTGTGAAACGAACGAGTAAATGATCGTTCCCTCCTGTGATTTAGGAGCACTGGAGGAATAATTGAATCGGGATAATTTGGCGTATTTCACAGCCTGTTTCAACATGCAATCATTCGCGCCCCCAGAACCTGAGGGAATCGCAGAAATCACGTCGCCATTTTGATTCACCGTGATTCGAACAGATACCCTGCCTGAGGAGCCATACCCACAGGTATAACCAGGATTTCGCACATACCAGTTGTTATTCTGGTGCGGGTTTCTTCCTGACAAAGACCAATCGACCATGACATTTCCTCCGTATACTTTATCGCCTCCGGAAGTTGCCCCCTCAGACGATTTAGAGGATGTATTGCTTTTACTCTGGTTTTTAGAATGCCGCGATTCCATTTCTTTCATTATTTTCTTTCGTTCATCTCCCCATTGAGACTCCTTCCAAACGCGCTGTTCGAATTGTTCAGCTGTTTCGTTCGATTTTCGCGACATGGCCTTGTCTTGACTCCAATCATCCATCGACTTTTGGCGTGAATCGTTCATATCCCGCGAAATACTTTTCAAGTCACCAAGAGTTTGTTGTATTTGCAAATTTTCAGGGGAAACCTCTAATTTTTCTTCTGGGATGACCTCCACAGATTCTTTCGTAAAATCCTCTATGGGCGTGTACCTTGAATACGTTTCCATCTGCAGGTACATAAAAAACCCAATATAGGCAGCAAAGGCAATGATGATTCCGAACTTATATCTGTCAACCAGGGATAGCATAAAAAGGACAATCAGCGGATGGGTTTAATTATTTTATTCTCTACAAGATACAAATAATGTAAATCATTTTCCATCTTCAATGCGATAAAATCTTTATCGATTACACGTATATCGTTATAAACAACCGGAACCAACACCTCCCCCTTTAAGGAATAAATCCCATTTTTATCTCCCATGTTCACCTGAAACATTTTTTTACCTAGGCGAACAATAGATTGAAAAGAAATAGGAATCACTTCAACTCCATTTGCATCTATTACCCCTTGCATACCGTTTTTCTCTACAATGGCAACACCGTCTTTAAAGCTCTCCGCGTATTGATATATCGGGTTGATCAGCACTTTCGTATTCACATCCATAAAACCCCAACCTTTATCGGATTGGAATGCGATTAATGAACCCACATCTCCCAGGTTGAAAAAATTCATTGGTACTATAATTTTACCGGTTTTATCAGCTAAACCGAATTTCCCCTTATGTTTGAGGAGTATAAGCCCAGCGTTGAATTGTCCTCGTTTCAGGTAATTCGGAAAGGTCTCAAAAACACAATTCAATACCATTTTTCCCGCTCCATCGATGTAACCAATTTTACCATCTTTCACCACTAGCGCGCGGTCTTGTACCAGTACACCTATTTCGGAAAATTGAGCAGGAACAACCACTTCACAATTCTTGCGACACAATCCCATCAAGCCATTCTCCGAATAGACCAGCAGCGAATCGTTGAAATTGGAAACCTCGTCAAAGGCGGGAGGCACAATAAAAGTTCCATATGCATCGATAATGGCCTGTTTTCCTTTAAACACAACTTTCGCAAACCCATTTTGAAAGGGAAATGCTTCCTCAAAACGAGCAGCTATGCGTTGGTTGGCATTTTTATCGTAATAACCATACAAGGAATCTCTCTGAGCATAAACCAATTCCTCGGAAACGGTGCCAAGGTCATTAAACTCAATGGGGAATACGGTCGCACCAGATCTATCAATCATTCCGTACTTACCTTCTATCTCTACAATGGCCCTACCCGACTCAAAATCTCCAACGGATTCGTACTGAAAAGGAATGACCGTCTTCCACGATTTATCGATAAAGCCGTAATTCCCATTCTTAGCAGCCGATGCAAGGCCTTCCTTAAATACGCCAAGTTGCTCGTATTCTGCATTTAAAATAACCTTGCCTGAAAAATCCATATAGCCAAACTGACTGCCTTCCATAAATGGCAATAAATTCAATTTCTGCGTTTTGGCATCTTGCTCTAACTGGTCTTTGTATGGATAATCGGGATAGGTTGAAATAAAACTTGCAATGCGGTCCTCTGAATATTCGCGCATATACAATTGATAGATATTCTTCCATGCCGTGCCTAC
This sequence comes from Crocinitomicaceae bacterium, assembly GCA_044372835.1. Taxonomy (GTDB): domain Bacteria; phylum Bacteroidota; class Bacteroidia; order Flavobacteriales_D; family Crocinitomicaceae; genus M0103. Next base: position 27,929 of record JBILRE010000007.1, on the reverse strand, counting down.
GTTGCGATTGGAAGGGAATTTTAAAATAAAGGCATGAAAAGCATCCATATTTCCCTCTTCTGTAGTCAATTTGAAAATCATATCCTCCGCCTCTTTCCTATATGGATTATCAGGGAACTTCACCAAAAACTCCATGAAAGACACCACCGTATTAGACTTTGTGAATTCTTTGTATTGTCTTAAATAAAACAACTGATTGGCTTCCTTATAAAAAGAGCTATTTGGATAGGTTTGCATGTACAAGGAGTACTCAGCGGAACTGTTAAAATCTCTCGCCTGCTCGAATGCAATGGAGTCACGTGAATACACGGCTGCATGGACCTCTTGTGCCCAAGGATGAATTTCGATAAACCTAGAATACGAAAGTACCGTATGTTCTATTCGTGCCAATTCAAAAAATCGCGTACTAATGTTTGCCCTCAAATCCACGATTAATTGATAATCAACTCCCATTTCTTTATAGAAATCGCGCTGCTTACCCTTCAAGGTGATGTATGACGCCTCGGCCAATTGTATGTAGCGAAATGCGGAATCTATGTTCGTGAAGGGATTATCTCTTCGGTAGTATATCGTCGCCAATCCCAAACCAGCCGCAGCTGGATCGTGCTTCAATGACTTGTAAAAGAGCTTTTTGGCCTTGAAATAATTGTATACGTCCAAGGACTCAAAAGCACGCTCAATCTTTGATGAATGCGCGAAGGATGAAATAAAGCAGAGGCAAAAAAGAAGTAATATTCTTTTCAAATGAAAGAAAGACAAAAAAAAGCAATGGGCTCTCCTTAAAGATACCACTTGAACGTCTAGATAGTTTCCGCTTTTGGATGAACGACCAGCCATCCAAAAGGATTATTTCATATGACGACCGTAACGATTCTTAAATTTATCGATTCGACCAGCAGTATCGACAAATTGCTGAATTCCGGTAAAGAAAGGATGAGATTTATGTGAAATATCCAACTTAACTAAAGGATACTCATTTCCATCTTCCCACTGAATAGTTTCATTTGACGCCGCACAACTCGGACATACAAATGCGTACTCATTAGACATGTCCTTGAAAACTACTAAACGGTAATCAGCTGGATGTATCTCTTTTTTCATGAATTCTTATTTTGGGATGCAAAGTTATGTATATTTTTTAATTATGCCACAGGAGAAAGCGAAATAAAGCAATTTTCTTTTCGTTAACTTTACCAAAAATGAAGAAAGTCCTTTTTTTCGGAAGCTGTACCTTCGTGTTGTGTGTATTGCTATTAAGCAGTTGCAAAAAGCCTATCATTCTTTCCAAATCCAATTTGGAATTTTCAGCAGATACGGTCGTTTTTGATACCGTTTTTACCACCTTTGGGTCAACAACCAAGCAATTTAAAATTTACAACCCGGATAACCGAACAGTTGAAATCGATGAAATTGAGTTAATGGGTGGTGAAAACTCCCCGTTCAGGATCAATGTGGACGGATTGAAAGGGACCTTCCTAAGCGACATTCAACTTGAAGGAAAAGACAGTTTATTTGTTTTTGTCGAAGTAACACTTCAAGTGAACGGCCAATCCCTTCCAATGGTGGTAGAAGATTCCATCCGATTTCGCACCAATGGTAAAGACCAATACATTGTTTTGGCCGTGTGGGGACAAGACAATTATTTTCATTACAAAGATGTGAATGAAGGTACTTGGGCGAACGACAAACCGCATGTCATTTATGGTTATGCCGCGGTGGACTCTGCAAAGACGCTCACCATTCCGGCTGGAACACACATTTACCTCCATAAAAATGCTGCACTTTGGGTGTACAAGGGAACGCTTAACGTCGAAGGAGCCCTGAACCAAGAAGTCGTATTTCAAGGCGATCGCCTCGAACAGGAATACGACGACGTAGCGGGACAATACTACGGCATTTATTTTCAGGAGGCACGGCCATCAACCATTAACTACGCGATTGTAAAAAACGGTATTTCTGGTGTTCATTTATATAGTCGGGATAATGCCTTCAGTGATTACACCTTAACCATGACAAACACGGTCATTGAGAATTGTGCCCGATATGGGATTTTTCTGTATTCCGGACCAAAACTGAAAGCTGAAAATTGCTTGATTCACAAGAATGCGAACCATGCCTTACTTGTGCTGGAGGGAGCAGATTTCTATTTCAACCATTGCAACCTCCTAGGTTATGGTAATGGGGATGGCAGCACACCCGCTGTCGGAATAAGCAATTACTACAACGATTTTTCTACTGGCACCCAATTCATTGGCTCCATAAATGAAGGTATTATCTATAACAGTGTTATCTACGGGCTTGAATCTAGCGAACTTGTTTTTGATACCATTGCCGAATCAGGAGTTACCCTCAATTTCGATATTCGTAACTGCTTAATCAAACGAGAGAGTCCCGCAACGGAAAATTACTATCAAAACATCACCTGGAATGCTGATCCGCAATTCATTGACATCGAAAACAACGATTACCTATTCCCCAATACCTCGCCGTTGAACAATGCTGCCAATACCTTGTTTGCCTTGTTTTTTGACATACTTGGCAGCGCAAGAAACATCCCTTCTGATATCGGCGCTTTTGAAAATTAATTCAGTCTATGCTTTTCCGCGCGTTCCTTACGTTCATTCTTAGCGCCTTTTGCGTTATAATAAACGCGCAGGATTTTCCCGTACCATTCGTTAGAAACGGCACCATGGATCGCATGCATTTTCAATCCAAGTATTTTGATCGGCAAGTTGATATCTGGCTTACGGATGGCTTTGTGCCCAACAAAAAAACGGATGTACTCATCATGCACGATGGGCAAATGCTGTTCGATTCCACCCTTACGTGGAACCATCAAGAATGGGGCGTCGACGAATGTTTGACAACACTCAAACAAGAAGGCCTATTGAAGCGGCAAGTAATGGTTATTGGCATTCACAACGACCCTGTTAACCGATACAGGGAATTTTTTCCTAATGGCGCATATACCTTCCTTCCAGATTCGCTCCAATATCGATTTGAATCGGAACTCTGGGGCGGTTTACCGGATGCCGACCTCTATTTAGCCTACGTCATGGAATTAATTGTTCCAATGATCGAAAACAAATTCAAGGTGTCATCGCATCGAAACCGTCACTTTATGATTGGTTCAAGCATGGGCGCGATCATTTCTTACTATGCACTTGAACAGCACCCAAAAGCGCTTGATGGCTTTGCTGGATTATCCATTCATTTGCCCATGATCAGTGCAAGCAAATTTGACAGTAGGGTTCAATCAACATCGTTTGAAGCACTTTTAGCTTACACTGCAAGCCCTATTGAAAAAGGTAAAATACGTCGGAAAAAGATTTGGATCGATAGAGGTACCTTAGGATTGGACTCCTTGTACACGCCTTATTTTGATTACTTCAGTAACCAGTTAGCTAAGTCGCTGCCTTCAAACAATACCATCCTAACGAAAGTGTTCATCGGAACTGGTCACAGCGAGCATGACTGGAGCGCACGGCTTGAGGAAGTCATTCGATGGTTATTGCAGGATTGAAGCTGCGCAGCGCAACTAGGTTTTCAATTGACGCCGTAGCGGTTTTATATTTGCGTTTTTGAATTCCCTATATTTGTTTTATGACCTTGGATAATTCAAAAATAGAATTGATTAAAACCTACTTCAGGACGCGGCCGGTTTTAAAGGCATACCTCTTCGGTTCTTATGTTCGTGGGCAGGCTGACAATGAGAGCGATATTGATCTTCTGGTTGACTTAGATTATTCTCAAAATATTGGACTTCAATTTGTTCAGATGAAAATTGATTTGGAAAAACTATTGAATGTAAAAGTTGACCTCGTTTCTTCTGCTGGAATATCGAAATACATCAAACCACTCGTGGATAGCGAAAAAAAGATGATTTATGCGAGGTAAACTTGGTGATAAGGCAAGATTGATGCATATATTGGAAGCAATGGATGAAATCGAGCATTACGTTGCTGAGGCTGACTTAAACTCATTTTTGGAAAACTCAATGATGAGATTTGCATGTATCAAGCAAATGGAAATAATTGGTGAGGCGAGTAACCATATTTCTACAGAAACCAAGGAGAGTTACCCTGGAATTGAATGGGCGCAAATCGTTGGAATGAGAAACGTCTTTGTTCATGAATATTTTGGAGTTGATTTAAGTATTGTCTGGACTATAATAAAAAACGACTTGCCAGAACTTAAGACGAAGGTAACAGAGATGATACAATTGGTTGACTAGGACACAATTGCATGATTTACGCTGCGCAGGATTTAAAATCCTGCGCAGCGGTCTTAGCCGTGCTTATAGAATGAGTTCTCAACTTTTAGAAACTGCCTACGTAAATTAATAGACATGAAACCACTCGAAAGCATACCTTTTGGAAACTACACCCAAAAGTCAGGCTACCTCTCCATCACCTTCTCCAACATTTTCTTCAAATAGGCATTCTCGTCTTTCAGCGTCTGTATATGCTCCCTATCCGCCTGAAAGTTCGATTGAAAATAAGCGAATGCATCCCTTTGCGTATTTTGGTTCACGACGGTATTCGGCTTTTCACCTACTATTTCCGTAACGGTTGTTTCAAGTGTTTTGGCAATAATAATAAGACGCGGCACACTGATGCGGTTGTCATCCTTCTCCAGGCGGGCGTAGTTCGATTGAGTCATTTCAAGGGCGGACGCCATGTTTTCCTGAGATAACCCTCGTTCTTCACGCAGTAAACGGATCTTATTGCCTATTGTATTCATAACTCGATATATTTATATTTTAACTAAAGTAGTTACAAAGGTAATAATTTAGAAAATAAAGGCATAGATATTTAACGTTCCTTAAGCGAATTTTGTAAAGTCTTTATCGAATAGAAGTAACCAATCAACGTAATGCATCTCAATTTTAAAAATAAAAATGGACTCAAACAGCATAGCCATACTTGATTTTTTTCAGACTGAATCGAATGTCCGTTTGTTCAAAAAGCAGTTCCTGGAAAAACTAATAGATTCTTCGGCATCGGATGCCGATTGTTGCGAGAACGAGCAGGTTGTTCCTTTGCAAATGATTGATATGGAAATGCTCGAGGAACGAAAATTATGTATTCCATTTGATAAATGGCGAACATTTCAATCCTCTTCCTTTCCGGTTGTACAAAATGTCTTTTGGCATATCTGCAGTTCAACTGATATTGCTCTTCATGAACTTCGGGAAGGAATAAATGAAGTGAATACCAATATGCATAAGCAAGGAGATAAACTCCAATGTTTTATTGACCACTCAACTGAAAAAGGTCGATGCCTATTCTATTTGTACTTCCTGACAGGAGGTGAACTGACATTCATCAATGCTACGGTATTGGTATTGAATGACAATTTTAATTCATTTGAATTTGATTTTAATGGTAATTGTTTAAATAAATAGTATATGAAAAACTTAATTGTATTTTTATTCTTAATTAATGTTCTTATCGCTAACACACAGCAATTAATACCTAATCAACCAAGTTTTTATGTTTCCGGTTCTGGAACTCTCCCTCCGGTGCCCTCTCAACTTTTTGATGGGAATTTGACAACACCAGCTAACGTTTCCCAATCTTTCACAAATTGCTGCTCGTATCCTTCTCCAACGTTCACAGGAATGACTCAATATTGCTTTAATTGGAATTTTCAAAGTGGTTTTTTTTCATCAAACTCTGATTTAGTAATTGATTTACAGCGATCCGCCTATGTGAAAAAGATAAAATTGAAATCTTCCTCTATGGCCTCATGCGTTCTAGTTCCGCCATCCATTGGAGCATTACCAAATAACTGGACATCATATAATCCTTCTTCAACTTCATCAATTGGTGTAATTGCAAGAATACAATCGGGTGCTTCCCAATTTGGGCCTTGGACAAATGTAAAAGACACAACATTTGTGATTGGAAATACAGATAGTGACATTTCCATTACAATAAACAAAGTGTCAAGATATTACAAAATTATTTTTTTAAATGTCGATCTTTTCACACAATACTTTAATGGAGTGAAACCAAACGGTTCCTTCACTTATACTTTTAACAATTGTAGTAATTCCGTTGCTGGACTAAGGGTTCGAGAATTCGAATTCTATGAAGATCCAACGTTAATTACAAGCTCTGAACCAATTCCTCTAATAAACTCAAATTGTACCACTTTGTCATCAGTAGTTCAAGGAGAATACTACCAGTGGTCAACCGGCGAAACCACACAATCCATTACTGTATGTAGTCCCGGTATATATTCATGCAATGTAACCAATACTGCTTTCGTAGGAAATCAAGATCACACTTCCTCATACATTGTATCAACTATCGGTACCCAAGATAACTGGCCTGCGCCCAACGGTGAAGTGTATGCAATTCATCAAAAAGGTAATGCCCTTTATTTTGGAGGAGACTTTAATCAAGTTGGACCTGTTACGGGTAGCTCGGCATTAATTGATGGAACCTCAGGTTTGTGTAATATTTCATTCCCAAGAGTTTATGGAACGGTGAATACGACAATATCTGATGGAGCGGGAGGTTGGTTTATTGGGGGTAACTTTAACCGAGTGGGAAATTATGTCATTAATAATCTGGCTCACATAAATGCAAACAATACTGTTGATTTGACTTTTAAACCAGAGCCCAATGCCCCTGTATTTACATTATTGTTAAATGGTGTGTATTTATATGCTGGGGGGGCCTTTACCACGGTCAAGGGACTTACCAATAACTATATAGTTAAGTTAAACAAAACTAATGGAGACCCAATTTTTTGGAATGCTTTCTGTAACAATACGGTTCGCACAATGGCTTTATTTACAGATAAAATTATTGTGGGTGGCGATTTTAGTTCTATTGGCGGTTTGACAAGAAATAGACTTGCTGCAATTGATACAAATTTTGTACAAGCTACGACTTGGGATCCAAATCCAAATGCGGCGGTTTATAAGGTATTTATTAATGGAACTAAATTATATGTAGGGGGAGACTTTACGAACATTGCGACGGTTGCAAAATCAAGAGGTGCAGGTTTTACATTACCTGGATTTACCCTGGACCCTTATGATTTTGGGGCAAATAACCGCATTCATGATTTTACGTTTTTTAATAACGTGTTGTATGCGGCTGGAAACTTTACCGTTATAGGCGGTGCCAGTAGAAATTACCTTGCCGGTTTGAACCCACTAAACGCTTTGGCCAATTCATTCAATGCCTCGGCTGACGGAATTGTTCAAACAGTCGCGATTTATAACGGAGCAGTTATTGCCGGTGGCGATTTTTCAAATATTGGGGGTGCTGCAAGAAACCGTTTGGCATCACTTATCCCGACAACTGGTGCGGTAAACACATGGAATCCAAATGTAATGGGACTCAAAGGAACAGTGTATAATGTAATGAGCATTTCCAGTTCTGGCTCAACTATTTTAGCCGCTGGAACCTTTTGGGGGGTTGGTCCGTCGGTTCGAAATAATATAGCTGCCATTGATGTCACCAATGGAACACTGTTACCATTTGATGCGAATGCGAACAATATTGTTCGCTCTATTACTTCAGATGCTACTTTCCTTTATTTAGGCGGTGAATTCACTACATTAAATTCAACCGTTTTAAAAAACAGAATTGCCCAGGTTAATGCCACAAGTGGCTTCCCTACTGGCTGGAATCCGAACTCAGATGGTTCCGTTAATGCAATGACCGTTAACTCGGGAACATTATATGTTGGTGGTGCATTTGGAAATATTGGCGGGGCGGCAAGAGCACGGCTTGCAGGGTTATCAACCACAACAGGTGCGGCGTCTGCTTTTAATCCAACAGCGAATGGAAATGTAAATGCATTATTGACAAGCGGAGATTCGCTTTTTATAGGTGGCGCATTCACAACTATTGGTGGTCAAACACGAAATAGAATCGCCGCTTATACCATGTCCAACAGTACACTAACAGCTTTCAATCCTAACGCGAATAACATTGTTAACGCCTTTGCAAAAATTAGTTCAAAACTTTATGTTGGGGGTACATTTACAACTTTGGGCTCACAAACAATTAATAGTCTTGGTCAAATAGATTTAACATCAGGACTTGCAACAACTTTTAACGCTAATTTGACGTCATCTAGCGGAATTAACGCATTGGGTGTATCGGATTCTTCTTTGTATAATTGTGGAGGTTACCAATATAATTCGAATGGACAATTGTTTTCCAATGCGACAGTTTTAAAAACAGTTTCACAATCTTATGGTCATTGGACACCTCAACCGGATGATATCGTTCGTTCAATATACGTTTCCACAAACAAAGTATTTTTAGGAGGACGATTTAAAGTGGTTCAATCGCGATATCAACCGTATTTCACGACAGCAGATATATTTTACAATGGTGCAACACCGATTTATTCAAGTCTTTCCAGCAATACAATTTGTGCAAATCAAAGTCTAACAATCAACGGATCGAATTTAAATTCCGTCACCTCTGTCGCAATAGGGGGTATAAATGTACCTTTTACAATTATTTCTGCTACTTCTTTATCTGTAAATCCAACAACAGCAATTAGTGGACTTTTGACTTTAAACTTTCCCGGAGGTGCAGTTAATACAAATCAAACAATAATTGTAAATACCCCGACATCACCTAACTTTAACCAAGTTAACTCAATTTGTACTGGAAATTCCATTTCTCCATTGCCATTAACATCAATCAACGGAATTACCGGGACTTGGAGTCCTTCGCTTAATAACACAATTACGAACACTTATACATTTACCCCAAATAGTGGACAATGCGCAACCAATGCATCAATGACAATCACGGTAGACCCATTGACAGTGCCAACATTTACACAAGTAACACCTATTTGTTCAGGAAGTATAATCAATAATTTGCCTACAACATCAAACAATGGCATTTCAGGTTCCTGGTCACCTGCATTGAATAATACGTCAACAACAACCTACACTTTTACACCTAGTTCAATAACATCCCCCACTTGTGCAACAAATGCAACAATGGCCATAACTGTAAACCCCAATCCAACAGCGACAATTGTCGCTGTTGGATCAACAAATATCTGTCAGGGTGGTTCTGTAACTTTGAATGCGAATACTGGCTCTGGTCTAACTTATCAATGGAAGAACAACGGTGCAAATATTTCAGGGGCAACTTCATCTAATTACACCGCAAACGCTCCAGGTTTCTATTCTGTTTTAGTTACAAACAGTAATAATTGTTCTACATCGTCCTCAACGACTTCTGTAACTGTTAATCCATTGACAGTCCCATCCTTTACTCAAGTAGCACCAATTTGTCAAGGCGGAACGTTAAATGCGTTGCCAACAACATCAAACAACGGCATTTTAGGAAACTGGTCACCTGCTCTGAATAGTACAGCAACGACGACATATGCCTTCACTCCAACATCAACTGCCTTTCCAGCTTGTGCAACCTCAGCCACCATGACTATTATTGTAAACAGTAACCCTATCGCAACCATTACAGCAGGGGGTACGACTTCAATTTGTCAAGGTTCTTCTGTTGTTCTGAACACGAATACAGGTACAGGATTAACCTATCAGTGGTTAAACAATGGTTTAAATATCTTAGGGTCAACGTCATCAAGTTATACAGCAAACTCAACAGGTTCGTATACGGTTTTAGTGACTAACGTCGATAATTGTTCTGCAACCTCCGGAGCGATTTCAGTAATTGTAAATCCATCGATATTACCAACATTTACTCAGATAACACCTATTTGTTTAGGCAGTACCTTAAATGCATTGCCCACGACATCTAGCAATAACATATCAGGAACCTGGTCACCTGCAATTAATAATTTGGCAACAACGACTTATACATTTACACCCAATGTTGGTCAATGTGCGACTACAACTAATATGACAATTCAGGTAACGCAACCTACAACCCCAACCTTTTCCCAAGTTCCATCCATTTGTTCCGGTGAAACATTAAATGCATTGCCGACAATATCCGTGAATAATATCTCTGGGGTTTGGGCTCCAGCATTGAATAACACGGCAACAACTACCTATTCTTTCACACCAAATGTTGGTCAATGTGCAAGTAGTGCAAACATGACCATTCAGGTGAACCAACCAACAGCTCCAACTTTTACACAGGTGGCACCCATATGCACTGGAGTAACTGTTAGTCCTTTACCTACAATTTCAACTAACAATATCTCTGGAACATGGATTCCTTCCATCAATAACACATCAACTACAACCTACACGTTTACACCTAGTCCTGCCGAATGCGCTACAATCCAATCCATGACAATTGTCGTAAATCCCCTACCACAAGTTACTTTGAATTCATTTAGCTCACTGTGTGATTCAGCTGGAAGCGTAACCTTAACCGGAGGTATTCCAACGGGAGGAATATTTACAGGAACATCAGTGTCTAATAATTCCTTCAACACAATTGTCGGTGTGGGAACTTATCCAATCATATATACCTATACAGATGTAAATGGCTGCACAAATAATGCAACTCAAAACCTAACGGTGATCAACTGTAACAACAACTCCTTAGGTCAATTGGAGCATTCTGGAATATTGCTTTATCCGAATCCTACAATTCAAATTATCAATGTTATTGTTCCTAAGTTATACGTTGATAAAGACTTCAACATTGTAGACGATTTCGGTAAAATCGTACAAACCGGAAAAATTCGAGGGGAAAAAGATGTCATTAAACTTGAAAATTTAGCCAGCGGGCTGTATTATTTCAAATTGATGGAAACAACCATATCATTCAATGTGATTGGTAACTAAGTCATTAACACCTTATCACTAATGCACATAGGCCGGTTTTTCCGGCCTATTTTGTTTGTTACGTTGAAGTATACACACCGCTTCGCAGGATTTAAAATCCTGCGAAGCGGTTATACAATCCAGCACTGGGTTAAATATCTTTTTTCATATTATATTCGTTTATATTCCAATATAAAACGTTTTATTTTTGATTTCATTCAGAAATATTACGTTTTTTAGCTGCATTTGGCAACATGATCAATCGGAAAATACGGCAACAAATAGAAAATACCCTTTTCAAAGGAAAAGCGATCATTCTATTGGTTACAAGTCAGTTAAGAAAGTCAACCTTACTAAAACAGTTCAATGTCGACCGAAACGGTGCGCTTAGGTTGATTGCCTATGAACCGGATGTCTGGTACTAAGAGCTTCATTCATTCGAAATCAAATGGAACAAAATCAAGAAGGTATGGCTGAGTAGAACATTTTCAAGGAATTACGAACAACACACGTTCCATGTCGTTACCCCTGAAACCATTGATGACTTTTTGCTTAAAAACGCTGCTCAGGATTTGAAAGGACGCTTCGCGGGATTTGAAATCCTGCGAAGCGCTTGTAAGCAATCCAGCACTGGGTCAAACGTCTTTTTTCATATTATTTTCGATTGTATTCCAATATAAAACGTTTTATTTTCGATTTCATTCAAATATATTACGTTTTTAAACTAACTTTGCCCTAATGATCAATCGAATAATACGGCAACAAATAGAAAATAAACTTTTCAAAGGGAAGGCGATCATTCTATTGGGACCAAGGCAGGTAGGAAAAACAACCATACTAAAACATTTCATTGCCAACCGAAACGATGCGCTTTGGTTGAATGCCGATGAACCGGATGTGCAGTCGCTATTCGAACAAGCCACATCCACTCGCTTGCAACATTATTTTGGATCCAACAAAATCATTGTCATTGACGAAGCGCAAACGATAAAGGATATTGGCATTAAATTAAAAATCATCATAGACAGCCTGCCGTCCATTCAAGTCATTGCAACTGGATCCTCCGCATTCGAGATACGAAACAAAACGAACGAACCATTAACTGGACGAAAATGGCAGTTCCCACTATTCCCCTTTTCCTTTACCGAACTAATAAACCATCACGGTTTACTCGAAGAAAAACGAATGATTCCTATTCGCCTGATTTATGGCTCGTACCCCGAAGTGGTACTCCATGGCGGTGAGGAAAAGGAGCGTTTAAAATTATTGACCGATAGTTACTTGTATAAGGATGTACTGATGTTCGAGGGCTTAAAAATGCCTGACAAACTCATTCATTTGCTAAAACTTCTTGCCTTTAGAATTGGAACAGAAATCAACTACAACAACTTGTCAAAAGAACTTAGAATTGATTATGCCACCGTCGAAAAATACATTAAATTACTGGAGGACAGTTTCATTATTTTCAGACTGAACGCACTCAGCAGAAATCATGCGAAAGAGCTGAAGAAAGGAAGAAAAATTTACTTTGTTGATAATGGCGTGTTGAACGCACTAACAGGAAATTTCAATATACCGGAAATAAGGCACGACACAGGTGCGTTATGGGAAAATTATGTAATTAGTGAACTCTGGAAAAAATACAGTTACGAAAATCGATGGGTCCAATTATACTTCTGGCGAACACAAGATCAACAAGAAATCGATCTAGTTATTGAAGAAAACCAAGTGTTTCATGCATTCGAAATCAAATGGAACAAAAATAAGAAGGCACGATTGAGCAAGACATTTTCAAGGAATTACGAACAACACACGTTCCATGTCGTTACCCCTGAAACCATTGAAGACTTTTTGCTTTAAAAACGCTGGGCAGGATTTGAAATCCTGCGCAGCGCCTAAAATATGAAGTAAATCCTTCTAATGAAGAAAGTAAATGATATTATCAGAATTCACCTCTAGAATGAACGAATCATGTTCACATATTTTTTGTATCGACTCCAAGTTTTGTGTTAAAAGCTCAATAAGTGCGTTATTGGAAATATTTCCTAAACAAATTCTAATCAATTTCTTTGGTGTTTTCGATAAAAAATGAGAGTTCCTAAAATCAATATCCTTTGTTAAAACAATAAAATCATGTTGATCGGCAAATACACAGATGTCTTTGTCTTTTGAAAACGATCCATCTAATATTTCGTTCACATGAATTGAATCTATTTTGTTATTACGAAAGAAGTTAACGACCTTGAAAGAAATGTGTACATCACATAATACCTTCATATTAGGCCACATTTTTAATGGAATGCCCAGACATAAATAACTTAGCAAAATGCAGGCAGGCTAGAATATCCTCCTTTTCCAGGTCAGGGTGTTCCTCAACTATTTGTTCATGTGTCATTCCGGAGCCTAATAAATCTAGAATCACTTCAACAGGCCAACGCATTCCTCTTATACAAGGTTTACCATGACAAATTTCTGGATTTATTGTAATTCTGCTAACTAAATTTTCCATGAACGCACTTTTGAGCTAAAATATGGATTTTATAATCACTATTCCAAGTTTATCCATTGAAAATCGATTTCTTCACGTTCCTGCTGCGCAGGACTTGAAAAACGCTGCACAGAATTTGAAATCCTGCGCAGCGTAACTAACTAATTATTCATGTTATCCAACACGTCCATAACGCTTTTTACAGCGGTGGCCGATTCTTCCAACAAAGCTTTTTCTTCGGCGTTCAGATCAAGTTCGATGATGCGTTCGATACCCCCTTTCCCAAGAATAACAGGAACACCGAGGTAAATATCTTTCATTCCATATTCTCCTTGCAGCCATGCGCACACAGGGAAAATACGACGTTGGTCACGAATGACAGCCTCAACCATTTGTGCGGCGGCAGCACCAGGAGCATACCACGCGGATGTACCAAGTAACTTCACGATTTCCCCTCCACCAAACTTCGTCCGTTCGATGATGGCATCTAATTTATCTTTCTCGATCAATTCAGTTACAGGAATACCGGAAACGGTGGTATAGCGTGGAAGCGGAACCATGGTATCGCCATGTCCACCCATCAATACCGCTTGAATATCTTTGGGAGAGACATTCAACTCCATTGCTAAAAACGAACGGTAGCGTGCAGTGTCCAAGATACCGGCCATACCAAAAACACGATTGGGATCTACGTTAGCTGTTAGGTACGCACAATAGGTCATTACGTCCAACGGATTGGATACAATAATGATTACGGCATCTGGAGAATACTTTACTACATTTTCAGTAACTGTCTTTACAATACCTGCATTCGTTGCAATTAAATCGTCACGCGACATGCCCGGTTTTCTGGGTAAGCCTGAAGTGATTACAACCACATCAGAATTGGCTGTTTTCGAATAATCGTTTGTCGAACCGATGGTTCTTGAATCGTATAAATTTATTGGGGATGTTTCCCAAATGTCCAACGCTTTTCCCTCAGCAAAACCTTCTTTGATATCTAGTAAAACAATTTCGTTGGCAATTTCTCTATGCGCCAACACATCGGCGCATGTTGCTCCAACGTTTCCAGCACCCACAACCGTAACTTTCATTTTTTGTCTAATTTATGTGCGTTAATAATCGGGAACGAAAATAACATTTATGGGATAATTCCTTCCCATTCTTGTGTAAAAAATGTCCGTTTGGTGAAAAAAAATGGTAATATAGGCAACCTAAGTATTCTCGTGGCGTCTAACAACTGTTGAAAATGTGGAAAAGGAAACCCAAATAAAGCAAATAATTGATGGATGCCTGAAAAAAGACAGACGGTCACAGGAGCAACTTTTCAAGCTTTTTTACGGAAAAATGCTGCCTGTTTGCCTGCGGTACATTCCAGACCGCGACTCGGCCCAAGAAGCGTTACAAGAGGGTTTCATTAAGGTCTTTGACAAGTTGAACGGATATGACCACAAGGGCTCTTTTGAAGGATGGATCCGGCGTATAATTTCAAATACGGCCATAGACCAACTTCGAAAGTCCAAGAAGAATCCTTTTTTGTCGGACAACGATAATGACTTTAAAACCGCCATTAGCGATCCGATGGTAGAATTAGAGGAAATGGTCTTTCATGAATTGAAAGCAGAAATGGCCATGGAAGCAATACAAAAGCTCTCTCCGGCTTACAGAACCGTATTTAGCATGTATGTCCTCGAAGATTATTCCCACAAAGAAATCGCTGAAAAACTTGGAATCAGCGAGGGCACATCCAAATCCAACTTGGCGAAAGCGAAGATGAACCTTCAACGCATTTTAAACGAACGATTAACGAAAGTTTCGGCATGATGAACAAACATTTAGAAGAACAATTTAAGGAAAGCTTGCAGGAGTTTGAGTTGCCTTACGACGCAGGTGCGTGGGCAGCGCTTTCCAGCGAGTTAGATAAAAGACAGTCCTCCTCTAATTCAACTTCAGGGAGAAACTGGCTCATCGGTGGCAGCACGTTCTTGATCGCCACTTTAGTGGTATGTGCCATCTGGCTATCTAAGGATAATATGCCTTCTAACCAAAAAAACAACAAGGAAGCACAAAACCAAGCCCACGCTAAGGTCATAGAGCACTCCAACGAATCGTCTAAAGTAGTTGAAAACACGGTTGAAAAGAAACAATCCAACCTTTTACAAAATCCGCGAATCGTACCTGTTGTTGATCAAACAGCCAATCCAACGAACTCAACGGACGTAAACGATTTACAACATAACCTTCTCTCTAAGTCCAATGGTTCGAATCAGGATCAACATACTCAAATAGAAAACAATGGGTTAAAAACAACCACAACAAAAGGGCAAACAATTGAAAAAACGACCAAAGAATTAGGTGCCACCAGCAACGATATAGGTCGGTCAAATGAGCAAAGTGGTCCTTTTGTGGTAGAACCATTGACCTCCACCTGTTTAGGCAACACTCAGAAATGCAACAATGCTAATTCGTGTGAGATGTTGGTTATAAAACCGTCTGGTGAACAACTTTCAATTCCTAAGGGACGAAGCATGGAGTTGCTCGTTGACCAAGAGGGTACTTACCAAATTGGTAGACTCTTGAACGGAGCCTTCCTATCGGAAACATCTTTTATGGGTCTTCCGAATCCGAAAGCGGAAATGCAATTCAAAGAAGAGGAAGTGTATGAAAACGGTCTGCCTGTTGTTAAGCTTAGTACATTAAGCGATGCCGTAAATGCTACCTGGACCGTTGGTAAGAAACGAGCACTGTTGTCAGGCAAAGAAGTAAACGCACATTTTTATCACAAAGGAAATGAGGAAGTTACTCTTACTATCGTTAACGAGAATGGCTGTTCAAGTTCAGAGAAAAGAAGCATACACATTGCTAAGGACTACAATTTACTTGCTGTTACTGCTTTTGACCCACTTTCTTCCGACAACCGCAAAAACACATTTATGCCTTTTGCCTTGACGCAGCGTACTGTTGATTTCAACATGATTGTTATTGACCCAACAGATGGTGCGGTTATTTTTGAATCGGACGATGCAACTCAAGCTTGGAAAGGGACTGACAAACGAAACGGTCAGCTTGTTGAACCAAACAAAGCATACATTTGGCGGGTAATTCTTTCCAATCCTGAGGAAGGAGAACCAGAAGAATACAAAGGCACCATTGTTCGGATGTAATCCTCAGAGTAGATTTCTCAAATGAGGATATTGACTAAGTAGGCTTTCCTTCATTTTTGTTTTCGCCTTTCGCCAATGCGCTGCGTCCTCGCCTCCATCGATTCGCACACGGTGATTCGCTAAGCTTCTAAATTGTTCTACTTTCCCAATCATTTCTTGGGTTTTGACATCCATTGTATGTCTTTTCATGTATTTCCACACCATTTCAATGCCTAGTGCATTAGGATGAACCAGGTCTTCAGAGAAGAAGCGGTAATCCCGGTAGACATCCTGAAGTAATTCATAAACGGGTAAATAGCTTACGTGGTGGCGTTGGACAAGGGAATGAACAAGCTCAATCAATCGCGCTTTACTTCGCTGGTTTTCAACCAATCCATCACGGATATGCCGAACAGGACTTACCGTAAAACAAACATGCAGGTCCGGAAAATCCTCGCGTAATTTGGTTAGTAAACGATCCCATTGAGGTTCCATTTCCTTTACTTCACACAACTCCTTTTCAAACAGGGAAGCTGGCATTTTGTGGCAATTTGCCACCAACTCGTTGGATGTTGTATGGCGGTATCCCCAAGCAGTACCAAAGGTGACAAACAAATAGTTGGCATTTCTAAGGTGCTCATAGTATGCACTTCGAATACCGGCTATTTGTGATCTCAGCTCCTCTTGATTAAAAGAGACAAGTTTAGACGATGCCGACCAACTCAACCATACATCTCCGCGCTGAAACAAGTTATTTCTATCTACTTTGGGATGAATTATATCCTCGATTAAATTGCCAATAGAAATCGGATGAAACAGGGTACCGTATGGATTGGCGTGGGAAATCAACCCGGCATTCTTTGATTTTGCTGAAATTTCATCAGAGAAACAAGAACCGATAAAAACCAACGAATCCTCGGGATTTATGAGCGTGCCAAAAGGAACTTCGGGTTCTTGGATATATAATCCTTCTGCCACGGTCAAGCCATTAGTTCTTTCGCCGCTTCGATGGCATTTTGAGTAACTGTCTCACCGCTTATAAGACGTGCAAGTTCAAGAATACGTTCTTCGCTGTCCAAAGACACTACGTTCACTTTAATTCCTTCCTCATCCGCGTTTTTAACGACCCTGAAATGATGTTGCGCAAGGGCCGCCACTTGAGGTAAATGTGAAATCGCAATCAATTGGGTGTTTTTTCCCATTTCGGAAAGGAAAACACCTATTTTTCTCGCAACATCACCTGAGACACCGGTATCGATTTCATCGAGCAACAACGCCGGAAGTCCTTTGACATCGGCGAGTAACTTCTGCATTGCCAACATGACCCTAGAAAGCTCTCCACCGCTTGCAGCCTTTTCAATTGGAACAGGCAAAAATCCCTTGTTTGCTGAAAACATCAACGTAGATGTTGTTTTTCCCGTTTCCAGCAATTCTTCTGTTTTTTGCAGTTTAAATGTCAAGCTTGTATTAGGTAATTTTAATTCCCTAATCAGGGTAATTAACTTTTGTTCTAAAGTTACTGCTGCCTCTTCCCGATCCTGATGCAGTCGATTAGCTAGGCTGTTCAACTCCTCCTCCATTTGCTTAGCGGTCTTTTCAAATTGCCTTACTTGCTCCTCTAATTCGGATGCCTGTTCAATTCCCTCTTCTAATTCCGTTTGAACGGCTAGCAATCCCTGTTGATTGATACAACGGTGTTTCCTTAGCAAATGGTTATATGCATCTAGTTGACTTTCTAACTCTTTTGGATCGTCTAATAACTCCGTCAGTCGCTCGCGCTCTGATAAAAGCTCTTGAAGAATGTCTTGAACTTCTATTGTGATGCTTTTTAACCGCTCGCCAAGCAGTTCTAAGGACTCAATTCCTGTCCCTTTTCGATCTATTTGAGCCAGCATTTCGTTCAATTGCGGTTGAATGCATTGCTCGCCTTGAATGTGATGTATCAAGAATTCAGTGAGTTGTACCGTTTCATCCTTATTTTTCAAGGCCTCCAACGCTTTTTCAATGGCGTGATAATCTTTTTTATGGAGTTGTAATGCCGATAATTCATCCAGTTGGAAACAGTTGAAATCCTCTTGTTTTTGAAGCATATGCCAATGGTTCTTAAGCGAAGTATACCGTTGTAAATGCTTTTGCCAATTATGAAATTTGACCCTGTATTCCTCAACAGAAGGCATTAGTTCAGCCATTCGGTCAAGCAATTGCAACTGATAAGCCGGGTCTTTTAAATCCAAGGTGTTGTATTGCGAATGGATTCGGATTTGCTGTTCAGAGAAAGCCTTTAGTACGGACAAATTAACCGGTGTGTCATTGATAAATGCCCTTGATTTTCCTGAACGGTGAATTTCCCTGCGAACCACGGCGGTATCTCCCTCCATATCCAAATCGAATTTTTGAAAGAAAGACTTAATAAAGGCAGCACTTAAACGGCATTCCATCTCAACCACCGATTTATCGCCTCCCCGTCCGATAACCGTAAAATCTGCCCTTTCACCGAGCAGCATGCTTAACGCATTCAGTAGAATGGATTTTCCGGAACCTGTTTCGCCGGTAATAACTGTATATCCCGGTTTCAATTCGAGGTCCAATGCATCGATGATGGCAAAATTGGAAATACGCAGTCGAAGCAACATTAATTTAGGATATCCTGGTACTTGGATGCGTTGGTAGGATCTAGTTTTTTAAGGAGGTTGACAATTTCATTTTTGTCCTTGACTTCTGCATCTGCATAAAGGTTCTTTAACTCTGTTTGTTTTGCCTGAACAAAGTTGAGCAGGTTAACTGAATTCGGTCGGGTTGCAACTACCTTGGTCAATTTTGACAACGCATCATAAATTGATTTTCTACCTGCCGCTTTGTCGTCGTATAATTTATCCACCCCTTTTCGGTGGTACTCGTAATTGCATTCGCGCAACGGTTCAAAAAGTTGATGCAACACATTATCTACCAGATAGAAACGGTTCCGTTTGCCGGCTTCATTAGACCTCCATCCCGGAGCATTCGACGATTGGGCGTTCGAAACAATTTGCTGTGCTTCGGAGAAATAAGGACTTCCCCCTTTCAGAGAGAAGGTGTCGTAATCCATACCAATGATAAAATAGGCATAAAAAGCCAGAATGGAAGTTAGGTTGTCACGGTATTGGTTCGGTGCATAGACCAACACAGCGTTTCGAGAATAATCAAAGGTGATGTCGTCGTCTTGAAAATTAAATACAGTCGTGTTGTAAGAAGAATTGAAACCCGGTCTAGTAGATTGAATTTGTATAAAGCCGGAATAAGTACCGGGTCTTGGAATGGAATTTATTTGCAATTGCAAGTTACAATTGATGCGTTCCTCCACTTTAAACTTGTCCTTCGTCCACTGTGTGGTGTTCATCATGTCAAAAATGGTTTGCTTTAACTGATCAAACACCTCCTTCTCAACGGAGGTTATTTCGAGACGTGCATCGGTAATCACGCTCACTTGGCAATTCAATTCTTGTGCGCTTATTTTACCGCTAGCAATAAGAACACATAAAGCAAACAAGAGGTTTTTCATAAAAGATGCTTGACGAAGTATTGAACTATATCGTCGGCCACCTCGGCCTTTGACTTCAACTCAAAAGTAATGAAATTATTGTGTTTATCCAACAGAGCTACCTTGTTTGTGTCTACTTCAAATCCGGCACCTTTATCCCGAATGGAATTCATCACAATCATATCTGCCTTTTTCTGCACCAACTTATTAGTTGCGTTTTCGCGGACATTTTCACTTTCCAAGGCGAAACCAATAAGGCATTGGTGGTTTGTTTTAACTTCTCCCGCCCATTTCAATATATCCGCATTTTTGACCATTTCCAGATGCCATTCCTCTGCCCCTTTCTTCCGTTTTTCCGTCTCGTTTACCTTGGGTCGGTAATCTGCCACCGCTGCAGAAAAAATACCTATATCTGCACTTGGCCAATTTCTTTTGGCCGCTTCAAACATTCGTTCCGCCGTTTCAGTACGAATGATGTCAAGACGGGGATGGACAAGATACTGTTGGGTTGGACCAGTTACAAGGGTCACTTCTGCGCCGAATTCCAAACACGAATTAGCCAATGCAAAGCCCATTTTACCGGATGAACGGTTTCCTATATATCGAACTGGATCAAGGGGTTCATGGGTCGGGCCTGCCGTAATAAATACTTTTTTTCCTTTTAAATCAGTACGTGTGTTTTTATCTTGAAAATACCTTTCCATGAGGGAAAGGATTCGATCTGGTTCTTCCATACGACCTTGACCGGAAAGCCCACTTGCCAATGGACCTGTCGCGGCAGGAATGATGAGGCAACCATCATCTTCGATGGTTTTCAAGTTTCTAACTGTAGTTGGATGCGTGTACATATCGAGGTCCATAGCAGGAGCAACAACCGTTTGTGTACGCATAGAAAGATAGATGGCCAACAGCAAGTTATCGCATTGACCTGTTGCCATTTTAGCAAGCGTATTGGCCGTTAATGGTGTGATTAATAACACGTCGGCCCATAACGCTAAATCCACATGATTATTCCACTTACCTGTTTTGGGATCGCGGAAATGGGTGTAAACCGTTTCTCCGGATAAGGTAGACAAAACAAATTCGCTCACAAAATCATGAGCAGAAGGTGTTAAAACACAAATTACTTCAGCACCTTTTTGTTTTAGCAGACGAACAATCCAAGGGATTTTGTATGCGGCAATACCTCCAGTTACACCTAGAAGTATTTTTTTGCCCTTCATGGACACTTACTTTTCTTCTGGCTTACGGATATAAAGCTTGTCGTCGAGTAACTCGTTGATAGCAATTGCGACGGGCTTTGGAAGTTTTTCGTAAAACTTGGAGATTTCGATTTGTTCTCTGTTTTCAAAGATCTCTTCGAGGTTGTCTGTAGAAGATGCGAATTCTTGCAATTTCTGCGTCAACTCCTCCTTTATTTCAACGCTGATTTGATTGGAACGTTTAGACATCGCGACAATGGATTCATAAATGTTTCCAGTTGCACTTTCCATATTGATGGTATCTCTTGTTACGGTTGACCGTTCAGCTGAGGTGTTCTTGTAGTTCATATATTATTTCTTCATTGAACAACTTAATTCCCATTCCTTTTGCGCCTTTACATGTATCTGTTCAGATTCTGCCTTATAAGGACTGGTAGGAAACAGGAACACAAAGGTACGATATCTTTCGATTGCTTGCTCGATTCGTTCGCATTTTTTATCTTCGATACTATTAATTCCCAATAAATAGGCGTTTTTTAGTAGGATAAACTGAATTTCCTCTGAGAATCTTGACAGAGGGTATTCTTCAATGAACGTAAGTGCGGACGTTACTGCCGCACGGTAATTTTCTGTTTTCGCGTACAATTTGACTGCATCGTAGTCTTTCATTTCCAGTTTGTACCTCAAGCGGTCCATTACACGGTTGCAGGAATCGATCAAGCTTGATTTTGGATAGGCATCTACAAATTGTTGAAGGTTATTGATTGCCAACTGCGTTTCGCCCTGGTCAAGCGTATGTTCTGGAGAATTGTACACGGAGCACAAAGCTGACATGAACATCGCCTCTTCAAGTTTTGTACTGTATGGGAACCGCTGGTTAAAGGAGCCAAAATAATACCCTGACATTTCGTAATCTTTTTCTTCAAAATACCCACGCGCGATGCGGTAATAAGCCAATTCTCCCTGGCCCGTTTTAGGCATTCGCTGGTAAATTTGTTCATAGAGGGCTATGCTACGAAAATAATCTTGCTCATCAAACAAGGAATTCGCCATATCAAACTTCGCATTATACTCATCTCCCTTCAACACTTGGTTGTATTCTGAGCATCCACTAAACAACATGATCAGTAACATGAAAAACCCAACATGTTTGAGTTCCTTATACACACTGAAAAAAGTTGACTTTTCTTTCATAAGTTACTTAATTCGTAAACTTCTCCCTATTTGGAGAGGCGTAGATGGCCTGATCCCATTTAACTGGCAAATTTTGGAAACAGTGGTTTTATTTCGAGCGGCAATTTCAGACAAGGTGTCGCCGGACTTTACTTTGTAATACTTTTTATTCACCTGTTGAACCACGGGCTTACTAACGGCCAACGGGGGTTTTATGGCAGGTTGCTCGATGTGGTCATGGTGATCATGGTCTTCAGGTGTAGGCTTTGCCCCCGGAACAAAAAGTCCTTTGTGAACAAACAAGTTTTCGTCTTTACAGAGTTTTGTTGAGAAATCAATGACTTCTTCCGGATTGATTGAAGCATCAAAAAAGCGCACCTCAAAATGTAAATGTGGCCCAAAAGACCGACCGGTATTACCACCAAGTCCAAGTACATCGCCGGCTTTAACATCTTGATCCGGTACCACAATTAGCTTACTAAGGTGTGCATAAAAGGTCTCTAACCCGTTATAGTGACGAACAATCACTAGATTTCCAAATCCACCGTCGTTGTATTTGGCATAACGCACTTTACCTGACCATGCGGCGCGCACGGTATCTCCAATATCGAGGTCAAGATCAATTCCTGAATGGTGTCTTCCACTTCGATAGCCATACCGTGAGGTAACCACTCCCCTCACTGGACACACAAATTTCTCATGTGTTTCATCGTTCACACACATCCAGAACGTGTCTTTTAACCTGGACAAATCGTTTTTTCGGCCTGAGGTATAACAGGTAGAGTTATCCCATGTCTGCTTGTACCGGTAAAAAGTATCCTTTGCAAACAGCTGGTACATGCGTGGATTTAATATGCCATCAAAACCCTTATCCTTTAAATAGGCCCACGTTCGGTTCGAATAAATGAGCATAGGGCCATTCTCTGTTTCAAAAGTGTCAATTACTACTTGTGCCTGTGACAAGAAGCTATTGCAGAGGTAGAGAAAGAGTAGTAAATATAACTTTTGTTTCATTTTTTCGGCCGTCAAACATAAACAAGCAAGCTGAATGACTCTTTAAAGTTAGTAAAATTGTGCTTATTTGTTCTTTATATCCAAGATGAACAAATTGTAAAAGACCGATTCGTTCGGCTTAACGAAATCCATGTAACCTTTGTTTCCGTAAGCTTGAGAAGGCGGAGCAACCATGAAAATCCGGTCACCGGTTTTAGCATTTATTAACGCTTTACGAAGTCCAGGCAAAATGTTTTGGTCCTTAAAATCGTGGATATACGGCTTATCTTGTCGGAAGGTATTCATGTACAACGGATAGGATTCTGAGCTCGCCATGGCGTGAAAAGCGATGAGTTTTCCCGGACCAAAAACGTCCTTGAATTTTTTGCTTCGTTGCAGCACCCATACCTTCGTTCCATCCACGACCCTGTCGGGTTTTGAAATTTTCAGCACCCTCAAAATCAGCCAATTATCAGCGTTTGGAGGAATTAACCCCTTGATACCGTCAACACCTCTTGCCAGCGGACTAGGGATTAGTATTCGGACGAAATCTCCTTCGTGTAAGTGATTGAACGAAAGGTCCCAACCTTTTGTTTGCATATTGAAACCTACCACAAACGGAAGGGCCCTTGTGCCAAGAAGGTGATTTCCATCTACCTCTTTTCCGTCTTTTAGCTTTACTTTGTAATCAATTAAGACGAGGTCGCCTTTTTTCACTTGAGGACCTTTTCCCTTAACATACCAATCAATACGAAGTCCATTTCCAAATTTTTTCGTGTCAATCACTTTATGATCCCGATCCAGGATGTTCACTTTTCCGGACTTTGGCAAGTTGTGGTTCCCTTTATTTTTAACCCCTTCCGTGCTGCATCCAAAAATCAATACGCATAGAGAGAGGAGTCCAGGTAAGGTAACTTGCTTTATTTGATTCACTTTTATCATTATTTTAATCCTAAGAATTTAACATCGACTAACAAGGTTGACAACGGAGGTATTTTATCTTGGTCGCCAGATATTCCATGGGCGAGATGCAGGGGTATTATCAATTTAGCTTTATCCCCTACCCTCATTAGTTTTATTGCCTCCTGTATCCCTGATTCAATGTTGCTCCGGTCAATTTCAAATTCATCCATCCCGTTTTTTTTCGTCTCATAGCACTTTTTGCCATTCATTAATTTAACGACAAGGGAAACTTGAGCGACTTTACCTATTTCTGCGTTTGGACCGGTACCATTTTCGTAAATAAAGTAACGTAAACCCGTACCTGTTCGAGTCATTTTTAGTTCCGTATGATGTGCCAGGTACAACCTTATTTGCAATTCTTCCTCCTCTGCCAGTTCACGGTTTAAGGTTGTTGATTTTTCAGGTGTCCATTGAACGGGTGGTTTTGGTTTTTCACCTCCCCCATCACCGCAAGATAACAGGCATAAAAGCATTAATATCGAGTAGCATACTTTCATCCAAAAAACGCAGGTATAAGTGACTTGAATGTCTCAAGGGTATGGGCCAAAGAATCAAAGCTAACACCTCCCGAAGCATAGCGGTGACCTCCGCCTCCGAAATGTTCTTTTGCCAGAACGTTAACGGCATAGTCTCCTTTTGCCCTGAATGAAATCTTAATTTTTTCCTCTGACTCAACAAATAATACGGAGATGGCAATTCCTTGGATACTGAGCGGCACATTCACCAATCCGTCTAAATCTCCCCTTTTATATTGGTATTTCGCCAATTCATCCTTCGTCAAAGCAACGATGGCAACTGGAAAATTAGGAAACAACTCCATTTTATCCGAAATCGCATAGCTCTTCAGTTGCAATTGACTGATTGAATTAACGTCATATACTTTTTCGTGAATTTCATGGTGTTTAATACCGGTATGAAGCAGGTCGGCAATGATTTCATGGGTACGTGCGTGCACAGACGGAAAACGGAACGAGCCTGTGTCGGTCATAATTCCCAGGTAAATGGCGGTGGCCGTTTCTGTGTTCAGGTGAGACCGTTGTCCACAACCGACAATCAACTCATAAACCAGTTGAGCCGTTGAAGAGGCAGCCGTGTCCGAATAAGTTATAGCGCAAAAATCACCTGGATTCAAGTGATGATCAATCATGACCTTTAGCGCCGAGTGATGGGACATTAATTCTGCTATTTCGGTGCCCACGCGGCTTTGATCGTTGTAATCCAAGCAGAAAAGAAGGTCGGCCTCCTTCACTGCTTCCGACACTTGAATTGGATTATTATCGAAGGTCAGAATATCGCTTGCACCTTTTAACCAGCCAATGGATCCTGGGGCGACATCAGCGTGGCATACCTTAACAGATTTACCGATTGATAAGAGGAAATGGTATAGGGCCAAGGAACTTCCAATGGAATCTCCATCCGGAGAAGCATGGGAGGTTATGACAATGGATTGTGCTCCTTGAATTGCTTCCCAAATGTGCTGATGAACCTTCTGAAATTCCATTCTTTATGCGTTTAACAAATGAGTCAATCGGTCTGTTTCTAGGCGAATTCGGTTATTTAGCGCATCGGAAATTGGAACGAGCGGCAAACGCATTTTCGTCTCCATGATGTTCAACACCTCAAGTGCTGCCTTCACTCCACCGGGATTTCCTTCTTCAAAAAACATTTTTGTTATTGGAAGTAATTCGTAATGGCACTTTCTTGCCACTTCCAAGTTTGCGTTCATCGAGGCATGCACCATTTCACTGAACAAACGCGGAAACGCATTCGCAACAACCGAAATAACGCCGTCGGCACCTGCAGCGATTAGCGGCATAGTGATAGCGTCGTCACCGGAGAGCACACCAAAACCTTCTGGCCTCAAGCGAATAATTTCCATGATTTGCTCCATATTACCTGAAGCTTCTTTTACCGCCACAATAGTAGGGATTTCAGCTAATTTCAATGTTGTTTCTGCTAACACGTTAGATCCCGTTCGACCGGGCACATTGTATAAAATAATCGGTAAGTCGGTCGCCTCCGCCAAACGCATGTAATGCTCCATTATTCCCCTTTGAGTGGGCTTGTTATAATAAGGTGAAACAGATAGAATTCCATCAACAGGATGAGGAATGCTTTTAAGTTGTTCGCACACTTTAACCGTATCGTTGCCTCCAATGCCATAAACTACTTTCAGGCGTCCCGCATTTACTTGAAGTACGGTCTCTAACACTTTCGCCTTTTCTTCTGCATTTAAGGTTGGTGATTCTCCAGTAGTACCTTGTACAACAAGGAAATCTGTACCATTAGCTATTTGGAATGTTACCAGTTTCTCCAGACTTGGGTAATCTACGGTAAAGTCACTATTAAATGGCGTCACCAATGCCACACCAGAACCAAAAAAACTATTTTTCATTTCGAACGTTTATTTTTTGAATTACAAAATTAACCATTTAGCCTATAAACACTTGTTAAAAGAATGGAAGGAAAGAAATCAATAGCTTACATGTGTCGACCATTATTTTTCGGCAATCATTTTTAGAAACATTTCTTCAGAAACTAACTCAATTCCCAACGCTTGGGCTTTTTTCAATTTCGAGGGACCAACGTTTTCACCTGCGAGCAAAAAATCCGTTTTGGAACTTATTGAAGAACCTACCTTTCCGTCATATGCTTCAATGAGGTTTTTAAGTTCATCCCTGCTTTTCGATTGAAACACCCCCGAAACAACGATCGTTTTTCCCGATAATGTGTCTCCCTTTAACACCTCTTTTTCAAGGGCCATTTTAATCCCAAATACGTTAAGCTTTGCTATTAATTCCCTGTGTTTATCTTCTGCAAAATAAGCTGTTACGGATGCCGCAATACGATCTCCGATTTCCTCCACCTCCATTAATTCTTCCGAATTGGCAGCCATGAGACGTTCAATCGATCCAAAGTACGAAGCCAATTTCTTGGCTACCGTTTCCCCAACAAAACGTATTCCCAACGCGAATAGCACTTTATCAAATGGAATTTGAATCGATGCTTTAATATTCAGTAGCAGGTTAGATGCAGATTTATCTGCCATTCTTTCTAACTGAACCAAATCTTCAAATTGAAGGCAATAAATATCTGATACATTGTGAAGCAATCCAGATTCAACGAGCAAATCAACTGTTTCACTTCCGAGTCCTTCAATGTTCATGGCTTTTCGCCCGCAAAAATGTTCAATCTTCCCCTTAATTTGTGGAGGGCAACCGCTGTCGTTTGCACAATAATGTTGCGCTTCACCCTCTAGCCGTTGTAATGAAGTACCGCATTCGGGGCAATTGGATATAAACGTAATAGGCAATGTATTTGCTTGCCTTTTTGCGACATCCACTCCCACAATTTTGGGAATGATCTCACCACCTTTTTCTATGTAAACGGTATCTCCTTCGTGTAAGTCCAATTTGGCTATTTGGTCTGCGTTGTGCAAAGAAGCACGTTTGACGGTCGTTCCACCAATTAACACGGGCTGTAAATTTGCAACGGGGGTAATAACGCCTGTTCGTCCAACCTGATAAGTCACAGATTTCAATAACGTTTCAACCCTATTTGCTTTAAATTTATACGCGATGGCCCAACGGGGAGATTTGGCAGTGTATCCCAATTCCTCTTGCATGTTCAACTCATTCACTTTAATCACCACTCCATCAATTTCAAATGGCAAATTGGCCCTTTCCTTATCCCA
>JBILRE010000030.1:0-8972 GCA_044372835.1 Crocinitomicaceae bacterium | reverse complement strand
AATTTACGGTCAGAAGCATCCGGAACTTTAAATCCCCAAGTAGCTGCAAGCTGAATATTTGCCGCATGCTCTGATTTTAAATCAAAACCATAAAGACCATACATATAGCTATCTAAATTTCTGCCAGCGACAATAGATGAATCTTGCATCTTCAACGTACCAGCTGCGGTATTTCTAGGATTTGCAAAAGGGATCTCGCCCAATTCTTCCCTTTCTTTATTTATCCGTTGAAATTGCTCGATGGGTAGAAAAATTTCGCCTCGAATCTCAAAATCGTTGGGAAAATCCCCTGTTAATTGCAATGGAATGCTTTTTATCGTTTTAACATTAGCGGTTATTTCTTCCCCTTTTGTTCCATCTCCTCTGGTAACAGCTGATGTCAAAATACCATTTAGGTAACGAATGCCGATGGCAATTCCATCGTACTTCAATTCGCACGCATATTCTATCTTTCCTTCAATGGTTTTCTTGATGCGGTTTTCCCAGTCGACGACTTCTTCTTCCGAATAGGTATTTGACAATGACAACATGGGGAAGCGGTGTTGAATAACCGGGAATTTTTTAGTGATGTCACCACCAACCCGCTGTGTTGGACTATATGGCAGAATAAGGTCAGGAAATTGTTTCTCCAATTCTTGAAGTTGAGCAAGTAATTGGTCAAATTCGTAATCCGACAACTCCGGCTTGTTTTCAACGTAGTAAAGACGGTTATGCCGATTCAATTCTTCAGACAGCCTTAAAATATGGGCTTTGGCCTGCTCCTTTTCCATGAGGCAAATTAACGCTTTTGTGCCCTAATCATACGCGATTTACCTTGTAAATCTTTCCTCATTTCAATGTTAACAAAACCAATTTCTTCCATGAGTAAGGAGGCATTTGGGGCATTGAATTCGTTTAATTCGAAATAAAGATATCCTCCAGAACGAAGGAAAACCGCAGCAGATTGAGCTATTCGTAAATAAAATAGCAGTGGATCATCAGCTGGTGCAAACAAGGCTAGGTGTGGTTCATAATTCAAAACAGCTTTTGACAGTTGCCTTTTTTCGCTGACTTCGACATACGGTGGGTTTGAGACCCAAAAATCAAAACTGTTGATTGCCCATTCCTTAGGCTCCCACTTATTTTGTAACACGTCTGATTGGACCCATGTCGCATTAGCACCTAACTTCTGACCGTTTTCAGCAGCTAATTCCAAGGCACTCTCCGATACATCGACTCCCACACAAGATGCATTAGGAAGGTGTTTCACAAGTGAAACGGCAATACAACCTGATCCTGTGCACACATCGACTGCACGAACATTGCTTACTTGTTGGAAATCCTTTATTATCCAATCAACCAACTCGGCTGTTTCTGGCCTAGGTATCAATGCACGGTCATCGCAATTGAATTCTAGTCCGTAAAAATGAGTGTTTCCAAGCACATATTGCAGGGGCTCATCGTTTTTTAAGCGCTTGACAACGGAACGGATAAAGAGCAATTCAGACTCTGAAAAGCGAACGTTTGAAGGCAATAGAAAATGGGGTTGATCCGGTAAAACAACTGAAAATACCTCACGCACAATATGTTTTATCTCAGAAATGGAGAAGGATTCTTTAAGTTCCTCCTGCATGTATCGTTTCACCGAGGATAAAGCGTTGTCTGTTACAAACATAGCAGGGCTAGAAATTATTCAGGTGAGGGTCCGTTCCCAAAATAATAGGTGAAACCGAATCCAACGTTAAAGTATCCCGTATTCCGATCAAAATCCTCGGGGTCGTATCCCCCCAGTGTTTCCAAACCAATTAGTTGCGGACGGTACCCGAAATTCATCCATCCATACGACAGCGATAATCGAAACGAAACATTAGATTCTGCGAGTAATATGAGGCCAATAGTGGGTTCAATAAACAGTGAAGCCTCTATAACAGGATTTACTCCTAATGTGTCGTTTACATCGGTTAAAAAATAATTCTGCGCATACCCTCCTTTTAAACTAAAATCTGTGGCAAAGCCATCCGAGTGAAATTTTTCCCAACCAAACTTCAGAAAACCGGCAGCTGAGTGCATGCCGCCATAAACCGGTTCTGGAACCCGAAACTCGTTTATGGTGAAGTATGCGTATCTTGCTCCGATTCCAAAACCTATGTTGTTTTTAAGCTTATATTGGTAATAAGGTGCAAAGTTGACTAGTCCTTGCATGATATTTCCGAACGCTTTGTTGGTAACCGAATTAGGTAAGGTAAGCTCTATATTAAAGGTATGTGTCTGTTTGCTTGGTTGAGCCAATACATGTAAAGTGGTCGATACAAAAAACAGTAATATAAGTCGGATGCTTTTCATAGCTTTCATTCAAAAATACAAAAAATCAATGACGGGTCTCGTTTACCATTTACCCAATAAAGACTGCATTTAGCTAAAAAGGTGGCTTTTCCCTTCAAAGAGCCTAATGAAATTGAGACGAATGATTATTTCAATGGTCAATGAGTCCGAGTTTTCGCATTAAAAACTGTGCATTCATATTTTGGCATTGACCATTCTTTAGACGGTAATCGAAATACAATTGATCGCCTTCAATAACTGAATCGAAAAATTTGTTTTTAAAACCTGAATTTTCATGTTCCAAGGAGCACAAGGCAAGGTCGTGGGTGGCAATTATACCAATCGCTTTCATGGCATTTATTTTTTTTAAATACTTGATTGATCCTTGTTCCTTATCTTCCGAATTGGTCCCTTTCAACATTTCGTCAATGATCACGAACAGTTGTTTCCCATCTTCCATTTCATTCATCATCTCTTTCAAGCGTAAGAGCTCAGCGAAAAAATAGGACGTCTCTTTGTTTAAATTGTCTGTCAAACGCATGCTGGTAAAGAGTTTACGCTGTGGTAATTCGCAAGTGGTTGCTGCTACGGGTAAACCCGCCTCTGCGCAAACAAAAAGCAGCCCCACGCTTCTTAAAAAAGTGCTTTTTCCTGCCATATTTGGACCAGTAACAATTAAAAGCCGGTCAATTCCCTCCATTATTAGGTCATTTTTAACTGCTTTTTCCGGGGATAAAAATGGATGCGTTAACCCCTGAACTTTTAATTCATCGTTCACATGAACAGTTGCGAATGTATAGGAAGGAAAATTAAACCAGAAAATGGCTCCTGAAATCCATACCTCTATGTGTGCGAATTGTTTTTCCTTCTCTAACCAATCCAGTTGGTAGGTTTTCAACCACTTTTGCAGGCGGTGGCAAATACGCACATCCCAGGCAAAAAACACATTGAGAAGCGCTCCAACAAGGACATTGTTTCTAAAACTCGCCCATTTTTGTATTGACTGCAATTCTGTCAAGGAGCTCTGCACCTCTTCGGCATTGGAAGTTAACCTATTGACAAACTGACCGAATTCGTTGTTCTCTTGATCAAAGGCAGATATCAACTCGATTCTCTTTTTGTATCCTGTTACCGTGCCTTCAAGTGAAGACAGGTATCCTGAAACGGTATTGACACGCTTCAAGTTCAGCCCTACGGTCAAGAACATAAAGGCTACAACCAACAAATAAAGCCCGGAGTCAATTGTGTCGATCAAATAAAAAGCAAGGCTAATCAAAGAGCAACATGTCAGCACCCATTCAGATCCTTTAAAAAACATTTTTGGAGGTTTCATCAGTGGGACAACCT
The DNA here is from genome assembly GCA_044372835.1 of Crocinitomicaceae bacterium. Taxonomy (GTDB): domain Bacteria; phylum Bacteroidota; class Bacteroidia; order Flavobacteriales_D; family Crocinitomicaceae; genus M0103. The sequence goes on along the minus strand of JBILRE010000030.1, from coordinate 5,324 downwards.
TTGACAAAGGATTGTTCGATCCTTTTTCCATAGATAACTTAGATTCGCTCAAGTAATCCTGACACCATTTTGGATCCTTTACCAGACTAGAAATGGCGCATTGACTCAAGGAACGCTGTTTTGATCCGAATAACAGTGCATTGGCTAGTTCATCCGAGCTATCGGGATGAACCGTTCTGTTAATTAACTGAAAAAAACTCCCCTCTCCAACTAAATCAAGGTCTCTCTCGTAGGGGTGATTCTCTGTTTTGTATCTTTCTCCCGAGGAAAAACCAGACCAATTACCCCCCAACACCTGCAATTCTAAACGGTTTAAATCGTGTTTGAATGACTGTTTAAACTCTTGGTCCTTCATGTCCTGCCATTTTGAAACCAACCATAAAAAAATGACCAAAAAAATCAATAATAGTATTGCTGTGATCCAGTTAAAACCAAAAAAATAAACGGTTAAAATGGCCGCAGAGAAGACGGCTAACCTTCCAAACGAAATCTGTTGAAGGGACTTTTTTAAGCGATTGAGTTCACCTTCCAGTTGCGTGACCTGATCTCGATAAAATACCTTGTTATTGGGTGTTTCCATGTAGCAACAAAGGTAGTAGAATTGTACCTAACGTGTTAATTTCTTACTTTTAAGGCATGAACAAAAAAATCGACCGTCGACAACTTTCGCAATTTGGCAACCTCGAACTATTAGCCAAACAAGTCGTTGAGGGGTTCATAACAGGTTTACATAAATCTCCCTTGCATGGATTTTCAGTGGAATTTGCCGAACATCGGTTGTATAACGCCGGTGAATCTACAAGGCATATTGACTGGAAACTATATGCCCGTAGTGAGAAACTATTCACCAAAAAATACGAAGAAGAAACGAACTTACGTTGCCAAATTGTCATCGATCAATCGAGCTCCATGTATTTTCCGGAGCAGGGAGATCCGAACAAATTCGAATACTCCGTCTACGCAGCAGCCTCCTTGATTGAACTGTTAAAGCGTCAACGCGATGCCGTTGGAGTTTCGTTTATTTCTGATCGTCTGGACCTTCAAACCCCTGCTAAATCCTCCACGGCGCATCACCGCTACCTCTACGCGGAACTAGAAAACAGATTGAAGCAATATTCGCCGACGGAACGTAAAGAAACCGATACTTCCGAAGCGCTACATGCCATTGCTGAGCTTTGCCACAGACGCAGTTTAATAGTGATTTTTACTGATTTCTTAGAAGATCCCTCCAAGGCAGATGCTTTTTTCGATGCGTTACAGCACATGCGCCATAACAAACACGAAGTAATTGTCTTTCATGTGCTTCAGAAGTCAACAGAGCTTGATTTTCAATTGGAAAACCGCCCTTATGAACTCATCGATATGGAAACAGGTGAGGCGATGAAATTGCAACCCGCCGCAATTCGTGAAAAGTACGTTCAATCGGTAAAGGCTTACTTCAAAGAACTAAAACTTCGTTGTACGAACAACGGCATTGATTTTATGCCATGTGATATTGACTCGGGAATGCACCAAATGCTTTTGAGCTACTTACTGAAAAGACAAAAACTCTACTAACGGCACTGGTGCAAAGGGTTTAACAAATCGAACACGGTTTTAACCGGTGTAAAAACATGTTCGGGAATTTCAATAAACACCGAATTCCAGTTGGCCATTCCTTCGTTCCATAATCCAGGTCGCTCATGAAAAACTACCTCATTACCGTTGTATTGGCGTTTGATTTTCATGCCTCCACTACGATCCATATAGTCCATGAAATCGAATGGTTTTTCATTCCAATCATTTCGATAAACAGCAATCATTACCGGATTAAAATGGGAACTCGCCGACAATAATTGTTTTTCATTTTCAAGGCCAACTAATTGAGCTCCTTCAACAATTTGCTTAGATACACCTTTCGCATGTTTCACCCAAAAAGGACCGCCGCCAGGTTGACCTTGATTTTTAACCATACCGCAAACACGTAGTGGCCGTTGCAACAATGCCACGATGTCCTTTTTACTCTCGCAACAGGCTAATTCCTCCGATGAATATAAGTTGTAATTGGACTGCAAGCTACTTAAAACCTCTTTTTCAGGTTTTTGAAGAGCGAAGTCGATGTCGTTTTTTACTTGAAGAAGGCAACCAATTAGGACTTTCCACCAACTGTTGACAACTTCCGAATGGTCTTGATGGGGTATGTTATCAATGTTTCGTAATAAAATAATTTCCTCTTCCAGTGCATTCAGGTTTTCCAACAAGGCACCGTGGCCAGCCGGTCTGCGCATCCAAACGCCATCGGTTAAAAAAGGAGTACCGTCTGATGAAAAAACGTAAGCATCCGTTGCCTTGTTTTGAACGGAAAGACTGAAGTTACAGCTCAAGCCGAAATCCTTAATGAAAGAAAAAAGCGTTTCTTTTATGTCCATTATTCGCTCCTCTTGTACCGTAAAATGTATATGTACAGGACAACTACTTATGTCAGATGCTTGTAAAAGATGTTCTTGAAACGGTGTTCGAATCTCTCCGTTTTCATAGCGATGAAAAGGAATAGCACCCTTTGGTTGATTCAATAAATCCAACTGTTCCTTATTCAGAAGTCGTTTTAGCGCAATCACAGGGTCGGTTTGAGCACCTTCAATAAAGAACTGCACGAATGGCAATTTATGCGCGTTTCTCCTCCAATTTTGGAGACTAGGATGCTGTAACTGATTTTCGTTAATGGCCTTCACCAACTCATCAAACATACGCGAACCCAATCCAGATGCGGGAACAAAAAAACATAAACGCTTTTCACATTTTTCAGCGATCTGCGAATATTCAATAAGTTGGTTGTGTGCTAAACGGACAATCCCATTGCCTGTAGTGCACGGGGAAAGAACCGAGAGCTGGTGTGAATCGGTGAATAACCATGCTTTTTCTTTCTGTTGCTGATCGTTCAATTGGTTCAAGAAATGTTTTTTTAACATCCATTAAACGGACGTATTTACAACGTTCGAATTTAACAAAAATACACCAAACCCAGTTCAGAACTATACGTAAATACTACTTTCGATTGATCCCGCTTGTACCACGGATTTAATCAAAGAAGATTTGAATAAAAAAGACTTTATTCATGCGTAAAGATCACCTTGTTTCTTGGGGAATACTTGTTAATTTTGAGAAATAAAACGAGCAACTATGAAACGTACCTCTGTCGTCACTATTCTAAATGAATCCCCCATTGGGAAGACCGTTTGTGTAAAAGGTTGGGTCCGCGCCTTTCGCAGCAATCGATTTATACAATTAAACGATGGGTCTTGTCTTTCATCCATTCAGGCCGTAGTTGACTTTGAGCAATTTGATGAATCGTTACTCAAAAAAATTGGAACCGGAGCTTCCTTATCGCTGACGGGCGAAATAGTTACTTCTCAAGGTTCTGGTCAAACAGTAGAATTGGCTGTTTCAGGAATTGAATTACTGGGCGAAGCCAAACCGGAGGAAGTTCAAAAAACGGTAATGCAACCAAAGAAGCATAGTTTGGAGTTTTTGAGAGAACAAGCCCATTTACGTTTCCGAACAAATACGTTTGGCGCGGTTTTCCGCATTCGTCATGCTGTCTCCTTTGCCATTCATCGGTTTTTTAATGACCAAGGATTTTTCTATATCCACACGCCTATTATTACTGGTTCGGATGCAGAAGGTGCAGGCGAGATGTTCCGAGTCTCCACATTGGACCCACAAAACATACCTTTAACAGAGGAGGGAGGCGTAAATTACAAAGAGGATTTTTTCGGAAAGCCCGTAAATCTTACTGTTTCTGGTCAGTTGGAGGCTGAATTAGCTGCATTGGCGCTAGGCAAGGTATATACGTTTGGCCCAACGTTTAGAGCTGAAAATTCGAATACATCCAGGCACCTAGCTGAGTTTTGGATGATTGAGCCTGAAGTGGCTTTCAACAACTTACATGACAACATGGATTTAGCAGAGGAAATGCTTAAGTATATTTGTCAATATGTCATGGATCACTGCAAAGAAGACCTTGCGTTTTTGGCCGAAAGAGAAAGACAAGAGCAACAACAAAAACCACAAAATGAACGAAGTGAAATGGGCTTGGTTGAGCGCTTGGAGTTCATCACTGCCCATCCTTTCAAGCGCATGACATATACAGAAGCCATTGAAGTGCTTCAACAGTCGACCCCCTACAAAAAGAAAAAATTCCAATACCCGGTTGAATGGGGTACAGATTTACAAAGTGAGCATGAGCGATACCTTGTGGAAAAAGAATTTAAGCGTCCCGTGATTTTAACCGATTATCCCGCTTCGTTCAAAGCGTTTTATATGCGTAGAAACGACCATTCTGAACCAGGCAAAGAGACGGTTGCAGCAATGGATATATTATTCCCGGGAATTGGAGAAATGGTAGGCGGATCACAGAGGGAAGAACGGCTGGATGTTCTGAAAGAAAAATGTGCCGCGTTTCACATTGCTGAGGAGGAACTTTGGTGGTATTTAGATACTCGTCGCTTTGGTACGGTTCCTCACGCAGGTTTTGGACTTGGCTTCGAGCGAATGGTGATGTTTGTTACAGGAATGAGTAATATCCGAGACGTCATCCCTTTTCCCCGAACGCCGATGAATGCAGAATTTTAATTTTTTCGAATTCTGAGCGAGATGGACATGAATTCATGTCAAATTTATGTGTACATTTGTGCTCCCTAACCGACGTTAAGCCCAGGTGGCGGAACTGGTAGACGCGCTGGATTCAAAAAAATGCTCTTTGCTATGATTAAACAATTGGAGTAGCCTCTGTTAAATTATTAACCCGTGAGTGTGAGAGCGAGAGTGAACAACACGAACACTGCTTTTTTTCTTCACACTCAAACCCACACTATTCATGTTCGATTTTGAAAAACTCACTATTTACGAAAAAGCCAAAACCCTTAATGCACAAACTAGGAAATTCATCCTTACATCAAAACTTGACCCCACTACCAAAGATCAACTCAGACGAGCAGCTTTTAGTGTCGTGCTTAACATTGCAGAAGGTACCGGAAGATTCTCCAAAGCCGATAAACGAAATTTCTATGTCATTGCCAGGAGTTCAATCTTCGAATGTGTTGCTATTTTTGACGTGCTAAAAGATGAAAAAGTCCTTCCGGAATTGCAGTTTCAACATTTTTACGAAAAGGCAGAGGAATTGTCAAAAATGCTCTTTGCTATGATTAAACAATTGGAATAGCCTCTGTTAAATTATTAACCCGTGAGTGTGAGAGCGAGAGTGAACAACACGAACACTGCTTTTTTTCTTCACACTCAAACCCACACTATTCATGTTCGATTTTGAAAAACTCACTATTTACGAA
>JBILRE010000018.1:0-51537 GCA_044372835.1 Crocinitomicaceae bacterium | reverse complement strand
ATTGCATCAACCTGAAGAGAAACGTGCAGTGGATGAAAGCACCAATTCGCTGCGCTCATTAGTCACTTTTTTATGCAATCCTCTTGAGCAAGCTCAGAGAGATTGCAAAAAAAAAGCACTGTCCTACGGACGGTGCTTTCATCAGAGTGATCCGCTCAGGATTCGAACCTGAGACCTACTGCTTAGAAGGCAGTTGCTCTATCCAGCTGAGCTAGCGGACCAGTACCTAGTAATTTCAATTCTACTCGAAGTTCGCATCTCGCTTACCAGAGCCAGAATGAAACAAAAACTTGGCTTTCGGGCTGCAAAGATACCAAATTTTGAATGAAAAATCCCCGATATTTTGTAAAATCGGGGATTTATAATGGTTTATTTGGCTCTTTTTCGATTCAATACAAACGTCGACATTTCGGCGTAATCGACGTTTTTTCGGTAATAGAAAACAACAAATAACACCTGACCGTCTTCGTATTCGATGATGTAGCTGCGCGTTTCTTCGTTTTTTTTCTCTTTAACCTTTTCCGGTTCGTTGTAATTGATTCCTGCCCATTCAAGGTACTCTTTGGCATAGGCAGTTAGTTCGGAAGAACCTCCCCACATATAGACAATCGAATCTTCTTTGGAATACTTGAACCATTCCATTTTTGGTGCTTCACCTTTAGATTGAATGATAACCGTGGTATCAATGAACTCGAACTGTGCCAAGGCGTTTTGTACTAACATGAATGTACCTGCTGCGATTAACCATACTTTTTTCATACCCTTTCGTTTTTAAGTGAACAAAAGGAGGAATGGGCAATCGAAAAAAAGTAACGGATCAGACGGTTTTTAACTCATCCAATGCTTTTGGGCCTTTGACTGTTCGTGCGTCAATTGAGCTAGTTCCTTTACCATGTAACGGTTGTAGAAGGTCCGATTTACTTCGGGAATAATGGTTTGAATCAATTTACCCTTGCGAACAATCGATACCCGTTTTTCTTCATGTTCAAAATGGCTTAACCACCCATCAACATCCGATTGACAGACCATTGCATTGATGGCAAACAGTTCGTCGCCAATCATTAGCCCGCCTAAATCAGCCGGTGAACCGGGGTAAATCGCTTGAACTTTGTTCGTGCCGTTGGAACGTTGCAATTTACATCCAATCCTTGATTCTGAATAGGAAGCCACAGGTTCACAAACGAGTTCAAGACCGATGCAATCGAATGCTTCTGTTAAAATTGGTTCAAAGGATGCATTTCCATGAACATATGTGTCAAAGAACGGAGAGAAATCTTGTCCGGTGATGTTTTTTAACTGTTCCAAAACATCCGCTTCGGTATATCCATTTTTTGTGCCTCCGAAAGTGAAATAAAGCCGTTTCATCAACTCTTCAATGCCAAATTTATATTGAGTGGCTTTTCCAATCATTGTGTCAAGGACAAAAGCGATGAGGCATCCTTCCGTGTAAATGGAGACCTTCCGTCCAGGAGCGCCAGGGACGTACCCGTCGAGCCACGTATCGAAGGAAGATTCTGCTACCGAATAATGAAACCTTCCATGGTTGTCAAAATGCTTTTGCAATTGCGTTTGCATTTCATCCAGGTATTGGTCGATGGTGAAAACGCCGCTTTTCAGCAGGTACAAATCACCCAAATAGGTTGTGACTCCTTCGTATATGTACCCCAGTTCGGAAAAATTGGCTCTGGAGAAATCGTATGGAAGCATGTCTTTCGGCCTAAGCGCTTTTATGTTCCAAACGTGATACAATTCATGAGAGGATACACCAAGAAGTTCTTTGTACAGTCTTTTAAACACCTGCGGTGATGGGCCTAAGGTGATTACGGTGGACGTTAAATGTTCCACTCCGTGGTAGGCAGAATAGGGCAGGATATGTATTAAAAAGTGAAATTCCTCCACAGGGAATTCTCCAAACGCTTTTAACTGCCGTTCGGTGAAAAGCGAAAAGTCGTTTATCAACCGATCCCATTCGACTTGGGCATTTCCATTGATCCAAATATGAAAATGAATACCATGGCTTTCATATGATTGGTGCTGAAGGTGTGGCGAACAGATGAAAGGCGTATCGGCCAGTTCGTCAAAAGTGGTTGTTTTGAACGAACGTTCTTTTACCGGAAGACCGGCTGCAATTTTCCAATCGTCGGAAACAGCTAATTTCACGAAACAATTCAGCCCCTCCATTCCTTCGGCATACATGCAACAATTCACGGGATTCACATACAATTGCTCGGAATCAAGGAAGGTTGATCCAGCATTCAATTCGGAGGCATAATACGAATAATGAACGGTGATGGATGCACTATCAATGTCTTCAACAATCCAGGTAGACAGGTCCTCTTTCCGCACATGGCACCGCTTATTGTTGGCTTCAAACACCTTAAGTCCTTTTACATTTTTAGCAAAATTCCCCAATTCATAGCGTCCCGGTCGCCAAGTAGGAAGTTTAAGTTTGAGTTGGTTTATTCCTGCAGTTGGGAAACAAACTTCCAGTTGAACGTATTGCTGTTGGGGATTCGCGATGGAAAAGGTGTAGGTGATCATGCACATGAAATTAGGGTGTAAAAATAAGGAGAAATATGCGTTTTACCTTTTATTTGAACGTACCGCTCAAGCATTAAACGTATCAATGTATGGCATTGCTCCCTAAAGCGAGTGCTGCATTTTTTTGCGACTGTTGCCCTTAGGGAATTTTGGAAATTTATTTAAACCTTTACTCAATGCAAATGGTTTTATTGATAAAGCTAGCATTTAAACGAAAGTATTATTCTGCGGGAATTATCGGTGTTTAATCCACAACGTATTTTTCGTACAATCTGTTGAATTCTGGAGAGGTAAAGATACCATTGTTTAAAAAGGGTGCCCGGTAAAAGAAGAAATCGATCACAATGGAAATTCCAAGGGAGTAATCCTGTTCCCTCACATTATACAGATAGGGTAACAACCGATTCAAGTATTTCTCTGTAAGCGTGTAATTGGTTAAATTCATGCAATTCGCGGTAAGGGTCGCAAGGACGACAGGATTTATTTTTCCGGGTTCCTGCCATTCGAATGTGTTGAAAACTTCTTCTGATTTATCCCATAATTCCCATCGTGTGTACAATTGAAAGGCCACAAGCCGGTCCATCTCAGATGCAGGTTGATTAAATATGGATTGGAACGTGGGTGTATTCATCAAGACCTTGTTTGATTTTTTATAAGAAAGGAACTCAGATAGGTAGGTTTTGTCCCCTCCAAGAGACAAATAAACCAAATTAAGCAAACTGTCTGCAGTAATTGGACTGGATTCATCTGCGGCCTCCATGAGTCTGACAGGCGCCTCTATAAAAAGGTTTAATCCACGATAGGGAAGGAGTTTTTCGTCTGTTGAAAAGACCTCCAATGAATCCATGATGCCATTGTATTTGGCAATCCAATGAATCATGTCAAGGTAATCAGGTAAAAAATCAGTTCTTAACATTTCCACTTGTTCGTTCCACGACTTGGAAGGCATACTTTCTTTTTCAAGGTACTTCTGCAAGATCACCCCGAAGATTCTGTTCAATTTAAGTGCTTCTGGATGGTGCACGGAAAGGGAATCCATTGCTTTTTTTTCCATCGCGATCCAGTCATTTTTTCCAAACAATAGGAGTATTATTGACTTTGATGATTGATACAAGGCCCTGTCCTGCAATTCCTTAGGCATTAGTTCTTTTTTGATGCCGTAAAAATTTAGTAATGACGTTTGTCCCGAAGGCATTCGTATGGCTGCCAGGTCATCAACCTGAGCGTTTGGTTCATTACCATCAATGTATTTATAAAGAATCGCTTCACACATGTACCCGTCGTATGAGGGACAAATGTTCTTTTCAGTAGCTAGTATTTTTTTGGCGTCATCGATGCGGTTTAATTTAACAGCCAGACCAATAATAGCTGGCAGCATGGTTCGAACCAAATTAGTGGAATCCATAAAGCACTCTATGCGGTGCAGGTCATTGCTGTGGTAATAAGAAAGGATTTTAGTTACTTCCTTCCAATCTGCCTCGGTTGGTTTCTTAACCTTGCTTAAATCGGCACTTAAAAGGGTGGTAAAATCAGCAAAAAGATGGGGGAATTTTGCCGTTAGCAGTCGTTGCATCATCCCAGTGCTTGGGCGGATATAGAAAGCTTTTTCAAGGTAGCTAAGTGCTTTATTGCGATCAATTGACAAGTTGTAGTTGGTGTGTTTAAACGCCAAGTAATAATTGTCCGCATTCGCACTGTCTTTAGAAATCCTATCAGTAATAAGTGCATCCAACTCCTCCTTTGAGAATAGCTTCATCTCTATGGCGGTAATGATGGGTTTGGCCCATAAAGGTGCCAATTCCATCGCTTTCATCAAATGCTTTCTGCGTTGATTTGCATTGTCCTCTAGGTAATAGAGTTCACGGTTAAATAATTGCTGCTGCAGGATGAAATGATATACAGCGCTATTGGCATAATTGCTTTCCAAGGATTTAAAAATGCTGTCCGCTTTTTCGAGAGGTAGGATGCGTTTTTCGGTAAACATTTGATCCATATAGGTATACATAATGCTGTCGCCTTTATGAACGGCAAATGAAACTGAGTTGGATAATTCAAGCGCTTTGAGAAAAGAATATACCCCTTCGATGCCCATAACCTCATTTTTTTCACTTTGTAATTTAATCGCATGTTCCACCCACTGACGTCGTTCCTTGTAGTATTGTACCCCTGGTGATTTCTCAATTTGCGTATTCATTTCCTCATTAATGGCTTTCTGGCCTTCAGCTGCTAGCGCACCCATTAAATACATTCGCACAGGTTCCAAGGCCTGAGGGCTGTGATTTTTCTTGGCCAATTCCCAAATTTCCCAGGCACTTTCTTGCCCAAGGTACTTTTGTTGCTGGCATTTTTTCTTAATATCGAAGTAAAGTTGTTTCAACTGCTCATTCTCAAATTGAGCATTTTCCATCGCGTCTCTGGCTGCCATAGCCGTAAGTCCTACTTTTGTAGTGCCAGATTCTTCGGCCAGTACGCGTTTGGCGAATGTAACGTCCTTTTTAGCTAATGGGAAATCGAATTTTCCATTACAGCAGATGTAAGGCGTCTGAGGCGCCCCCATTAAGCGGGTATCTCCGATGACTTTCATTTGGGTGTAATTCTGAATTTCGAAGAGTTGCACCATTCCATCGCCATCTGAATCGGCCTCCCCACTTAGGCCTTTTACAAGGTACCATGTAAAACTGCCGTGTCCACCGCCCCATCTGCGATCCTCTAGTGCAAACTGGTTGGGTCCTGCAGCGAGTAGGAGGATTTCTCCCACTGGTGCTTCAATCACGCTTTGGTAAGGATTGCCGATTCCAGCTTTCACTCCTGGTACATCTCCGCTTCGGCAAGCATCTACAATGAGGATGACTTCCACTCCCTTGTTGACCATAGCGCCCAAGCGCTTTTTCATCTTGCCAATATCAAGCGCGCCACCTAATTGGTAGTTGTTTTTGTCGCCTGCTGGATTGCTGTCATAACAGAGGTAGTATGCTTCGCTTGCGTCATAGGCATCTCCGTGCCCACTAAGGTAAATGTACACGCGATCACCCGATTCAGGAGTTAAGCCGGTATTTTTATCCAGCCAAGACAGGCCACTCGTTACATTCGCATGAGTGGCTTGTTCGTTAAGCAATAACTTAATGTGGTTCTCAGGAACATTTCCACCTGCATCTGACCTGAGAAATTCAAGGAACAATAACGCGTCTTCTTCAGCAAAATTTAAAGGCTTTACATACGGATAATTGCTTATTCCTGCTACCATAGCAAAGACATTTCCTTTCGATGAATTAGCGGGTTGAGTAGTGGAGGCATCGACAACCACTCCTTTGGTTGTTTGACTGTGATAGGTGGGAATGTACAGAACCAGAATAATAAAGCTGGTAATAAATCTCCAAAAGTTATTCCATGTGAACAGCACCAGTAAGTCGTTTAAAGTCCAAAAAAAGATAGGATAAATGTACACGAATTTTTCGGAAGGGTGTTTTTATATGGGTGGTATTAGGTTATTAATTGGTTTGGAACGTAAGTGGTGTGTGACGAAATTCTTTTACTATTAACAAGGTCTACTAAATATTGGTTATTTATTGTGTCAAAATATGATATTAATTTGGTAAAAATGATATTAAAAAATTTATTAATGTACGATATTTCTGGGTTTTCTAATTGGTACTATTCTTGCCAAACGAGCACTGACAAACAACAACCGATTTTATGAACCAACCTCTATTTTTTATTTCTTTTAAGAAAGATTATTTCTTTTTTACATCTGATTTTTCAAACGCATCAGGCGGGTATTTTCAACTGTTAAACCCTTCCGTCTTTTAATCACCGCGTTCCTTGTAAGCCAAGGATAGGTTTCCATTTGGAGACGCATGACCGGATGAATGAATTGTTCGGGTGGTAGAAATGTGTTTTAAAATTGACTAAGTAAAATGAAGATCGTGGAGAAAGGCTTTGTTGACATCAAAGCGTGTATTGCCAACATAAGAAAAGCAGCCAAAAATCAATTAAAATCAACGCATGCGATTTGGATTGACGACGTAATTCAAGATGTGTTGATCAAAGTGTTAGAAAAAGGAAGTAAGTACGATCCGGGCAAAGGAACATTCGAAGGGTGGGTTTGCACCATCACTAAAAACCACTGCAAGGATTTGAAAAATAAAAAAGACAACCTGCTCAAAGCGGAGCTTTCAGAATCCCACCTCTTTTTCGAGGCCTCCGACCATGAACTAGACAAACGATTTGCTAAAAAAATGGTTCGCAGTTCTTTGGTTCAGCTAAGCAAATTGGAACGTCAGTTAATTTTACTTCGATTCAATTACAATATGTCCGGTCGAGAAATGGCCTCCTTACTAGGTATTCCGGAAAATCAAATTTCCTCGCGCTTTCAACGAGCAATGAAGCGATTAAGGCTCATCCTGGAAAGTGGACGAATGGTCCGTTTTTGAATAATCAGACTTCTTGATATCATTTGTTGGTAGTAATGAGCCATCCTTGTTTAAGAAAAACGAACCCAACTAACCAGCGTGAATGCCAAAGTCAACTAAACAGCTTATGCATTTGGGCAATCAATAAATTAATTTACCAAAAAATCACTTGGAATTATAAGTGAAAATTGACTAATTTTAAGCCAACCTCAAAACGTGTTTCTCATGAAACGTTCCCTACTTTTACTTAGTTTACTCGTTCAATCGGTCATTTTCGGTCAGCTCGTTATCAATGAAGGAAGTAACCGAAATTACCTCTCTTTTCCAGACGAAGACGGCGAATTCCCTGACTGGATTGAGGTTTACAACAGCGGAACGGACACTGTCTCTCTTGCTGGTTACAGCCTCACCGATGATGCTACGGAGCCCCAAAAATGGACGTTTCCGCCAATTACACTTCCACCGTCTGAGTACCTGCCTGTATTTTGTAGCGGAAAAGACCGAAAGCCGATAGCTGACTTTACCCATGTATTGTTTCAGGCAAATTACAACCCCATAGTTGGTTGGAACACGCATAACTTCACCACGCCCTTTTATTGGGACGGCGTATCCAATCTTCTCATTAATGTGTGTTCATACGATGGGGCGGGGTATACCGTTAATTCGGTGGTTCGCCAATCCGCAACAACTTTCCCTTCAACCATCTTCGCTGTCCTAGACGGAAGCGACGGAGCATGTTCCATGGCGGCGGGAAATGTTGTTTACCAGCGTCCCAATATGCGCCTGAATGGAGTAACGGTTGGAACAGGTAACATTCAAAATGGGGCAACCGATTATCCTGCACCTTACGGAAATTGGTACTGGAGTGCCCGTCATCAAATGCTCATTCTTGCCTCCGAATTAACCGCGGCTGGACTTAGTGCTGGCAATATCAATTCATTGGCCTTCAATGTAGTAAGCACAGATCCCAACATGAATTACGATTACGTAGATGTCATGATTAAACCGGTGACTAACAGCTCCCTCAATAACATTTTTGAGACATTAAACCCCAACCTTAACCAGCACACAAATTTTTCCATATCATCGGCGGGGGAGACCATTTACCTCGTAAATCCCGCTCAGAGCATCCAGAGCAGTTTGTTCGTTAATTGCCAGGATTTAGATGTCAGCAGAGGTCGTTTTCCCGATGCTTCATCAACCTTGATGTTGTTTGATGAGCCAACACCTGATTCCACCAACAACAATTCCACGCCTTTTTCGACCTACCTGATGGCGCCCACGTTTTCGGTCAACTCCGGCATTTTTAGTGCGCCCATCAATGTGGGTATTTCTCATCCAAATGGCTTGGGTTCGGTGGTGCATTATACCTTAGATGGAAGCGATCCAACTCAAGCGTCCGCTGTCTACAGTGGAAATCCGATTCCCTTGTTTTATTCTACTGTGCTAAAGGCACGTGTTTTTGCCCCAGGGATTTTACCTAGTCCAATCGTTTCTGCCTCATACCTTTTTGGTATTGATCATGTTACACCCATCATCTCGGTCACGACACAAAACAATAATTTGTACGGTCCAACCGGAATTTTTGACAATTGGATGTTCGATTGGCAGCGAGCGGCACATGTAGATTATTTTACATCCGACAACCAATTAGTGTTTTCCCAAAACGCGGGTATGCAGATCGATGGGGGATGGGGAGGAAGCCGTTACCATCCGCAGCACTCTTTTCGTTTGGAATTGGATAATGGGGTGTTGGGTGAAGGGAGCATCAATCATTTGGTGATTCCAAACCGTCCGAACCGAACAAAGTACAGTAGGTTTTACCTGAGGAATGGCAGCAATCAATACCTAATTTATCCCTATAAAGACGCGGTTCAAGTGGAAATGATGGCCGGTACCGCAAAAACCTACCATTCGGCATGGCGACCTGTTTCGGTGTATATCAATGGGGGGTACTTTGGACTGTATGAGTTGCGCGAAAAGTTCGACCCCGAATATTTTAAATTACACGACGGTGCTGACCCCGATTCTGTGGATGTTCTATCCCTAAGTGCATGGAATAATTTTTACTTACGAAAGGTTCACGGCAGGGGAGCGGCTGTTGATACGTTTTTCACCTATTACAATGCTTTTAATGCCTTGAATCCTTCCAATAGCAATTTTTGGGATCAAGCAGATCAGTATATTGATATGGAGTGGTACAACGATTACATCATGAGTGAAGCATGGATGGGGAATGTCGATTGGCCAGGAAATAACATTAAAATCATGCGCAGCGATGCTACTAATTTTCGTTACCGGTTTTGTACTATCGACCTTGAACTAGCAATGGCTCCCAATGGCTGGACCGATTGTTACCACGATCAAATTGGCTACATGCTTGGACAAAGCACCGACTTGCCCTACATTAATATTTGGTTAAAGGGAATGCAAAACAACCGCTTCCATGACTATTTTATCAATCGTTTTGCTGATTTGATGAATACCGAATACCGCCTAGACCGATTGTTGGACATCGAACAAAGTTTTTTCGATCAAACCGTGGTAGAAATGCAAAACGAATATGCCCGATGGGGAGATCCGAACAATGTACCCGGTCAAATGAACGACTTTTTCAACCGACACTTGGAATTCAGGGAACAACTCAGTCAGCGTACGCCTCAAGTTCGGAACCATATTGAATCGAATTTTAACTTGCCTAACAAAGTCAATCTTACCTTGGATGTACATCCTTCTGGAGCTGGTAAAATTCACATCAGTACGATTGAACCTGATACCTATCCATGGGAGGGAGTTTATTTTAATGGCGTGCCGATTCGCATCGAAGCCATTGCTAATCCTGGGTATCAATTTACCAATTGGGGAAATAATGTCCTCCTGACCGATGTGTTGAATCCTGTTTTTCTGGACACCCTGGAGGTAAACAACATTCAATTTGATGCGTATTTTGAAGTCTATGACCTGAACGTTGCAGAGGATTCTCAAAGCCACTTGTTTGCCCTTTATCCCAATCCAGCCAACGAGTATATCACGCTTGTGAATGGTGCACAAGATACAGAGAACATGACCTATGAGATAACTGATTTGACCGGAAGAAGTGTTTCGACGGGGACTTTAAACAAAACGGGTATTCATACAGAAATAAAACTTAATGGGTTTGGTGCATCGGTTTACCTTGTGAACATATACCAAAACGGGGAGCGCATTGCCAAGAAACGATTTGTTTGTTTTTAGGTAATAGTTCAGACATGATTTCGTAACTTTGTATTCATGTTACGAATGCTGCTGCCTATATCGTTTACGGTATTTTCTTCTTGGCTTTATGCCCAAATTGACCATTGGGAAACCGTGGTATATGATACCACAGCGTGGAAATACAAAGTTCCAGATGCCGCCACTTCTGCCAATTGGTTTCAACCCGGTTTTGCAGATGCTGCTTGGGTCAGTGGTCAAGGGGGGATGGGTTTTGCAGATGGAGATGATGGAACGGTCATTCCCACCACCTCTGTAAGTGTGTACATGCGTAAAACGTTCCAAATTAATTCGCTTGCGAACATCGCTTCGTTTGTCCTCAATATGGATTACGACGATGGTTTTGTGGTGTACCTAAATGGGGTCGAAATCGCGCGTAACGGTTTGACAGGTACGCCACCTGCCTACAATCAACTCGCCAATATTTCTCATGAAGCAGCATTGTACCAGGGAGGGTATCCCGATCAGTTTGAATTTCAAGTGGGTACGCCTAATTTCGTATTGCAACAAGGTGTAAATGTGCTCGCTGTAGAAGTACACAACCAAACACAAAATTCTTCGGATTTAACTGCCCGCCCTTTCTTGCACATTGCAAACACCCTGGCAACGACAGAATATTATGCTACACCAACCTGGTTCAATCCTCCCTTTGTCTTTGCAACATCCAACTTACCGATAGTTAAGATTAATACCTTTGATGTTCAGATTCCGGATGAACCGAAAATTGATGCTGTAATGGGCATCATTTGGAACGGCGACGGACAATTGAACAACGTATCTGATTCCTGTATGGAATTCTATGGAGAAATAGGGATCGAACGCCGCGGGTCTTCTTCAAACGGTTTTCCACAAGCTTCCTATGGATTGGAAACACGTGGACCAGATCCTGCCATGAATTACAATGTATCGCTCTTTGACTGGCCTGCAGAAAACGACTGGATTTTGTACGCACCTTACACCGACAAAGCATTGATTCGTAATGTATTAACCTATAAATTGGGTAACGACATGGGGAATTGGTCACCAAGAACCAAACTCTGTGAATTAATCGTAAATGGGGAATATCAGGGAGTTTATGTCCTAATGGAGCGCATAAAACAAAGTCCCGGGAGGGTGAATATCAATAAACTTGAGCCACAGGATACACTGAATAATGAACTTACGGGTGGTTACATCCTCAAAGTAGACAAAACAACAGCAGGCGGTGTCATTGCGTGGAATTCTCCTTATCCGAGTCAGGCACCGTCCAATAATGTAATTGGTTTTCAGTTGCACGATCCAGATTTGGCTGTTTTGCACCCAACACAGTTGACGTACATTCAAAACCATATCACGGAATGGGAAACTGTTTTGAAAAGCAATTATTTCAATAATCCAGACAGCGGTTATATCAACTACATCGATGTGGAGTCGTTCATAGATTACATCTTGGTAAATGAGCTTTCGAAAAACGTAGATGGCTACCGATTATCTGCCTATTTGTATAAAGAACGCTTAAGTGAAGGAGGGAAAATTGTAGCAGGCCCCTTATGGGATTTTAACCTTGCTTTTGGAAATGCCAACTACTGTCAAGGTGGGCAAACCACCGGATGGGAATTAGATTTCAACGCCATTTGCCCTGGAGGTTGGAACAACCCTTTTTGGTACAAGCGCCTGCTTGAAGATTCGGTGTTTGCCAACAAATTAAATTGCCGTTACCAAACCTTACGTCAGACCGATTGGCAGGATTCAGTGTTGGTGAATTACATCGACAGCATGGCATTGATGCTAAGTGATCCTGCGGACAGGCATTACAGCCGTTGGCCCATTTTAGGAACTTACGTTTGGCCAAATAATTTCATTGGAATTTCTTACCAGCAGGAAATAGATTACATGAGAAATTGGATTTTGGACCGATTGCAATGGTTAGATGCCAATATGTTTGGTGCCTGTCCCAACTTGCAGGTAAGTGAATTGTCGGAGGACGAGGAAGTTCAATTTTTTCCAAATCCGACCTCTGATTTGGTGACGGTTTCATTAACAAATAATGCGAATTCACTCGAGGAATTTACACTCTTCAATATGTCCGGTCAAGTTCTGATGAGCGAGGTTTGTCATGGTAAGAAAACATCCATATCCCTTCAACATGTCCCTTCAGGCTTCTATTTTTTATCCATACGAACCAAAAATGGTAACCATTTTACCAGTAAACTAATTAAACAATGAAACATCTTTTTGTCCTCGCACTTTTAGTGCTTTTCACCTCTACGTCTTGTAAAAAGATATCCGGTCCGGGCGGAACTTCAGCCATTCGAGGAAAGGTTATTGGAACAACTAATGATCAAGCTGATCCTGGGGAACATGAGGTGATTGATATTCTTGTAAAAGCAGGCAGTGCCATTGAACATGGAGACTATTGGCTGCTCAATGGTGCCAATGGGAACCTGTATTACATTTGGTACAACAATCCAACATGGATAAGCAATGGAGACCCTCAACTGCAAGGCCGTACAGCCATTCAAGTTAATTTCAATTACAGCGATGACAATGTCACTGTTGCCAACAATACGGTGGCGGCTCTCAGCGCGGTGATTCAAAACGATTTCGAAATTGCTCAAAACCAAGATATAATTACACTGACTTCTACCGCTTTTGTCGATCTTTCAGATTCAGATAATGGGAATTCTAATTTCAACGTAGACGTTGCCAACCAAGGAAAGATACCTGGAACCTCGGGAGGGGAAACAACCATGGGATTGGCCGACGAACGGGTTTACCTGGTCTATGGTGATGGCGAGGTATTTAACGAATCAATGAAAACAGGGGCCGGTGGTGAGTTTGTCTTCGATGGCTTGAATGTTGGAACGTACACTATTTATGCGCTTTCCAAAGATCCGATTACGGGCGAAAAAGTGCCTGTTTACAAAACGGTGGAAATTACAGAGAAGAAAACAATGACCGATGCCGGCACAATCGATGTGTTATTTTGATGAAAAACCTTTCGATTTTCCTAGTATTTTGGTGTAGTCCGTTGTTGGTCTTCTCTCAGTTGGACGATGTGGTTTCAAGAACGACAGTCAAAGCATCGTTCAAGCCTGTGAAGAACATTCAGTTCGAGGGAGGAGTTCAAATGCGGGTTAATGTTACAGAAAAAGCATATAGTAGTTCCAATTGGTTTGTTGGAAGCTCTTTTGATATTGCTAAAGGGATACGCACAGGACTTGCTTATAGAAATGCTTTTTCTACCAACGAATTTGCGTTACTTGATGGCAAACAATTCAGTTTTCAAAACAGGTTTCAGCTATTTTTGAGGGTCTCTCCTACTGATTTTGGAAAAGGAATTGACCTTTTCTCCATTGATATTCGGAGTATGATGCAATTTGATCAAGTGAAGTTTGAGGAGAACGAGTGGACTTGGCGAAATAAATTGACCATTGAACCGAAGTTGAAATCAAAAATACTTAACCCTTATCTTGCCGCAGAATTCATGTATTGTTTGAATCAAAACCAGTATTTTATCGGCAATGAGTTTGTTCGCGCTCCTCAATGGAATGAATTCCGGTATACGCTAGGTACGGCATTTAAATTAGGTAAAGGCAACAGTTTGGATGTAGGTGTAATGTACCGGGATTATCCTGCGTTGAAAAAGTCCGACATGGCGGTCTTGCTGACGTTTGAACACGCATTCAAAAGAAAAGGGAAGAAATAAGCTACTTTTTCTTCGCCGTGCTTACAAAGTCTTTCAAATAATAGGGTTCAAAATAAGCCACGTCTTCAAATGTTTGTGCGATGTATTTTTGATATGCCAACGAGCATTGTGCTTTAGCTGTAGATGCAATCGTTAGGTCAGGTGTGCAATTCCGATCCGACCAGAGTTCAATCACTTTTTCAGCGCCATCCCCAAAAAAAACAAAGGGTTCAAATTCTTGGTAACTAATTGATTCCATGATATCTGCTGATATCTGCTTGACAGGTTGAAGCTGTTGGTCATAAATCGCCGCATATTCCTCCATTCGACGGGCATCGATTAACGCACATAAATTCGTGTTTGGATGTTTTTCTTTGGCGACTATAGCTAAACAAAGAAGTGAATCGATAGCTATAAGCGGAATACCAAGGGCATAACACAATCCTTTCGCAGTAGAAACACCTATGCGCAGTCCTGTATATGAGCCCGGACCAGACGAAATAGAAATCCCGTGAAGTTCTCGAAACGCAATTCCCTTTTCAGTCATCAACCCCTCAATAAAGGGGGTAAGTTGTTCCGCATGAACATATGCATCCGAACTGGTTTCATAACAGCCAATACAAACACCATCTTTCGATAGGGCAACCGAACAGACCTTTGTAGATGTTTCAAGATGCAAAAGCAGCACACTCATTTAACCTCTAGTTTGAAACCGACACCGTGCACATTAGCAATCCCTAGTCGCTCATCCTCTTTCAGGTATTTTCGCAGCTTCGTAATGAAAACATCAAGGCTACGCCCTACAAAATAATCGTCTTGACCCCATACGGCATTCAAGACCAGGTCCCGTGCGACCACCTGATTTTGGAATTTGCATAAAATCTTAAGTATTTGCGCTTCTTTTTTGGTAAGCGTTTTTTCAAATTGAGGGTGTTTGAGGGTAAAATTAACCGTGTCAAACGTGTAAGTGCCTATTTGAAAAGTTGTTTCCTCTTTTTCCTCCGTGGAGATATTGACCCGTTTTAGTAGTGCTTTAACCCGAACCTGAAGCTCCTCGACACTAAAAGGTTTGGTAAGGTAGTCGTCTCCACCGGCCTTGAACCCCTCAACCTTATCCTGAGTCATAGATTTAGCCGTCAAAAAGAGAATCGGAACCTCTGTATTTACCTTTCTTATCTCACGTGCCAATGTAAAACCATCCTTCCTAGGCATCATGACATCAAAAACACATAGGTGGAAGGTCTCCTCATTGAAACGCTTGAGCGCCTCGCTTCCATCCGTGCACAAGGTCACATGATATCCATCCGATTTTAAATGATCAGAAATAACAAATCCAAGGTTGGTATCGTCTTCAGCAAGTAAAATTTTAACTTTCATATCGCTTCAATTGGTTACTAAATTAATCAATTCCATGAAGAGGGGAGAGGTTCGGTTTTCTTGAATATCCGCCTTAAACGATTATGTGAAAAAGGAAAAGGCTTCCCCGAAGAAAAGCCTTTAAAGTAAACACGGTCATCTTCTTACCTCATGAGTTGAAGTTTGCGTTGAATAGTCTGTTCAGAGGTATGCAATATAAGTAAGTAATGACCGCTCGAAAAGTCTTGTAGATTCAACTGCCCATGATTCGAAAACAGTTCTTTTTCGAACATTTTTTTGCCATCTAAACCATAAATTTCAATGCGTTGTATGTCTTCTGAAGAATTGAAATTAACCGCTCCGTTTGTTGGGTTTGGATAAACCAATAAGGTACTATTGCTTGCATCTGTTAGGCCACTTATTTCATCGTTAATGTTGTAGGTGGTATTCGTTATAATGGCATCGTTCCAATCAAAATAGATATATGCGGTGTTCTCAATTTCGCAACCAAGTCCACATGACGTTTCTTCCGTAATTCGGTAGGTTAAATATCCTTGGCTTAGTTCCTGACTTACGGTTGAATCTACAAGCCAAATATTTGGGAAATCAAATCGAATAACCCCATTGCCCAAATATTGAACAAGCATATTGTGGGAGCTGGACAGCACGGTGAACGTAGTTAAATTGAGGTTGGGACTTAGGGTATCAAGTATGTAAATGTTTTGAGCAGGCGCTGTTCCCGTATTTTGGAAACGAATAGTATACTCCAATTTATCCTGATGAGAAGCATTGATGATGCTTGGGTCATCCGCAGCGCTGGTGGAGACATAAAATCCTTCTCGAACGACATGTTTATCGTTAGGGTCGTAACTGTTACCCAAAACTTGCAATAAATTTCCAGTATTATTCGCACTGTTGCAATCTGTCAATCCAACAGTTGTAGGAGCAATCGATGAGGTGAAATAATGTTGTGCGCCGTTGATCAATCCTCCAGGAATAGTGAATGAAATATAATCTGTAGTTGAAAAGAACGTTGAAAGTGATGTCAAATTCCAAGTGATCGTATTCCCAGAGATAGATGCAGGAGGATTGTTAATACTACTCAATACAGGTGAGATGCCTGCAGGAAAGGTCAACATCAATTGGTAATTCCCTGGAGCTGCAGGACCGTTATTCCCCCAGTTCAATCGAATGGTGGCGGTAGAATTTTGAAAGTATCCAATCCAAGGAGTCACGGTAGTCCACATGTCTGAACAGCTATTTCCGCAATTCATTGCGAAGTAACCGGGAATTGGGTTCGTACTACCAATACCGACGAGCGAAAGGACAGATGGGCCGGTGTAATTATTATTGGCGATCCAGCGAGGATCGATACTGGCAACAGCAACATTGCTCGTTCCAATCATACCACAATAGGAAAAATAACCCATAGAGTCGGAAAAAACCAAGGCTGTAGCTCCTGCCGCACCAGGGGAAATACCTAGAAAGATAGGTGCGCCAGCTATCGGATCGTCCACCGTCGTAAAAATACCGTTGTTGTCCACATCACAAAAAATATAGCCGCCGTAGCAGTTGGAAAAAGTCGGTGTTCCACCACAATTCACCGCCATATGGTAGGTGTTGACCGAATCACAATTTTCACTCAATAAGGTATTCGGAGCACTTGCCGATGAGGTATACCCCATGGTGTTAAGCCAGTTGGGATTTAAATGAACGATGATCGGAGCATTCGAACCATAGGACAATGAATAGTACCCATTCATATCGGAATATACGACTTGCATACTATTACCTGTACTGATTGTAATTGGTGCATTTGGAATAAGGGGTTCATTGTTCGAATATTGACCATTCCCATCTGAATCGCAGTAAACCAAGCCACTAATGCAATTCAGAAGACTAAACGTATCACAGACGGTAGCCGTGCATCCGTTGAAAAAGGTTGCGTTCAAACATACGGTTACATAGTTAACTCCGGCAGAGGATGGTAAGTAGGCATTGGCTTGTGTAGAAAATTGTCCTGAACCAATGGCATTTCCGTTCGCATCAAATGGGTAAACATTCCATTGGTAGGTGGCAATAGAGGACGCATTGGAGGCGGAATACATAGGCGAACCCGTCAACTGACTTACCCCTGGAACAATCGTAGTCTGGCAATTAGCGGGTCCTGAACATGTCAGATTGAACAAGACCGTATAGGTACCGGAGCCACTGGTTTGAAAGGTGGATTGGCTCGACAATACGGAGTAACCATTGGCAGTTAACCATTGGGGATCAATGCTCGCAGTATATAAACCAGCAGGTATATTCGTAAAGTTAGCCATGCTGTTTTGAATAGTGCCACTCGAAATAAACCCATTCGAACCTGATAAAAGAATCGGTATACCATTAATTAAGGACTGTTCATATACTCCGTCTTGGTTGCAATCTACCAGGACAGAAGCATAAACGTTGGTGACTAAATTGCAATTGAAATTGTACGAGGCATTCACTGTTCCGCTTGTACTGCTGAAATTCATTGAGGTGTATGACCAGGTAATGTTGTAGGTACCCGTGGAATTGTAGACATGGCTCATGGCCGGTGAGAAAGTAATGGGCTGTCCTATAGAAGTAAAGGAGCCCTGTCCATTGTGGGTGGTGATGGTACCGTCTCCCCAGTTAATCGATACAGATACGCTGAAAGCGCCGCTACCTTGATTCGGACTTAAAGATAAATCAAAATCGCTGGTATTGTTTGAAGGAACACTTCCTACATAGGCACCAAAAGTAACGATGCTGTCACATCCGGCAGCACTGCTAGCACCTGAGAAGGTAAATGCGGATTGTTGAGCAGTGACAACAAGCGAAATAAAAAAAATCGAAATAAAAAGGACCTGTTTCATAAGTGGTGTTTTTTCGTAGGGTTTCCATTAAAAGACTGATAGCGTGTTTCATTGGTTGCCTAATGGATAAAAAAATGTTAATTTTAAGATTCAAACTTCGAAACATGACGAGAATTTTATCCTTTACTTTTTTTACCTTATCCCTCTTTTTAGAGGGTTTCAGTCAAACAGTTGTTTGGACCGATGACTTTGAGACTCCCGCTTCATGGACACTGAATGTTTCTAGCGGTTTAAATGACATAGATGCTAATTCATGGTTCATTAGCGATGCCGAAGGAGGTGTCGCCGCAGGAGGATGCGGTACAGCAGGAAACGGCAATAAAACCCTACATGTTGGTTGCCAAGGAACATGGTGTGCCGGAACCGGTGCGATTTACAATGCCGGCGATGGTGGTTTGGGATTCATATTTGCTACCACCAATAAGCGCGCACTTTACAATGCAAACATCTCAACGGTTGGTTACACGGCTGTAAGCCTTGCTTTCGATTTCATTGGAATAGGTCAATCAGGTGCTGACTATGCCAGTGTTCTCTACAGCATCGATGGAGGAACAAGCTGGAATGTTCTGCAAGTAATTCCTGCAGGAACGACTTGTCCAAATGGACAAGGGCAATGGCAAACATTAACGGCCTCTTTACCCATAGCATGTTTGAATATTAATAACCTCAGGCTAGGCTTTCAATGGGTAAATAACAACGATGGTGCAGGAACAGATCCTTCGTTTGCAGTAAATAATGTGCGCTTGACGATACCCTCTCAAATGTCATCGAACTTCAATACGAGCAATTCCACCATATGTCAGGGGGAATGCATCACCTTTTCAGATGCCTCAACGGGAGGTGCGAACTCATGGCTATGGGATTTCGGTGATGGCGCTACTTCTACGGATCAAAATCCGGTACATTGTTTTAACACCCCAGGAAATTTGACCTGCCAGTTAACCGTTTCCAATGGAACAAGCAGCAATACAAGTTCACAGGTTATTACCATCGATGCCGCGCCTGGTGTTGGATTATCTTATCAAGACGGTACCGTTTCAGCACTTGACAATAATGCGTTTTACCAATGGGTTCTTTGTCCTTCGATGGTGGCCATTCCAGGTGCAACCAGCCAAACATATACACCAACCATCAATGCATCATATGCCGTAATTGTTTTAAATGCTGCCGGTTGCTCCGATACATCACAATGTATTACCGTATCAGACCTTAGTTTAAACGAAAACAACACAAGTGGTCCTTCCGTTTTTCCTAATCCTTTTACCAACGCATTTGAACTTTCAGGTATACCGGTAAATACAGCCTTCCGTCTTATGACCACCGATGGAAAAGTGGTCATGCATGGGTATTCGGGCTTACAACCTGTGGAATGCGGGCAATTGTCTGCCGGTTGCTATTTTCTTAGCGTAGGCGACCTCTCTAAGGAACGCGTAATTGTTCTCATTAAAGAGTAACTAACGTATGCCCAAAAGAATGAAGCGATTACTTTTCGTACTTTTGTGAAGCATGACGCATTTGAAATTTAACATTTCTTCCGAGGGGTTGGACTGGGTGGATGATTCCGGGGAATCGGCGTATATGCGTATTTCCTTCGGTGAACAATTAGAACACTATTACCGTCAACGACTGGATGGCTTTTACGCAGACCACCTTGCAGGAAAACCGTATGAGGAGTGTACCGTTTCATGGGCGGGAAAGCGCAGTATATTAGTGCCACAAAATGTATTCAGTGCTTCTGCTCCTGAGCCCATTTTTCGCCTTTGCTTTGGAGATCAGTTTGTGAAACGTGAACTGGATTTTAACCGACTGGCTTTGGCAGGAATGGTGAATGTATTCGAAATTCCGGATTGGTTAAAAAGCTTTTTTATCATTCGATACCCAAAGAGTATCATCCAACACGAAGGAACGCTCGTGGTTCGCCGGTTGATGGAAATGAACGATAAAGACCTGAAACTGGTTCTGGTTATTCATCCAACCCATTGTTTACTTGCCATCAAGCACAGACAGCACCTCGTATGTTATAACCACTTTGATTTTCAAAACGAAGACGACATAGTCTATTACCTTACTTTTACCCTTCAACAGACTGGATTGCTTAACGAACAAGGAAATGTGTGGCTATGTGCGGCTGTCGGGAACCACGATGCCCTCATTACAAAATGTTTGGAACATGCCTCCCGTATTAACGAGCTTAAAGCCCTTTCCTTTGAAAACGACCCGTCATTTCTGGTAAAATCCCATTTATTGTGCGTGTAATCTCTGGAAAATTTAAGTCTCGAAGGTTTAGTGTGCCAAAAGGGTTTCCCTCTCGTCCCACAACAGATTTTGCCAAGGAAGGGCTATTCAATTTACTTGAAAACCGCTTGGATTTAGATGGTGTGGAGGTGTTAGATCTCTTCGCCGGGACGGGCAATATTGGATTGGAATTTCTTTCCAGAGGAGCACAAAAAGTAACGGCTGTTGACCAAAACTTCAAATGCGTTCGACATATTTTCGCCCTTTCGAAACAACTCGACATCGCATCAAATCTTGACGTGGTGAAGTCGGAATGCCTGCAATTTGTGTCATCAACGAAAGGTACCTTTGACATCGTATTTGCTGATCCTCCGTATGATTATAAAGGACACCATACCCTCTATGAGGAAATTCTTAAAAACCACCTGGCCAAAAACGATGGATTGGTTATTATTGAACATGGAAGGCAAACTTCGTTCGACAAGGTGGAAGGTTTTATGTTTCTAAAAACATATGGAAATGTGTATTTTAGTTTTTTAAAACCGACTGCAGAATGAACATAGCTGTTTTCCCCGGGTCGTTTGATCCTTTTACCAAAGGGCACGAAGAAGTCGTTCGTCAGGCGCTTAGTTTGTTTGATGAGGTGGTTGTGGCCATGGGAGAAAATATGGAGAAGCAATCGTTTTTTAACAAGGAAAAGCGCATCGCTCACATTAGGTCGCTTTTCCCAACAGAGCGCGTTTCCATTCAATGCTATTCAACCTTAACAACGACGTTTTGCGAGCAGGTTGGAGCAAAGTGCATTATTCGTGGTTTGAGGGATTCAAAAGATTTTGAATACGAGCGATCCATTGCACACATGAATAAAACAATGAGTGGAATTGAAACGTTTTTTTTGCTGACCTCACCGGAAAGTGCGCCCATTAATGCGCGAATTGTCAGAGAGATTTTTAAACATGAAGGTAACATCGCACCCTTTGTAACAAATGCCCATCTACTCGTTTAAGTTGGCAATGACAAACACATTCATAATTCGATTCTCGTTTTTTCTTGCGCTGTTTCTATCGGTACCATTTTCCTATGCAGCGGATTCAAAAAAAGTGGAAGTATTGTGTTATGCCCCCGCTTATGTGGGGAAAGAAGTCATTTTTTCGGCTGTTTTAGATTACATCACCCATACGGATATCGTAATGGCAAGCGCTACCGTTGGAGCCGATAGTTCGTGCCGTGTGTCTTTTGAAGTTGGAATTACCCAACGTATCAATATCAAGGTGGACATCCATTCTTCTTTCATGTATGTTGAACCAGGAAAAAAATACACCATTTATTGTCCACGTCCGGATCCCAAAGAAAGTGGGCTGGTATCGGGCAGCAGGTTGGATTTGACTTTCCTAGACCTTGATACCTCTGATATCAATTACAAAATCCTTCGTTTCCAACAAGCATGCGATAAACATTTGTCCGATACCTATTACATGAAATATGCAAAACCTAAAGATTTTGAGGCAGCAATGCAGCGTTTCAGGGATTCTATTTCTGTTTCATACGATCAAGATTCAAGTGTTTTCTTCAAAGTTTTTGTTCGCTATACCTTCGCTACCTTCGACGAAATGAATCAGCCGAAGAACCGACCGGCACAAGCAAAATTTGAGTTCTACCTCAACAATTGTCCGGTTTTTTATGAGAACGATGTCTACATGGAATATTTCAATGATTTTTATGACCGGATTTTTTCGCGCCTCGACTTCCGTACAACAGATTCACTTCGTGTGGCAATTAATTCAGGTAGCGTTCGAAGGTTGATGATTGCTTTGGGAAATGAGCGCATGCTGGTTCCATTTCAACTTCGTGAACTCGCAATGATCAAAGGGCTTTCCCAAGAATATAAAGCCGGATTTTATCCCCGTCAACAAATCTTGACAATTCTGGACAGTGTCGCTCGTGGGAGTAAAATGCCACAACATCGTGTGATTGCTCGAAACGTCATCAACAAGCTCACTCAGGCAAACCAGGGAGCCCCCGCACCTGCCTTGTTTTTTGTCAATGAAAGGGGAGATACGCTTAAAACGCTCAAAGATTTTGAGGGAAAACATATTTACTTGCATTTCTTCGATCCTTCCACTCAAAAAAGTAAGTTGGAATTGCCACCACTTGTAAAATTGCACGAAAAATATAAGAACGATATACACTTCATTAGTCTTTATCCTTTAAAAGAGTATTCCTTGAACGATAGCTTAAATTTTATTGCCACCATCCCTTGGGAAAAGTATCCCATTGATCCCAATTCGGCTGCGATGAACAATTACAAAGTTGCCACTTTTCCCACCTATGTATTACTGGATGCCATCGGTCATGTGGTAAGTGCTCCGGCCTTAGGTCCAATGCCTAACGGCGCTTACATGACCATTGATTTTACCTTTTTCCAGATTCAGGAAATGCTAAAGAGGCAAAAAGGACGCTGATACGCTTCGATTCAGACCTCAACAAAAGGCTGTTAAAACATGATAAGTCGTATTTTTGTGTAAATACATTTCTTATGCGTTTTAATTTGTCCGAAATAAATGAATTGATGCGTACGCGCAGAACAATCTACCCTGAACAATTCAGTGAAAGAAAAGTGCATCGTGAACAGGTAGAAGGTATTCTCAACAACGCTATCTGGGCACCAACACATGGAAATACCCAACCATGGCGTTTCCATGTATTTATGGAAAAAGGCCTTCAAGTTCTCAGTGATTTCCTCGGTAAAACTTACCTAGAAGTTACTCCTTCAGATCAACAAAAAGACGCAAAGCTTGCCAAGTTAATTAGCCGCCCTCTAAAATCCTCTGTGGTAGTTGCAGTTTCTATGTCACGTCAAGAATCGGAAAAAATCCTCGAAATAGAGGAGATTGAGGCTGTGGCATGTGCCATTCAAAACATGTATTTGTCTAGTACTGCTTACGGATTGGGAGGGTTTTGGGCTACACCAAAGTTGATTTACCATCAAAAGATGAACGATTTTCTTGGGTTAAACGAAAAGGACAAATGCCTTGGGTTATTTTATATTGGTTATCCTTCGATTGAGTGGCCACATGCACATCGAAAACCGTTGGAGTATGTTACCCAATGGATCAATGAATAATGAGGCTTTTATTCAGAATTTCTAAAAGTCAGAAACTAAATCAACAAACATTACGTTTACGCAACTGATGAAATACGGGTCGTTACTGTTAGTTTTTCTGTTTTGTGTTCAGTGCGCTCAAGCACAAAAGGATAAAAAGTCGACGCAATTCGGATTGCATATTCGACCCGTTTTCCCAACGAGGTTCATTGGTGAACCCGAGTTGGTTTTAAGTCAAGAAGGATTTAATACGACGATCAACCAATCGCTTGGACTATCGTTCGGAGGCATTATCCGATGGGAATTCACTAAATTTATCGGCCTCGAAAGTGGAATTAATTTCACCCAGCGCAACTTTAATATTTCGATGGCTGTTCCTGATTCAAACGTTTCTGCAACGAATGATTTGAGTTTTATCGCCTATGACTTACCCGTTAACCTGTTGGTTTTTGTTCAAATGACAGATAACATTTTTGCCAATGCCTCTTTTGGTATTGCTGCAGCGTTCAAACCGACAAATGTGGGGGTGCTGACCTTGCCGGGAGGCTCTCATTCCTTCACTCATACCGGTCGTTTGTATAGTAAAGCTACCCTGGAATTCAATGCCAATATTGGGGTTGAATGGCGAACTAAGAAATCGGGTAGGTTTTATTTAGGTGGAAGTGGTAGGTTGCCGTTCAAGCCTGTTTTCGAGATGATTGCTCAATACAAATACCAAGGGTATAAAAATACGATTCGGAGTGGGGTGGACGGGTCTTTTTTAGCACTAGATGTGAAGTATTTTTTTCCAAACATTGCCAACAAAGGCATGCAATTCAAAGAAGGACCAATCCGATGAGTAAAATTAAAGAAGAGATACAAGTGTTAATCAACCGGTACGGGCTTATGCCCCATCCTGAAGGTGGATTTTACCGGGAAACGTACCGTTCTCCCATGTCTCTTTTAACCCCTGAACGAAGCTTGATGACCACCATTTATTTTTTGCTCACATCTGAACACGTATCTCGGTTTCACCGAATCAAAAGCGATGAATTGTGGTTTTTCCATGCAGGAAACACATTATGTGTTCACACCCTTGATCATAAAGGACATCATAAACACCTTGTTGGTTTGGATAAAGGAACTTCTCCGCAATTGCTCGTTCGTGCCAATACCATTTTTGGATCTACAATAGAGTCGGAAAACGGCTATGCATTGGTGTCATGTGTGGTTGCTCCGGGATTTGATTTTGCCGATTTTGAATTATTTGGGAAGGAACAGTTATCGAAATGGTTCCCTGAACACTCCGGAATCATTGAACAGTTGGGGTAAGCAAAGCCTACAACTTTTAAAGCAATATCTTTATTATTTTACGTCGAGGTTTTGAAGCGTAGCTTCATCTATAAGGGTGACATTCAAGGATATATTTCCTTCGTCCATGCGCGGCCAAATCGGTCTTATAGTTCCATTTACTGCAGCGATATTAAGGTAATCGCCGAAAAACACCGTTGATTTTGGCACAAAAGGCCGATCAGAAACCCGAACATCCTGAAAGGTTCTGCCACCGTCTCTGGAAACACTGACGTACACATCCGTGGTATTATCAGCGTGATTTCTTCGATCGTAATACACAAAATACAGGTAGCCCGTGGATTGGTCGACTGCCATCCAAGTAAAAAATTGATGTCGTTTGCTACTGTCCTGATTGACTCGAATCGGTTCAGACCAGCTGTTCCCCCCATCGTTAGAGGTTGCCAGCCAAACGTCCGTGTCGGTTTTTCCATTTCGTTGATCGCACCAGTTTAGGTAAAGTGTTCCTCGGTGTGGCCCTTGACTCAAATCACTTGTAAGCACTGGTAAACCATTTGCTCGATTTATTCCTGGAATGTTAAAGGTCCACCCTCCTGGATGAGCACCGATAATGCGTTCTTGAGAAAGCCATGTGTCACCACCATCATGGGAAACCTGCATCACCAAACCTTTCGGTCCCGACCATGTAACAAAAATTTCACCGTTCGGACCAAGCGCCGGTACCGCACCTTCAACGGTATTGTCGTCGTCTATGCAATCGCCAGCGAAATATGAAATGCGTTTTGGTAATGACCATGTTTTTCCCTGGTCGCGGGATTTTGAGAACATGATTATCGAAGAATCTTGTGGTTCCTTGGAGTCGTATTTATCGAATTGCGTCCAAGTTAAATAAAGTTCGTTATTTATTGGATTCACCGCCACCCATTGTTTGTCTTGCGCTTTTGCTCCATTTGGCTTAGGGAATGTGCCGTCAGACATTTTTCCATTTACCTTGGAGGCAGTTTGACAAACGATGCGGTCGATCCAATGTGTTTTTTTGTAGTCCGCTAGGTGAAAGTAATATACCCTGCCGTCGTAATCAAATGCTACCACGGGATCTCCCCACACTCCATACGTACTTTTTAGCGCATAGGAACTCCAGTTTTTTCCGCCATCGGTCGAGTAAAAGTATTCGTCAATTATGCAACCGGCCGCGATGATTTCAGGGTTGTTGGGATCAATCGCAATCGAAGGTTCCGTTTGGCCATGGAATTCAGATTTTATTCCATTTTTTGGCAATTGAACACAGGTAAAAGGTGTTTGGGCGGAACTTTCGATAGTCCACAGGAATACGATTAAACAAACAAACGGTCTGAGCGTGCGCATCATTGTATTCTCAACCAGTAATCGTGTAACTTTTGGAGGTTTTTATCTTGACCAAAGCGCAGGGTAAATTGCATTCGTTCAACGGTACCCATACGTGCTTTTAGCTCGAAGTACAATTCATTGCGTGCTACCAGCAGTGTAAAGGCTTGTCCGTCCGGTATGCTACTAATGTAGGAGTCAATATCTCCACTTTCCATTCGGAATCCATCACAACCAATTACTTCGTCGTTGACGCTCAATCCACCGTTTTCTGCTGCTGAGTTGGCACGAATACCTTTTACCAAGGCTTTTCCATTTTCTTGGCGAATGGTGGCCCCAAAACTGGGTCGTTCGGTATTCGTCTGGCTCACTTCCAAACCAATTTTTTCAAACACACTTTTGATTGGAGCTACCTCTGTACCATCGATGTAGCGGGCATAAAAGTCATCCAAATCCTCGTTAAGGAAGGTCGCTAATTCCTGCTTAAACTCCATTTCACTAAAGCCTCGGTTTTGTTCTTTGTAAAACTTCTTGTACAAATGCTGGAGGAAATGGTCGAGGCATTTTGTTCCCTTTGAATTGGCGATAATTTTCGCATCAATCAAGGCCGCCAGCATTTGGCCACGGGAGTAATAGGTCATTCCTGTGTTTGAGCTGTTTTCATTTGGTCTGTAGCCTTTGATCCATGCATCAAAGCTTGAATGCGCAACGGGTTGAACCCGCGAACCGACAGCGTTTTCTACGTAATTGATGGTGCCTTCGATTTTCCGTAGGTATTCGTCCTTGGTATAAATACCAGCACGTCTCAACAGCAGTTCGTCGTAGTAGGAAGTAAAACCTTCCATCACCCATAGCATAGTGGTGTAATTCTCTTCGTCGTAGTTAAACGGACCAAGTTCAATAGGTCGAATTCGCTTCACATTCCAGAGATGAAAATATTCATGGGCCACCAAGGATAGAAATCCGGTGTACTCTTCTCCTTCATAAGTCCAACGGTTTACGCTGAGCGTACATGAATTGCTGTGTTCAAGTCCTCCTTGTCCATCCACCACATTGTGGATGATAAATGTGTACTGTTTGTTTGGGTTTTCACCGAAAACAGCCGTTGCAGTTTCCACCATGTGCGCCATGTCTTGTTTGAGTGTAGCGACCTGATGGTTACCGATTCCGTAAATGGCAACAGAGTGGAGTACACCACTTGCATCGAAGGTGAAAACTTCCTGATTACCAATTTCAATTGGACAATCGACCAACTGATCATAATTCTCAAAAGTGAAATCAAAAGAACCGTCTTTTTGAACAGATTCCTTGGCTGCAGGCAGGGAGGTAGTGACTTTTTTAAAGGAAGCGTGTGGTATGACTTCGAGTGTCCCTGGTCGTTCCTTGTGGTTGTCAACGTACATAAATACCCCACTCCCGGATACGAAACCATGTGAGAGGTCCAGAAAACTAGTTCTCACCGACAGTTCAAAAGCATAGACTTCGTAGTTGACTCGGATTTTTTTAGCTTTTCCTCTTGAAATGCTCCAAGCGTTTTTGGTCGTTTTAATGATTTTTAAAGGCTTATTGTTTTCGTCGAAGGCTTTAACGAGGTCAACGTTTTTGGCAAATTCCCTCACGAGGTAAGAACCTGGTGCCCAAACGGGCATTTTAACGACTAGTGTTTCCTCCTTGAAGTCAGAAAGCGTGACTTGAACGTTGAAATAGTGGTTTTGGGGTTTGGGCATACTCAACTCGTATGAAATTTGTTGAGCGAAAGACACGTAAGAAATGAAAAAAGCGAAGGTAAGCAAGAAAAAGTGTGTGCGCATACGAGAAGAGTTTCGGGTTAAAGATACGAAAACATTGTACCACTCGAAATGGAAAAAGCGAAAACGAAAGCGTATTGATTCGGGAATTTGGGTGGGCTAGAGACTCACGTTTCTTAAATAATCTTCAACCTCTTAATGGATGTATCGCTGTTTTTTCGTTGAAGGAACCATAGACGTTACCTTATTTTAAGTTCAAACGGAGACGTCTATTCCAGTGTTGTTAACAGTTAGATCCCTTGTTAGCTTAATTTTGTCAGGATTAATTCGATAGCCCTTCGTCGCTCCACAAGGCTCGCACCTGTGGTAATGGCTTTTTTCGCTTGCCAAACCTTGGGGAAGGTAAATTTCCCTTGAGAAAGCGAGTACATCCAAAGCAAATCGATAAAATTTGCCAATAAATTGATGCGGTAAAAAAGGGAGGGTGACTTCATCTCAAAGCCCATTTTTTGCATTGTTCGCGCACTGAAAAAATAAGAGGTGCCTTCAATGCTAACTGTATCGGGAATTTTTCCTTCCTCAATTTGCTTTATGATGTTTAATAAGCCCTCCATGTGATACCTCAGTATCCGGTTTCTGAAAACTGTTCCTGGTTTGACATTACGCATCACCATTAAATAGTCGAAATTCGAGCCACTATGTAAATCAATTTTTTTATCGTTGGCCATATATCCCAACAACATCGGCGAATAGTAGGTGTACGTTCCGCTCAGTTTTGAAATCGGCGCCATGGTAAATTGTCCAAATGGCAGGCATATTAATAACAAGGAGAAAAATGCCGGGTGATTTTGACTTAGCTGGACAACACCCATGATAGGAATAAAACCGATGATTAGCAAAAGAATCGCCAAAGACCATTGTGCCAGAATTGGTAAGGTGTAAAATCTGTTCATGCTGGAGTATTTTTAACGAGGATTTGCTACCTAGACAACGTAAACCGTTTAACCGATACAAATGTAAATCAAATCAACTCGGTTTCATCTCCTACACGTAAAATCCCAATCGTATTCTGAGCATAATGACCTAAAAGGTAAATTATTCTTTGATCAAAGTAGTATTCCAACTACCGCTGTCGGTTTTGATATTGACCAGGTAACTACCGGGATTAAGGTCCTCGATGTGCATGGTAGCCTCTTTTTTTTCTCCTTTTTTAAGCAATTTACCGTCCACAGAATATAGCTCAATGATAAATTCGGTATACCATAATTGTTTTGGTAAATCTAACGTAAAGTGAGTAACAGAGGGATTTGGATAAAGGCTTATCTCCAAGTGATGGTCGAGTTCATTCAATGAAGCAGGCGCTGGATTCCCTCTTTTGACAAGGTAGCCATTTTTACCGGCTCCCCAAACCATGGTGTCGCTGTGGGAAGTCATGCTGTAAATGGGTTCATCTACTGTGTATCCCATCCACATTGGGACAGAGGCATTAATGTCCCAGCATTCGAGGATAAATCCACTATTTAGGGTTGTGGCCGTTGTTCCACAAAATACTTTGTCCGAAATGGTGGTATGTAAATCATGAAAAATGGGGTAGGCGAAGGTCGCTGAGTTTACATCCACTGCCCAGGTGAGTCCGCCATCGGTCGAAACCAAAAGCCCCATGCCCATTCCGTTGTTATCGTATCCGATGAATGCGAGATTCGAATTCACTATGGTAACGGTCGTTAGAGGGACTTGATTTCCCAGCGGCGAGGCAATCGTATCCCAGTTAAGGCCGCTATCCGTTGTTCTGAGAATCCTTCCTCCAGAACTCACCGCCAAACCAACAGAAGCAAATTGATCCAAATCAAAATCGATGTCAACAATTCTATTCGTGGCATCCCATAATTGGGCGTTTATGTTTGCTTGACTCTGTACACCTGGAAAAACAAAACGATCCATCAGTTCGCCTTGAAAGCAACCCGAACCACCCACAAAACCTTCTCCGTCAGCGAGAAAATACAACCCTTGGTTGTAACACATGTAGGGCGAGGTGTTCAACGCTGTCCATGTCAGACCGCCATCTCCAGTTCGGTAGGTTCCTGTGTAAGGTCCAACGGTCGCGTAGCCAATTTCTTCCGTCACGAAATCCAATACAAGGAAATCAGCGCCTCCGGGTAAAAAGGTAATTCCAGAAAAAGATACTTCTGTCCAAGTATTACCTCCGTCGGTTGTTTTCAACAAAAGGCTGTCTGCACCACCAATGTATCCAACTAGTGGAGATGGAAAGACGATACTGTGCAAATCTTTGGTGGTGGATGTCGGAACTTCAATCCAGTTAGAAACCGATTGCGCCATTCCGGAAACAAGTTGGAACATGCATAAGATTGAAACAAGCTTTTTCATTGTAAAACAGTTTTATAATCTTGCTTGATTACAGGACAAATTATTAATCAGTTCATTTGTGCATGCCATCAACGAACAATTTGCAAAAAGCCACTTTTTTGTTGATCTCCATATGTTAATAGATAAAAATAGGTGCCATTCGCCAAGTCTGTTCCATCTTGGGTTTTTCCCAGGAATGAGGGAGAATCTTGATTTTGTTCGAAAACAAGCTGTCCCCAACGGTTAAAAATGGCATAGGAGTATGATTGACATGACTTAAAGTACTGATCTAGTTCAAGTGAGTCATTTATGCCATCGCCATTCGGTGTGATCACATTAGGAAAATCAACCACTTCATAAGCATTTATATCTCCAATAGAAACGGGAATGGATATCACGTCGGAAAAACACCCATTGAGGGTTGCGAATACGCTGTAATATCCTACATTTTCTGTTTGAACTGAAAAAGTGAGTGCGCTATCAGTGGAGGAAAAATTCTGTGGTCCTGTCCAACTAAACTGTGCAGTTGGGGAAGAACTTGCAGTCAACGTGACGGAGTCGCCTGGACATGCTACTGGAGCATTGCTCGTAACAACTGGCTCCAATGGCAATGGGTTGACTGTTAAATTCAGGTTGACAATCGAATCACATCCAGTCGCGGTTTGCAGGTCTTGGCTGTAAAGCCCGGCATTGGTTAAGGTTTGACCAAAAAAAACTACTGATTCTCCCTGGCAAATGGTTGAATCTGTAACAGATATGACGGCAGGATTGACTGTTACCACAACTACATCGTTGTCTGGGCAAGAAGTGGGGGCATTGGTTAAGGTGGTTTGAAGTGTATAGGTATAGGTTGTTGGAATGCTTGAGGTATTTGTCAAGGTAACCGTTGGGTTTGAGATGGAAGTAGAACTTAATTCTGCACCGCCTGTCCAGTTGTAGGTATAACTTGGATTAACAGTATCGCCTAATTGAGCTGTTTCACCACTGCATATTGTCACATCTGGACCGGCATTCGCAACGGCAATATCGGCGAAAATCTTCACGTTTCGAATGGAATGCTTGTCGGTTGCGCCACCGGTACTTGCCGTAAAACCCATGTATCCTACGATGTTGGCATTGTAGTTTCCGGTAAGGTAGACCATTCCATTAATACTTACTGTGAGTAAACCGCTGTTATATTCAATTAGGCAGGTTTGGTAATCGGAGGACCTTAAAAAATTGAGTCCATCGGCCTGATTGATCATTCCTGGGCCGCATTCATTGTACCCGGCTCCTTGATAGATTTGAAGAGCTGGGTTGGTTCCGCAACCATTGTCCCATGTATCTAAAATGACAAAAACACCATTGGAACTAGCAGGAATTCCAACGCCTCCACCGTTCACGAAGCCGGTGGGGGGCACATCCAAAAAGCAAAAAGCAATCCCGTCTGCAGCACTGCCTTCCCACATCCTGAAATCAAATTCAACCTTCCATTGGTAGCATGTCGATAAATCGATGGCTTCGTTGTAAAAAATACTTCCGCTGGAGGTGTTCACCGCATCGGTTAAGATAATTTCATCGGGAAAAGCGTTCACATCGCCTCCAGTATCGCCGCTGTAAGCCGCGCCAGCAAGATTCCAACCAGTTGTAATAACGTTGGGAGAACCTGTTAGCTCCGCGAAAACCAATGTTTGAGCTCGATTAAGGAAGGGGAATAGCAGCGTAATAAAAAGTAAGTAGTATTGTTTCATCGTTTTAATTCAAAGTTAAGATGAAAAAAAAAGCAATTGGGTTGCATTCTCATAGATAATTTGAACTATTGGTTCTTGGTGTAATTGAGTTCCAATAAGTGGATGATATTCGCGAAGTAATCGCTTGCCTTCGCCTACTCCTTCACCACACGCCGAACGACATTTTCCCACCGTATGAAGTAAATCCCTTTATCCAGTGCACCGATGTCCAAGCGATCAATGACCCAGGCGTTCATGACCCATTTTCCTGTGGAGGAGAACACATCAACCATAACTTCTTGGCTGAAAGGTTTGTTCCAAAACAAGAATCCATCGGTAGGGTTTGGGGAAAGATGAACGGAATTGGTTAGTTCGGTTAACCCGGAATTGCTCACCGTAAAAGGAGCACTGGTTTCTACGCAGCCATTGGTTGAAGTAA
This sequence comes from Crocinitomicaceae bacterium, assembly GCA_044372835.1. GTDB lineage: Bacteria > Bacteroidota > Bacteroidia > Flavobacteriales_D > Crocinitomicaceae > M0103. The sequence continues at coordinate 19,198 of JBILRE010000018.1, read as the reverse complement.
CTTCAACTATGTAATCGCCGTTCCCTGCTGGAGGAATGCTCATACTCGTTGCTGTGGGCAAAACATTTCCATTTAACGTCCAAACGTAGGAATTCCCTTCCACGGAGCTAACCAGGTTTCCGTTCCCCCAGGAAATGACCGGAACGGAAGACAAGGCACAGGAAGATTCCGTTATGAGCGTAGTGGGGTTGTCGTCCAATAAGTTCATGAATTGATTGTAAGCCGCACAATTTCCTTGCAGGTAATAATCCAACCATGGGTCGAGTAGGGAGTAGGTTCGTGTTTGCTGATCTGCCCGGCTGATTGAAATTCCGCTTGAGGAGGTTGCTTCGCCAAAATCGCAGTTGAAATTGGTATTTGCGAAATAACAATGTGCTCCGCCTACGATGTTCACGAAGGTTTTACAAACAGCATTCAGGCCTTGGTAAATGGGAATGTGGTGATCAGCGGGTGGTGTGACACCGTCTTGTCCACCGGAAAACACCAGGGAAGGAACAATAACATTTGGCGCTGCTGCAATGGCGGAGGGATTTGTTTCGGCCGGAGCCAATCCAATAATGGTTCGAATGCTTGTATTGTTCGCACCTGCCAAAATCGTTGCTCCTCCACCCATGGAATGCCCCATGATGGCAGAGTTCGGTTTTACTTTCTGATAGAAAAGTGAATTGGTAGATGTGTTTTGAGCCTGTATTTTTTCCTCAACAAAACGAAGATCCATTCCAAAATCGTTGTGGCTCGGTGCAGGGATTAAACTTCCCTCCGTTCGAGGAAACGCGAGTATATATCCCAAAGGAGCATAGTGTGACCAAATATTCTGATACGCATCCCATGACATGGCAAAACCGTGTCCAAAGACGATTACGGGAAATTCACCGGTTGCAAGTGCCACATTTTCTCCCGATGTGGTAGCGGGATAGTATATTTCTGTTTGTATCTGACGGCCGTTACCTCCACCGCTTCCGAAACCTCCTGTGCGGGTTGGGTCATTAAACGTAAAGGTGGTGTGGCCCACTTGAAACTGAGAAAACACAAAATTGGTAATGAAAAAAACAACAAAAGAAATAAGCGTTCGCATCGGCTAAAATTTACAAATCAAATATCGCTATTACTTGGCACACCGCCAAATAAGAGTCAGTTTGCTCCTCGTTTGAAGATTAGGTGTTCTTTCGTTCCTTCAACACCTTCCTTTGGATACAAGGTCACCCTCATTCGGTTTTTTGATGTAAAACGGTATCGAATAGATGACGGAGAGTCATTACTTGGGTGCGAGAACATAATGTTCTTTTGGCTGAAATTCGAACTTGAAAAAACGATGGTCCGAAATTCGCGCGCTTTTGGTAGAAATACCCTGTAAATCCAACTGTTTGGGCTAGATCTGGTGATGGTCAATTCCTCGGTAAAAGAGGTGTCGTTGGAAGAAGAAAGAACGAGGCCATATCCGCTTAAGGTGCTATCGTTAACCGTTTTCCAGCGTTCAATAAATAGCCCTTCCTTCGATTTTGCTTCCCAGGTTCCATCCAAGTGTTGAAACCAGTATGGATGCGATATTTTCCTACTAAAACAGCCGACAAGAAGGAGGCTTGAGCATAATAGGATGCTACTGATTCGTGACACTTTCCAGTCCTTGAAGTTCAACAAGGTTGTGGTAGAGTCCCTTCATGCCGATAAGTTCTTCGTGCGTACCGGTTTCCACAATAGCTCCGCTTTTCAAGACAATGATTTTGTTGGCATGACGAATGGTGGAAAGGCGGTGCGCAATAACGATGGAAGTGCGTCCAACCATCAGTTTGTCTAAGGCATCTTGCACAAGGCGTTCAGATTCCGAATCTAGTGCTGAGGTGGCTTCATCCAAAATCAGGATTTTCGGGTTTTTTATGATTGCCCTAGCGATAGCAATACGCTGCTTTTGACCACCTGAGAGTTGTATGCCGCGGTCACCAACTTGCGTATTCATACCCTCTGGAAAACTGCTGATAAAATCCCAGGCGTTTGCTTTCTGCGCAGCATCCATGATTTCCTCGTCTGTTGCATCAGGTCTTCCGAACGCAATGTTTTCTTTGATGGTACCTGCAAACAATAGTACCTCTTGAGGGACATACGCCATGTTTGAGCGAAGGTGATGGAGGTCAATGTCGTTGATGGGTACAGCATTGAATAACACCTCGCCGGAATTGGTCGAGTAATAATGCAGGAGTAACGAGGCTATGGTCGATTTTCCAGAACCGGAAGAGCCAACAAGGGCGATGGTTTCGTTGGCATGGGCATCGAAACTAACCCCTTTTAACACTTCAATGTCGTTTCTCTGTGGATACGAAAAATGAACATTTTGAAAGGAAATAGTGCCGTCTAGCACTGGTTTTAATGAACCATTCAGTACTTGTTGTTCACCCGGTGTGTTGATAACGTTCATTAGGTTTTCAGTAGCTCCTATGGATTTTTGTATGCTGGCGTACAAGTCGGGAAGTGAACCAATAGATGCTCCCATCATGATGGTGTACATGATGAACGAGAAAAAATCCTGAGAACTTAACTGAGGATTGGGCCCTTGTGTCATTAGCAAGCCTTGCCAGATGATAAACACGATGGTTCCAAACAAGCAGAAAATAATAAAGGAAACGAATGAACCGCGCCACCATCCGCTTTTGATGTTGAGCTTTTTAATTTCGTCGACAGCCGTTTTGTATTTCGACAGCATGAATAGTTCGTTTGTAAACGATTTAACGTTTGATATGCCTGTTAACGATTCTTCGACAATGGCGTTAGAAATCGCAGCCTGATCTTGTGCTTCTTTTCCTAATTTACGAATAAACCGTCCGAAGAAAACGGCAAGGATCGCCATGACGGGTACTGTCCCGAGCATGATTAAAGCTAATTTCCATGAAAAAACGAAAATGAAAGCAATGCCGCCCACCACAATAACGATTTGTCGGAAGAACTCCGCAATCGTTGTTTTAAGCGTTTCTTGTATCTGAGTAATGTCTGCGGAAAGCCGGCTGCTCAACTCCCCCACTTTATTTTGGTTGAAGTAATCCATTTGCATGTGCACCAACTGGTGAAATGCTGCCTTCCGAATGTCACTGAGAGTGTTTTCGGTTACATTGGTAAAAATCACCACTCTGAAAAACGAAAAAACCGCTTGAAAAATAAACAATACTAATAAAGCTAGTGCTACCTCGTTGATGTTGTCGAGGTTAATCATTTGGATGGACTCTTCCATGCTTTTGGGGGAGTCAGAGCCACCTCCAAGAAGTTGCCCCATCATGAAAGGGAAGATTAATCCAACCGAGGTAGATAGGACCAGAAATACCCAACCAACAGCGAATGCACCTCGGTATGGACGCATGTAAGCAAAGATGCCTTTTGCCCGAGCTATTTGCTCTTTGGATAACTTTTTCCTCTCTTCTTTTTTATTTTCAGCCATACAAGGAATACAAGGTGCAAAAATAAGGCTGTTGAACGGTAAAAACGTAAAAAAGGATGTTTTTTTATTTTAAAGCTTTTGGTAAAAGGAAAAATCGCTTATCTTTGCAATCCGTTTTCAACGAGTAAAGTATTTAGCAGTCATGAAAAGAACGTTTCAACCTTCAACGCGCAAAAGAAGAAATAAGCATGGTTTCAGAAGCCGTATGGCAACAAAAAATGGCAGACGAGTGCTCGCTGCGCGCCGTAGGAAAGGCAGAAAAAAACTCACCGTTTCTGACGAACCACTTCACAAAAGATAATAATCCCAGCATACTCAAAACCGGACTTGCTCCGGTTTTTTTGTTTTTTACCATGTCTTACATGAATTCAAGCGGCACCAATTCACTTTTTCCCCTCTGAAAGGTCCTGTGGCCCGAAAACAGATATACCAAAGTTGATTCAACCGGGAAGAAACAGGTTTTATCTTACCTATTTGCCATGTGAAGGTTAGGTACCTGTACCCATTCCTGCTTTTTACCAAGGCTTGCCTAGATAAAAAGGTTGGGAGGGAGGACTGAACGATACCTGAGTTGTAGAAGTTAAACATCACTTGTTGGTGTGGAGCTATAAAATGATCCCAATGTTTCCTCCGAATGATTCGTTTTGTGGCGTTCCAATGTTCGTTTCGCAGTGACCTGCACAACCTGCAATTGCTCATACATGTCGAATGATTTTCGTGGGAAGGAACAACTTTATTGGTCACAAAGAGCCTGACAAGGTTACTAGTTAATCCTGAGGCAGGTAAATGAATCCAATCAGGGTTGATAATCGAATCCATGAGATTTCCCTCTTCATCCACTTTATTGTAGGCCCATCTTGCATAGCTATTTCGAAATGGTTCATAACTGAAATACAGCTCATAAAAACCTTCGTTAAGAGGAGGTACATGGTAAGAGGATTCAAGGTGTCTTTGTGCGTTTTGGAAATCATTCAACAGGATGGGGAATTCGATGCTTTTTCCTGGTTCAAGCTCTACAATATAGGCTGAACCAATGTAATACGAGGTATCAAGAAGGAAGGCAATGTCATCGGCATAGACCTCCCTTTTCGAGTCACCCGTAACCTCCAGCCAATGCAGGCGAAGGATCCGTTCACCGAAATTTTGGGTCCCAGGCATTAAAACCGATTGGGATTTATCATCGAGGTTGGTAAAGGTTACCTTACAAATGTGCACTTGAAAGGTATTTACCACCGAATCGCGCACGAGCAATTCAACCTTGAGTTTTGTCGGCTGAAGATCCGCCAGAGCAGAGACCGATTTGAAAACAAATAACCAAACAAGGAAGCTAATCCTTGTACATCCTAAAAACGGGTTCATTTTCTTTTTCATTAAATTCTTTCCAATTACTATGATGGTTGTAAAATTCCACTTCTCCATCACTGTAAATTAAGAAAACCCAGGATCGACCCCGATAGGCGTAATTTACTTTCCATGTACATGAAGATTCTCTTTCCACTTGAACAGCACCATTGTCATAACGGTCGTAATCGTTCACCTTACCACAGCTAAGTGAATAACTCATGAACGGCCCTAACTTTGGGAAGTGGCTTTTTAAAAAGCCCAATCCAATTAATTGATTTGGGAAAAGTTCACCTTCGACATAGCCTTCTTTGGAAACCCATTTTCCCGACTTCCAACCCAATGAATCCAAGGTTTGTAAAAATCTTCGAACTTCAGGATTGTTGATATCGGCCTCTGCGAGTCCTTTAACGTACACCTCCGGTAACCTACACTGGATGCTGAATGCCTCGAATTCACAAAGAGTCAAACCGTTTCCATGTTGTTTAAATTCTTTATCAAGGATGTAAAGTTGAGCGGCAATTGAATCACGGTATGTAAAGGTGAAGGACTTGTTGTTTTCTGCATTGAGCAGTGCACGTAACAATTGGTTTTGAGCCGTCGCCAAATAAGGTTCTTGTTGATTTTTAGACAAGCGATTAAATGTGTATTGGGCATCGAAATTGCTTGAGTCGGGGCATCCGTTGGTGTACACTTGTTCATACAACACTTTTCCTAGTCCGTTCATGCGCTGAAAAGTACCATGTCGAAGGCCGTCCATGTACTCACCAAACTCAACCAGTCGTGACAGCGTATCTAGGAATAAACATGGTCCAAAACAGGCCCCCTTTGTGGTATGTATCGATTGCCACTTTGTGCCGTCCAAAGTGAATTTTTCTTCGAGCCGCATGTCGTTTTGCTGTACAATTTTCGTGTTCAATTGACCGCTTTCGAAGTAGGTATTCATTTCAAATTGGGTATCCAACCCATTGGTGCCGGAGGTGACACTTTTCGTGAGTATGCCTTTGGATGTGTACTCGGTATTCGCCACAAATCGGAACCCATCCTTTTCAAACTTTCGTGACATGCTCGCTACCATTCCATTCGTATGCCATGAAATAAAAGCGGTATCAGCATTGGGGGCGTTGTTGAGAATGGAGGCTAACAAGCCATTGGGGTGCCATTTTTTTTCAAGTTGATAATGAACTTGGTTCAATTTACTCTTTTGTCCTTTTTTATCAAAAATGACGTCGTGAATAAGTTGACCGTTTTCATTCCACTCCGACAAATGCCCTTTTCCTGATTCATTCATTTCTTGCCATCTCTTAGCCCGTCCGTCTACATACCACTCGCCTTGGTATACTGGTTCAAAAGGGTAAGGTTGTTCAATATCGTACCTTGCATCCAAAAGTAGAACGCCATCCTCGCTCCAGGTCTTCCATTCGCCGTCGGGCAAGTGGTTTCGGTAATTCATCACGGATTGTACCGTACCGTCAGGGAAAAAGGTTTTCCACGAACCATCCGCGTGATCCTCCTTGTAATTTCCAGAACTTGCAACCTCACCATTTGGATGGTACGAGTAATATGCTCCCTGTTTTTTACCAACTGGCACATAATCACCTTCGCTTTTTTTATAATGGGTAAGGGAGAGGAGGTTTCCTTGTTCGTCGAAGGTACGGTAGGTTCCGATCAAAAAATCCAAACTAAGGTAACCAGCATCGTCCACCGTATGTGGCGGATATTCATTTCTTCTGACTTGGTTAACTTCATCCAAGCGAATAAAGCCTACGGTGTACTCCGCCTTTTTTTTACCTGTTGGAAAATAATCGGTTACCTCGCAACATCTTCTACCCATTGAATCAAGAAAATACCTGCGTTTATCGCTTTCCTTTCCATCTTCAAAATACATGATACTGTGCGCGATCGTCCGATCGCTCTTAGGCTTCAAATAGACAGTTGATTTTACCCGTAATTTGAATGATCCATAGTAATAGAGCGCTTCTTCAGTCAGCCTGCCCTGATCAAATATTCTTCGCTCGTACAATTTTCCATCGGTCCTTACCTCACAAACACCATCTATTGGTGTACGCATATCTGACTGATAATAAGTCGAGAATAAATAATGCCCTCCTTTACGTTGATGGGATTGGAAGCCGCAGGGTTGCGCTACAGTAGGTAAGCAATAAAAAACAAGTAATAACGGACTAATCCAATACATGGTTGAAAATCGATGGACGTTTACATTCATGTCGGAGTTTGGTTCATTGATATGTACGTTGTGAAGTGAAAATATGCAACACTATGGTTGGTTGAAGGTCTTCAATTTTACAAAAGTAGATTCGAATTGCACGGCACTATTTTCTTCCTTGAACATCAGGTAAAGGATATGTGCGTCCTCGTGGTTTTGAACCGCATAATAATAACTATTTCCAGAAAGTCCCGACAAGGCAGTGAATAATATCAGGTCCTCTTTTTTTTCAACCTCCGTAATCTTGTAAAACTGAGATTCTGAAACGCCGTTTTCATCCAAGATATTATGCACTAAAATGGCGTCTGGAAACGAAATATTGAAGACCTCATGGGTTAATTCGTACCCTACCTCTTCTTGGGTTTCCATGTTGATAAAATTCTTTCCGGTGACGTAAAAGGTAAACTGAGCGTTAACATCTAAAAATGACAATGCACAGACTAAAAAAACAGCAAACTTCATTGGGTTATTGTTTAAAATATCCTCCTAATGTAGTGCTTTTTATTCGACTTAGTTCTATTCAGTTAAGTAGTCTTTTAGCGCAACAGGAGGCCGATTAAGTGCTTTTGTTTCGCTAATTCGCTCGGTTCAAGTTCACTTGCATCTATTCTTTTCAACCCATGAAAAAGGCTGTCACGAAAGGACAAAAGGGCCTCACTTTTGGGATAGTACTGGCTTAGCTTTAGAAGTTTTTCGCCCCATCTTAATTTCGATTCTGCGGTATTATTTTCTTCTAAGAAACGAAAAAAACCACGATTGATATATGGCTCGGAAATCCAAGGTAGGAAGTTTTTGAAGACATGCTCAACTAGGTTTTGGGTTCCATGCATTGACCAATAGATCAGGGAGGTGATTTGCTCTTGTTCGTTGTTGTCTGGCGCGGCGTGATTCAATAAGTATGTAATTTGAGTGATAAACGTACAGCGTTCGCTTTCTGAATAGGTGTATTCGATATCACCGTACCGGTTTTGTTCTCCTTGACTTGCTTTTATAATCAATGCCTCAAGTTCAGTCATAGCTTGTTGTGATTGATGATGCAAAAGTTGTAATAACGATTGAAATAAAAAAATAAATGGGATTCGAAATGGTTTAATTCATGTGGGATTTGGGCTACTCTTAAAATACCACAAATAAAGTTCTTATACAAATTGAATATCAACCCAATTCGGTTTAAATTTGATCGAACAAAACCACTTTTCACATGCTTGTCAAAACATTTAGCAGTGCCCTTTTTGGCATTGACGCTACCACTATTACAATTGAAGTCAACTCGGCTATCGGAGTTAATTTTTTTCTGGTTGGACTTCCGGACAATGCGGTAAAAGAAAGTCACCAGCGGATTAAGGCTGCTCTTTCCAACAATAATTACCATTTTCCTGGAAAGGAGATCACTGTAAATATGGCTCCTGCCGATGTGCGAAAAGAGGGTTCCTTGTATGATTTGCCAATTGCCATAGGAATTCTTGCGGTTAGCAATCAGGTAAGTGTTGACTTGTTGGGAAGTTATCAATTGATTGGTGAACTTTCCCTCGACGGCATGCTCAAACCAATGAAGGGGGTTCTTGCGGTGGCGATTCATGCCAAAAAAGAAGGGTATCGAGGACTTGTTGTCCCAAAATCAAATGCGCAAGAAGCTTCTATGGTAGAGGGATTGGAGGTAATCGGGATAGAATCCCTTACTGAAGTGGTACGTTTTCTCAATGGAATTGCTCCACATAAGGCAAGTTATAATCATGACATGGCGGTTGAAGTTCAACGTGAGCCTTATGACAGCGATTTTTCGGATGTGAAAGGACAAGAGGTGGTGAAGCGGGCTTTTGAAATTGCTGCGAGTGGTGGACATAACATCATATTGATAGGCCCTCCTGGATCAGGAAAATCGATGCTTGCCAAACGACTCCCAGGTATTCTACCTCCAATGGGGATGGATGAGGCCCTTGAAACAACTAAAATACACAGCGTTGCTGGAAAAATGAAAAAGCATATCGGAATAGTAAGTACACGACCATTCAGAAAACCACATCATACCATTTCGGATATTGGTCTTATCGGTGGGGGTAGTTATCCTCAACCCGGAGAAATATCCTTAGCACATAACGGGGTTCTTTTTTTGGACGAATTACCAGAATATAAACGTACCGTTTTGGAAGTCTTGCGTCAGCCATTGGAAGATAGGGTTGTAAACATCTCACGAGCAAGGTTTTCACTCGAATTTCCTGCCTCATTCATGCTGGTCGCAGCAATGAATCCCTGTCCGTGTGGCTACTTTAACCATCCAGCAAAGGCCTGTGCTTGTCCCTCCGGAATGGTACAGAAATACATGAACCGTATTTCAGGTCCCTTGCTGGATCGAATAGATTTACAAATCGAGGTAACGCCGGTACCTTTTGATGAGCTAAATCAAAAGAAAACTTCCGAACCCAGCGCTTCGATTCGAAATCGGGTAACGAAAACTAGGGAAATTCAACGATTGAGGTTCTTTGAAAAAGAATTGATTCATACCAATGCGCAAATGGGAAGTGGCGATGTCAATACCCATTGTGTACTTCAGGAGGATACCATAAAGTTGTTAAAAGAAGCGATGAAAAGGCTGGGCCTTTCTGCAAGGGCATACAACAGGATCCTAAAAGTCGCAAGAACCCTTGCCGATATGGAAGGATCGGAGACCATTCAAACAGAACATGTTTCCGAAGCGATTCAGTACCGCACCCTCGACCGATTGAACTGGACAATAACTTGATTTGTAGGTTGACGAAAAATCTGAATAAGACCAATCATTATTTCACTAATTTCGTTTCATGAAAATCCGTTTAACATTTTTACTTGGTTTGTTTTTCATTCCTGTAAGCCTTGCCCAGCCTTGTATTGATTCAACGCTTATCGACTTCAATGTGATGTGTTCTATGGAATGGGATCCCGTTTGTGGTTGCGATGGTGTTACTTATCCAAATAGTTGTCATGCATTGAATTATGGGGGAGTAACCAGTTATACAACCGGGGAATGCACAACAGCAGATAGTTGCATAGTTATTCCTGCCGGAGTGAATTTTGGTGCTTGTGCCATGCCCTTGGGCTGGGTCTACGATAGTACAGGTTGTATCGCTATTTCAGGATGTTCAACGATTGGATCCGATGGAATAGACTACTCATCCGCATTTTTCAGCAGTTCGTACGAGTGCAATTCTAGTTGTTTGGAGGATACGGTCGTTTTTCTGAACTGTATTGACTCCAATCTAATCGATCTTTCCGTTTTTTGTCCGCAAGTGATTGATCCTGTTTGTGGATGCGATTCAGTTACATATCAAAACGCTTGCGAAGCCACAAGCTATTATGGGGTTACGAGCTATACTCCAGGGCCTTGTCAGTTGAATGGAATTTCTACGAACCAACATGGTTCTTATTTTTTATCACCTAATCCAACCGATGAGGTTCTTTTCATTCGATCCACTTCTTTGATAGAAAAAAGAATTGAAATCTGGTCATCGGACAATCGACTCGTACACATTTCAACCACTTCGGACGCAGAATATGAGACAGATGTCCGTTTCCTTGAATCAGGAAACTACCTGCTGCGTATTTCAACCACTGATGGCATCGTCAACCTTCGATTTTTGAAAATTAACTGACCTTAAAGCGCACTTGACAACTTTTCGTTTGCCGTTGACGAAGATATAATTATCTTCGCGTTCGTAAAGGAATAAAGTTCCTCAATAGGCTCCGTAGCTCAATTGTATAGAGCACTGGATTTCGGCTCCAGCGGTTGCAGGTTAGAATCCTGCCGGGGTCACTCTAGCGGAAAATCGGTCAAAATTGATTGGTTTTCCGCTTTTTTGTTTTTCTAAATCCCTTGTCAGCAAAGGGATTGCGGCGAAAATCGTGTTCGTTCGAAAAGTTAGAACTCGCTTGTTTTCCTTGTCATAAGCAAATCCATCTGGAAACAAGAGGTGTTGCAATTTGTGCTTGCTTTGTTTGGATTTTCTCTGCCAGATTTTTCACATGGCTGGTGCTTGTTTCCTTTGATTTTGTCATGATTACTTTTGGGTAAAAGTAAAACGAGCTTATCGAGCTGCTTATTAGGTGAAGGTTTCGTTATTAGTCTAGACTCTACTTTTCAATTGGATGACTATCTTAGCATTGAATTTTGGGATATAATCTTTATTAGTAATGAGATATTTTACTTTTTTCTGTTTGTTTTTTACATTTTGTTTTGAATCGAACTCTCAAGCAGAAATGCTAATGGTGTATAGAAAATCTAATGAAGCACAAAATATTTTCAGCTCTGAAATTTTTCCAAAGGATGAGATTAAAGCGGCATACGACGAATATCAGCAATTTATTGACGAAGTAAGCTATGATGGTGGGGAATGGTTTATTGTGACCAGTAAATTGGATTATACAGGACAGACTTGTATTTTGAGTAAGGATATACCTACAGAATGGGTAAAGACGAACTGGAACAAAGGGTATCACATTACTAATTTTGTCTTTGGGGATGGTCACTGGCTTGTCGTAATGTCCGGAGGGACTGGATTTACAGGTCAAAGGGTCTTCAGCGAATCGAATGAAACGGTCATTAGCACGAAGATAAAGGAATCTTGGGATGAAAAATTCCGCATTACTGCTGCCGCTTTTGGAAATAATACGAGCGTATTTGTTATGACAGCGGGATCCGGATTAAATGGTCAATCTTATCATTTTTCAGACGAACCGCCAAATGAGTGGTTGCAGTCGTTTTATGATAAAAAATATAACGTTACTTGTGTTGGGCATACGGGTGAAAAATGGTTTACAGTTGTATCAACTTACAGTAGCCAAGAAGCCGAGAAATTTCGCCATTACACATCCATCGAATATGATAAAATCAATGAAGAATATGAGGAGGGATACTGGATTTATAAATTTTGTTTCAAACAATTGAGCAAGGAACAACAAGCGTACTCGAATAATTTGAAAAAAGCGCTTGCTGCAACCGACGAAGAGGCCGCCATTTTCTATTATACCGAAGCGCTTAAAATTGTACCGAATGATGCGTTATGCTTAAACAATCGCGCTTGGGCAAAATTTAAATTGGGACAATGTGATGGTGCTGTAGATGATATCGATAAATCACTGGTCATAGAAAAAACAGCATATTCGCTGCATACTAAAGCCTCCATCTTGGTATGTCAAAAAAGGTACAATGAGGCCATAGGGTATTTTGATCAAGCACTAGTTTTATTAGAGGAACTCGATGGACAATATTACTATGATCGCGGAAAGGCAAAAGAAATGATTGGGGATAAAAAAGGTGCAAAACTCGATTTTGAAAGAGCGATTGAATTTGATCCTACCAATGTGGACTATAAAGTACAATATGAATTGTTGAAGCAGAAAAGTGAGGTTCCAGTCATTACGTGGGATGCACCATTTAAAAGCTATTCAGCTGTACCCAATGACCTTTGCCGCATTAAAGTTTGCGTGAATTCAACTTCTCAACTTGAGGACATGAAAATTTACATCAACAATATGCTTTTTGAGTCTAGAGGGATTACCATTGCTGATGAATGTAGTCAAGGGGTTGATCAAGAAATTAAATTGCAATCGGGAAAAAATGAAGTTTATGTGCAGTTTAGCGTGAATGGTCAAATTTTTAAATCAGAAATCAGAACGATTGAATACAATCCTAACAAGAAGTCGAGCAATTACCATGCATTGTTAATCGCTGTTCAAGATTACAATGACTTAGGAATTAAGGATCTTTCAAAACCTATTCAAGATGCTAAATTATTGAGGGATGTGCTTTTAAAAGAATATACGTTCGACAGCAGTTCGGTTACTTTATTGTCAAATCCTACCAAGGAAATGATTATAAATGAAATGATTAAGTTACAAGGTGAACTCGGCGAAAATGACAATTTATTGATTTATTATTCAGGGCATGGAATTAACAAAAATGAAGTAGGATATTGGCTTCCAAGTAACTCCATGTTGGAAAATCGATCCAACTGGTTGTCAAACAGCGAATTTCGAGATTACCTCAATGGCATAAAAACAGAGCATACCTTGGTTATCGCAGATGCATGTTTTAGTGGCTCCATCTTCAACGGTGCATTTCGAGATGTTGAGTCTTTTCCCTGCGAGGAAATGGCTAAAGTGAAGAGCAGAAGAGCAATGACAAGTGGTGCAAATACTGTTGTTCCCGACGAAAGTGTCTTTTTAAAGTACATCTGTACGATTTTATTAAATAATGAGCAAAGTTGCTTGTCTGCAGAGGAATTGTACAGTCGGATTAAACCTTCTGTAATTAGCAACAGTCCAAACAATCAAATCCCTCAGTTTGGAATTTTGCCTCAAGTAGGTGATGAAGGTGGAAATTTTGTGTTTAGAAAAAGATAAAGGCCATGCATATTAATATACACTGCGCGATTGCTCTTGCGGCTTTTTTTTCAAATGGGGCTGCAATGGCTCAAACGTATTATACAGGTATTCCCGAAGGACGTGATACATTGTACGATCAAGTCGACAAAAAAGCGACATTAAACGAAGCAAATTATCGTGATGTAGGATCGAGATTTTCATTAAAAGAGTATGCCCCGATTCCAGGAAGTCAAGGGCAATATGGAACCTGTGCAGCATGGGCAACAACCTATTGTGCAAGAACAATACTAGAGTCTGTAGCTTTTGAAGAGAAGGACAAAGAAAAAATTACACAGAATGCCTACTCTCCGGGTTTTGTTTACAGGCTTGCTTCTTCGAACGCCGATTGCGAAGGATCATTTCCGTCAAAATGTGCGGAACAAATGATCGAATATGGCGTTCCTAAATTTGCAAATTATAGTGAGCTTTGTCCTATAGACTTAAATGACGATTTGTTCGAACTGGCGAAAGAAAATAAAATTAAAGCGTATGCCAAGTTGTTTGACAATTCAGATTTTTATGAGGTAAGTGACAAGGAAAAGGTTCAGCTTGTAAAAAAGAGTATTTCTGAAAAATATCCCGTTGTGATTAGCATCATTTGTCCCAATTCATTCATGAAATGTGCAGGAGAGCTTTGGCAACCCACTGAAAGTGTTGATAGTGAAATCAATCATAAACATGCACGTCATGCATTGTGTGTGGTGGGGTATGATGATGAAAAGTATGGGGGAGCTTTTGAAATCCAAAATAGCTGGGGAACCGATTGGGGCAATGAGGGCTACGTTTGGGTGAAGTACAGTGATTTTGCGAAATTCACGTATCAAGCCATTGAAATGATTGGGAATGAGAATTATTTAAATCAAGAATCTACCATTTCGGGTGGATTAAAAATTCTGCTCTCTGATGGAATCTCAATGACAGCCACCATCAACAAGGAGGGTATTTTTGTTTTGGATGAAGCCATGCACTCAGGTCAACGATTTAGACTGTATTTAAATAGTTCTGCGCCCACTTATTTGTATGCACTGAATATCGATGATCAAGGTGAAATAGATCAACTTTTTCCTTTTGAAGAAGGTGTAAGTCCTCTATTGAATTACCAGAATAACGATGTCCCAATCCCTTCGGAGGACAAGCAAATGCGACTAGATGGAGAAACAGGAAAAGAGTATTTATGTCTGATGTATTCGAAGAAAACTATTGATTTTGATGTATTAACAAAGCAACTGGGAGGTCAATCAAAAGCCATGTCCATTTATCAGCGTTTTCAGGCCTGTTTTGGGAATCATCTCATGTTGCCTTCAAACATAAATTTCTTGAATGAAAATAAATCTATTGAATTTGAAGCTGTTACCAATTACACCGATGTTGTTGTTATTGTTTTGGAAATAAAGCATTTGGATTAAAATTTAAAGTTCAACTTGTTTGAGTATTTGTGTGTTTTCAAACTCAAGAAGACTTTTTTTAAGCATGTATTTCGTCTTGTTCTAATTCTCAACCGATTGAATAAAGTAGAGGATTTTGTCATTTCATTAAAAAATCTGATCTCTTCCAAACATGAATTTAAAGTTCAATTAGCTTGACTTTGTCTGCTTTTTTTCGGCCCTTATTTCCCAATCCAAAACCCCCTCCAAATCCTTATAAAAGTTAGATTTCTCGACCTCGGAGGTCACAAAACAAAACGAGAATGAGTGCGAGAGTGTCATTAACTTCGTTGCAGCTTCGCAGTCTCGTTTTTGCTTTACTTCATTCTCATTCTGTTTACCTTCGGTGCAGCTGCGCAGTCTCATTCTTTTTTTTGGAATTTTTTCCAATCCATAACCCCCTCCAAATCCTTATAAAAGTTTGATTTTTCGACTTCCGGGATCACAAAAACAGAGTGACCCTTCGATGAACTCAGGGCTAAAAGTTGTCCCGAATAGTCGGGATAAATAGCAAAAGCGACGAAACTCCTTTCTTTTTTTTGAGCTCCTTAGGCTCAAATTAGGACTTTTTAGAGACTATTCAACGCTTCTTGTATTCGCGACAAACTACATATTGATTATAACAAACTCTGTTCGTCTATTTTTTTGATGCTCGTATTCTGAACAAGTGGACTTTACCGCTCCTTCACACGGACAGTCTACTTTTAGACGAGATTCACCGAATCCTTTTCCATTGATTCTTTCTGGGTTGCTAATGCGTTGTTTAATGTAATCTGCAGATGCTTTCGCTCTGTTGTCGGACAACTTCTCATTTGACGCAATGGATCCTCGACAGTCCGTGTGTGAACCCAACTCGATTTGCATGGCTGGATTTTCATTCATTACCGTTACAATCTTATTCAACTCTAATGCAGCATCTGGACGAATAGCATATTTACCCAAATCAAAATATATTGGATTGATATCTATAATTGAAGCCAAATCCAAACCAAGATCAATTTTATCCATTGTTAAATCCAATGTTTCATGAACGTTGATTCTTCCCATTTGAGCGATTGTGTAGTTAAATGTTACAACCTTTGTCAAATAGCCCGGTTTTTCCAATCGTATTGTATATGATAACTGATCATTAACTTTTTTATCCAATAATTCTTTTTCAGTATCCCCAGTTACTGGTGTTAATAGATTTATGATCTCATTTTTAGTATCATTACTCGTAACGGTTATTTTTACACCCTCTAAAGGCAGCGCTGAATTAGCATCAGTAACAAGACAATATAGGGACAAATCAGGTATCTTAAGTAGTGCCACATCTCCATTAATCTCGGTAATTTCGGGATCCAAATTTTTAGTTGATACCGAACGTTGATTTTCATTGTATCTATCTACATTACTTGCTGAAATTGTGTAATCTTCGTCAGGTTCGACCTCAAACTGAAACGCACCAGTACTATCAGAAATAACAATGGCAATAACCTCTCCTAGTGCGTTAATTAATTTTACGGTTGCCAGTGAAAGAATTGCACCTGTAGTTTCATCCTTCACTATACCTTCAACAATAAGTTGCTTCTGAAAGGGCTTTGTTAGTAAATACGAGTAGATGTCATCATCACCTTTACCGTCTGTTCTGTTAGAAGAGAAATAGCCTGTAATATTATCTTTGTTCATTGTAAATGCAAAGTCATCATGTTGAGAGTTAACAGGTTTTCCAACATTTTGTAGTTTATCAAAAGCACCATTTTTGTTAATGGTCATAACAAATACATCAAGTCCACCAAGACCAATATGTCCATTAGATGCAAAAAATAATTCTCCTATTCCGTTAATCCACGGAAACATTTCTTGTCCTTCAGTATTGAACTCAGTACCTAAATTTTCAGCTTTACCGAATGTTCCATCACCGTTGATGGCTGCCTTGTATAAATCCGCACCACCAAAGCCACCTGGCATATCTGAAACAAAATACAATGTTTTGCCATCTGCTGAAATCGTTGGGTGTCCAACAGAATATTCCTTTGAATTAAAAGGAAGTACCTCTTCATCGTTCCAGTTTCCCAGGGAATCAACTGTTGCTCTGTATAGTTGTAAATTTTGAATCCCTTTTTGATCCTTTTTTTGATTTCCCCATGCCATATTGTTTCGGGTAAAATACACAAACTTCCCATCAGGTGAAAAACACAATGGTCCTTCATGGAAACGGGAATTCACACGTTTATTCAGTAGTGATATATTTTGCACTTCACCATTCGGTGCAACTGTCGATGTGTACACATCAAGAAATTGCGTTTGATTCCATGACCATTCATACTGAATCATTATCGGTTTTCTTCTCGAAGACAAGAAATACAAAAGATTTCCATCTACCGACGGATAGGCACCAAAATCGGCAACAGGTGAGTTGCAGTTTAGATTTTTAATCTCGAAATGTATTCCTTGTTTTTCAATGTTTTGGAGATAGGAACTATTGCTAATGAAAGATACAGCACGGTGATCTGAAGATGCCAATTGATTGAATTTTGTCATCCATACATCACTTTCGGTGTATTTTCCATTTTGCTTTAAGGCTTGTGCGTAAAGAAAATAGTCCTCTTTTACCGCCGCATCTGTTTGAATCATGGATTTAAAGTTCGTTTCCGCTTTTTCCATGTTCCCCATATAGTAATAGCACGTCGCAATTTTGGAAAACAGAATAGGAGTAGCAACTTCTGACCCGATCAATTCCTCGTACAATCCAACTGCGTAAGCATAGGATAATTTTTCATAATACGCATCTGCTTTTTTAAGCTTCCCTGCTTGTCCAAATGAAGTAAAAGCTAAAATGATATAGCAAAATACTATATACTGTTTTTTCATTATCTTTTAGATTACTTTAATTAGAAATAACGGGGTGAACGTACTCCTTGTTTTTTGAAAATAAAATCATAAGACATCATGATTTCAAAAGTCCCATAGTTATAATTCCGAATGGCTTGAGTTCCAAAATCAGATGCGATACCCAATTTGAATTGTGGCGTTACTTGAAACTGTGTAAATACTCCAAATGCGGCGTTAAGTCGATACATGGCGCCAAACCAAATCTTCTCTCTGTAGATAGCAGCAAGGCTTGCATCAATGCTTATTGGGCTGTTTTCGGTGATTTTAACTTGGGTCGTTGGCCTTAATTTCCAGTAGTCATTAAGTGGGAAAACGCCCCCAATGATTCCAAAGTAGTGTCGTCTTTCAAGATTTGATTTACTAATGCCGTCGTAACCTCGCTCAAGCAATTTTGGACTGCTTGCACCGATAAAGAACCTTGAAGAGTGATAGTATATACCGAAACCAAAATTTGGATTGACGTTATTTTGAACATTTTGTAACAACTTCGGATCGTTAGCTACCTCTGTCTCCAAGTTCCCGGTGCTTACAGAAATCACATTCATACCTGCTTTCATTCCAAATGAAAGTTTTCTGTCTCCATTTTTGAATTTTAATGTGTACGAAAAGTCTCCATAAATCATAGTTTGTTTAATCGGACCAGATTGGTCGTTGATAAAGGTGAGACCTAAACCAACTGTTTCATATGTGAGAGGCGAATGGGCACTAAATGTTGTCGAAATTGGCCGTCCTTCGAAACCTGTCCATTGTTGGCGGTGAATCCCAGTTAAATTCAATACTCCTCGACTTCCAGCATATGCAGGATTCACAAAGAGGGTGTTGTCTGAATATTGAGTAAATTGAGGTTCTTGCTGACCAAAAGTAAGGGTTGTGTTTGCACATACAACCGTGATGCTAATAATCTTAATTAGTGCTTTCATCTTCATTTTTTTAATAGGCGCTCAACTCATCATTGAGCGCCTTTTTGCTTTTATCGTTGTAAATAGATATAACCTTTGAGCACTCCTACACTTTCGTCTTTCGTGTCGAGCACATAGTAGTAAGTTGCCGTTGGTAGGTCATCGCCACCAAGTGTGAACTGACTTTGAGTACTACCATCCCAATTGTTCTGATAGTTAGACACTTCGTATACCAATACACCCCATCTATTGAAGATCGAAATGGTATTATTTGGATAGAGTTCGATTCCATCAATAACAAACACATCGTTGATACCATCTCCGTCTGGAGTGAAGGCGTCTGGAATAGACAAATCACATGGTTTCGGACTGCATGGGTTGAATGGCTCACTGCCATTTGCAACCTCAGTACCATTTGTCACTCCATCATTGTCACAATCTGCATCATTCCAAGCGGCACTTGGCGCTACCGTTTGACTTGCCAACAACAATGAACAATGGTCCGTTGGATTCGTTCCGTCCGCAACTTCAGTTCCATCAATTACACCATCACCATCCGTGTCTGGGTTCAATGGATCAGTAGTTCGTAACATATCATTGAAGTGCGATAATCGTT
>JBILRE010000032.1:0-4418 GCA_044372835.1 Crocinitomicaceae bacterium | reverse complement strand
CAACGATTTAGTTCGAATAGGGCTTAGGACCATCATCGGTAGCACTCAGAAGTATGATATTGTGAGTGAGGCGAAAAGCAGTGAGGAATTACTAGACCAAATGGCCAATTTCAATCCTTCATTGGTAGTTATTGATTACACATCCCCTGGCTTCAGCATAGATGTTATCCCTAAAGTACTGCAAAAATCGAAGCATGTGCGCTGCTTGGCCATTACCCCCGAACAGTCTGCGTCCACCTTGGTCAATGCCCTGCGTTCGGGTGTATTGAGCTATGTGAAAAAAGACTGTGATGTGGGTGAAATAACTTCTGCCATCAACGAGACGATTAAAGGCAACAAGTTCTTCTGTGGTCAAATCCTTGAAACCATTCGCAAAGCATCCATCGATGTGAACGACCTTGAATACGATTCGTTTACTTGTGAGCCGGTCGTATTGTCTGACAGAGAAAATGAAATCATTACGTTAATCGCCGAAGGTTTGACCAATCAGCAGATTGCCGAGCAGTTGTTTTTGAGCAACCACACTGTAAATACCCATCGTAAAAACATTATGGGGAAACTTGGAGTTAAAAACACCGCAGGAATCGTAATGTATGCGGTCAAAACCAACCTTGTTTCTCCGAATAAGTTTTTATTTGCATCAGAAACCATTTAATTTTAACCATCCATTGAACCGAAGGCAAAGTAAGGTGTAATGGTTCGCGTTAAATTTATTAGCATGCGATTTTTATTAGGACTTTCCGTTTTTTTTTATTGCTCGTGCACTTTTGCGCAGGTTGGAAACCAAAACAATGTAGAAATGAATGCACCTGTTGTAAACAAAACAGTGCAGATGCAAGATACATTAACAGAGCAATTAGACGATGAAAAAGATAAAGCGCTTAAAATTGAAAACGACTTAAGAGATCGGTCGACACCTAAAAAAGCGAAGGCTTCAAGCGAAAATGCTGAAATACCGTCAGAAGATGTTCAACAAATGAGTAAAAAAGAGGTATCGGGTACTGCCTCCAGTCAACTGTCACCTGTTCTAGAAGATTTCAATAACGTTCAGCAATCAGTCAAATCAAACGCAATTAGTCGATCACCTTCTCCCATTCAGCAACAACAAATGGATGCGTCTGTTCAGTACATGGAACAAGTAGCGCCCTCTTCATTTGAATACCACCTGTCTTTATACACCTCTGGAAATTACGATACAAAGCGAATTGCACATCTGAATGAGGCAGAAATGCAACAGCCTCACCATTCAGTAGTTCAAGCACAAAAGACGGCTTACTACATTGCTATTGGGGATACCTTGAATACCAAAGTGTACCTATCCAAGTTAAAGGAACATGGCCATTTGTCTCAAGATGCGATTGATTACACTCAGGACGTGTTGCTCTCTGTTCCTCCAAAGGGTTGTCTTGTTACCCATGGGTTTGATGATTCGTATGGAGCCTATTTTAACCAGCAAGTAAATGAAATTCGTCCCGATGTATGTGTGGCCTCTCTCGATTTTATGCAAGGAGCTGCTTACAAGTCGTTATTGCATTCAAGAAATTTGGCGTTTTCCCAAACACCGGTCATTGACACGTCTTTTTTTGAAGATTTCTGCCGTTTAAATGAAGCTAAAAACATTGCCGTTTCCCTCACATTACCTAAGGAATATTTACTTTCCGTTAAAGAAAAACTCTTCATAAATGGGCTCACAATGACTTACAGCTCTCAAGAACCCACCCTCTTGTTTTTTACAAACGAGAATCTTTGGTTCAATGAATTTAAAAAACACACACTAAATAATGCGCAAACGGAGAAAGGAAGAAAACTTGCGGCAAATTATTTGCCCTTGTTGCTTACATTGCGTAATTATTACCAAGTAAAAGGATATACCGAGAGGGAACAAGAACTTCAAAAAGTGATTGAAAAAGTGTCCCTACTATCGGGCAAGCAAACCAAGGCAAAGACCGTTCAGAAGAAGTATAAATGAGGTTGTTTCGACCGACATACCACAAAGCTACTGACGAGGAACTGATGAGCATGCTTATTAAATCTGATCAGCGGGCCTTTGACGAAATTTACCAGCGTTATGCAGGCCCACTTTTACATTATTTCATGCGCATGTTATGGCGTGACAGGGAAAAGGCGGAAGATTTAGTACACGACCTTTTTGCAAAAATCATTCGAAAACCGGATTATTTTGACCCCGAAAAATCATTTAAAACATGGGTTTACTCGGTGGCATGCAACATGTGTAAGAACGAATATAAAAAGAAGGAAGTAAGAAAAGGATTTTCCAATGGATTGGACCTTCATTATGCACTCGCTGACAAGTCAACAAATGTACTAAGTGATGTGGAGGATGCCTTTTTCAAAGAAGCATTAAATGATCAGTTGAATAATCTTGATGATAAACATAGAGAAGCGTTCACTTTGCGACACGTAGAGGGTTTATCTGTCAAGGAAATAGCCGAGGTTCTCGGGATCAATGAAGGAACGGTAAAATCAAGGGTCTTTTATGCAATTAAAAGCCTTGCAGCGAACTTAAAAGAATTTAAACCAGTTGAAAAGTAAGCCATGAAAGATTATTTAAAAGAGGTAATAAGCAAACAACGGTACGAACAACTTTCTTTAGATGAAAAAGAATCGCTTAATGAGCTATGTTTGGATGAAAATAGTTCAGATGCTATTGGTGCTATTTTCAGCGTGCTAGATGGTTTGAATGTAAATTCTACGATACAACCACGGAATCAGACGAAAGAGCATTTGGATCACTTGTTTCAAAGCAGTACTCAAGCACGCGGCTCATCTTTTTCGATGGTTACGCTTGCTGCTTTTTTCTTCCCCCCAACCAAATCCCTCTGGCAAAGCCCTCTTATACCTCTGGCTGCAGTTGTTGTCTTACTTTTTATAGGTGTACGGTTTTGGACCGAGGACATCAATGACGTGAATGCAATTGGTTTGAAAACAGCCCAGCTGAACGATGTTAAGCAACCGACTTGGAAGAATAAACAAACGCAGACATCCCAACACTCAGGTAATACAAAGGCGAATCACCTCAATGAAAAAGTACAAAATACAGCTCCCGTTACCAACACTTTGATGCCCGATGACATGCGTATGGATACCTATCCAGCGGTGGATTCAGATGCATCCGAAGATTTGGACGGCCTCGCAATGAAGGTAGGAGAATCAATTGCCGATAAAAAAGAATTGGTTTCCTTTCGTTTGGCTGATTGCCCAGAGTGCATGGAACTAATTACCGCATCCTATTGATGCCTTAGTACCGCAATACAAAATGTTCCTTTGCCTGTTGCGGCCTTCGTACCAATATTCCCATTCGGAAATAATCCAGCGAAAGGTTGAAATCGGAAGATGATGCCAAAAATTTCCAAGCATCCAACATGGACTTGCTCCAACGGATATCGTCCAGTATGAAGAGCGTATCAGCGTGGCTATATGGTAACAGACGTTTTACATATTCCTTTAATGCTTCACCATCGTGATGTCCATCTATGTAAATGAGGTCAAAACAAGGAATGTTATCGCTCCGCAGATAGGCCATAAAGGTGGAGTGGATAAATTGGACCGAATACAAACCGATTCCGTTCAGGTGTTTTCTAGCAGTCTGTGATGTCTGTTCGCATCCTTCTACGGTGATTAATTGAGCATTGGGATTTCCCAATTGCAAGTGAAGCGAACCGACCCCCAGGGAGGTGCCAAATTCAAGTATGTTTTGTGGCTTGAAATACGAACTGATTCGGTATAAAAAATCAGCATATTTGCCCTTACTAGAGCTGTGATTGAGTATGGCTTTTATCTGTCGCTTCTCGGAAAGTTTTTTCGATCCAACCCCATGATCGCTGACTTGAATGTATGAATTGTCATTGTTCAAGGAAAAGAAAAATTGTTCTCTTTGCTTTATCACATCCCCGGGGAGCTTGTATGTCAAGCATTTATCTTGAATCCCATAAACGTAAGGTGAATGAATTCCGTGTCGGCCTTTGGCCTTGGCGAGGTAACGGATATATTCCAAAGCGATATTCACGATTGAAAATTAAGCATTCTATCGGTTTGGAGGACAAATTTGGTAAAACAAGCATGGTATGGGTTTGAGTGTGAAGAAAAAAAGCAGTGTTCGTGTTGTTCGCTCTCACACTCACGGGTTAATAATTTAACAGAGGCTATTCCAATTGTTTAATCATTGCAAAGAGCATTTTTGACAATTCCTCTGCCTGTTCGTAAAAATGTTGAAACTGCAATTCCGGAAGGACTTTTTCATCTTTTAGCACGTCAAAAATAGCAACACATTCGAAGATTGAACTCCTGGCAATGACATAGAAATTTCGTTTATCGGCTTTGGAGAATCTTCCGGTTCCTTCTGCAATATTAAGCACGACACTAAAAGCTGCTCGTCTGAGTTGATCTTTGGTAGTGGG
>JBILRE010000005.1:0-177675 GCA_044372835.1 Crocinitomicaceae bacterium | reverse complement strand
TCACCTACGCAGTCTAACTAATAATTTACGCATTCGTTTAAAGGCTTTTCTATCCATTGAACAACCCGAAATTAAATCGCTTGTAGATTTATTTGTAGGTGCCAACTGGATGGAGCGAGAAACCTATGATTTTTATGGGGTCGTTTTCACCGGTCACCCAAATATGACACGCATCCTAAACGAAGACAGCATGGATTATTTTCCTTTGAGAAAAGAATACCATTTAGAGGATGCCACAAGAGAAGATAAAGACGATCGATTTTTTGGACGTTAACCCATACAACCATGAGCGAATCTATTTCCACCCCAAACGAAAACGCAAAGCTTCAGTCGGTTGAAACAATCGACGGAGAAATTGCAACGTTGAACCTCGGTCCAACGCATCCGGCTACACATGGTATTTTCCAGAATGTTTTGAAGGTTGACGGAGAAAAAATATTGTCATCCGAACAAACCGTCGGTTACATCCATCGTGCGTTTGAAAAACTTGCCGAACGTCGTCCTTATAACCAAATTACACCAATTACCGACCGCCTCAATTATTGTTCTTCTCCTATAAACAACATGGGGTGGCATATGACCGTTGAAAAACTCATCGGTACCGATATTCCCAAAAGAGTGGAGTACATGAGAGTAATAATCATGGAACTTGCTCGTATCGCGGATCACTTGGTGTGTAATTCCGTAATTGGTGTCGATACGGGTGCACTTACTGGTTTTACCTACGTTTTTCAAGAGCGCGAAAAAATTTACGATTTGTACGAAGAAGTATGCGGTGCTAGGCTTACCACAAACGTTGGTAGAATTGGTGGTTTTGAACGTGATTTCTCGCCGGCATTTCATCAAAAACTGAAAGATTTTCTAAGAACCTTCCCGAAAGTATTACAAGAATTTGACAACCTCCTATCCAGAAACAGGATTTTTATGGACCGCACCATTGGCGCTGGACCTATATCTGCTGAAAGGGCTTTAGAATACTCGTTCTCAGGTCCTAACCTTCGGGCTGCAGGTGTGGATTACGACGTACGTGTCATGAATCCATATTCCTCTTACGAAGATTTCGATTTCATCATTCCTGTTGGAACGCAAGGGGACACCTACGACCGTTTTCAAGTGCGTCAGGAGGAAATCCGCCAAAGCCTTAAAATTATTGAGCAAGCCTACAACAACTTGCCAGAAGGATCTTATAAAGGTGACGTTCCAGAATTTTACTTGCCACCGAAAGAAGATGTCTACAATAACATGGAAGCACTTATCTACCATTTCAAAATTGTCATGGGAGAAACGGCCGTTCCCGTGGGAGAGGTTTACCATGCCGTGGAAGGTGGAAACGGTGAATTGGGATATTACCTTATTTCAGACGGTGGTCGTTCACCTTACCGTTTACAGTTCAGAAGACCCTGTTTTATCTACTACCAGGCGTACCCGGAAATGATTACGGGGCAGAATATTAGTGATGCCGTACTTACGATGAGTAGTATGAATGTCATCGCTGGAGAATTAGACGCATAAACTATGAGCAATACACACATCGATTTAAGCAAGCGCCATTCAGAGAAGCCGGTTTTCTCGAATGAAAAATTGGCAGAGGTGAAGGCATTGATGGCCACCTATCCAGAAGGGAAGGACAAAAGCGCACTCATTCGAATATTGCATATCGCCGAAGAGGAATTCGGCGGTTGGTTGAGCATTGAGACCATGGATTACGTCGCTGAAATCATGGGTATTCAGCCCATCGAAGTTTATGAGGTTGCGACCTTTTACACCATGTTTAACCTAGAACCAACAGGTAAATATGTATTTGAGGTTTGCCGAACAGGACCATGTATGTTGGTCGGAAGCGATCAAATCATTGACTATATCGGGGAAAAATTGAATATCAAAGTGGGCGAAACGTCAGCAGATGGAATGTTTACATTGAAAACGGCTGAATGCCTTGGAGCTTGTGGTTATGCACCGATGCTTCAATGTGGCAAAAAATACCACGAGCACCTAACCAAAGAACGAGTGGATGCCATTATCGAATCTTACAGAAACGGAATTGTTCCAAACGCATAAGTATGGGAAGAAAATTATTACTTGAACACGATCACATCGAAGGTATTGCATCCTTTGATGTTTACCGCAAACACGGTGGATACCGTTCAGTGGAGAAGGCATTGAAAAGCATGTCTCCAGAAAACATCGTGGAGGAAGTGCAGAAGTCAGGCTTACGCGGACGGGGAGGTGCTGGCTTTCCTACAGGAATGAAATGGTCCTTCCTAGCAAAACCGGAAGGAGTGCCGCGCTATTTGCTTTGCAATGCGGATGAATCTGAGCCGGGTACCTTCAAGGATCGCTACATTATGGAACGCATTCCACATTTATTGATTGAAGGAATGATTGTTTCCAGTTACGCATTAGGAGCCAATCTTTCATTTATCTATATCCGTGGGGAATACATGTGGATTTTGGACATCCTCGAAAAAGCGATTGCCGAAGCCTACGATAAAGGATTTCTTGGGAAGAACATTCTCGGTTCAGGGTTTGACCTTGACCTCTACGTGGCGCCTGGTGGTGGTGCTTACATTTGCGGAGAAGAAACGGCATTAATTGAATCGTTGGAAGGAAAACGAGGAAATCCACGCATCAAACCGCCGTTTCCAGCTGTGAAAGGGTTATGGCAATGCCCAACCGTAGTAAACAACGTAGAAAGTATTGCCGCAGTGGTTCCTATTGTCAATGATGGGGGTGAGGAATACGCCAAAGTGGGACTGGGAAAAAGTACCGGTACCAAGTTGATTTCAGCTTGCGGGAACCTAAAACGTCCAGGTGTGTACGAAATTGAGATGGGTATCACCGTTGAAGAATTTATTTACGGCGACGACTATTGCCAGGGAATTGCCAATGGTAAAAAACTGAAGGCATGTGTTCCCGGTGGGTCATCCGTTCCGATTTTACCCGCTCATTTTGTGACTAAAACAGCGAATGGAGAAGATCGATTGATGACATACGAAAGCTTAGCCGACGGAGGGTTCCAATCAGGTTCTATGCTCGGTTCAGGAGGTTTTATTGTGTTTGATGAAGACCAATGCATCGTTCGGAATACATGGAACTTTGCACGTTTTTATGCCCATGAATCGTGTGGACAATGTTCTCCTTGCAGGGAAGGAACAGGATGGATGGAAAAGGTGCTTTATCGGTTGGAACACGGTTCGGGCAACATGCGCGACATTGATTTATTGGCAGACATCAATAAGAAAATCGAGGGAAATACAATTTGTCCTCTTGGGGACGCTGCCGCATGGCCTGTAGCTGCTGCGATAAGACACTTCCGCGAAGAATTTGAATGGCACGTGACCAGTCCACAAGAGGCGCAGTCAAGGAATTACGGGTTGTTGAAGGGAGTATCGGTAGTTTAAAACATAGAAAAAAACAAAAATATGGTCAAAGTTACCATTGATGATGTACAGATAGAAGTAGAACCGGGAACCACCATCCTGAACGCCGCACGTCAGATTGGCGGAGAAGTGGTACCTCCTGCTATGTGCTATTATAGTAAACTTCCTGGAACGGGAGGTAAATGCCGTACTTGCCTAGTGGAGGTGGCTCAAGGTTCTGAAAAAGACCCAAGACCAATGCCGAAGTTGGTCGCGTCGTGTTCTACTCAAGTAATGGATGGTATGGTTGTTAAGAATAAAACCAGCCAACGCGTACACGACAACCGTGGCGGGGTCGTGGAATTCTTACTTATCAATCACCCACTGGATTGCCCCATCTGTGATCAGGCAGGTGAATGCCACCTCCAAGACCTTGGATACGAACATGGTGGGGAAGGAACCCGCTATGAGGAAGATCGCCGCACCTTCGATCCAATAGACATTGGTAATAAAATTAAATTACACATGAACCGGTGCATTTTGTGCTACCGATGTGTACATGTGGCGAATCAACTTACAGACAAGCGTGTTCATGGTGTGTTACACCGCGGCGAACACGCTGAAATAAGCACCTACATTGAAAATGCGATTGAAAACGATTTTTCAGGAAACATGATTGACGTATGTCCTGTGGGTGCCCTCACCGATAAAACATTCCGTTTCAAAAGCAGGGTATGGTTTCTCAAACCTATGAATGCCTCTTGTTCGTGCTCAAAATGTTCTGGAAAAGCAGTGGTGTGGATGTTTGGAAATGAAATTTACCGGGTAACAGCGCGTAAAGATGCCTACGGCGAAGTGGAAGATCAAGACGGTAAAGCCGGGTGGATTTGCAACGATTGTCGTTTCGATAAAAAAGATGTTTCCATGTGGAATATCGAAGAACCGCGGAAGATTAACCGACATTCTGTAATTTCGCAGGGTCAATATTTAAGTCCTAGGACCGGAAATCAAAATTTGTTGAAGGATGGAAACAAGTGAGGTCATTGAGAAATTACTGTTAATTACGGTGTTGTTCGCCGTTACGCTTGGTATTGCCGCATATGCTACTTATTTTGAACGCAAGGTGGCAGCGTGGTTTCAGGATCGCGTCGGACCCGATAGGGCTGGACCTTTCGGGATTTTCCAGCCACTTGCGGATGGAGGAAAATTATTTTTCAAAGAAGATTTTATCCCCGTGCATGCAGAAAAATGGCTCTTCATTATGGGGCCCGGAATTGCGATGTTTACAGCCTTAATGACCGGATCAGTCATTCCATGGAGTAAAGATTTGATACTGTTCGGTCAAGATGTAGCCTTGCAGGTTGCTGACGTGAACATTGGAATCTTATTCATTATGGGCTTTCTTTCCATAGGGGTCTATGGAATCATGATTGGAGGATGGGCTTCAAATAACAAGTATTCCCTGTTTGGAGCAATTCGGGCCAGCTCACAAATGATTTCGTACGAACTTGCCATGGGTATTTGTGTGATAACGATTGTTATGATGACAGGAAGTTTAAGCCTGAAAGACATCGTGAATAACCAGCATGGGTTTTGGGATAATGGCTATTTTACGTGGAATGTTTTCAAACAGCCAGTTGCGTTCCTTGTGTTTTTCATTTGTGCGCTTGCTGAAACGAACCGTGCACCGTTCGATTTGCCGGAATGTGAGAGTGAATTGATTGGTGGATACCATACGGAGTATGGGTCAATGAAAATGGGCTTTTACTTGTTTGCTGAGTACGTGGCTTTATTTACTTCGTCAGCAGTTATTTCGGTCCTATTCTTCGGCGGATTCAACTTTCCGGGCATGGATTATTTCGAAGGGAATACACAAGCCATATTGGGATTGGTAGCGATGTTTACTAAAACCTTCATATTTGTGTTTATTTTCATGTGGATTCGTTGGACCCTTCCTCGTTTCCGTTTTGATCAATTGATGCACCTCGGATGGAAAAGCCTCATTCCGATTTCCCTTATTAACTTACTCATCACAGGAATTGTCATTGCCTTCACGCAAGGATGGTTTTAAAAGATTCACGCATGGAAAGTCTGAGTAATAGAAAAAAAGTAGTTTCCAATAAGGAAATGTCGTTCATGGAACGCATTTACCTTCCCGCTATTTTAAGTGGTATGTGGATTACGTTTAAGCACTTGTTTCGTAAACACAACACGGTAAAATATCCTGAAGAAACACGTCCGTTTGCGCCTGTATACCGCGGTCAACATGTATTGAAACGCGATGAGCAAGGACGAGAAAACTGTACGGCTTGTGGACTTTGTGCAGTGGCATGTCCTGCAGAGGCGATTACCATGGTAGCAGAAGAGCGAAAAAGGGGGGAGGAACATTTGTACCGAGAAGAAAAATATGCCGAAACCTACGAAATCAATATGTTAAGATGTATTTTTTGTGGGTTGTGTGAGGAAGCATGCCCGAAGGAGGCTATTTTCCTAACGGATCGGATCGTACCTTCAAACTTTGAACGCGGTGAATTTATTTACGGTAAAGACCGTTTGGTAGAAACAGTTGATCAACGGGTTGATATTACCAAGCGTCAACACACAGGAAAACGAACAGAAAAATGAGTTTAGAAGTAATTGCCGCTATTTTAGGCGGACTAACAATAGGATCGGCTCTGATGGTGGTCATCAGCAAACATCCTGTGAGAAGCGTACTTTATTTGGTTTTGACTTTCTTTTTGATCTCTTCCAATTACATTCTCATGAACGCACAATTCCTCGCCATTGTGAACATCATCGTATATGCCGGTGCCATCATGGTACTCTTTCTCTTTGTTCTTATGCTTTTGAATTTGAACAAGGAAAACGAACCTAAAAGTTCCATGCTCGTCACTTTTTCTGCTGTAATTGCAGGTGGAGCATTGTTTACTGTTTTAATCGCTGCTCTGAAGGATGGTGCCGCTATGGCGCAGGCAGCCGTTGAGACAGCGAACCAACAAGGATTGGTACAAAACCTCGGTCAATTGTTATTTACCAAGTACGTTTTGCCCTTCGAAGTTTCATCGGTATTGTTTATTGCTGCAATGGTAGGAGCGGTATTATTAGCAAAAAGAGAAAAACAAACACTTAGTTGATATGGCATTAGCAGGAATTTTTCAATCAGGAGTTTCGATTGACTTTTACATCATTCTTTCCTCTGTATTGTTCGTCATTGGTGCAGTAGGGGTGATGATTCGTCGAAATGCCATCATTTTACTTATGTGTATTGAATTAATGTTGAATGCAGTCAATTTATTACTAGTTGCATTTTCGACTTATTTCGGTAATGCGGATGCCCAAATTTTTGTATTCTTTATCATGGTGGTGGCTGCCGCGGAGGCAACTGTGGGACTTTCCATTCTCGTTTTAGCTTATCGCACCTTGCGCACCACAGATGTAGGCTTATTCAACAAACTTAAAGGCTAATTAATGTCAAGCGATCAACTCATACTACTCGTTTTATTGCTTCCTCTCTTAGGAGCATTGATCAACGGAACCGTTGGTAAACACTTACCAAAAGTGTTGGTAGGAACCATTGCTACTGCCGTCATGTTTGCCGCATTTTCGTTGGCACTTGTTGTTTATACGTCCAATCATGACCAACTTATTGTGCATCTCTTTACTATGTTGGATTTCGAAAGCTTGACACTTCACGCGAGGTTGCAGGTTGATTCGTTGTCCATTTGGATGACACTCATTGTCACGGGCGTCGGTGCCTTGATTCATCTCTTCTCCATGGGCTACATGGAAAAAGATCCGGGCTATTACAAGTTTTTTACTTACCTCAACCTCTTTATTTTTGCCATGCTCATTTTGATATTGGGGAGCAACTATTTCATGTTGTTCTTCGGTTGGGAAGGGGTTGGAATTTGCTCTTATCTATTGATCGGGTTTCATTATTCGGACAAAGAAAAAGGTATGCTAAATGGATTAGCTGCACGGAAGGCTTTCATCATGAACCGCATTGGTGATTTGGGCTTATTGATTGGATTATTCTTGTTATTGATGCAATTTGGAACCTTGGAATACAAGGAATTGGGTGAATTGGTTTTCAAATCTGCCTCGGAACTTCCTACATGGATGATGTTCGGAATAACGCTTTGTTTGTTTATAGGGGCTACGGGAAAATCCGCCCAGATTCCCTTGTTTACGTGGTTGCCTGATGCAATGGCCGGTCCTACACCCGTTTCGGCGTTGATTCACGCTGCAACGATGGTCACCGCAGGGATTTTTCTTGTTGTACGTTCTAACTTCTTGTTTGAATTGGCACCATTGACCCAAGACATTATGCTGTACATCGGTTTGGCTACATCGCTTGTGGCTGCTTTTATTGCGCTTCGACAAAACGACATCAAGAAAGTGTTGGCCTATTCAACCGTTTCGCAACTAGGGTTATTGTTTGTGGCGTTGGGCATGGGAGCATACACGGCCGCAATTTTTCACGTTACGACACATGCCTTTTTCAAGGCCTTGCTCTTTCTGGGTTCCGGTAGTGTTATTCATGCCATGTCGGATGAACAAGACATTCGCAAAATGGGAGGGTTAAAGGATTATTTGAATGTAACGCATTATACCTTCCTGATTGGAACATTGGCAATTGCTGGATTCCCACTCCTTTCCGGTTTTTATTCTAAAGACGAGATACTAGCGCACGCTTTGATGCATAACCCGGTACTTTATGGTGTATTATTGATTTCAGTCGCGATGACTGCTGTTTACATGTTCCGACTTTATTTTCTTGTGTTTCATGGTTCATTTAGAGGTACAGAAGAGGTTAAGTCGCATATTCATGAGGGGCCGCTCAATATGAAAATACCATTGCTTGTGTTGGCTATACTCTCTGTCATTGGTGGAATTTTAAACCTTCCTGGAGTTTTTCTCAAAAGTGGGAAACATTGGTTGTCGCATTTTTTATCTCATAACACACAAGGCCTTGAAAAGCTTAAAGCTGAGCACTTAAGCAGCGGTTCCGCGTTGTTGTTAATGGGTGGGGCTGTCTTGTTAACGCTAGGTATTTTGACGATTTCGTTCATTATTTATGTGAAAAAATCCAGCACGGCAAAAGAGGACGATCAACTCAGCGGTTGGGAGAAATTATCGATGAAAAAACTTTATTTCGATGAAGTGTACGATGCCTTGTTTGTTCGTCCGATTGCATGGGTTTCGAATGTGCTTTTGCCTTTTGTTGACCAAGTTATTTTGGGTAAAGGAGTAACAGGATTTGCTCAGTTAATTGGTAAATCAGGTGAAATGGTTCGGAAATGGCAAACCGGATTTCTAGCCAGCTACCTCATGTGGATGATTATTGGAATCATAGGATTGATTGCTTATTACCTTATTAAATTTTAAGATTTTGGAATTACTAATTATACCATTGCTCTTTTGTGTCGCCATTAGTTTAGCTCCAGCCAACTTATCGCGTATCCTCGCGTTGGGTGGAGGAATAGGAACCCTTGTTGTGGCTTGGGTACATACCCTTCAATTCAAAGCAGATAAAGTAGTAAGTATTTTTGCTCCTGAGTGGATATCTTCATTTGGTCTAACGTTTAAAATGGGTTACGATGGAATGAGTTTGTTTATGGTACTCCTAACCAGTCTCGTAATCCCATTGATTTTATTAGCAACCTTTCAGCTTCCTTACGCCAAGAATAAAGGATTCAATGCGATGGTTATGCTCATGCAGTTTGGCTTATTGGGCGTATTCATGTCTCAGGACGGAATGTTATTTTATGTGTTCTGGGAATTGACCCTCATCCCTGTATTCCTTATTGCTTATTGGTATGGAGACGAGGATAAGAAACCTGTGCTCACCAAGTTCTTCATTTATACCTTTGTAGGATCGTTAGCGATGCTACTTTCTTTCATTGCATTAGGATTGCAAGCTTCCGATTTTTCCTATGAGCAGTTAGTTGCGGTCGGGCTAAACCCTAAAGTTGCATTTTGGGTGATGGGCGGATTTTTTCTTGCGTTTGCGATTAAAATTCCATTAGTGCCATTCCATACATGGCAACCTTCCACCTACACAAGTGCCCCCACAGCTGGCACTATGTTGTTATCGGCCTTAATGCTGAAGATGGCCTTGTACGGAATGGTGAAATGGATGATTCCCCTTGCTCCGGAAGCCTTACCTGATTTCCAATGCATCGTCATCGTTTTAGGGCTTATCGGAATCGTTTATGCTGCACTCATTGCCATTCAGGAAAAAGACATCAAACGACTTTTTGCCTACGCGTCAATCAGCCACGTTGGATTGATCGCTGCCGGAATTATTCTATTCAATAAAGAGATCTTATCTGCAGCCTACCTACAAATGGCCAACCACAGTTTGGTCGCAGTTGGGCTGTTTTTGGCAGCGTCCATTTTGGAAGAGCGGTTCAAGACAAGGAAATTGGAGGAAATGGGCGGTGTTGCCAAGCTTTCACCAGCTTTTGCATTTTGGTTTGCTGTGCTATGCTTCGCTTCGGTTTCGGTACCTTTCACATCCGGTTTTATAGGAGAATTTTTGCTTTTGAAAGGACTGTACCAATACCATTGGTTGGTAGGTCTGATTGCCGGTACGACGCTCGTTTTTGGAGCGGTCTATATGTTGCGAGCTTATCAAGTCAGCATGTTTGGTCATCCTGCCAAAGCATCTTTTGAAGATTTGCGTTGGAACGAACTGTTGGTATTTATCGTGTTGAGTGTGCTTATTGTTACACTCGGTATCTTCCCCCAATTTGTTAACGATTTCGTTGGTCCGAGCCTTAAAAACGTCATGGATTCAATGCAAATTTCTCAACCTATTCTACCTTAACTATGGATGCATTAATTGCGGTATTTATCACAGGTTTGGCAACCATGTTCTTGGGAATGACCAAGAAACATTTACTTATATTTTTAGTCTCGGTTGCAGGTTTGCTCACGGCTGCGGGTTTGTTAGTAAATCAATATTACAACCCAACGGTTTATTTCTCATACCAAGGGTTATTGTTCGATCCACCAGCTATTCTTTTTGGAATTCTAGCAGTGGCGTTCACCATTTTACTATTGATGGGGTCATATAGAACCTTTCAATCTGAACCAGAACATATTGGTGAATATTCCGCATTGATTATTTTTTCGTTGGTCGGTGTCCTTTGTATGCTCAGTTTTACCGATTTGTTCATGTTTTTCATCGGCTTGGAAATTATGTCGATACCCATTTACGTGATGGCTGGAACGCGTAAAAAAGATGTGTTGTCTGCGGAGGCATCCATAAAATACTTTTTTACTGGAGCATTCGCTACGGGCGTTTTATTGTTCGGTGTCGCATTTTTGTATGGAGCAACGGGTTCGTTTGATTTGGGTACCATACAACAAGTGATTGCGACAGGAGCCGCAAAGGGATCATTGCTTGGTGTTGGAATCTTACTCATATTTGCCTCCTTTTTGTTTAAAGTCGGTGCCGCTCCTTTCCATTTTTGGAGTCCTGATGTGTATGCTGGGAGTCCAAACCCAGTTACAGGATACATGGCGTCCGTGGTCAAATTGGCAGGATTATTTGCATTTTTGAAACTTTTCGGTTTTGTATTCATAGGATCAATGAACGATGTGTGGACAAACGCGCTTGTAGTAGCCATTGCCCTTACCATTGTGGTTGGAAACCTATCGGCGTTAAATCAAACAACGTTTAAACGTCTATTGGCCTATTCAAGTATTTCCAATGCTGGATATGCGTTGCTTGTACTGTTAAATCTTCAAGCGTTTGCCACATTGAACCTTTGGGTATATTTATTCGGATATGGTGCGGCTATCATTTCCCTTATTACCATCTCCCAAATTGTAAACAGTGAAAATGACGAAATAATTGGATTCAAAGGATTAGCGAAGCGAAATCCATTTCTTGGATTTGTGTTCATTCTCTCCATTTTGTCGTTGGCAGGAGTACCCCCGTTACTTGGATTTTTCGGAAAGTATATGGTGTTTGCATCCGCATTTGCAACGCATCCATGGTTAGTTATTTTGGCGATTGCAGGGTCTGGTGTTGGGGTTTACTATTACCTCCGTCTGATTATGACTTCTCTGGATTCCACGGAGGATAACAAAGGACCTTACAAGGTTTGCTTGGCCCAAAGTATTGTTTTGGTAATCTGTGCATTGGCAACCTTGTTGGGTGGATTATTCCCCTACTAACAGATGCTCTTCGAAAAGTAAGGGTTGAAATTACAGGAAATTAATCAGTGCCTTAATCCTTTCACTTGGTTCAATAATCCTTTGATCTCCAATTGAATATCCGCACCTTTGTTTTTATTGTACCAATGTTGGATTGCGTTGATGAGTTCTTCCTGCGATGCACCTCTGTTTTTTGTTGCTTCCACCATTTGTTGACAAGCTAATGGTCTTGGACCCCAATGAAATAAGTCATTCCCCTGTGTGTCTCGGACGACCAGAATGGGAATGGCTTTCCCGCCATTTGTAAGGTACTTTTCGATTTCTGAATCCGGACCGTCGCGCAATTGAATCTCCAGCGAAATATGTGGATTCAATTCGCTCATTTTGAATAAAAAAGGCAATACGTGAGCAGCATCTCCACACCACGGCTCTGTAATTACAATCCATCGAGAAGGCATGTCCCAACTTTTCATAAAATCCGTTGTCTCCGAAGTTAAATCTGCTTTTTTCATCCAGCGATCTTGCCTGGATTGGTTCATTTTCACGTAGTGAATGTAATGCTCATCTTCGTAGGGCGCGACCTTCATATGCCCATTCAAAATGTCATCGAAGAGGTGTAGGTAGGATTCTTCGGTCATGCGTTATCACTCAATAAATGGGGGGGAATTGTTCAGGATTGGACTCGTGCATCATCGCATAAGCTTTTTCTACAATGTCGTCTATGCTAGGTTTAGAAAAATAATCACCATCGGAACCATAAGCCGGTCGGTGGTCTTTTGCGCTAAGCGTTTCAGGGGCAGAATCAAGAAAGTAATAACCTCGTTGTTCTACCAAGATTTTATCTAACATAAATCCCGTAGCGCCGCTACTTACATCTTCATCAACCAGTAATAACCTTCCCGTTTTTTCAAGAGATTCTGAAATACGGTGCTCGATATCGAAGGGCAACAATGTCTGTACGTCAATGAGTTCAGCTGATACGCCAAGTTCAAGAAGTTGTTGACACGCCACCTCGCATAAATTAAACGTGGATCCGTAAGATACTATTGTTAGGTCGGTGCCATCGCAAACAATTTCGGGAATCCCTAATGGCTCTTTAAACAGACCGATGTTCGTGGGCATGAGTTCTTTGGTACGGTATCCGTTCAATGGTTCAATTACTATGGCTGGTTCATCGGCCTCCATCAATAAATTATAAAAGCCGGCAGCCTTGGTCATGTTTCTGGGGACACATACGTGCATTCCTCGAAGAGAATTTATGATCATTCCCATTGGTGATCCACTGTGCCAAATACCTTCAAGGCGATGTCCGCGGGTGCTTATGATTAGAGGTGCTTTTTGTCCTCCTTTTGTTCGGTATTGAACCGTGGAAAGGTCATCCGATAAAATCTGAATGCCGTAAAGCAGGTAATCAAGGTATTGAATTTCCGCAATCGGACGTAAACCGCGCATTGCCATTCCTATTCCTTGACCAACAATGGTGCATTCGCGTATACCTGTGTCGGAAACCCGCAATGCGCCAAATTC
This sequence comes from Crocinitomicaceae bacterium, assembly GCA_044372835.1. GTDB lineage: Bacteria > Bacteroidota > Bacteroidia > Flavobacteriales_D > Crocinitomicaceae > M0103. Next base: position 164,620 of record JBILRE010000005.1, on the reverse strand, counting down.
GCTTTGAAGGCCTTCCAACGTTTGGTTCACACCACCAATTTTTCCGGCATCCTCGCCATAAACAAGCGCTTCAGGATAATTGCTTAAGATATATCGGTAGTTTTCCTTTAAAATAATGCGTCCATCCTCCAAAAGGCCCGAATCATCGTATGAGGGAGGGACCGGTGTAATTGCCAATGCGGAGGATTCAGATTCAGAATACAGATGGGAACTGTAACGCTCATGGTTTTGTTCCATTGCTCCATTCAACCATGATATTAGTGCTGATCGCTCAGATGAAGATTCAGTCCGTGTAAGCCTAAGCATTTTTCTGGCGACACTTAGTAAATCTTTTCGGATGGGCTCGCGGTTTTTTTCTAGAAGCCCTATTTCGCGATCGATAAAAGCGCTCATTCGGCTATTGGCGCTTAAAGAATGCAAAATAGGAAGCAACGTATTCACCTCCCCTTTGATTTCTTCTGAAAAGGCTTTCCAAGCAGCATTTTTTTGTTCACGAACAAAGGTTTTTGCCTCCTCACGAATGAGTTGTAACTCTTCCTCAGTTGCTATGGTCAACGTTCCTGCTTTGTAGGAAATGATCCATTCGGTAAATTTCTGAATGCAATCGAAATCACCTTCCCACTTCAAGCGTTCCGGGGACTTATACCGTTCGTGCGATCCCGATGTGGAATGTCCTTGAGGTTGATTGACTTCTTGCACATGCACCAATACTGGAACATGTTCTTTGCGTGCGATGGCAACAGCTTTTTCGTATGTTTCACACAAATGCGGATAATCCCACCCCTTGGTTGTTAGGATTTCAAAACCTAGTTGGTCGCTCGTTCGTTGGAAACCGCGTAATGCCTCAGAAATACTGCCTTTTGTTGTCTGAAATTCTCTAGGAACAGAAATACCATAGCCATCATCCCAAACAGACATCACCATTGGAACTTGCAATACCCCAGCAGCATTCATGGTTTCCCAAAACAAACCTTCGGAAGTCGAAGCATCGCCTATAGTCCCGAAAGCAACCTCGTTCCCATTGGATGAAAACTTAGCAAAACGCTCATTTTGCGAAAGCTCCGGGAGTTCTTTGTATAGTTTGGAGGCCAGTGCTAAACCCAACAGTCTTGGCATTTGCCCAGCCGTCGGAGAAATGTCCGCAGAACTATTTTTTTGCCCCATCAAGTCTTTCCAGTTTCCTTGTTCATCAAGGTTACGGGTGGAAAAATGTCCCCCCATTTGCCTTCCTGCCGATTGTGGTTCAATAGATGCGTCTGTATGGGCGTAAAGTCCCGCGAAATATTGCTGAACAGTTAACTGACCAATGGCCATCATCAGCGTCTGATCTCGGTAGTACCCTGAACGAAAATCTCCGTTCTGAAAAAACTTCGATAAGGCAATTTGCGCAAGCTCTTTGCCATCCCCAAAAATACCGAACTTTGCTTTTCCGGTTAACACCTCTTTTCTGCCCAATAAAGAGGTTTCCCTCGAAATGCAGGCTAAACGGTAATCGTCAAGAACGGTTCGCTTAAAGGTTTCAAAGTCTAGTTCAGAAGCAGTTTCAACGGTTGATTTTTTCGCCATTGCCAAGAGTGTTTAACGCGTGCAAATATAGTATTTTTTAGGGTTTTAATAATCCGACCACGGTTAATTCTGGATGAAATGCTTAGCTTTGTAAGGAGTGTCTTATGAAAGATTTTTATCGCAAATATTTCCCATACTTTGTTGACTTCTGGCAGTATGTGGTAATAATCGTGATCTTTATTATTGCAGCCTTTTTTATCCTTTAAGCAACAATTCTTTTTGTACCTTTAAGCAGTATTCTGTGACGTAAAAATACCCAGTTTAAAGCTCAACGAATTTTTTGATATGAATAAAATCCTTCTCCTATTAATCGTTTGTTCGTTTGGTGTCGTTTCAGCACAAAGTAACCTCGACTCCCTTTCTCATATCAACTACCAAGCCCTTCATGGTGCCTCGTTAAACGATGTGTGGGGCTATGTCGACGAAACAGGAAAAGAATACGCCATTGTAGGCACCTCCAAAGGGACCTCTGTGGTGGATGTGAGTAACCCATCTAATCCAATGGAAGTTTTTTGGATAGCTGGAACAGAATCCATCTGGCGTGATCCCTGTGTTCATGGTGATTATGCGTACATCACTACCGAAGCAGAAGATGGGCTCACTATCATTGACCTTTCCCCTTTGCCGTTGTCAACTAATTTAGCAACAAGTATATACACTGGACCGCTTGGAAACCCATGGCAATCTGCTCACACCTGTTTTGTAGATGAAAATGGGTATGCCTATATTTTCGGCTCTAACCGCGGAAATGGTGGGGTAATCATGCTAGATGTGTTTACCAATCCAATGGCGCCTCAAGAAGTCGGAAGCTTTGATGATTGGTATGTCCACGATGGATTCGCACGGAACGATACCCTTTACCTTGCACATATTTACGACGGTTTTTTCAGTTTAGTGGATGTAACGTCTAAAACGGCACCTGTTTTACTTGGAACGCAAACAACTCCCAATTTTTTTACGCATAACATTTGGCCCAGTACCAATGGTCAATATGTCTTTACCACGGATGAAGTATCGGGCGCATATATTGCAGCGTATGATGTTAGCGATCCTTCCAATATGCACGAGGTGGACCGCGTACAACATTCCCCAGGGCAAGGAGTTCTGCCGCACAATGTTCATGTTCGGGGCAATCACCTCATCACGAGTTACTATTCCGATGGTGTCACCATTCATGACGCAACCTTTCCTTACAACATGATAAAGGTAGGCCAGTACGATACGTATCCAACGCAAACAACAGGTTTTGATGGCTGTTGGGGCGTCTATCCCTTTCTTCCCTCCGGAACCATTCTCGCTGCCGACATCACAGAAGGATTGTTTATTCTCGGGCCTACATATGTTCAGGCATCCTACCTTGAAGGTGTAGTGACCGATGCAGTGACAGGTTTGCCGGTCACCCAAGTAAAAGCACAAATTACAGGAAATGACCAAGATGACCTCACGGATGCACAAGGTTTTTATGCAACAGGCATGCTCGCAACAGGAACGCTGGATGTCACCTATTCCAAGGTGGGGTATTTTCCTCAAACGATTGCCGTCAACCTTAGCCAGGGTGTTGTTACGGAGCAGAATGTTCAGTTGGTTCCTATACCGCCGTACACATTGCAGGTCAATGTTGTAGATGCCATTACAGGCCAAGTTGTCCCGAATGCGCAAATCTCCTTTAAGGCAGAACTCATTGAACATAACGGCATTTCCAATGGCTTGGGTGTGGAGAATTTTACGCTCTTTTATCAGGAAAACTATTGGATTTCGGTGGGTAAGTGGGGCTATTATACGAATTGTTTTGAGCAGCTAATTGATCAAAATACCAATACTTTGACAGTGCAGCTATCTCCGGGTTACCACGACGAATTTACGTTTGACCTGGGTTGGACAGTGGGAGGGACAGCAACCACAGGAGCTTGGGAACGCGGAAAGCCGAATCCCACAAATGGTGGATCGGCTCCCGGGATTGACATGGATTACGACTGCGGCGAAAAGTGTTATGTGACGGGCAACGATCCTTCCTTAAATGCCGACATCGATGATGTGGACGGTGGGTTTACGCAATTGGTATCTCCAACAATGGATTTAAGTGCTTATTCGGATCCCCACCTTAATTTTTCCCAATGGTTTTTTTGCTTACATGGCAATCCTCCAGACGATACGCTCGAAGTAATCGTATCCAACGGACTCACTTCGGTAAGTGTGGCAAAAACAGGTTCAGAGGCTTCACAGTTTTACCAATGGGTCCCAAAAAGCATTCGACTCTTGGATTTCATTCCATCTACAGCCAATATGCAAGTGTTTTTTAAAGTCTCTGACTACGATGGGAACGTCAACATAACCGAAGCGGGAATCGATTACTTTCACATTTCCAATGCCAACGTATTGGCGGTGTCAGAGGAACAAAAAGAGCTACGATGCTATCCCAACCCCTTCCGAGATAATCTGACTGTTCTCGGCGCCATGTTGGGAGATACTTGGCAACTCGTTGATATTAATGGTCAGTTCATTCTTGGCGGTTTGGTGGATAACGATGAACTGTTTATTTCAACAGCTGACCTCCGGTCCGGGATGTATTTCTTGGTCGTAGGTCAATCTGTAAGTAAGGCAATTAAAATTCCATGACAGGACCAAGTACCTTTGGTTGAAATATCTTAATTATCTTTGAACCAATACAAGGTTTTGAGCGAAGAAAAACACATATCGGTGGTAATACCCCTCTTCAATGAAGAGGAATCCTTGCCCGAGTTGCACGAGTGGATTGTGAAAATCATGCGGACAAACAGCTTTCTTTACGAAGTTATTTTTGTCGATGATGGCAGCAAAGATAGTTCGTGGCAAGTCATTGAATCGTTGAGTCAAAAAGATCCATCTGTAAAAGGCATCAAGTTTCAACGTAATTATGGTAAATCGGCAGCCCTTCAAAAAGGATTTGAAGCGGCGGAAGGGAAGGTGGTCATTACGATGGATGCAGATTTGCAGGATTCTCCAGATGAAATCCCTGAGTTATACCGCATGGTTGTTGAAGACGATTATGACCTGGTCTCTGGTTGGAAGAAAAAACGCTACGATCCCTTATCGAAAACCCTTCCAACTCGGCTTTATAACTGGACCGCTCGACGCTTAACAGGCATTCATTTACACGATTTTAATTGTGGGTTGAAGGCATATAAAAATGCGGTAGTGAAGAGTATAGAAATCTACGGTGACATGCATCGTTACGTTCCGCCCCTCGCTAAGTACGCAGGTTTTGCTAAGATCGGAGAAAAGGTCGTGCAACATCAAGCACGTAAATATGGCACCACTAAGTTTGGACTTAACCGCTTTGTTCATGGTCCCTTGGATTTGCTTTCCGTTGTTTTTATGGGGAAGTTTGGTAAGAAACCCATGCATTTTTTCGGAGTCTGGGGTATGTTGATGTTTGTTATTGGGTTTGGGTTTTCCATTTACCTGGGCATCGATAAATTATTTATTGACCAAACTGGAAGATTGATTGCAAATCGTCCGGAATTTTATATTGCCCTCGCCGCCATGGTCATAGGGGTTCAGTTTTTTTTGGCAGGTTTTTTGGCGGAAATGGTTGGGAGGAATTCTTCTTCCCGCAATGCCTACCTTATAGAGAAAACAGCTGGATGGAATGAGTTGGAACGTTGATGCTTCATGGACCTTGTTTCTAGATCGCGATGGCGTGATTAACGAGCGTATTTTAAGTGGCTATGTTACTTCTTCGAGTGAGTTTCGTTTTACACCCGGTGCTCCTGAGGCTATCGCTCGATTATCATGCTTGTTTAAACATGTTTTCGTGGTAACCAATCAGCAGGGCATTGCCAAAGGACTTATGACGGAGAAACAACTTCAAGAAATTCATATAATGATGCATAATGAGGTAGAAAAGGTGGGTGGGAAGATTACGCAAACCTATTATGCACCGGGAATTTCCTCACCCGATAATCAGATGCGGAAACCCAATCCAGGAATGGCTTATCAAGCTAAAAGGCATTTTCCAGAAGTGGATTTTACTAAATCCGTTATGGTAGGCGACACCGACAGCGATATGCTATTTGGTCAACGATTAGGCATGCGGACCGTGCGAATTAAAACAGTCGAGCCTATTCACATTCCAGCAGATTTGACAGTTAATAACCTTACTGAATTACTTAACTTTTGGTCATGAAAAACTCGTTAATTATTGGCTTTATTTTATGTGCGTTGTTTTCGTTAGGTCAGAACAAAATCGATGCACAAGGTAAAAAACAAGGCCCCTGGAGTAAAGCCTATCCCAATTCCAGGTACCTGCAATACAAAGGACAGTTTATCGACGATATTCCGACAGGTATATTCTATTATTACTACCCGGATGGAAGAAAAAAGGCGGTTATTGATCACGGTACAAAGGCAGAGCGATCGGTTGCAACTTATTACTCTGAAGAAGGGAAAAAAATGAGTTATGGTATTTTTCGAAACCAAAAAAAAGATTCCATTTGGGTGTATTACACAAAGATGGGAGGTGTTAGTTATACCGAATCATACAAAAATGGTCTTCTGGATGGCCCCACTATCGTTTATTACTTTCCCGATAAACCCGGAAGCAAAGTGCAACCCGTTTCTTCCGTTACCAATTATTCCAAAGGAAAGTTGAATGGTGAATACCTTGAATATTTCGATAGTGGTGAACTCGAAATCAAAGGAAAATACCTAAATGGTGAAAAAGAAGGCGTTTGGGAGCAATACCACACGAACGGTAAAGTGATGTCTCAGAGCCGCTACAAGAAGGGCGTTCGACATGGATACCAATATGCATTTGACCAAAGTGGGAAAAAGATTTCGGAACAATATTTTTACCAAGGTAAAAAACTTACTGGAAAGGCACTAACCGTCAAATTGGCTGAGCTCAAGAAAAAGGGCATTGACCCGAATCAGTAAATATTGTACCTTAGCAACATGACGTTACAGTCTCGCTTGTTTGTTATCCTCATTATGTTCTCATTGTACCGATGTGGCAAAAAGGAAGTACAGTATCCCATGCATGAGGCTTATTTTGATTTAACGCCCGGTCGTTATGTTTCATACGATGTGATTGAAATAACACACGATATCACCCACGACACCTTAATTTACCAGCTCAAAACCGTTATTGGTGACACCTTTATTGATAACAACGGCCGTGTGGCGAGAGAATTTCTCCGTTACAAACGCTTTCCAGGTCAAACAGAATGGGGATTAACAGATATATGGACAACGTTGATTGTCGACGCAAGAGCCGAGTTGGTGGAAGAAAACCAACGAATTATTAAATTGGTTTTCCCTCCCTCCCTTTCCTCTGATTGGGATGCACATGCGTTTTCCGAATTGCCAACACTTCCATGCTTTTATTCTGCCGTTCACAAAGGGTTTAATATAGGTGTTAATACATTTGACAGCACGCTCATTGTGCAACAAGAAGATTATTTCACTATGGTAGACCATCGCAGGAAATATGAGGTTTATGCTAAAAACATTGGATTGATTAAAAAGTATTTTCGAGACGTAAAAATTGTTGGGTTTGACACCACCAATATAGTGAGTGGTAAAGAATTATATTATTCTTATACAGCCCACGGAATACAATAGTAGCCTACTTGAATAAGCAACGATTTTCAGTTTTTTCCGCTTTTTACCCCTTCAGAGGGGGAATTGCTCAATTTAATGCGCGCTTGTTTCGAGCCCTTGAGAAAAAAGTTGACACAAGCGCATTCACATTTAAAAAACAGTATCCCGACTTTTTATTTCCTGGAACCTCGCAGTTCGTAACAACGGAAGACCAAGCCGATCCTGTTCCTGCTAAACGCATTGTAAGTACGTTCAACCCACTTTCATATATCAGAGGCATTCACAGCCTTAGGAAGGCTAAACCTGACGTTTTTATTGCCAATTACTGGATGTCGTTTTTCGGTTTGTTCCTTGGTTTGTTCGCTGCATTTCTTCCTAAGAAGGTTAAGAAAGTCGCGATTTTGCACAATTTAGTCCCTCACGAAAAACGGTTTTTTGATGCACCATTGAACCGGTTTTTTGTTAAACGATACCATGGTTTTGTAGTCATGTCAGACAGCGTGGAAAGAGATTTAAAGCAGATTCGGCCAGGTGCAAGGATATTACGTGTGGACCATCCCTGGTACGATCATTTTGGTAGCCTTATAGATTGCAAAGAGGCGCGTCGCATGCTGAATGTGGCAGTTGATAAGAAAACCCTTCTTTTTTTCGGGATTATTCGTCCGTATAAAGGACTGGATTTACTCATTCAAGCCTTCAACATGTTGCCAGAAGATTACCAATTGGTAATTGCAGGGGAGGTATATGGAAACAACAATGATTACCATCAGCAGGTAGCGAATTCATCAGGGCGAGAACGCATACATTTCTTCAATCGCTACATTTCCGATAGAGAAGTACACGTCTTTTTCTCCGCGGCAGATGCCTGCATTCTTCCTTATAGATCAGCTACACAATCAGGTATTACGGCCACTTCATTTCACTTCGAAGTGCCAATGGTAGCTACGGATGTAGGCGGACTGGCTTCGATCGTAGGCGATCACTACATGGGGGTAATCGCAAAAGAAGTTACACCTGATTCAATTTCAGCTGGGATCAAACAATTGTTTGACGAGAACCTTTACATCCTTTGTCAAAAAAACATAAGAAAGGAAAAAGAAAAAAATACCTGGGAGGCATTCGCCCAACGATTGGTGGATTTCTCCACAAGTCTGCCTTCCTAGGTTGCTCGAAACCTCAATCCTTCACGTTGAGGGAATTCAATAATTCCTAAACACAATAAATACTTGAACAGTTGTTTGATTATCCAAAACCTAAGTTCTATATTTGCGGGCTTAAAAGTTAACTAACGAAAGAAAAGAAATGCGTAATAAAGGATTTTTTTGGACCCTTACGATCACATTAATTGTCGTTTGCATCTACCAGTTGTCATTTACCCTTGTTTCAAATTCCGTAGAGAAAAAAGCGGAAAAGGAAGCCGATTTTCAAGTACAGGAATTACGTAAAAAAGCGGCATTAACAGGTGATAGCATCGAATTGCCAAATAAAACGTATGCGCACTTCGATCAGCCTGAAGGTATGGCAATTGCTAAAGCTGCAGTGCTTAACGAATTATTGAAAAACAAAGCGGAGTCGAAAGTATACCCTGTTTTCGGTTCAACGTTTGCTGAAACAAAAAAACGCAGCCTTGCTTTTGGTCTTGACCTTGTTGGTGGTATGAGTGTTACCCTGGAAATTTCTGTCCCCGAATTAGTTAAAAACTTCGCCAGAAACCCTAGAGATATTCGTTTTAAAAAGCCGTTTGAAAGCGCATCCTCTATCTATCAAGCGAAGGGAGGTGATTTTATTTCCATTTTTATCAAGGAAAACAAGCGTGTTAACCGTGGAATGCCTGTCGTACGTTTGTTGGAGACAGCTGATTTAGAAGGCTTAGGAATGAAATCTACGGATGATGAAGTAGAATCGTACCTTCGGAAATTGGCCGTTTCATCCATGGATGGTGTGGAACAAATCATGAGCAAGCGAATTAACCAATTTGGTGTTGCGCAGCCCAATATTCAGAAAGACGCCGTAAACAATAGGTTGTATATTGAACTTCCTGGTGTTCAGGACGAAAGTACCGTTGCACAAAAATTACAATCTACGGCAAATCTGCAGTTTTTTGAGACTTATTTTCCAAGTGAAATTGGATCGCAATGGAAGCAAGCGTCAGAATTGTCCAAAACAAAAGAAATCAAAAACATTGAGGCTGAAACAGATGCAGATACGACCAAAAAGGAAACGGCTGCAAAGGGAAAAGATTCGTTGAAAGGAAAAGATACGTCAAAGTCAAAATCGCTAGCCTCGCTTACCTCGCTTGACGGTGGAAGAGGAAAAGGCCTTGCGGATTTTGTGGAAAGTGCCGGGGAATTTGCCATGGGTTATGTGTCAAAAGAAAACAGACGGAAGGTGGAAGATATCCTAAAGCGCTCAGATGTGATGACCTTGTTTCCTGAAGATTTAAGGTTCATGTGGTCGGCTGAAATGGAGAACATCTCAGAGAACAAAAAAGCTAAGAAAAACATGTGGGCGTTGTACGCCATAAAAGTTCCTGAAAATGGAAAAGCTAAGGTTGGAGGTAAAGATATTAAAAGCGCCTCCACTGGATTTGATGACCAATCTGGTAAAATCACTGTAGACTTGAATATGACTGTAGAAGGAGGCGATAAATGGGCAGAAATGACCTCCGATAACGTCAACCGCATTGTGGCCATTACGATGGATGAAGTCGTTTATTCTGCCCCTCGTGTTATCAATGCCATTACAGGTGGGCGTACACAAATATCGGGAACTTTTACAACAGAAGAGGCAAAAGACCTGTCAGGGCTATTGAATGGAGGAGCTTTACCTGCACCATGTGTCATTAAAGAACAAACAAAAGTTGGACCTACAATTGGTGCACAGAACTCACAAGCGGGCTTGATATCCTTCGGTATTGCTTTTGCAGCCGTTCTTTTGTACATGTTCCTGTATTATGGTAAATCTGGTCTTGCTGCCAACGTTGCGTTGGTTGCCAATGTCGTATTCATTTTTGGTTCCCTTGCATCCTTTGGTGCGGTTTTGACACTCGCGGGTATTGCGGGAATCGTTCTTACTATTGGTACTGCTGTGGATGCTAACATCCTTATTTTCGAACGGATAAGGGAAGAACAATACAGGGGAGTCGATACCTCAAGTTCCATTAAAGTTGGTTTTAGAAAAGCGTTACCATCTATCATTGATGCGAACGTTACCCACTTATTGGTAGCAATCATCCTGAAAATCTTTGGAACAGGTGAAATCGAGTCTTTCGCAACAACCTTGATCATTGGTATTTTTACCTCCGTATTCTCCGCTATTGTGATTTCTAAGTTGATCATAGAGTATTGGCTGGATAAGAATCAAAAAATTGCTTTTTTCACCAAAATGTCGGAAGGTTTGTTTCAAAACCTTAAAATTGATTGGGTGGGTAAACGAAAGTTCTTTTACATTTTTTCAATTGCGGTAACCTTATTAGGCGTTGGAGCAATGGCGACACGTGGGTTAAAGAAAAGTGTGGAATTTACCGGAGGTAGAACCTTTGTCGTCAAATTTGAAAACAAAGCTGATATTGAGTTTATCCGTGCAGAGTTGTCTAAGGTTTTTGTTGAGAACAAAGAGGTGGCTTCCATTGATCTGAAAACAAAGTCGAACGATTACAATGTTGAAATCATAACGAACTACAAGCAAAAAGACGACGGAGCGATGGAATTGGTGAAAACCAAACTCAACGAGGGACTCGACAAATGCACCTCAAAGTTGGGTAAATACCAGGTGGTCGAATCAAGAAGTATTTCAGCTTCCATTTCCAACGAGGTTTCATGGCAATCGTGGATTATGGTAATCTTGTCGCTGGTAGCCATATTTACCTATATACTTGTGCGTTTTGGTCAATGGCAGTATTCGTTTGGTGCTATCGTTGGTTTGGCTCACGATGCCTTCTTTGTGTTGTCGGTGTTTGCATTGCTGCACGGTTTCTTACCATTTAGCTTAGATGTGAACCAAGCATTTATAGCGGCAATCCTCACGGTTATTGGGTATTCCATGAACGATACCGTTATTGTATTCGACCGTATCCGTGAAAACCTGCGAAGCAGCAAGGAGGGAGATGATCACAAAGAAATTATTAATAATTCACTGAATACGACATTGAGCAGAACATTCAATACCTCGATGATTCTTTTCGTAGTTGTATTGATCATGTTCCTTTTTGGTGGTCCTGCGATCAAAGGATTCTTATTCGCGTTATTGGTTGGAGTAGTCATCGGAACCTATTCCTCTTTGTGTGTAGCAACTCCGATTTTGATCGATTTCTCGAAAAAGCTGAAATCGTAACATACGAAAACACCTTATTTAAAAGCCGGGTTTACCGGCTTTTTTTTATTTAAAAGTGTACTAAGTTCAGTTTTTCACTTTTGCGAAGATAGGATGCCACCAATAGCCGTATGTCACGGTCCTCCTGCATGTAATCTATGAATTCATCCCAATCCTTAGGGACTAATCCATTGAAGTGGAATGGGGCATAGCCAAATCCTGCGAAGGATCCATTTTTGATCAGAATCAAGCTTTTTTCGTTTTTTTGACGTCCCTTGTCCAGAATGTAAAGGGACTCCGTAGTAAATTCCAAACGGGATAAAAATGCCAAAACACGCTCGTTGTATAACGCAGCGGATTCTTCTTGTACGCAAGCTCCTTTGCATTTTTTTATGGCGTAATGAAAACATGCGTTTTGAGTGGGGTAGAGCTCCGTTAATTTCTGGCAAAGTTCAAACTCTTCTGTTTTGCGCGTTAAAAAGCGTGTCCCCTCTTGCTTGGTGGTAAAACTGGCAAGTGGTATGGTATGATACTTAGAAACACGATCAATAGTGAATCGAATGTACCCATTCGCATCTTCGTATCGGTAAAGTCCAAATGGAAAACGACTTTTCTTAAGCTTTTGGTTGTAGGGTGGTCTGTGCTTTTTAACCATAATGGATTCCTGAATTAAAGCGAGCAGTTCAGATCCGGTTAATTGAAATTCGATGCGGGCAATTTCTTTACCCATAACCATTCCTTTTTTGGTTGTGGTATTGCGCAAATGCTGCTCAACACGTGACTTTATGGACTTACTTTTCCCAATGTAGATGAGTTGATTGATGTCGTTGTAGAGCATGTAAACACCCGTCTTTTCAGGAAGTTCATCAAGTGCCTCTCTATCAAGGTTTGGATGGAGGATTTTTGGATTTAACTCTTCTTTGATGTGGCTATTTACCGCTGTTTGGTCCTGTTGAAATAACATTTCAAACAACGTTACCGTCGCAAGTGCATCACCACCTGCACGGTGCCGACCATTTAGCTCAATCCCTAAGCTCCGTGTTAGTTTTCCCAAACTATACGATTCTTTGCCCGGTATAACATGCCTTGCCAAACGCACAGTGCAAAGGTGTGGACGCCTGTAATCGTATCCCAATTTTTTAAACTCCTGCCGAATGATGCCATAATCGAAGCCAACGTTGTGTGCCACAAACACGCAACCTTCAGAAAATTCAATGATTTCTTTTGCCAATTCATAGAATTTGGGCTTCCCCTGTACCATTCGGTCGTTGATTCCTGTGAGTCGAACGATAAATTCTGGAATGCGCATCTCAGGATCGATGAGGCTAATAAGTTCGTCAACAACCCGTTCCCCATCGTATTTATACATGGCAATCTCTGTAATCCGAGACGTTTTTGGACCACCACCTGTAGTTTCGATATCAACAATGACAAATTGCATGCGCTTCGTAAAGGTACAAATCGCACTTCATACAATAGGTTATCAGCATAGAACTTTGTTCTTTTCGTACATTTGCATTAACTTTTCGAAAAATTTTAATATGAAAGCGATTCTGACTTCTTTATTCTTATTTGGATCTATCCTTCTTTTTGCTCAAAGTAATCTCACCGTCTATAATAACGATGGTAAACAGTTTTATGTCATTTTGAATGGAATCAAGCAAAATGCGCAGCCGCAAACGAATGTGGTGGTAAGTGGTATTAAAAACGGCACTTATTCCATGAAACTCATTTTCGCAGACGGTGTGACAAAGGATATTGATAAGAATTTATGGTTGGAAACACCATCTGACATTACCGCCAAGGTCTTTTTTAAAAAAGGGACTGGCAAGGTTCAGTTCAGCTCTCCTGTTCCTACACAAGGTACCAGTTCCGCTTCTGGAACCGTTGTTTACCGTCAAGATGACCAAGCAATATTTAGTGACCAAATCGGACAAACAACTACCATCATAACGACAGGTTCATCTTCACCACAAGTGTCAAGTGCGCAAATCGGAACAAATTCTTCCAGCTCTAGTTCCTCGAGCTCTTCTAGTTCTAGCTCAAGTTCTACTTACTCAAGCTCCTCCAGTTCTAGTTCTTCAAGTTCCAGTTCCACAAGCTCTTCCAGTTCTCAGTCTGTGATTTCTGGTCAGTCAACCAATTCGGGTTCTTCATCACAAACCACAAATGGAGGCATGAACGTTTCAATTAATGCCAATGAGTCTATGTATGGAGGTGGAAGTGTTAATACGAACCAAACCGGATCCGGGAGCGTAAACATGAATGTCAATGTTTCAGACCCGACGATTCAGTATGGAACAACTGTTACGAATACGGGGGGCAATACCAACAGCGGTTCAGTTGGTGTGAACATGAATGTAACTATAACTGATCCAACCATTCAATATGGAACAACTGGAACGAACACAGGCACATACAACCAGACCGGTTCAGGTGGTATGAACGTAAACGTTAATGTTACCGATCCTACCATACAAACTGGAACAACTGGAACGAGCTCAGGCGTATATACCAACAGCGGTTCGGCTGGTGTAAACGTAAACGTCAATGTAACCGATCCCACCATACAAACTGGAACAACCGGAACGAGTTCAGGCGTATATACTAACAGCGGTTCAGCTGGCGTGAATGTGAACATTAATGGCAGTGTTGGAGCGTCGGTAAATTCCGGATCAAGCTCACAAAATGGGAGTTCAAGTTCAACTGTTATAACCTCAACATCAAGCGCTTCAAACACAGGGAATACCGGAGGAAACATTTATGGTACAAACTCAACAGGTACAAGCTCTACTAGCCTAAAACCCATAACCTGTAAAACGATTCTTGGTGATGACGCGGCTTATGTGACACGCATGAAAGAAACAACCTTCGATTCTGATCGGGTGGAGGCCATTCAAGCCGATTTCGCAACTCAGTGTTTAGTGTCATCCCAAGCCTATAAAATAATAGAAACGCTCACCTTTTCATCCGATCGATTGGAAATGTCCAAGTACCTCTACCTAAGAATTATCGACCGAAACAAAGGAAATACCTTATTGCCTCTTTTTACATTTGATGCGGAAAAGGAAGAATTTACAGAGTACATGAAAACCGTTAAATAAACGAACGGATGAAACGAGTAATTTTGTTTTTTGCGATACCGTGCTTGGTATTACTTTCGCTTAGCGCATGTTTTAAAAACCGCTACGATAAAAGCGATGCCCCGAAGTTGAATGCCATGGCTGAAACCTATTTCAGTGAATTCTCAAATATGGCGGATCAAGCCATTTCAGGTAATTTGTATTACTATAAAAATGGGACCGTCATCCTGGACGATGTGAACGATGGAAAGCCGGTTTATCGTGACAAAAATGCGTGTAATGTCCTTATTAGCTTCGATACGGTCGGTACTATTAAAACAATTACCATCGATTGGGGAACGACAAATTGCGATTGCAACGATGGCAAACGAAGAAGGGGACAGTTGGTGATTTCCTACTCCGGTTCCTATTTTACACCGGGTACAGTGATTACCCATATGCCGGTCAATTACTTTGTCAATGACCACAAAGTGGAAGGCTCGAAGGTTGTTACCAATATGGGGTTGAATGGAAACGGTCAGCCATTCTACACGGTGGATATTGATGGTGTCGTTACGTTGTCAACTGGTGAGGTTATCAATTACACGTCCGATAGGATTCGCACATTTGTAGCAGGATTCAGTTCACCACTCAATTTTTGGGACGACGAATACGATATTACAGGTTCGGCAACGGGAACAGTTACAAACGGCGATAGTTTTACAGCGAATATTACTTCTCCTTTGCATGTAAAAATCGGTTGTTCCTATATTACCTCCGGATCTATTGACATTACACCAAACGACAAGCCCGTTCGAACCATTGACTATGGCAATGGTACGTGTGATGGGACCTTCACCATTTCAATCAATGGAAATACCTATACCATCGTCATCTAGGTTTATCTACTAAAGTCGGCCTGAAGCGTCAGCGATGCTTGTAAAGTATGGTTTCGTTCTATGTGTATACCATCCGTTTTGATGATAAATTGGTTGAGGTAACCAATTTGAAACTGGAAGTTTTTGGTAAAACGCCATCCGAGTCCGGCATAAAAACGATTTTGGTCTAATACATTTTTTCCAATGCCTTTACCAAAACCGAGAAAAATTTCGTCGGAAATGGCCATGAATAAGGTGTTATCAATCAATTCTTTTCGGCTAATTGGGTGGTTTATCAAAAATCGGTATCGTGCCCGTTGACGGAAGATAAATCCGTTGTGGGTAAAATTGGTATTGTCAGTGCTGCTCCAGTTTTCCATCCAACGTTGCTCAAGTCGATACCGATGGATTAATTCTGTGCGCTCCAACGTTGTTTTGTACATGTATTGCTGCCACAGACGATGTTCATTGGTCGAATATTTAGTGGGTTGTTCACCATAAGGAATGGAGTGAAACCATCCATATCCTGCTGTGAATTGCCCACTTTTTGGGCTGTAGTAATCTACGCCCATACGAATGAAGTATTGCATCGGTTCGCGCACAAATTCCGACCTTCGTAATTGATACTCCGAATGTATCCCCCATCGATCGGCCACTTTATGATTTCCGTTATAAACAAGCCAGCAAGCTGGTTGTGTTGCAATCTCCTTTTGTGAGTATATCGCACATTGAAAAAAAACAAGAAGGAGGAAGGTGGCTTTTCTCAATTGGATAAATTTGTTGCAAACATAGCCAACAAAGTCGAACTGAATTCGATCAATTCATCAATTTCTTCTGTGGTCATTTTTTTGTCATCTTTGAACACTAAAATGAATTGGTCATTAACTTCTACCTTAAAATCTTCATGCGACATTAGGTAATCTAGTACATCTTTGCTAAACAGTTTACGGGTTTTTTCCTCTTCAGTGGAAGTCAATAAATATTTCCTCTCAAAATCCGGATGGCTCTCGAACCTCACTTCCTGCGGTACCAAAAGGTCTTTTAAATTGGCAAAAATATTTGGAGGGCCAAGGCAAAAACTCGGTTTATTTGACTTTGCCATTACAAAGGCGGTAAAGTTTTTTTCACCCCCATTCAAATTCAGACGTTCAACAGCTTGTACATCTGCCACTTGGAATTCCTCGGACATGATAATGTTGTGGGCACGGCTAATCGTCATATTCGACAAAAGCTGAAAATTCTTGAATTCATAACCAAAAACAGATCCTGGGTTGTAATGATAGCCTTTTTTATCTGCATATTCTTGAAGAATAATATCGCGTTTAGACAAGGGAAGTTCCTTTGCCATTCCTCGGTGACGCTCGGCAGAAGGAAGTTCGTTGATAGGTTTCAACCCCTCCAGCCCTTTGAAGGTCAGTAACTTGTTTTTGCGTTTCCAGTCTTCCTGAAAGGTTTGGATATGATGCATGGCGTTGTGATCGATGAACTGAACTCCATCAAAGTTCAATATGAGTTCGTCTAAGTCACTATTTGATTGTATTTTACTTTTTAGTGGAAGGTAGTTTGTGAACGTCAGGCTGCCAGACAAAATCAATTCGTGTTCGTTATCAATGGCATGTAGGGTAAATAGGTTGTTCCATTTTTGTCCTTTAAACACAACAATCGCCATATTTAGGAGGATGCCAAACCCAATTCCTATAAGCAAATCCGTGGCAAGCACCACGACACACGTAGTAAGGAACACCATAAATTCCGATTTTCCTGTTACCCACATATGCTTAAATTCGGAGGGGGATGCAAGTCGGAAACCCGTAAATATAAGCATGCCAGCTAAAGCAGAGATAGGGATGAGCTCGATGACTGGTTTTAGAACCAGCATAAAAATCAATAGAAAGAGCCCATGAAAGAAATTGGACCATTGAGATTTGGCCCCGTATCCAATGTTCGCCGAACTCCGAACGATCTCGGAAATCATTGGTAATCCTCCCACAGCACCAGCTGCTGCGGTTCCAGCCCCTAACCCAACTAAATCCTGGTCAAATTCAGAACTGCGTTTTTTTGGATCCAATTGGTCGACAGCCAATGCACTTAAGATGCTTTCGATGGCTGATACCAACGCTA
This sequence comes from Crocinitomicaceae bacterium, assembly GCA_044372835.1. Classification (GTDB taxonomy): domain Bacteria; phylum Bacteroidota; class Bacteroidia; order Flavobacteriales_D; family Crocinitomicaceae; genus M0103. The sequence goes on along the minus strand of JBILRE010000005.1, from coordinate 147,102 downwards.
TGGTTAAAACGGCTGTCCAGAATACCAGGGTGGTGATTTTACCAAAATCAGGAAGAACAATGCTTTTCCTAATATCGTTTGGTAAATCAACCAACGATGAGCCTTGTAGATGGAGTATTTTGGCTGCTGGAATAGCAAAAAGTAACACAATTAAGGGTGCTGGGATTTTTTTAATCCAACCTACTTTTAGTTGGGTATGAAGAATAAGGAGTAAGATACTAACTCCTGCTATTATAGCTGCTTTCCAGTCTAGGTTCATAAAAGCCTCCGGAATTTCTGCTAGCACTTCGACGATTTCCTTTCCTTTTGCTTTGGTGCCTAAAGAAGGAAAAAGTTGCTTGATTATAATAATAATTCCAATGGCGGCGAGCATTCCGTGTACAGCCGCTTTTGGGAAGAAATCGCCTAATTTACCCACCTTTACAACGCCAAAAAGGGCAATGATAATGCCTGCAATCAAAATGGCTGCAAGTGCATATGGAAGACCTCCCGGATCGTTTTCGGTCCAAGCGCCACCTAGACTTTCAATGGCTCCCAGGTTCACAACAATTAATCCGGCAGCAGGCCCGGCAATGGTTAAATAAGATCCGTTAATGCGGGAAACAAGCAGTCCGCCTACCACAGCGGCAAAAATACCGGCTACAGGTGGAAATCCAGAGGCGATGGCAATACCGAGGCACAGTGGTAAGGCAATAAGTGAAACACTGAAGCCGGCAAGTAGGTCCTCTTTCCAGTGCTCTTTAAAAGAAGTTAAACCATGTTGAAATGAAATTTTTTGCATAGCAGAATGATTAAAATAAATTCATGAATTAAGAAGATCGTTTGGCCACATCGTGGTACTTTTTAATATGTGGTCCGAGAAAAATCCTGGCATATATGCGGATTACAGCCATTCCATTCAAAATGAAACAGGTAGCAATTAAAAAAGCAAGAAACGCTTGGTTTTCCCTGATATGTGAAAAAATAAGATCCGCACCTATAAAAGTTGGTGTAATTGGAAATCCAGCTAAGCCTATACAGGCGAGTAAAAACACCATCGCAATTTTTGGATGTTCATATGAATGGCCATAAAAGGTATCAAGACTTACCCAGCTTTCCAGATTGCGAAGGCGTTGAATGCATAGGTAGCCAATAAGTCCGCAAGCGATAATACCACTTAAGTACCACACATAGTGAGAGAATTCGAAATTTCCATTAAACGAAACAGCAATGGCAATGGAGAAATGATTGGTGATAATCAGGCTCCAACTAAGCCGTACGCTGCTTCGCTCAGTAAAAGATTTTATTACCAATAACAAACCAAATAGGGCGTAAATCAAGGGAAAAAGATCAATCCAGTCCTTGGAAATAATCTCCTTATTAAGTGCGAGCATAAGGCCCAAAAAGAAAAAGACACCGAAAAAAACATAAACGTTTTTAAACGTAAGAAAATCCCATCCCGAACCGAGTTTTTTAAGCGGATTCCAAAACCTGCGGTACATCATGTTATCTAAATTCCATTCCTTGAGGCTAATCATATACATAGCGTATTCAAATTGACGTGGCCATGAATCTTCTATTGTTCTTGTTTTTGGTTTGAAATGATAAAACTGCTCACGGATTTTGTAACTTACAATACTGGGGGAAACGAGCAGTTGATATGTGCGTAAAAAGGCATTTCCCGCGATGTGTATTAAAGCGAAATTTTCCCATCCCAACGCAATTTCGATGAAAATTAAGCCAATTTGAGAAATGGAGGAATAAGCAACCTGGCTCTTCACAGAAGATTGGGTGCGCGCTGTCATAGCGCATAGAATACTTGTGATAAATCCCATGCATCCAACGAAATACCTAAATAACAATTGATGTTCCCAGAATGGAAATGTCCGTAGCATCAAGAATGCCCCAATATGTACCGAAAGGGAGCCATAAAAAATCGCACTCGAAGGGGTAGGTCCTTCCATCGCTCGCGGTAACCAAGACGAAAATGGTAATTGAGCGGATTTGGCTGAAGCAGCAACGAAAATAAGCAATGAGATGATGAGGCCAAGGGCGCTATGCTCAACCAATTGCTGGTGAACCAACTCGTAATTGTTCAACTTGATAAAAGAAATATTCTCGTGCCACAAGTGATGACTAAGCCAGATGGTTAATATGATTCCAACATCTCCTATGCGGTAAATGGAAAAGACCTTCACCCCATTTTTAACCGGTAAATACCTATCCCGATAGAAGGCAATAAGTAAAAAGGAACTTAAGCCAAGGATTTCCCAACCAATAAATAGGGTTTCAAGATTGCCCGAAATGACAACGAGATTATAACCCAAGTAGAAAAGGGAAATCACATTGAAGAATCGCTTGTACCCAACCTCACGATGGAGGTAGTATCGGCTGTAAATGGTAATGATGAAAGTCAGCAAGGCCCCAAGGATTAGGAATGTCATGGTTACCTTATCGAAGTAAAACTCAATGAAGAAGTTATAATCATCGGATGACATAATCGCTATTTCGCGGTGATCAATCGGTTTTTGTCCATTCCAAATCCATCCCACAGAAAAAATGAGCGATGCAATGAACTGAAGGGCCACGGTTGTAAACGAAACACGTGAAAGCAGCGATTCTTTTTTTGATGGAATGCAAAGTGAAATCAAGTATCCCAACGCTGGGAGAATGAACAAGGCATGTAACGACCAATCCATGGTTATTTTGTTAAAAGTGAAACGGGTAAATTCTCGATGGTTTTTTCGAACGCATGCTCGGGTTGAAGCATGGCAGGAATTTGAGGAGTAAATGGCTCATAAGGAACGAATGTGCCGTTTTCAAAAACCTTGATTCGTTTCCCTTCTGGGTGAATAACGGCCAATCGAACCCATTCATTTTCAAACCATTCAAAGGTAGAAGGATTGGTTTGTATGGCTTTTAAAACGACCTCCGAATAGTGTTCGACAATGACCATTAATCGCACTGGTTCATGTACTTCAATCATTTGACTTGGCAGGCCTGTTCTTAAATCGCCTTCTATCCCGTTGGCAATTCCAATTAAGCCCATTACGTTATGTGGTAACTTTGTTCCAGCACCAAGGTTTTGATTGTCTACCCTTGAAAAGTAGTATTCTAAATTAATACCACCACAAACGGGAGCTACGGCATTTAAGATATTCAGTAAGTATTTCCCTTCACGGTCTTGCGTATAGTCGTAGGAATTCAAAAACGACCTCCTGTCTAAAAAGATATTTTTGCTCAATGAACGCCTACCAACAATCGCTAGTGCGTTTGTTGCATGGTTCAATTCGGGTCTCGGTTCGAAAAGAGATACCGTTCTTTTTTTTACTGCCTGATGAACAACTTTAGACGCCTTGTTGGTTTTGGTGTATTCAAATCGTCGGGACCGTTCTTTGGCATTCATTGAAAGTGCTTCATCAAAAAGCAGTTGATGAGCGTTGAAACATTCTTGGTGGTCGACAGAAAGGTCGGAAACATCATAATAGGTGAATTCATCCCTCGATGTGTCGTGTAAAACCCCTACAAATCGCGTCGAATCAGGTATTTCTATTCCACGGGTATTCAATCGATTTCGCACCTCCTTTTGGTTGGATATGAAAGCCATTACCCGCGCATTTACAGATCCGGGTCGTCCACAACAAGCACCACAATCGTACCCTGCATAGTGCGTATTGTTTACACTGCTCGAACCATGTCCGACAAGGTATACTATAGGTCCGAATTGGTTCGTGAAACCAATGCTCCGCAGCAAGGTTTCCAAACGGTCGGTCATTTCGTCATATGTATAGCCGATTTGCAATCCATCTTCGGTGAATCCGCCTTCGTGGTGGATGGTGAGAGTGGCATGGGCATTCATATGCCTTTGTGGTGAAACCGATGTGGAACTTTGCTTTGGTCTGAATACAGTCAGAAATAACTTGAATGCAGAAATGAATCCAAGCGTGTGGGTTAAAATCCAACCTGCCAAAAGGCCATGAGTGTGTTTTCCAAAATGGAATTCGGATTCATCTTCCATTCCCTCTTTGATTTCTTTAATCAAATGTTTGGGGGATAGGGGGGCAGGACATATTTTTGTGTTGAATTTCCCACTAGCAGGTTGAAAGTAGGCATCAATGTTAAAAAACCCGGCAGTTCCGTAAGTAGAACAATCGGCGTCTAGTGCTTCAACATGCCGTCGAATAGAACATTCCCGGTCGTCGATACAGAAAACAGCCTGGAAGGAGGGTGTTTCCGCATGGTTTTCTGTTGTAGCGGAAGAACCCAGCGTTAACCCTTTGAGAACGGTGTCGTAATAACTCCATTCGAATGCTGACTGCCAGAGTTGCTTTATGGTAGAGGATTCTGTTACCGGCACCTTGTGAAACAATTCTTGTGGCATTCGTTTGATTTTCATTCCCAAGGGAGCCCAAATCTCACCGAAATGATCATCTAGTACATCAATCTCCATCAAAAGCTCGTAGCGGATAAATTCTTCTAATGAAATTCCTTTTTGATCCACTAAGGCTTTGGGATTTTCTTCGATCACAGATACAATTCCAGACCATCCTGGATGCGCAAATTGCTGATCAAAAAGATAGCGTTCGTACAACTCTTCGTTTCCGACAACCATTTCAAGTAAATGTTCCAAGGATGTGTCTCCATAGAGCAGCAAGTTTCGAACGTGCTCCGTTTTGAAAAAACTGACCAACCCATTTCGTTCCAATTCAGCCATCGCATCTAAAAAACCAACGGATGTTATAGGAAATTTCCAAAGTGAAATGCCTTGATCAAGGTAACTTCCAACAATCCTAAATAAGGTTGGGTGAATTTGGCTGTCTAAATCAATATGGTAAATGCTTTTCCAATGATCCCTCAATTTGCCAACACGTGGATTAGGATCATCATTCACTTTTGCAAAAAGCATTTTTTCTTTCCAAGATAGTTGATCGGAGCTATTGTAGTTATCTAGGACGTGCTGTATGGCACCATTCGAAATTCGACCATTGGCATGAAGGCTTCGGTATTCTTGAATAGTTAGGAATACCTTGTATCCAAAGATCTCATGAGCTTCATTTAAACCTAAAAAGAAGGGTTCATGTTGGAAGGCATGAAGCGTATTGTGGTGTACAAAATCCTTTAATGGAGCTTGCGTTGGAAGGTAATGCTTTAATTTCTTTACAGATGCTTGCGCATCGAATGTATTATACCGCGGTTGCATTTTTATAAATACTTAAATGAATAAAATGAAAGAATCAAACGTTTTAGTGGTGATTCATTCCTTATTCATAAAAGCAGGCAACGCTTAGCAAGCCATATCGGCACAGGTAAAGGAAATCTATTTTCTTCAACAATTTTGCCTTGCTGACAAGACAAAAACGTAAACGTTAGCTGAGGTTTTGTGGAAACCCGATTTACCTCGAATGGTACGAAAGAGCATTCATCTTCCACCTCTTTTTCTTCCTCGAGAAACACCCGACTTGGAAATCGGTCAGTATCTGTTTGATTAGATGAAAACGAATCGATTACTTGCGATTCATTAACGATAATATTGCTGTGAATGAAACCGACCTTGGAAGGAATAAAAATCCAACCAAATGAGCCCATTCCTATGAATAGTAGAAGTAGTGCTAATGTTTTTGCGAAGTTCAACTACAATCGTTTGGTACAAATGTTTTAAAAAAATCTCAATAAAAAAAGAAAGATGTAATTTTAGTTGCAATTGAGCAGAAGAAATGCTCGAACCGTTTCTTACATAAATTCACCTGGAAAATGCGCAATGCGGCTCACATTACACTCGTCTTATTCGGGATTGTTTTCAGTTTAAAGATTGGACAGTCAATCCTCTTTCCTATTCTTTTTGCTTTGCTTATTTATTTTTTAATTCGATCATTCAGAAGGTTTTATGATCGATCAACGTTTATCAAAGAAAAAGTTCCCGTATGGTTAAAGAATGGGTTTTCGACTATTTTGTTACTCGGAATATTGTTCTTGGTCGTTCAATTGCTTATTACCAATATTCATTCGTTGGCGATGAGTTTTACGGAAAACGAGAAGAAAATCGATAAAACCGTCAACTCCCTTACGAGTCTATTGGGTAAAGGCCTTTCCCAAAAAACAATTGAAATGGTTCATAATTTTGATCCCGTTACAGTGATGGATCCAGTCATCTCCTCCCTCACCAGTTTCACAGGTACCGCTTTCATGATGATTTTTTACTTGATTTTTCTTTTTCTAGAAGAAGTCATTTTTCTTAAAAAAGTGGGGGTTATTTTAGGTAATCAGCAGAAATTGGAAGACACACGGCAGCTGCTTTCCAAGATGGAACATTCGATTACACAATACATTGGGCTTAAAACCCTCATTAGTTCGATTTCTGGCTTGGTTTGTTTCTTTATTGTGCTAGCCTTCGGAGTAGATTCACCATTTTTTTGGGCATTTTTGATTTTTATCATGAATTTTCTTCCTGTGGTTGGAGCAATTGTAGCGGTTTTTATTCCGACAATCTATGCGTTCATTCAGTTTGGAGATGTCGCAACGGCGACATTGTTGTTTGTCTTTCTAGGCAGTGTTCAGGCGTTTGTTGGTAATTTTCTAGAGCCAAAACTGATGGGAAATTCATTAAACATCAGTCCTTTTGTGGCCCTTTTTGCTCTAGCGTTTTGGGGTGCTTTATGGGGAATCATCGGTATGGTAGTAAGCGTTCCGATTACGGTTATTCTGATTATTTTCCTTGCACATTTTGAACAAACAAAACCCGTAGCCATATTTCTTTCTCAAAACGGAGAGGTTTGACCAACCTTGCAGAGTTATTTTATTGCCCATACCACCTCGAAGCAATGAGATGGCTTTCCATCTCCATCGGAAACCAAAAAAAGTCGAGGTGATTTTCCGCCTTTGAGTACGACAAGTGATTCAACTTTTACGGGCAAAGGGTTGTTGTTTTTTTCAAGGAGCAGACACCTTGGGGTCATATGTTTTACTAATTGTTTAGGGTTTATCCTCCCAATGAAACTTCCCGAAATAGCCCCGTCAGTGTGCTGTGATTGGTTTTTTTCCACCGATGCAGAAAAATAAAGCACACCCGATTTATCGTCGAAGGTTGCACCGGAAAATCCTGCTTCAACGCCATTCAATTCAGGAAGATCAATGCTGAAAACTTTCATTTTTAGTCGATTATTAAACCCATTCGACACGGCTTCGATGACAGAGGAAACCGAACACTCAATCAGCTTGTTTTTTCCGCGATTAAAAAGATATAATTGGTTTTCGCTAACAGCCAAACCTTCGATGTTAAGTTCATCGATGTCCAATTTCGCTTTATCCATTAACTGTTCGTAAAAGGCAGCGCAATCGAATGGAAAGAAGGTATTCTTTTCGAGATCCATACACACCAACCCCCGATTGCGACTAGGCCATTTTGTCCCCGATGGCAAAACCAAACAACCTGTTTTTCCTTTCCATTTAAAAAGGGTCATGGCTTCTAAATCGATTTTATCTTCGCTTTTTGGAATGCTTTCTTTGAAACGAAAACGGAAGCGTTGATTTTCCTCGGTGAAGAAAAAGGTGTTTCGCTGGATTTGGTAAATGCGGCCATGAATATCGTCGATGAAAAGCCAATTTTTTGAATCCCTTTCAACACCAGATATGGCAGGAATTGGAAACGCCGATTGTTCTTTAATTACCAAATGCTCCTTGGTATGGCGTTCACAACCCAATAGGAGCAAGCTAAAAAAAAGAAGTTTCAACAATGAGACCGGAAGCTCAATCACTTGGCGCTGTGTTACTCAAGCCAAAATGTTTTTCGGCTTCTATTACAATATAATTCCCAATGGAAAGGGCAGCAGTGGCAGCAGGTGATGGGGCATTTAACACATGGATGGCATTGCCATGGTACTCAATCCGAAAATCGTCACGGGTGTCTCCATCTTGCGCAAGTAACAATGCTCGGACACCAGAACGTCCAGTTTTGATGTCATCCATCGTTAGCGATGGAACCATGCGCTGCAAGGTTTTAAGAAATAATTTTTTAGAAAATGCACGTCGGTACTCGTTGATACCAAAGGACATGTTTTTAAAGAAAAGTTTCCATGTTCCTCCATACGTCAATGCATCCCAAGAATCGCGCAACGAAAAATCTGTTTTTCCATAGCCTTCTCGTTTGAACGTAAAAACGGCGTTCGGACCACATTCGATTTCTCCATCTGTCATTCGGGTAAAATGAACACCAAGAAATGGAAAATCGGGATTAGGGACGGGGTAAATCAGGTTTTTGACTTTGTGCTTTGCCTGGTCGGTGAGCTCGTAGTAGTCGCCGCGGAAACCAACCACTTTTTCTTTTAGTTTAACACCGTCTTTTTTCGCTAAGCGATCGGCTTGTAGACCTGCGCAAAAAACCAGGTGTTTCGCTTGAAAATTCCCTTTATTGGTTATAAGTGTGGAATAACCATTGGCTTTTTCAATGTTAACTACTTCATGCCCAAGTTTCAACTGACTTTCAGGATTAATCTTTAAGGCAAGCTCTACCATTTTGTCCGTAGCCCCTCTGAAATCAATGATGCCTGTCACAGGTACCCATATTCCTCCAATGCATTCAACAAAAGGTTCTTTTTCTTTGACTTGTTCTGCGGAAAGCATCTCAATACCCTCTATGCCGTTTTCAATACCGGTTTTAAAAATCTTTTCCATAAATGGCAGTTCCGCAGGGTCTGTCGCCACAACTACTTTCCCACAAACGTCGTGTGCGATGTTGTGTTCCTTGGCAAAGGCTACCAATTCTTTTCTGCCGTCGATGCAATTTCGCGCTTTCAACGAACCCGGTTTGTAATAAAGACCCGAGTGAATGACACCAGAGTTGTGCCCCGTCTGATGATCGGCCAAACCGTTCATTTTCTCCAACAAAACAAGTTTTAAGTGGGGGTATTTTTTTTGTAGCTTGTACATGGTAGCGGCTCCAACAATTCCTCCACCCACAATTGCGATATCAAATGCCATAGTTCATCATTATTCTATCGGTAAAATTACGGAATTGTGCGATAGGGTCGACACTAAATTCGTTCCGCTGATAATCAAAAAAGGGCCGGTTATCACCGACCCTTTGCGTTATTTCTTCATGAGGTGTTTGCTATATACCATATCTTGACCTACCACTTTTATGATGTATTGACCGGGAATTAAATGCGACAAGTCAGGATGTGCTTCCGCAAAGGTACTGGTGCAAATCATGGATTCGCTGTGAACCATTCGGCCCATGAGGTCGAAAATGTAAAGGTCTGCTTCACCTTTGATTTGTCCGCTTACTTCAATAGTGACCATTCCACTGGTGGGATTAGGAAAAACATCTACCTGATGTTTCAATTCCTTCTCCTCTTCACCGAGAGCGAAGCCAACAGAGAAGTTATAACGGTGGTAACGTCCGAAATCCCCTGGGAAAATTTCCACATAACTTCCTCCAACCATTCGAACGCGGAATTGCCCGGAAGTTTCACCTTCTACCTGACTGGAATACCAGAATCCTGTGCCATCATGATCAGAGTCTTCTAGAATCAGGCTGTAACAGCCAGGTGCTAAGTCAAAAGTGTCTTTGTAAGTTGTGTTATTCGAAAGTTGCGTACGCTCGAAAACAACATTTCCGTCCGCATCCTCGAGCCGGTAGCTGTTTTCGTTTGCTTTGTTGTTGGTAATCATCCACACGAAGAATGGCCCAAAAATCGCTTCGGGAGCTTCAAATTTGGTGCTTTTTGCATTATTATTGGCGTATTCATCAAGGTCCGGAAATCCTCCTACAGCATAAACTTGTGCCGTAAAGGTTTCAGTGGAATCGTAATCTCTCCACCATCCTAAATCTTGCACAGGAATTTCCACCACTTCTTTTTCGAGGAATCCTAGGTTTCCTGTCCAGTTGTATTCCAGCCAGTCGCCGTAACTGATCCAACAACGAATGATGCAATTTGTCAATGGCTGTTCACCGGTATTTTGAAGAACAACTCGCGGGTTATTACAGGTTGGATTCCATTTACGGTAATACTCGTAATTATTAGGATTTAGTATATCCACAATAGCTGCATCGTGTTGGAAATTGGGTGCGCCATATGAGATCAAATCCATGGCCACAATATAGTTTCCGCCTGCCTGACCAGGGTCGTTTGCCGGAACCTCGTTAATGGCATAATCGATATGTGCTGTATCACCTGGGGTGACGAAGGGCGTGATGTCGAATTCGTATTCTTTTACCTGATCTCCGGGACACCACCCTTCACGAGCATAAGGCCAGGTGCCTCCTTGTCCGGTATTGGGGTTGTCCCCGCAATCGGTTACTTCCCAAATGTTCCAATTGAAACGCGGAACACCTTCAATACGAATTTGATGATCGTTTGGAACCCATTCACAACAAGCGGCATTTCCAACTTGTCCATGACCAGACAATCGGGTTTTAATCTTGAACATTTCAGAGGTATCCGATAACATAACCGCTTTTTCTGTAAGCTCGGTATCATTGGCCATTCCAGCAAAACCATAGCTTCGGAAATCTGCCCAAATTGGCTCTCGTTTGTGGACATCTCTAGGAGGAATACCTTCAATAAAAGCAAATTTTAAGTCAATCAATTCTTGCGTATTATGTGCAGCTAAGTCGACAGTGTCTCTCAAGTATTGCTGGTAATCGGTTACATCATAAATCCAAGTAAAGCCTTGAGGACCTAAATCGAATTGAATACCATAAGGGGTTATGTATCGCGCAATTTCTACATCCTTGACAATTTCATAGGGTTGTTGGAAGTAGGTAATTTGTTGTGAATTTAGCGTATTTGCCCCAGTAAATGGAATGGAACTTACAATTCCGCCATTCACATCAAAGACTGTTTGTTCACCGCTAAGAACACTCACAAATGCATTTGAAATATCAAAGTGACGAGGCACAGATTGATATTCAAAAACAATGGTTGGTTCCTTCAAGCGCACTTCGGTCTCCTCAGTTGTTTGCATGGCACCAGATACTGTTCCCTGGCCAAATCCTAATTTTGGACGGCCTGCAGCGGTTTGAACATCGGTATTGGGGTATTCGCTAAAGTCAAACATACCCTGTTCAGATGGCATCAACAAGTAGTCGTTCTGCGAAATATCCTCTGCCCATGTTTTGTTGTCAAAATCGTAATGAACCAATAAATCGTTCCAATTCGGATGTGAGGCATCGGGTTTTTTAGACATCCAAGCTTGGATGGTCGCTGCATCTAACGGAACGTCAAAAACCTGAAAATCATCTACCTTACCTTTCCAATTGTTACCTTGATTCATGTTTGCACCCAATACAAAGCGATGTACATATCCAACAGGTCGGTTTTTATTTGTTCCAGAATGCCACAATACCCCATTTTTGTATATAAACATCTCTCCTGTGGCTTGTTTTTTAACAAAAGCCCAATGGTTCCAGTTGTTGTCGATTTCATTGGCAGTCATCGCCTTGAAAATTCGATCATAACCCGGCCCTTCGCCCGCATCAAAGTACATGTTGTTGTCGCTCCAAGGCATATGTATGTTGATGATGCGGTTTCCAACGGTATCGTATGCCTCCAAGATGGATGTGTTTGTTCCGGCAGAACCAGTTCCTTTTGCCCAAAACGCGATGGTGACATCGTTACCCATGTCAAGATCTGAAAGTTCAAGCAAAGAGTGATTGGTTCCATCAAATGCGATGCAGCCATTCATTTTATTGTAAGAGAGTGCATTCTGATTGTTCGCGTCCGCATCAAATAACAATGTATTCGCTGGAGCGGTCGTGTTTTCAAAGTAAAACTCTACGATGAGATTATCCGTTCCATTCCAAGCAAAAGGTTGGTAAAACAACAATTCGTTTTGTCCACTCAGTAAGGCGTTTTGACTTCCTCCTGACCAATGGGATGCGTCATAGACGGTGGTAAATCCGGAAGTGTGAAAGGAAGTCAAGGCAGCATCTGAAGTTCCTTTGATGGAAATGACCGGGTACTTTAATTCGCTGTTTCCAGTGAACGAATTTAAATACAGGGATAACGACTGTAGGTCGCCCGCTGCGATTCCTGCACTTGTCAAATCTGTTGCTGTGATCAATAATTGGTAACGACCACCGTTGGAGGATAAGTCAAATGGCAACGCCAACGGTTGTAATCCAGATTGAACAAGCATGGTATTGGTTGCGGCACCTGAACGGTTGTGCTCAGGACGCACATAACTATCGGAATAAGTATACGGATAGTTGTCGTATTGAATGCTTTGAGGTGCAGCATGGTTGGCACGGAAAATAGGGCCGTTGACTTGAACGGAATCATAATTGCCAGTATGGTCGAAAACGCGCGTGTAAGTGAGGTAATCCCATTCACCGCAATTGTACTGATCCCAGGTGGTCAAGGGACTGCATTTGAGTTTGTAATACATCAATACCTTCTCAAACCGTTTGTCGTTCAACTCTTGTGGGAAAACAAAGTTCGCCCTCCGGGTAACAATTGTATCAAACGTATATGTTTGAACCCACGTGGTGTCTTGGGCAAAAACAGACAAAGAGCTAATCAGAATAATGCCAAGTACTAATTTTTTCATGCCTTCAATTTTAAAATCCAAAAATAAGAATAGTTAGGTAAGATAGGGTGAAAACACCCCAATTGATGCTATTGATTTATTCGCTTTTTGTAATACGGAAAGAGTCCTTCATTGGTCCACTGTTGGATGTTGTATTTGCGGTATAGTTTTTTTTGCACTTTATCTGAAATGCCCGAGTGGATATAGTAATGAATGATATTCGATTCATAATACCCATTTTGAGCGGTAATCATGCGTATGTAGGTGTCTTTTTGTTCTTGCAAAAGAAAATCCGAATGATCAATTAGTTCAATTGCTGCGAAAAATTGGTTGAAGAAACTGTTTAAACGCGCTTTGTTTCCATCAAAGTATGACTTTAACTCGGGACAATGTTCAATGGCCATGATTTGCTGGTGCAATTTCGAGGCGTTGATACGCGGGTAGTTTTTTTCGAAGAATTCACACAACATCACCGAATCAGAAGATCCAAGAAAAAAGAGCGAGAAACTGAGGTCTAATTTCTTTTCGAAAGGGTAGTTTTTAGTCATAGCGCTGGTATCAAATACCGTAAAAGATCGTTCATATTGCATGTGCAGGTTGACAAAAGACGCATAACCTGTTCTGGACTCGCAATTTTTAGGAGTTTTATTGATGACCAATTGCCTGCAATTTTCGCGATGAAACTCAAGGAGTTTAAAAAAGACGGATTCAAAGTTTTGAATTTGATTTACATCTTTTTGATCAATGATGGTCGCATAAATGATTAAAAACCCAGCTAAGGTAAAAATCGGTCCTGTTAACCCGCTGATGAAATCGCCAAAAGTGGATGCTTTTTCAGGAGAGAGTCCTTCTTTTTTTGAGAAAAAAAGCTTGCTGACAAACAGGTAATGTAAGAAAACCCAAAGGCCAGCGATGGTGAGTAATAATGAGAATACAATGAGAAAAGTGCTCAGTATCATGTAGTAGATTAACGAATTAGCAAAGTGATAGTAAATGTTTCATCACAGAGTAAAGATAATAAAAGGAGTTTAAGAAATTCCCGAAATTGGCTGGTTTAGTTATCGAAAGTAAACAGGAATGAGGTTGTACGACGGCTCAAAGTATGGACTGTTCTTATAAATGAATTCCAACTGCCTTTGGTGCGATTGCTTAAATTGTTCGTCTTTCGCCCGTTCGATGTCTAGCCGCTCCTTCAATCCCTGGTCTTGTTCAAGAATTTCACGGGCTTTTTCCTCAAAAACGTACGCTGAAAAATATTCTTTCTGCTGCAAATAGCTGTCAAAGGCGTTCCATCTAAAATAACTGTCCTCCGCATCTGCAATGAGGACCGACATAAGGAACATTCTGCCGGGTTGCTTTGTGTCGATGATGACGTCGTCCGGTTTAAGGAAAACAGAATTGTTTTTATAGGTCAATTCAGCCTTTTTGTGGTAAAAATGCCCTTCATAAGGCTTTGCGTTGCTTTCAAAGGACGAAATCTGTTGTTCAGTGGCCACAAACGTAGTATCTCTGGCAATAACACTCATAGCGATTCCGTTCGCTTTCAACCGCTCTATAACGCTGCGGCACTGTCCGCCAACGTAGAAGAATGCAGGAATTTTTATGGTTTTTCGGGCCTCATAGGTTTTGAAATGCGGAATCCAGTGGTTATTCAATTGATCCGGATGGTATTTCAGTTGTGGTAAACCGGAAATAGGACTTGTAGGATAACTGTGTTCATACCCTTTAAACCAGATGGAATCCTTTTTGTCAGACAACCGATACTCATATGAAAAGTCCGTTTGGTTTAACACGTATTCTACCGATTTTTGCCGAGCAGCTTCTATTTCTTTCTGGTTTTCTTTTGTGAAGCGTATCAGTTCATCTATAAAGTCATAAGTAGATCTAACACGCTCAGGAAAGGGTTTGAGCATGTGCGTTTCCACTGTAAAACTCAAAGAGTGGAAAAGCCCCGTATACCCCATGGCATAGCGCGGAAGATCATTGAACGTATAGATTCCTGAGTCCGGATTTTCGCCTTTCAATTCCACATACGGAAACAAGTCCCACTGCTTTTTCTTCAATGATTTCTCCAAATAAGGAATGCATTTTTCGTAAGTCAATTCTTCCATTTGAGGAGTAAGTCGTTCGCGGAGGTTGGCAATATAGGTGAGCGTATACTGATAATCGGCCCCATTGGAGACGTGTGTATCTACAAAAACATCCGGGTTCAGCGCATGAAAAATATGGGCAAATACAAAGGCGTTTTTCGAATCCATTTTGATGAAATCCCTATTCAAATCGAGGTTTTGGGCATTCCCACGAAAACCATACTCCTCTGGACCGTTTTGATTGGTACGGCTATTGGAATTTCGATTCATCATGCCTCCAACATTGTATCCCGGAATGATGGCAACTACAGGTATGTTCTTTGTTGGTTTTCCTTGTTTAATCCAGTCTTCGATCCACTGAAGGCAAGCATTCACACCATCCGGCTCGCCTGCATGTATGGCATTATTGATAAGAATAGTGGTGTTTTCTCTGGCTTTGAAGAATGTCGAAACGGAATCCTTTTCTCCGTTGAGAATACACAGGTAAATGGGCAAGCCATAATCCGATTTCCCCATGTTAAATAGTTGGATTTCATCGTGTTGAATGTCAAGTGCTTTCAAATGATTTATGAGTTCTGGATAGGTGGGGGTTGTATTTGTAATCCATTGCCCGTAATGAACAAATGAAAAACAAGATAAAGCAATTGCCAATGCCAACAAGCGCTTGAATTCGAGGGTTAGGTTCCACATTTCGTTTGTGTTTTGATAGTTTGGCTTATTCCAACAAATCTGGTCGTCGCTGTTTTGTTCGTTCCAATGCTTTTTCCTCCCTCCAAACCTCGATTTTTTTGAAATCACCGCTGAGCAAGACCTCAGGTACTTCCCAACCTCGAAATGCGGGTGGGCGGGTATAAACGGGAGGGGAGAGCAACTGATCTTGAAAACTATCAGAAAGGGCAGAAGTCTCATCGTTCAAAACACCCGGTATTAATCGAACAATGGCATCAGTTAAAACCGCTGCAGCAAGTTCACCACCTGATAACACATAAGATCCGATGGATATTTCCATGGTTATAAAGTGCTCACGAATCCGCTCATCCACACCTTTGTAATGTCCGCAAAGGATAATAATGTTCTTTTTTAAAGACAACTGATTGCAAGCCGCCTGCTCAAGTAGCTCTCCATCTGGTGTCATGTAGATGATTTCGTCGTATTTCCTTTTGGCACAAAGTGCGTCAATTAGGGTGGCAATGGGTTCGATACTCATAACCATTCCAGCCCCACCACCATATTGATAGTCATCCACGTTTTTGTGCTTTTGTGTAGAGTAATCGCGGATGTTATGTACATGAATTTGTACCAAGCCCTTTTCTTGAGCACGATGTAAGATGGAAGCGGAAAACGGGCTTTCCAAAAGGGAAGGGAGCACGGTTAGAATATCAATCCTCACTGAACAAAGGTAGGGAATATCCTTCATTTAAGCCTAATAATGCACGCAGTTGTGACCCTGGAATTCCATAAAAAGCCATTTTTCTGCCTATCTTTACCGTCGGCTATGGATTTTAAAAACAAGCTTAAACACCCAGTTTTCAAAGTCACTTCTCAAGTAGGGAAGGAACTTGGTGCAGAGGTCTATGTGATTGGAGGCTATGTGAGAGATCTTTTGCTCGAAAGACCCTGCAAAGACATTGATATTGTGGTAGTAGGTAATGGGCCTGATGTCGCACGAAAGGTAGCAGAAACACTCAGGGTAAAGAAAGTTTCCATTTTTAAGCATTTTGGAACGGCGCATTTTCGGTACAAAGACCTTGATGTGGAGTTTGTAGGCGCTCGGAAAGAGTCTTATCAGGAGGATTCCCGAAAACCAGAGGTTTCAACAGGGACCTTAAAAGACGACCAAGACCGCCGCGACTTCACCATAAATGCATTGGCTATTAGCTTGAATGCTGAGTCGTTTGGTGACTTATTGGATCCTTTCAAGGGCATCGAAGACCTTCAGAAAGGAATCATCAGGACCCCACTGGACCCAGCAACCACGTATAGCGACGACCCCCTTCGCATGATGCGCGCCATTCGTTTTGCTACCCAACTCGATTTTAAGATTGAGTCGAAAAGCTTGCAGGCCATTTTTGATCAGTCACACCGTTTGTCCATTATTTCTCAAGAAAGGATTACTGAAGAGGTCAATAAAATGATGCTCGCACCGGAACCATCAAGGGGATTTAATTTGTTGTTTCAAACCGGGTTATTGCCGCTGTTTTTTCCTGAGATGGTCCAGCTCCATGGGGTGGAGCAAATCAAAGGGAAATCGCACAAAGACAACTTTTACCATACGCTCGAAGTGCTGGATAATTTAGCCAAAACTTCGGATAACCTTTGGTTACGTTGGGCTGCCGTTTTACATGACATTGCGAAACCTGCGACAAAGAAATTCGATCCTCTTGCGGGTTGGACATTCCATAGCCATGAAGAAATGGGTGCCCGAATGGTTCCAAAAATCTTCAAACGCTTGCGCTTGCCATTAGACCAAAAAATGAAATATGTGCAGAAATTGGTTCGTTTGCACTTGCGCCCAATTGCATTGGTAAAAGGCTCTGTAACGGATTCGGCCATTCGAAGGTTGTTAAGTGAGGCAGGAGACGACATTGACGACCTTATGTTGCTCTGTAACGCAGATATCACATCAAAAAATGAGTTTAAGGTGCGCAAGTTTAAAAAGAACTTCGAATTGGTAACTCAAAAGCTTCGTGCAGTCGAAGAAAAAGACCGCATTCGGAATTTTCAACCACCTGTTAGTGGTGAGGAAATTATGCGTGTGTTCAATTTAGCGCCATGCGCTGAAATTGGCGTTATTAAAGCCGGTATTAAAGAAGCGATACTTGACGGTAAAATACCAAATGAGGTGGAAGCTGCGAGGGAATTGATGTTGAATATTGCTCATTCCATTGGTTTAACCCTTCCAAATGCCTGAAATATGAACATTTCCTATTAATTTTGCGTTGTTATTACCAACTTGTCAATCTTAAATGCCCGGACTTAAATTCAGAATTTTACTCGACTCGGAGAACCAAGAGGAAGTCTTCAGAGATGTCTTGATCAACGATACCGATGACTTCGAGACTTTCTTCTCAGCCATCATGTCCGCTTTTCAATTTACCGGTAACGAAATGGCTAGTTTCTATGTGTCTAACGACCATTGGGATAAAGGTCATGAAATCAGTTTGATGGATATGTCATATGGCGATGAGCCAGAACCGGATGAACCCACTGTAATGAAAGAGTCCCGTATCAAGGATTTCCTCATCGAGCCCGATCAAAAATTTATTTTGGTATATGACTTCATGCGCATGTGGATTTTTCTGATTGAATTAATCGGTTACGAGAAAGAAACAGAAGGAAAACCACAATTGCTGCTTTCTGTTGGTGCCGCACCTCCCGAAGATTCACGCTCAATCAATGAACAGGAAATGTTGTTTTCCGGAGAAGAGGAGGATTCGGGTGATGAGTTGGGGTTTGAAGAGTATGAAGACGGAATTGATGACGAAGATTTTTCAGGATTTAATGAAGAATACGATTATTAATGGCTGAGAAAACCTACGGAGACCCCATTGGTCAAGCGATATTGGATTATGCCAAAAGGCCGAAGCCCGCAGATATTGTGGTGGAATCAGATTTGTGTGATGACGACATCATCCCCGTTGAAGTCCTGTTTCGCAGTTTCGATGACATGCCTGAATTGGAACAGATAGCATTGAGCAAATGCAGTGGAAAGATTTTGGATGTAGGTGCTGCTGCAGGTGCACACAGTAAATGGCTTAACGATGCTGGGTTTGACGTACTGGCGATTGATCTTTCTCAAGGAGCGGTCAAGTACTTGAATGAGGTGGGAATTAAAGCACGTGTTCAAGACTTTTATACCCTTCGAAATGAAAAGTACGATACGATGTTAATGCTAATGAACGGCATAGGTATCGCTGGTTCACTCGCTGAGTTGGGAAAAACCCTCACGCACGCATCTACCTTGCTTTCTCCAAAAGGAAGACTTCTGTGCGATTCCTCTGATGTGAGCTACCTGTATGAAGACGACGATGGCGCAGTGTGGATTGATCTGAATAACGAATACCACGGAAACTTTCGGTTCAGAATGACTTACAAAAAAGAATCAGGGGATTGGTTTGATTGGCTATATGTCGATTTCGACACCCTGTTCAAAGTGGGTTCAGAAGTCGGCTTTACTGTACGAAAAGTGGCTGAACAAGATGAGCACTTTTTGGCGGAATTAACGTGGAATGGGTAGGCAATGAAATCAATGAAACGTATAATGAAAGGGTGGTGGTTTGTCTGGCTGATTCTTCTTTTGGGATTGAATGCATGTCAAACCTATTCCGATCGAGATAAAAAAGGATTTGATGCGAAGATTCAACAATACTTGGGTAAAAAAGGCATTTCTGATTATATGAGGACGGAATCGGGCTTGTATTATGTCATTAAAGACACCGGTTCAGGAGAATGGATTCGCTACACAGATTCTGTCGCGTTTACCTATAAAGCGTGGTTGTTAAACGGGAAAATGGTGGACAATCAAAAAGACACCTTGTCGTTCCCTTTACGTAAATTGATCGGGGCATGGAAAGAGGTGATGTTGGAATTGAAGCCCGGTGCGCATGTGTATTTTGTGGCACCACCCCAGCTGTGCTATGGAGAGCATAAATTAACAGATATTCCCCAGCATTCAGTTTTGGTTTTTGATATGCACATACACGGGGTAAAATAATTGTCCGAATGTTGGTTTAACCAACTCAAACCGCTATTTTTGTCCACCTAAAAATTAATTCCTTAACATTTCATGAGCGTACTTGTTAATCGTAATTCAAAAGTTCTGGTACAAGGATTTACCGGAAGCGAAGGAACTTTCCATGCAGAGCAAATGATGGCTTATGGAACAGATGTGGTAGGTGGGGTTACTCCCGGAAAAGGAGGGACATCACACCTTGGAAAACCCGTTTTTAATACCGTTTCCGAGGCCGTTTCAACTACCGGTGCTGACGTTTCCATCATTTTTGTTCCACCTGCCTTTGCCGCAGATGCAATCATGGAAGCTGCTGAGGCAGGTATTGGCGTAATCGTCTGTATCACAGAAGGTATTCCGATCAAAGACATGGTGGTAGCTAGGGAATATATCCGCAAACACAATTGCCGACTGATTGGTCCAAATTGCCCTGGAATAATTACAGCCGACGAAGCAAAAGTGGGCATCATGCCAGGTTTTGTATTTAAAAAAGGAAAAATTGGAATCGTCTCCAAGTCTGGAACCCTTACCTATGAGGCTGCGGATCAAGTGGTAAAAGCCGGAATGGGGATAACCACTGCCATTGGTATAGGAGGAGATCCAATCATAGGTACTACAACGCAAGAAGCCATCGCACTTTTAATGAATGATCCTGAAACGGAAGGTATCGTCATGATTGGTGAAATTGGTGGGAACCTAGAAGCGAATGCCGCCCGTTGGATAAAAGAAAACGGAACGAAACCTGTGGTTGGTTTTATTGCCGGGGAAACAGCACCGAAAGGACGTACGATGGGCCATGCAGGTGCCATTGTTGGTGGAGCAGACGATACCGCGGAGGCAAAAAAACGGATTATGAGGGAATGTGGAATCCATGTGGTCGATTCTCCAGCCGATATTGGAAGTAAAATGGCCGAAGTACTTGGCGTAATGGCCAAATAGTGCTCAGGTCCCACTTACTCCAAATGTTACAACTAGTTACTTACACATGACGAATATCAACGAGTTAAGCTACTGCCTAGGAATGAGTATTGCTGGAAGTTTGCGTAAACAAGGATTCAAAGAAATTGCTCCTGAGGCATTACTTCAAGCCATTCAAGAGGCGTTTGAAGGGAAAGAGCTTAAATTTTCACCAGACCAGGCCGATGACATTATATCTGCCTACATGATGCAACAACAAGAAGCCGCTCACGGGCAAAACAAAGCCTTGGGGGAAGCGTTCCTTGAAGAAAATAAAAAACGAACCGAGGTCAAAACAACGTCTACCGGTCTTCAATATGAAGTCTTGACCGAAGGGAATGGTAAAACACCTGGTAAAAACGACACTGTTAAGGTGCATTATGAAGGAACTTTGATCGACGGGACCGTATTTGACAGTTCTTACAAACGTGGCAACCCAGCTTCCTTTGGAGTTCATCAGGTGATTCCAGGTTGGACCGAGGCCCTGCAATTGATGCCCGTAGGTGCTAAATACCGCTTGTACATTCCGCAAGAACTGGCCTATGGTGCAAATCCTCATCCCGGAGGCGCCATACAGCCTTTTAGCGCCTTGCTTTTTGATGTTGAACTTATAGAAATTCTTTAATCCATGAAAAATATTTTTCCATTTATTGCAGCTTTATTTTTTATCGCCGCATGCGGTTCCAACAATTCCGAAAATAAGGATGAAAAAGTGGAGCTTAAAACCGATAAAGATAAGCTTTCTTACGTGCTCGGATCCATGTCCGCATTGACCATTAACAGTTCTCAAGACCCAAATGTTAAGCAGTTAGATGTGGAGGAAATGGTCAAAGGCTTTGAGATGAACCTGAATGGCAATGACCCCGCTGAGTGCGATGCCGAATTGCGAAAGCTTTTTGGCCAAAACGCTCAAGATTTCGACCAAAAATTCATCAAGTCTGGATCCCTTTGCTTGGGTAAAATAAGTGGATACCAGTTTTACATTGACCTCAAAAAACGTGACGGACTCAAAGACGTGGACCTAAAGATTGCAGTCGCTGGTTTTCGAGATGGCTTGAAAAAGACAGATAACCTAATCCCGGAAAAAGAAAAACAAACCATTCTATTAAATTTCATTAAATCCCTCAACCAGAAGTCCGGGCAGAAGATGTTTGGACAAGCGGCTAAAATCAAAGGGGTACAGAAGTTCAGTAACGGCATTTACATGCAAGTGATTAAAGAAGGAAAGGGAGGTCAACCTGCACCAACCGACGATGTGAAAGTCGAATATATCTTGACTTCTGCTCTTGGAGATACCATTCAAAGCTCGTATCAAATGAAGAAGCAAACAGGTAAAAATGAACCTGTCGCATTAAAGTTAAATGGCGGTGTAATTCCAGGCTGGTCGTACATCATCCCCAAAATGAAAAAGGGCGGAACTTACCGCGTATTTATCCCATGGAACCTTGCATACGGAGAAGAGGGCGGAAGGGAATCTCTTTGCTTTTTCATTGAACTTATTGATTATGCGAAAGAAGGAGCGTTTGTGAAACCTCAGCCTGCCGCGATGCCTAATGGAGGAATGTAACTAGCAACGAACGAGCTATTTTACATGGTATTTGGCAGAAATCCTTATCGAATTCGCGAAAAAAATCATTTTTGAACCTTC
The DNA here is from genome assembly GCA_044372835.1 of Crocinitomicaceae bacterium. Taxonomy (GTDB): domain Bacteria; phylum Bacteroidota; class Bacteroidia; order Flavobacteriales_D; family Crocinitomicaceae; genus M0103. The sequence goes on along the minus strand of JBILRE010000005.1, from coordinate 125,174 downwards.
AAGAGGTGCTAAATTAAGTTTGTCGAACAGCAATAAGAAAGGGTTTTTACTCAATTCGAACTTGACAACAGAGCAATATTTAGGAGAGTGCCGATTTTCTTGAGGTTAAACCGTTCGATTCGAACGGCTAATATTGACAGGATGTGTCACAATCAATCGATTCAGGACAGGTGTTTTTCTTGATTCTTATAAAGAATTAGAAATAATACACAGGGCACCAAATAAATAAATTGAAGCAACCCGATCGGAATTCCAACCAGCGTAAGGAAACAAAAAAAGGCAAAGAAGGTGGTTAAAACGATAAAAAGGATAGTGGAAATTATATAGATTGTTAAACCTACTTTTCTGCCATTCAGCATGATAATAGCACCGGCCAGTGTGCCAATACAACTTAGTAATTCCAATAAATAGGTGACATTGACAAAAATAATTCCTTCGGTACTTCTATCGTCATTTGAAACACTTAACACGGCATAACCGATAAAACCCTTAAAAAGGAAAAATAAGCTACCAAGAATGGTTAAAGTACAAAGTATGTTTAGGCGGAAAGATGATTTTTTGTGGGTGTTGTGATTAGTCATTTTCGGTAAGTGTATTTTCTGAGTAATTCTGTCGACTCTTTTGTCTCTTTCCTAATGAATTTTTTAGAAACGATTGAAATTTCGCTACATGTTCTCTTTGCCATGAATTCAAGCAGTTCATCTTCCGTGTTAATTTCAATTGACTCTCTAATGCGTTAAAGGTTCACCATTGGTTTTTCATGTTTGTTGTTCCTAGGTTAAAGGTATTCATTTGTTCCGTTTTTTCATATTTGAAGAAATTCGCCGGAATCTATTGGTGCGCAATTCGTAATTCAGCTTGATTTCCTACCGATGGAAAACATGAACAAAAAAGTCACCAACGCTTGCTCCCATAGCTAGGTGTTTTATTACTAATGTAGCGGAGACCTATTATTCGTATTTTTGAATAAATTAATTCTTATGAGATCGGTATTCCTTTGTTTTTTTATTTTTCTTTCTTCCGGGTATAATTACGGTCAAACCGCCAAACCAGCGAAAGTGCAGACTGTTACCGTTCAAACCTCGGCCCAGTGCGGTGATTGCAAATCACGTATTGAAGGGGGATTGAACTATACCAAAGGGGTTAAGTTTGCGGAGCTGGATATGACTACCAAGAAGGTAACCATTCGGTTCAAGCCTAAAATGACCAATACGGAAGCACTTAAAAAAGTCATTTCCTCCATCGGTTACGATGCAGATGAGGTAAAAGCCGATCCCGAGGCGATTAAAAAACTTCCCCTATGCTGTCAATCTGGCGGGATGGATTAGCTTTCTTACCTATTCTCACAGCGAAGGAATCACAGTAGGATCGTCAGGCGATTGGTGTTTACGCTTATGCCCCGGCGTGTAGTCTTCAAAATCCTCAATCATTTCTAAGTCAAATTGCTTTGTGACGCTGATAGGAATGTATTCTACCAATACGTTGGTTTTGTCCAATCCAAAATCTTCAGCAGGTTGAAGTCCGGTTGCTTTAATAAAGCGATACGCCTTCACACAAATCGTCTGAAAGGGTGTTAATTGATTATCGGTCGATATACGGGAGTTCAAAACGATGAACTTAAAGTCGCTTTCTTGGAATTGCCCTCGGACCGATTCAAAAACACTTTCACCCGAAATTTCACCTCGGTTGATCATATTTTGTTCAATCTTGCGCATCATATATTCAATACGGTGTTCCTCCTTAAAACCAAGTTGTAGGTTTACATAGTAACAAGCCTTGTCAATAACTTCATTTACAGAATAATGAACTCCCCATGGCTCACCTAAAATATCAATATGTAAAAACCAAACAATACCGGCTTTGCGAGGACGTTTTTTGAACAACGAATAGAATACAGTGGAATCCAGCTTGTGTCTGTTGTTTGTGCGTGTTGGGTACACCAGGTTACTCGACTCAAATGTAATTGTAGGATCTTCACGGACCGCCTTTAGCAAGGGAATGACTTTCTTCATCGAGACGTATTGCGTAATGTTTCGTCTTAATAAACGTGCTTTGTAGTACAAAAACAATAAGGCAAAAAACGATGACGCCAAGATCAATGTAAACCAGCCACCATGGAATATTTTTCCTAGATTCGATAGCAGAAAGACACCTTCTATGAGCAGAAATACGGCAAAAATGGCGTAGTATACACCTTTAATTTTCGGATACTTTAGTATGAGTAAATATCCCAATAGTATAGAAGTCATTACCATATCGATGGTGATCGCCAAGCCGTAGGTGGCCTCCATGGCCGAACTCTTTTGGAAAATAGCGATAACCAACAAACAACCGAACATGAGTACCCAATTAACGAAAGGAATATAAATCTGGCCTTTGTGGTCGGTAGGGTATTTCACTCGTAAGTTGGTCCAAAGGTTCAATTTGATCGCCTCATTCATTAATGTAAATACACCTGTTATCAAGGCTTGTGAGGCTATAATGGTTGCGGCAGTTGCAATTCCGATAGCAAGAGGTAATATGTCTTTCGGTACCATCGCATAAAAAATGGTTTGCTTGGGCTCCAAATGAAAACCATCAGACAAGCAAAGAGCAGATTGACCTAAGTAATTGATTAACAATAAAACACTTATCAATCCCCAGCTGATTCGGATGTTATGTTTCCCACAATGTCCCAAATCCGAATACAATGCTTCTGCACCAGTGGTACATAGAAAAACAGCACCTAATACCCAGAATCCACCATCGACATTCACCACAAGGTTGTAGGCATAATAGGGATTGAATGCGGCCAAAACCGAAGGGTTTTTTACAATATTGATCAAGCCAAGGTATCCGAGAAAGCCAAACCAAAGAAGCATGATCGGACCGAAAGCCTTGCCAATAGCAGAGGTTCCGAATTGCTGAATCGTAAATAACGCAATAATGATTCCCACAACGACGGGAATTACTGGGAAATCTGGATTAATGTTGTTAATGCCCTCCACCGCTGACGAAATCGAAATGGCTGGTGTGATAAAACCATCTGCCAAAAGCGTTGCACAACCAATTAATGCGGGAATAATGACCCAGCGAATCCGCTTGGTTTTCAAAAGCGCATAAAGGGCAAATATACCACCCTCACCTTTGTTATCGGCATTCAAGGCGAAGTAAATGTACTTTATCGTGGCCAGTAAGATCAATGTCCAAATGACGCAGGATAATCCCCCCATAATCCATTCCTCGGAAATGTTCTTCCCACCGTTGGTAATAGCTTGAAAGACATACAAAGGAGAGGTTCCAATATCCCCGAATACAATTCCTACCGTTATCAATACGCCCGCGAGTGATGCCTTGTTGGTGTTTAGTGCCATTTCAATAAATCTTAGCAAGCAAAAGTAATTGAAAACATCAGTTGGTAAAGATTTTATAAAATTTATTTTTCTAAAGATGGATAAGAATGCGTAGTTGTCTTTATTGTTCCTTTTTTTGGGGGAATTCAATGTCCCCTGCTTAAAATGACTTTATAAAGATTTTATTACGAACACGCCGTTATACTTTTATTGAATTACTCAATCGGTTGGTTGAAACGCACCTAGTTTTATACAGCATGAATGGCTGACAAATGCTTTTAACAAATGATGCCACAGAGCACCTTACTTATTTCGGCTGCATAGGCCTCAACCGAAAAACGACTAGCATAGGCATGAATCCATTCAGAATCAAATAAGGTGTGGTTTTCAATCATATGAGTCATGGCCTCTGCCAATGCATCTTCATCTCCAATTGGCACAAGAGTACCTAGTTTTTTGTTCATTCCGTCCGCAATTCCAACAGGGGTGGATATGACCGGAATACCACATGCCCAAGCTTCAGCCAACACCAAGGAAAAACTTTCGTAATTCGAAAAATGAACAAGTGCATGGCTTTTATGCAGTAGATGCACAACTTCTTGGGGATGACATGGTCCTTCAAATTGCACACAATCCGAAATGCCCAATGCCTCACTGTAAGCTTCCCACTTTTCCTTTGGTTCATCCGAGAGTATCGTGAATATAAACCGTTGTTGACTATTCCTTTTCAGAAGGGCGATGGCATGGAGTATTCCGTAAGGATTTTTTGTGTGTTCATCTAACGTAGAAATATGAATAAAACGAAAATCGCCTTCTGGTTTAGTATCCGATGGAACAAAGAAATGGAGGTCAACAGGGTTGTTTAATACCGTCAAAGGTGCGTTACCTGATATGTTAACTAAGTCTTTTCGCTGAAATTCAGAAACGGCAAAAAGGTGGTTGATTTGGCTTACATACTTTTTTAGAATCGCACGCTGTGTCCGTGAAAGTAGTTTTTGTCCTCCTCGGAAGGCTGAGGAGTGTTCGGTTACAACTAGGGGACAGCAGAAGTGTTTTTTAGCTGCAGAATAAAAAGGCAAATTCGGTAGTAACACATGTGCATGGATGAAGTCTACCTTGGATTGAACGGATGTGAATCCCAACTGGTAGGCTTTCGTTTTCGCTTTAAATCGTTGCCATGCAAACCTCTTTAAGGGATATGTTACCCTTATTTCAGAAAGATTACCCTCTTCCGTTTGCTTTATATCAAAAGTCCGGCAGGTAATGGATGGGCAGGTGTGTACAACAGTGACTTTAAAGCGTGAGGATAGAAACATGGCCTGCTGCCGAACGAAATTTCCTAAAAATGGTTGTTCTTCCGATGGATACCAGGAACTTAAAATCAATATGTGCGTCTCTTGGTTTGTCAATTGGTGTTAGACCAACGTGGTGGTAAATGCGGAAATGACCTGTTTTAAGGCAAAATCAACTTCTGCTTTGGTGGTGTAGCGTGAGAACGAAAATCGCACGTTGGGACGCATCATATCTGCACCAATTCCCTCGAGAACGTGTGAACCTTTGTTTGCTCCTGAGGTACAGGCCGAACCACCGCTTACCGCAACACCTTTTAAGTCAAGGGTAAAGAGCAGCATGTCTGACTTCGCCGTTCGTGGGAAGCATACATTCAAAACGGTATAAAGAGAGGATTCAGGATGAATTTCGCCATGAAAACGTAAGTCGTCAAAAGCGGTGCTCAGTTGTTCGATGAGGTAGCTCTTTAGCCCTTGGACATGCACTTGATGATCCTCCAAATGTTCATAAGCCAAATCCATTGCTTTAGCTAATCCCACTATACCGTAGACATTCTCCGTTCCTCCGCGCAGTCCCCTTTCTTGAGAACCTCCGTGTATGACCACACTCGGTTTGATTCGGTTGTGTACATACAAAAAACCAATGCCTTTTGGGCCGTGGAATTTATGCGCAGCACAGGTGATAAAGTCAACAGGCAGTTGACTTAAATCAAAGCGGTAATGCCCCATGGTTTGAACCGTGTCAGAATGAAAATAAGCACCGTATTTGCGGCACAGATTCCCAACATCTGTCAACGAAATCAATGTAGCAATCTCATTGTTTGCATGCATCAGAGAAACAAGCGTTGGGTCATTGGTGGAACCCAAAAGCTCTTCCAAATGATCCATGTCAATCTGCCCTGTCGCACTCAGGTTTACATAACTTAAGGTAATCCCAGTTTTGTCTTGTATGGCTTCTACAGTGTGACCAACGGCATGGTGTTCGATTTTGGACGTGATGATATGCCTCACTCCCAAATGATGCACCGATGTTAGGATGGCCATATTGTCTGCTTCGGTTCCACCGGAAGTAAATATTACCTCAGAGGGTTTGCAAGATAAATGCTTGGCAATAGATCTGCGCGAGGTTTCCACAAGGGCTTTAATACTTCTTCCGTAATGATGTGTGGAAGAGGGATTCCCGAATCCTTCTTTCAACACTGGAATCATAGCTTCCACCACCTCAGGCGCGATAGGTGTTGTGGCAGCATTGTCAAGGTAAACGCGCATAGAATTTCTTTCCTGCAAAGATAGAAATTGTTCCCAAATGGTGGATTATAAGCGCTTGTTCCTTATGCGGTACCTTTAAAAAACGTGCACTGCAGAAAAACTCTTTCTTTTACATCCATTGAGATAAAAAGCGATTCATCTCTTTTCGAAGGGCTTCAAACGTTTTTTCAAAGGTCAGAACCAAATCGGCTTCGTGATCGTGGTATTCCATTTTGCGTTGCTCTACAATCATCGGATTTAACCGGACTTCCTCGGCAATGGCATGTTCATTCATCTGAACAGCGTGTCTAATGTGGTCAATGTTTTCAAGTTGCACTTGCATCTGGTTTTGAAAATGCTCCAATTGAGTCAGGACTTCTTTTCCGGTGTTTTTGCGGGAGATTTCTTCTAAGCGGCTTTTGAAAATAGCGATTTCATCCCGGTAAAAATGGAGACGGCTCAACCAATCTGTGTTTTCTTCGTGTTGCTCGAAAGGGGAGGTGGATGCTTTCATGATAATGAGGTTTTACGTTTAGGGTAAAATTCCAGTAAAATGGAAGCATTTACAATGACCTATTTTGAAAAGAATATTGATTTAAATGATTTAAACGACTCAAGGAACTTGTGTTTCAAAACCGATTTCTTTCGCTCTTTTCAGCATGCTGTTGTTTACCGAGGTGCCAAAATCATCTACCTTACCAGTGGTTTCTTTTTTCAATTCCTCCTCGATGAATGCCTGCCGTTTATTGGCTAATTCGCCGATTTTGGCTTGATAACGGGCACGATCAGCACGAATACTGTCCAACATTTCTACTCGTTGCTCTGCTGTTTTACCCTTGAATTCTTCCGGTAATTCTGCTTCTTCCATTACTTGGATGTCTTTACCGTCTTTGTCAACAGCGTCAACAAGATCCCAGCCTGAATTGGAATAAGTGCCCTTGGATTTAACAATAGCACGTTCTGCCGCAACACTTGGCGCTTGATTGGAAGCATTGAAATCTTGTTCTTGTTGAAGTGATTTTTTTACTTGACCCATAGCGCCATATCCAAAATACGTGCGGTTCAATGAATCGTTGTAAATACCGATGTCACCATCGTAAGGTGTTGCAATCTGTCGAACTTGTGCATCGGAATTGATGTTGAAATAATCGCCTTTGGCAAGTGCAGCACAATCCTGCCAGAATTCGCGAATACCTTGATCTCGGTCGCCGCAATAAATGGTGTTAATGAAAATATCACGTGTGGATGCGGTCGTGCAAACCTCACGGAAAGGCACACTTCCTTGGTTGAAGGGTTCATTTCCAGCAATGTAAATCATTTTAAGGTCGTTCGGATTGACCGACCAGTTTAATTCTTGTAATGATTTTTGAATCACCGCACCACAGTATTCATCCCCACCATTTGTGGTGAGTGCAAATAATTTTTGAGAGATAACGTCAAGGTCATTGGTGAGTGCTACTTGCTGGCGGATGTATCCGGATTCAGCAGTGAGGGTTGAATTGCCATAATCGTAAAGGGCAATTTCTATGGTGGGCATTTGGCCCTGATAACGCAAGTTACTCATTTCGTTCACAATGCTCCAAATTCTTGATTTCGCCTGGTCAATTAACCCGTCCATGCTATTGGAAGTGTCAAATAAAATAGCGACTTGAACTTTACGGGCATTTGGCTGCACAGCATATTGCGAAAAAAGGGATTGACACAAAAAAAGTGTCGGCGCGAAGAAATAAATCAGACGTTTCATGGCAAAATAATTTTGGTGCAATACATGCCACATGGAATTTGGTTCATTTAGATTGGGAAGTTTTTTCTTTTTGTGGTGCTTTTTGTTTTTCGGAGGGTGAATCATGTTGACAACACCTTGATTTTACTGCTGCTTGGATGTTACGCGTTACTTTTAACTTTCAATTCTTTACCTTTGTTTTTCTATTATTACACACATGTTGGAAAAATCATACAAATATGTTTCTTGCGAAACTTGTGGTGCTCGAAGGAGTTCTTTATTTGGAGGTTTTTGTCAGCACGAAGTTACCCACGTTGATGAGGTGAAGGTTTGTTCTTTTTACAAGAAACAGCAACCTTTATTCATTGAAGGGAGTTTTCCTCGGGGAGTATATTGTTTGAATCAAGGTAAAGTAAAGGTTTTCACAAGAGGTGAAGAGGGTAAAGAACAGATTATTCACATCGCTAAAGAAGGAGAGATAATAGGATTTCGGGCCATGTTGAGTGGTGACTCTTATCGGGTCAGTGCAACTGCGTTGGAGGAGTCCAACATTTGTTTCATCGGGAAAGAAGATTTTCTCACAATGATGGATACAAATCCTACGTTGAGAAGCGGGATCATAAAGGAACTATCTAAGGAGTTAGGCGATAGGGCTGTTTTTATTACCAATATGGCACAGAAATCAGTGAGAGAAAGGCTGGCATTCTCTTTATTGTTGTTACAAGACGTCTATGGCTCAGAGCCAATCAATTTGTCACGAGAAGATATGGCAAATTTTGTTGGAACCGCTACGGAAACGTTGATTCGGCTGTTGAAGGACTTCAAGGAAGAAGGATATATTTCAGTGCAAACAAGAAAAATTAAACTATTGAATACAGAAGGGCTTATGCGTCAAGCCGGTAAACACTAACATTTCTTTTGGAAAGTATTTTTAGCATCTTTGCTCGTAGAAAAATCGACAGGGAAGATTCAATCAACCAAATACCACATGAATGATGGTCTATTTATTGGATAATAACTTTTCGAGGCGAAGCATTCCCTTCAATTTTAAGAAAGTAAGTACCCTTAGATAAAGAGGTCAAATCCAATATTTGATTGGTAGATTCAACGAAGGAGGAATGCAACGTTCTGCCGAAGGCGTCCACAATAAAGTACTGTTTGCCCAGTATACCAGATGTTACTTCCAGCGTGGCTACACCAGATGTTGGATTGGGAAAAATAATGACTTCGTCTGTGCCGAAAATATGTAAACCAGATGCTCCATTATTGGAAATATTTGACCTTGTGACACCGTAATCATTGTATTTGGTAGGGTCGCAACCGTTTGGATTGATTACTTCAATCTGATAGTATACCACGCCGGATGGCGCATTAAGATCCGAAAATGAATTCAAGCTACTTTGAATGGTTGTTAGAGAGTCCATGCTTAATGAATCAGTGCCACGGTAAATATTATAGCTACCAAAGGAAAAGCCTTCATAATGGTTCCATATCAAATTCATGGTGCTTCCAACCCCTTGATTAATGGTCAAGTGAATGGTTTTGTGTGGCTCACTAAGCAAGGATTCGTTTCCACACGTATCCAGAATTGATAACTTGTATCTATATGCTTGCACCGCCGGATTGGAATTGATGTCGATAAAGAAAGCTGTATCTTCATATGCTTTAGCTCCTATTTTAGTGTAACTATTGGCTACCGTACTTTCTTTGTATACATAGAATGAATCGATGCGTTCGTTCATTTGTTTCTCCCAAACGATTCGGTTGGAACCGGAAAGGGAATCTAGACCTACGATACACAATTGGGGTGCAAATTCGAAGTTGTTAATTAGGTTGTACGGGTTAGATGTTGATTGGCAATTGTTTGCGTCAGTAACTTGAACACTGTAAATTCCCGCGGTGTCAGCAACAATAGCGCTGGATGTGGATCCATTGTTCCAAAGATAAGAGGTGAATCCTCCAGGAGCGCTAAGTGTTGAGGTGCTGCCTGAACAGGTAGAAAGCGCACCGGTTGCGGATATGACAGGTATGGTTGGAAGTGGATTCACGGTAACCGAAACGGGTGCGGAGAATGTTGTACATCCATTTTGAGTAATGCCTACAGAAAAATTACCACTTGTAACGGGAGCGTAACTACTGTTCATAGCGCCAGGAATAGCTGTTGTATTGTTGTACCACTGATATGTCCCTAAGTTATTGATCACACTATTAAGTGTTGGAGTGTTTCCCTGACAAGCAACGAAAGGGCCGCTCTGCGTAATGGAGGCAGATGGGGACACATTTACAACAATTGTTCTCGATACGCTAACGGCACATTGGCCGTTTATCGGAGTGTATGTATAAGTGTTTGGTCCAGGATTCAACGTATTGATTACTGACGGATTCCAAAATCCGTAGATATTATTGATAGCAAGGTTTGGAAGGGGTTGTGGTTGAGAGTTAGAGCAAACCGTATTCGGCACGTTGAAAATGGGAGTTAGCGTTCCGGGACAAGCAGCCATTTTTTCATAGGCGCCCATGTCCATTCCTGCTCCGGATTTACGGATATTGCTGTCTATGTCCAAAACAGGCAATGTAGAAATGTTTTGACCCGCGTCAATGCAAGGAGAGCTTGCCTGGAGGCTCCAGTCTGAAGTTGGGCTGAAGTTTACAGCACCGTTACCAACCGCTGGGTTAATGTAAAGTGGATTTACTGAAATATTATTTAGGTACTGTCCAATGTAAAAATTACCGTTTGTAAAGAACTCCGCAGAACCACCCTCAATGTTGCAGTTTTGAAAGGATGGTTGAGTACTTTGGTCTGACAGATAGAATTGATTGCCATTTGCACTGGCATCGTTATTATGGATGATGCAATTTCTAAATTCAACACTGTTGTTACCAACTGCATAGAATGCGCCTCCATTGGTAGCCAGGTTATTGCTAATGGTATTGTTATGAAATTTTAATCCGTTGATATTGTTGTTCAACATGATGGCACCACCAGAAACAGCGGAATTGTTGGTCATCACATTGCCATTGATAGTTGCCGTATTACCCGTGTTCATGCGCGCAAAAAATGCTCCTCCTCCCGTAAGTGCTGTATTTCCGGAAAGTTGATTGTTTTGAACGGTCATACTGCTTCCGTGGGAATATATACCGCCACCGAAGGTTAGCGCAGTGTTATTGATAAAAACATTATGTGCTAACAATGATCCGTTTTCGAACAAGAATATGCCACCCCCACCAACATCTGTTTGCATACTACCTGCCATACCACCGTTTGCCAAATTGTTTGTGATTTGGCATTTACTTATGGTTATTGCTCCTTGGCCAAAAACACCTCCCCCTTTGGAAGCGGTGTTGTCATCAACCTCACACAAATCCATGCTGATTTGGTCTAGTAAAAATGCGCCACCACCTTTATCGCCGCTACTATTGCCTTGGATGACTGTTTCGCTCACCATACTGTTTGTTCCAGTAAGTCCTATTCCACCGCCATTCTGTTGGGCGCTATTATTTATGAATGCACATTGATCGACTTCAGTATTGCTGCCTGATGAATACAATCCTCCAAAGTTGTAGGCAACATTTCCACTGAAAAGACAATCGTAAAGTTCTAAATTGTTACCGGTGCAATATACCCCTCCACCATTGCCTTGTAAGGAGGCTTCGTTGTTGATGAAACTACAATGCTTCAATTTAAGTGGTACGTTGGTGTACAGTCCAGCTCCATTCCCGTTATTTCCGTTGCATTGAACACAACTGGATACGCAGTTTCTAAAAACAGTATGCTGTAAGGAAATTTTTGGAAAAAAGTTCACATACATTCCTCCTCCATTCCCATCTGATAAGGCTGCGACATTTTTAGCAAATTGAATGGTACAATAGGAAAATTTCGACGTGTCATTGGTGATTGGGGTATTGTCGAAACGGATTCCTCTCCATCCTGTAGAGGTATTAGAAGCTGAGAATTTGATGGAATCTGTGGCGGTACCTTGTGCGAGTATTCTGCCTTGAACAAACAATTGATGACTACCTTGAAAAACAACTTGAACGCCAGGATCAATGGTGAGTGTTTGCCCATTTTGCACGATGACCGATCCTTGAACAAGGTATGGGGAATTGGCTACCGACCAGTTACCAGACACAGGTCCTCCCGGTACAATGGTTTGGGCTAGTGTATATGAACAATGTGCAAAAGCAATTAAAATCAACAACAGTCGGGTAAATTCTCTCATATGTGTATGTTTTTCAGGTCAACCGCGTTAACACAAATCAGACCAAAGATACTGAAAATTAAATTGAGAAAGAATTAGTTCGCACGGGACCTAATTAGACGTTCATTGTTTCTTTACTTGTGCCTATAAGATTTAAGTTGTTTTTAGGAGTCAGTTCCTAACAATTTCCTATACTGTGAGCATGTTTAGAGAGGATTTGTTTAACTTAGCTAAGATGAATTCCTATTTCACAGCCATTTCAATAACCATTTTCTCTCTTTTTGGCTTGGTGGCGCATGCTCAGGAAAATACATTTCAAGGTTTAAAAAAAGAATACGATCGATTTCGTTCGGAGGAAAAACAAGACAGTGCTTTATTCATCGCATGTACCCTCAACAAGTGGTCGTTAAAAAACGAGCGGGACACCAGCCTGCATTATGCGGTGAGTTTCAGGTATATCGGGAATTGTTTTTACGACATGCAGCGACTCGATTCTGCCTCGGCATATTATTACTTATCGATGGAATTGCTCAAGAAGCAACAAAGAACAGTTCACGAGGATTATGCTTACTGCTTAAATAACCTAGGTAATTTGAATAGTGATTTAGGCAATTACGATGATGCCGAAAAATACCACACAGAAGCAATGGAACTCAGGGAAAATTTGTTCGGGGATAGCCATCCTGCTTATGCTTCAAGCTTGAATAACTTGGGAATATTGTATTATGATTTGGGGAATTATAAAAAGGCCGAGAAAAACTATTTAAAAGCACTGCGAATAAGGGAAGCTGTTTTAACCGAGGATCATCCAGATATTGGAAGCAGTTTGAATAACCTCGCTAATGTATACTCGGAATTAGGCGACTTCAAAACAGCTGAATCCTATTATCAGCGAACGCTTGAATTGTTTGAATTGAAGTTAGGGAAAGAACATACTAGTTATGCCACGGCAGTAAACAACTTGGGGAATTTTTATGTAGATATTGGAAAGTATTCGGAAGCTGAACCATACTACAACGAGGCCTTGGAAATTCGAAAAAGGATTTTGGACAAAAATCATCCGGACATTGCCAATACCTGTAGCAATTTGGGGGGATTGGCCTCCAAACTTTGTCGTTTTGAATTGGCCGAGACCTATTTTAACGAGGCTTTAGGCATTCAGGTAGTTAAATTGGGTGCCAATCATCCAGAATATGCCATGACGGTGCACAATTTGGGAATGTCATATCTTTCCAAGGGGTTCTACAAGAAGGCAGATTCTTGTTTTCAGCAAGCATTGAAAATCCGAATCAATGTGTTGGGTAAAGATCATCCTGATTGCGCGGAGAGTTATTCCGGTATTTCAGACTATTTCGCTGCCCTTGGCGATTTTCAAAAGGCAGATTCAATCCTTCAGTTGTCCTTGGAAATTAAACGAAAGGCCCTTGGTGAGGACCATCCTAAATTTGCCCAGAGCCTCGTCAATGAAGGCTTGTTGCTGATTAAATTGGGAGATATAGAGAATGCTGAAAAGGTATTTCAACAAGCATCAGAAATTCAAATAGATCGGCTGGGAGAATACCATCCGAGTTACGCCATGACCTTATTGAATTTTGGGGTTTTATCAGTAAAACAGGGGGAATACGAGGAGGCTGAAAAATATTACAACCAAGCATTGGAAATTCGAAGGAAGTGTTTTGGAAATGAGCATCCAGAAGTGGCACTCTGCATCAATAACCTTGGAAATTTGGCTCGAATTAGAAGCGATTATTCTACAGCTGAGAAATTGCTTACAGAAGCCTTGGAAATCAGGCGAAAAATATTGGGTGAATACCACCTAGATTATGCATCTAGCCTAAATAACCTGGGTTTCCTTCATGAACAATTGTTGGAATTTAAGGCGGCGGAAACCTGTTACAAAAAGGCGTTAACCATTCGTAAAAATGTCCTATCGGAGTTCCATATTGATCTTGGTGGAAGTTTCGTTGGTCTTGGCAACATTTGTTCGTTTAAGGGAGACTACTCGGATGCAGAAAAATACTACAACCAGGCCATCCAAATTTTCAAGAAATCATTGAGTGAAGACCATTTGAACGTGGGTATTTGTTTGCTGAATTTAGGTTCAAATCACTTTGATCTTGCTCAATACAGAGAAGCTGAATCTACCTTTAATGCTGCGTTAAAAATCCTTGAGAAAGCCGATGCCGGAGGTCCCGATCATGCAAAGTGTTTAAACAACCTTGGCAGTCTTTACGCTAGGATTGGAGATAATTTTAATGCTGAAATGTATTTTAACGACGCGTTGGATTTGGTGAGAGCGGCCTTGGGTGAAGAAAATGACGATTATGCATTCTTTTTAAACAACCTGGGTGTCCACCATTTAAGTAGTGGCAACTTTGGATTGGCTGAAAAATATTTCACCGATGCACTTCGGATTCGGGTAAAAATTAGTGGGGGTGAGGTGAATAACAGTGCCACCAGCTATATGAGTCTGAGTGATTTATATAGTACTACGGGAAATTACCTTGCTGCTGATACATGTTTGAACAAAGCACTCACTATTTCAGAGAAAGTATATGGTGAGGACCATATAGCCGTTGCTGATTGCTACCATAAAATGGGTTTAAATCAGAGCAAGCAAGGAAATGAGGCAAAGGCCTTAACCTATTTTAAAAAGGCCCAAGACATTGGCGAATTGTTTTTTAGCGAGGAACATCCTGTGGTTTTGGAAATGGAAAATAATTACGCTTATTCTACAATTAAGTCAGGTAAGGTTCTGGAGGGGTACAACATACTTAAGAAGAATTACCAAAAAATTTCGAGGGAGATTGCAGATAATTTTGAATGGTTAAGCGATAACCAGAGGGAATCGTATTGGAAAAAGGAGGCAGGTTTTTTTGACCATCTTTCTTGGTTGGCGGATGTCGGAAGTCAACAGATTCCAGCAGTGTCTGAGTTGAATTATAATGCCGCATTGCTTTCTAAGAGTAAGTTATTGGAAGTTAAGATTTCTACCGAAAATTATTACCGTGAATTAGAAGAAATTAGAGACGAGTTGGCCTACCGAAGAAGGTTGTCTGCAAAATTGGAGTCCGAAGGCGCCCAAGACCGAAATGTCTTACTGCAGCTAAGGAGAGAGGCAGATTCACTTGATAAGCGCCTTACGGTAAGTTGGCCCGAGTATGCCCAGCAGAAGAAAAACCTGAGCATCAATTGGAACCAGGTGCAGCAAAATTTAGATCAAGGTGAAGCTGCTATTGAATTTGTACGTTTTCAAAACCAGTCGGATTCCTTGTTTTATTACAATGCGCTTGTCTTGAAAAAAGGGGATTCCCATCCGCAATTAGTAAAACTCTGTAAAGAACAACAACTGGAAAAAATCCAACCAAAACTTGGTTTTAGTGCCTATTATCCATTGGTGTGGAAACCAATGGAAGAAGTACTGAAAGATATCAAAACCATTTATTATTCCCCTGTTGGACTTTTAAATACAGTTCCTTTTCCAGCCTTGTATGAAGCAAAATCTGACGGAGACCTTATTGTAGAAGCAAAAACAGACAAGCGAGGGGTGGTGAGCGATCCAGCCCATGCTGAAGCAGAGGAAAATGCCTCCTTTTTAATGGATAAATATAGCTTGTACCAACTTACATCAACGCGTTATCTTGCCATTGGTTTGAAAGACAAATTAAAGCAAGCCATTGATAAACAGGTTGCCTTGGTTGGAGGAGTAAATTACGACTATTTACCCGGTATGATGGTTGATGCCAAAAACGTAAAGAAAGAAAAAGGCTTGGATCGAAGCAGCGCATCGGCATCTGGTTCGCTTACTTACCTTCCGGGAACAAAAGAAGAAATCGATCAAATTGCCGAATCGGTAACGAAAGCTGGCTGGACTTCCTTAACCATTTCCGGAGAGGAGGCAAAAGAAGAGAAAGTGACTTCGTTGGAAGGTAAAGAAGCCAAAGGTGTTCTTCACCTCGCCACCCATGGCTATGCTTTCTCCGAGTTCAATGCGAAAGACTCTACGGTAAATAAAAAATCCCTCCGTTACAGTTACCGATATGCCGCAAATCCGATGGTTCGAAGTGGACTTATTCTTACAGGTGGAAATTGGGCATGGACAGGAAGCGACACGTTGAATAAACTCGGTGCACCGCAAAACGGAATTCTTACAGCGTTGGAAGTGTCCCAGCTAAACCTTAAGAAAACAAAATTGGTGGTTCTTTCAGCTTGCGAAACGGGGCTTGGGGCCATCGACGGATCGGAAGGAACGTTTGGCTTGAAACGGGCATTTAAACTGGCAGGAGTAGATCAACTTATTGTCTCCCAATGGTCGGTTCCGGACAAAGAAACCATGGAGCTAATGACGCTATTTTATAGCGATTTAACAAAAACCTTGAACCCGGTCGCTTCCTTCGAGAAAGCGCAGAAAGAGATGCGCAACAAGTATCCTCAGGAACCTGAGAAGTGGGCGGGCTTTGTGTTGGTGAGGTAACCACGATAATACCATAACAATTGATTTTATGGAAGGGAAATACAGTGACTTACGTCTTATTGTAAAGACAAAATCACAACGAAGGTTTTTAGATTATGTGGTCTCTGTTACATCCTTAAGTCACATTTTGAATGTGTCAAACTTGGACCTTGTTGGTTCTTTGGGTTGGGGCCTAAATCCACAGCATGAACTTGATTCCTTAGACGTATTTTTGGGTAAGGCGTCAATGGAATCTGTTAAAAAACGAATGCCTCTATATGTATGTTCGGAATGCGGCGATTTGGGATGTGGCGCTATTACTGTTCGAATGGAATGGGAGAACGAATGCGTTGTATGGAAAGACTTCGGTTTTGAAAATGGTATAGATGAGCTGAATGTAGGAGAGTTTAAGCACATCGGTCCGTTTTATTTTGAAAAGAACCAAGACGAAGTGGCTTTTGAAAAGCTACGTTCAAGTTTACAATGCCAATTGGAAATGGAAAATAAGAGGGTTTAATGCCAGAGAAGGGATTTTTTTGCACCTTTACTCGACATTTGTTTAATCAGAATCCAACGTAGTTTTGCATGCCCGTCCCTTATTTCATAGACCAAACCATACATCAAAAAGATTCCTTCGAAAAAGGGGAGTACGAAAATTGCCTCATTGAAGGATGCAACCTGTCGGAGGGTAACTTATCGGGATTCAAGTTCATTGATTGTACGTTCAAGGCTTGTAATTTAAGCCTGAGCAATGTAACCAATACCGTTTTTAGAGATGTTCACTTTGTAGAATGCAAACTGCTCGGATTGCGGTTTGATGATTGCAACGATTTTGGCTTGTCCTTCTCCTTTGAATCGTGTCAAATGAACCACTCATCTTTTTACAAGATGAAGCTCAAGAAAACGATTTTTAAGGATTGCCAGTTGACGGGAGCCGATTTCTCAGAGGCCGATTTCTCTGGTGCACTTTTTGAAAAGTGCGAACTGAATGAAGCTGTTTTCGTTCAAACAAACCTTCTAAATGCCGATTTCAGAACGTCAGTGGGTTACGAAATTGATCCCGAATTGAACCGCATAAAATCGGCAAAATTTTCCTTGTTGGGAATCCCAGGACTTTTGTTGAAGTATGGCATTCAGATTGAAAAATGACCGACGCTTTGGACACTGAATTTTCTGATATCAGGGCGTATCATTCGCAATTGGAAGAGCCATTTAGGCAACTTGCGGATGTGCTTTTCGATGTGATTTGTTCTGAGTTACCCGATGCGCAGGTTAAGATTTGGCACGCACATCCCGTCTGGTTTCTGGATGGAAACCCAATCGTGGGATATAGCAAGCAAAAGCCTGGTCTTCGACTCATGTTTTGGAGCGGAGCGGATTTTCAGGAGGAAGCCTTATCGCTTTTAGGGAAAAAGTTTAAAGATGCTTCCATTATCTATAACCACCTAGATGAGGTACAAAGAGGTGACTTGATTCGGTACCTGCAAAAAGCGAGAAGCATTCAATGGGATTATAAAAACATCGTTAAACGAAAAGGCAAACTATTGAAATTATCATAACATTAAAGTTACCGAAAAACAAAACCTTCGGATGGCTACAATGACCTTTGCGGAGGTTTATCCCCATTACGTAAATAAAGTGCTTCGAAAGGGGCGAACCATCGAAGAACTCCACGAGGTCATTGAATGGATGACAGGGTATTCCGTCGAAGACATCCACCAGCTTGTCGAAAACCAGGTGTCGTTTGAAGTGTTTTTTCAAAAAGCAAACGTGAACGCGAATGTTCATCTCATTCAAGGGGTCATTTGTGGATACCGAATTGAAGAGATTGAAAATCCATTGAGCAGGCTCGTAAGATGCCTCGATAAATTGGTGGACGAATTAGCCAATGGTAAAAAAATGGAGAAAAATCTCAGAGCACCAAAATCTGAGGGAAACACAAAATAAGTTGATTCTAAGGACGTTTGATGGACAGAACGGATATTTAAAGGTCGCATTTCAGATAGTTGTTCGTTGTGAAAATATGAAAACTCCTTTTTTATACCTGATGCAGAGGAATTGCTTGAAAAGAATTTTGCTAGCCTTCTTTTTTGTGTTGGGACTTCAGGTTTATGCCCAAAATTGGCAGCAACTCTCTGATTTTCCTGGGACCTCAAGAGACGATGGGGTTGCCTTTAGATTGGGTGACACAGCCTATTTTGGTACTGGATTTACCCCATGGTGGTCTCCTGAAGGAGATTTTTATGGCTTTGATTTAACCAGCGAGACATGGTTCAGTGCCGCGTCCTTGCCTACAGGCGAGGAAAGGCAATATGCGTGTGCATTCACCTCGTCAACGAATCAAGCGTTTGTGTTTGGTGGTTACAACGGATCAGAATTTCTCAACGATGTGTGGTGTTATGACGCCTCGCTCAACCAATGGATGGCGAAATCAGCGTTACCTTCCTTTGGCAGAAGCGGCGCATGTTGTTTTGTCTTGAATGACACTGCATACCTTGTGGGTGGAAAATCTGCTAGTAACTTCGCTTTGGACGAAGTTTGGGCCTATTCCATTGCCAATGATTCATGGAGTCAGAAAAATAACCTTCCATTTGGACCAAGATGGAGGGCATCATCGATCCCATTTAATAACAAGGGTTACCTCCTTTTTGGCCGGGACGAAGCCAATGTATTTCACAACGAATTATTCGTATTTGATCCATTGATGAATTCATGGCAGTTTGTTTCTGAATTCCCTGCACAAGGCAGGTCACACGCTTCCCTGTTTCCAATCGGAGACTTTCTTTATGTTTGCTTCGGAATTGATACCAATCAAAATGCGCATAACGACCTTTGGCGATACGATGTGGCTTCCAATATGTGGAGTACGCTTCCCGGTCTTCCGTCGATAGGGAGAAGAGGAGGGATGGCCGTTTCGACAGACGTCGGACTTTACTACACCACGGGTATTGACGAAAATAATCAGCGGATGAATGAAACATGGAAATACAGTCCCTACCTTGGATTAACGGATTTGACCCATACGGCAAACGAAAAAGTACTTTTCGCCATCTATGACATGTTGGGACGTGCGACGACGGTAAAACCAAATGAACTTTTGTTATACGTCTACAGCGACGGATCAACGGAAAAGGTATTTCATCGCAATGAAGAATAAGGAACCAAAAGTGTTGAATTTCTTGTTCAAGTTTAAAAGGCCATTTTTATTTATGAAAAATGCATTGGTCATTTCGAAAAGTTGTTAGCGTGAATGTATTTTAATACCTTGTCGCTGAAATTTTTTGTGAAGCTCAAAATTGCTTGAATGGATAGAAAGAAGTTCCTTATTAGTTCCACCTTGTCGGTTTTTGCATTAACCGCCTTTGGGTCCGTTGAGAAGGGTGGAAATGGCCAACTAACGGGCGATTGCGATACCACTAGCGATATTTTAGGGCCGTTTTACCGTCCCAATGCACCTGAACGTGCTGATTTAACTTTTGAGGGCTTGGAGGGAACGCCAATCAAAATAAAAGGTACCGTCCGCAAACCAGATTGCCAAACGCCGCTAGCGGATGCACTTGTCAAATCTGGCACTGTAATGCGGCAGGTGAGTACGACAACGATTCCTCGGAGTTTCGGCACCGTGCGCAACTTAAAACGAATGCATATGGCGAATATGCCTTTACGACCATATTACCCGGGAAATACTTGAATGGAGCGCTTTATCGCCCTGCGCATATTCATTTTAGGGTTACTGAAAAAAGCAGCAAAGAATTAGTTTCTCAGGTAAATTTTAAAGGCGATCCTCATATTGAACAGGATCCATGGGCCTCAAGAGATAGAGCCAAGTTGAGGGTGCTGACCATTACGCCGGAGGATATTTATGGAAACTTGATTGTTCATTTTGATATTTATTTGCAAAACAAGTAGGCGTGCATAACTGTATGAGCAATGGTATCTTTTAACAAACCAAGCTAATGCCATCAATCGGAAATCATGTTTTCAGAAATTAATTAGTAAAAAAACGCAACATGCCAATTGAAAAAATAACCGTTCATGCCGTACTTCCTGTAGACCAAGATAATGTATGGGAATTTTACACCAACCCCAACCATATCACTCAATGGAATTTTGCACATCCTTCTTGGCATTGTCCCTCCGCTAGCAATGACCTTCGGGTAGGAGGTAAATATTCAGCACGTATGGAGGCGCGTGACGGAAGTGCAGGATTTGATTTCGAGGCCATTTATGAAGAAATAACCATTGGCCGTTTTTTCCGTTATGGCATGTCCGGTAGAGAGGTTACGGTCCATTTCAAACCGCACCCTGAAGGAACAGAAATCATAGTTTCATTTGACCCAGAAAACGAGAATCCCATTGATTTACAACGACAAGGTTGGCAGGCGATTTTGGATAATTTCAAAAACTACGCCATACAAATGGCCAATTCTTAATTGCCTCTACTCATTTCCTTTTTCAATAAATGCGGGGATATTCTCTATCACCTGACTAGGGTTACATGTCCCCATTTGATTACAAGTTCATCGTTCACATCCCTCGCATCGATTCGCCAGCTATAAGTTCCAAACGGGCAATCTTTTCCTTGATATGTACCATTCCATTTTATGGATAAATCGTCGGTCATAAATACTTCCTCTCCCCATCGATTGAAGACGCGCACCTCGATGGTTTTGAAGCCCGTTACGACAGGAATCCAGTCGTCATTCTCTCCGTCTTGATTCGCAGTAAATGAATTCGGAACATACAAAGTAGGAGAGAGGTTAACATGAATCCACGCTGTGGCTGTGTCCAAACATCCTGTTTCTGTATAAACGATTTGTGTTATCAAATAATTTCCTGAATCAGAGGCTAGGTAATTGTATTGCGAGGTGGTAATATCATAAATTTCGCCATTCCCAAAAATATATTCTCCTGTTTGGTAGTTATTGGCTGTATTGATAATTTCAATAAGAGGATCATCAATGAATATTTCTGCCGGTGAAATCGAAAATCCTGCCGTGGGTTGAAGGTATACATTTATCAAGTTATCCATAACCAAGGTGTCACTGCAGCCGAATTCATTGGATGCAATTAAACTTACGCTATAAACACCTGGATCGTAGTAAGTATGTCCTGGTGAAGGAGCTTGAACAAACGTCCCGTCACCAAAACTCCAAATAAATTCTGTTGCTCCGCTGGAGGTATTGGTGAAATTCACTGTGAAGTCCTCACAACCCGAGGTCACGTCGGGAAGGAAATCGGCTACCGGTCGTGGGAATATCTCTACATTTTCATAAGAGGTGTCGGTACAACCAAATTGATTTGATGCGATAAGGCTTACCGTATAATTACCCGACTGAACATAGGTTATGATTGGGGCATTCAACGTTGAAGTCAAGCCGTTGCCAAAGTTCCAATTATACGAAATTGCACCCTGTGAAAAATTATTAGTTGAAATAGTTACGGGAAGGTCACAAACCGCCACATCCGAAAGCTGGAATGCCGCAGTTGGATTTGGATGTACGACTACTGTAAAACTTGCCGTATCAGCACAACCAAAAGTGTTTTGGGCAACAACCGTAGGATTAAACGTACCTGGCTGGCCAAAGACATGATTGGATGAAGGGCCTATTCCAAATGTTCCATCCCCGTAATTCCACGTTGCTGAGGTAGCTGAATTGGAGAGTTCATTAAATTGAACAGTATAGGGTACACAGCCTTCAAACACATAGTCATCATAATTCAGGTTGGGCCCTTGAATAACATCAATGCTTTGTGTGGCAGTGTCAATACAGCCATTAGTTGCAGAAGTTCCAATCAAGCTAACAGTATAAGTTCCCGCTGCGAGATAATCATGGGTAGGACTATAAAGCGAACTTCCTTGACCATCACCGAAGGTCCAAACAGTATTAGATAATTGTTGTGAGGTGTTCACAAAACTGTAGTTTTGATTCGTACAGAGCGAATCCTGCAACACATTGAACGACACGTTAGGTTTGGGTAATACTTCGATGTTTATTTGAGAGGTATCAAAGGCGCACCCATTGCTTACAACCAATTGAGCAGTAAAATTACCAGAGCCCGTGTAAATATGTGAAGG
This sequence comes from Crocinitomicaceae bacterium, assembly GCA_044372835.1. Lineage (GTDB taxonomy): Bacteria > Bacteroidota > Bacteroidia > Flavobacteriales_D > Crocinitomicaceae > M0103. The sequence goes on along the minus strand of JBILRE010000005.1, from coordinate 102,851 downwards.
ACTTTGCACGTTGGAAACTTGTCCATCCCCAAAGTTCCAGTAATAGGTGTTTGCACCTAGTGAGAAATTGGTGAATTGAACATTAAGCGGTGAACATCCAACCGTTGGGTTGGTATTGAAAAACGAAGTGACCGTATTAGGAAATACCTCAATAGGTACGTATGCGGTATCCGAGCCACAGCCATTAATGGCAATCATCATGACATTGAAGGTGGTGTCATTAGGTCCGTAGGTAAACACATGAGACGGACTTTGTTGGGTACTGAAGGTTCCATCTCCAAAACTCCAAATAAAATTCGTTGGGCTACCAATGGAAGTATTTAAGAAATTAACACTCAGCGGAGAACAGCCTGTGCTTACAGAATTTCCAAATGAGGCAATTGGGGTAGGCAATACTTCAATGGTATCAAGGAAAGTAGTGGTACCACATTGATTCGTTGCGGATAAGGAAACAATATAAGAAGTGTCTTGCAAGAAGGGAGCAGGGAATGTAACCGTACTAGGATTCTGTTGAATGGAGAATGGCCCATTCGTGGGGTAACCAAAATTCCAGAAATACGAAGTGATGTAACTTCCAGTGGTGGTATTCGCGAAATTTACTGGAAGAGGACCACATCCTAAATTACTTGTTGGAATGAATGAGGTATTTGGGGAAGTGATAATGTTGATTGAATTGAATACAGAGTCAACACATCCTTGCGGAGAGGTAACGGTAAGTTGAACTGTGTATTGTCCACCCTGAGGATATTGGTAGATAGGATTTTGAGCATTGGAAGTTGCTCCATTCCCGAATTCCCAGAAGTAAGTCCCTCCGCCAAGTGAATTATTGACGATATTCACTGTGGTGTTCGTACAACGCAGCGTATCCATCGTGAATTGAGGTGTTGGCAATGGGTTTACTTGAACAACTTTTGTTGCCGTGTTGGTACATCCCGTCAATGGATTGGTATAGGTGTAAACCAAGTTAAATTGCCCAACACCAGCTGTAGAAGGAGAAAATTCGCCTGTTACACTATTTGAAATACCGGTACCTTGCCATGTTCCTCCTGTGGGAGAATAGCCGCTCAAGACAAATGGAGGGGTAGAAATACAAGTGTTCACAAGAGCCCCAGGGAAAATTTGAGGGAGTGGATTCACCGTTACTGGTAATGAATATTGAGTGCCCGGACAATTACCAAAGGAAGGGGTAATGACATAGTTGTAATTTTGGACAATAAAAGTATTGTTAGTGACTTGTTGATTGATTGTATTGCCATTGCCTCCTGCTTGACCAGATAACTGAGGGTTGGAGGTAACCGTCCAAGAAAAACTTGCACCAGCCACGTTGCTCGACAATTGCGCTATAGCGTTTTGGCCACTACAAAAAGTTAATTGCGTAGCTGAAGGTATGACACTTGCAACAGGATTGACATTCACAACAACTGTTACCGGGCTACCGATACAAGATCCCGAGGTGGGGGTGATTTCATATGTAACAGCACCAGTTTGAGGGGTGGTATTGGTCAATTGCTGAATAATGGGCGAGGAACTGCCATTGCTGGGCCCCGTAATTCCTGCAGCAGAAGTAAATGTATAGGCATAAGTGGTATTTGACACATTTGAATTAAGCACTATACTCGTGCTTTGACCTGAACAAATGGTTTGCGTAGCAGGAGTAGGAGTAACCACAGGAATAGGATTTACAGTAACAGTTGCGTTTACTGGACTTCCATTGCAGCCATTTAGTGAAGGGGTGACCGTGTAGGTCAACGGTTGAGGGAGAACAGAGCCATTGGAAAGTGTTTGTTGAATGTCGCTACCAGATCCGTCGAAAGCACCACTAATGGCTGCATTATTGGAGATTGTCCACCCAAAAGTAGTTCCCGGTAAATTGCTTGATAAATTTAAAGATGTCTGTTCTCCACTGCAAATCGTTTGACTATTCGGGTTAATAACAACATTCGGTATTGGATTCACTGTCACAGGCACCTGTACTGGAAGTCCAGAGCAGTTGTTTGCCTGTGGAGTAATGGTGTATGTCACATTCCCAACTGCATTACCTGTCGCGGTTAAATTTTGGTTGATTATAAACGAGCCGCTCCCCCCATTTCCATTGCTTGCACCATTCACATTGGTAGAAGCTACGGTCCAGCCAAAGGAGGCGTTCGGAACGTTTGATGAGCAGGAAATGGAAGCAGAGGTACCTGAACAAATGGTAAGGACTTGTGGATTTACAGTTAAGCTTGGTGTGGGATTAATGGTAATGCCAAATGTGGTATTTGGGCCCGTACACCCATTTAAAGTAGCATTTACACTGATCGTCCCGTTAAACGCTCCACCCGTTCCATTGGCGGGCGCTACCCATCCGGAAATAGGTCCGATACCTGAAGCGGAAAGGCCTACGCTTGGTTCGGAATTCGTCCAGTTGAAGGTGCCGCCGGCAGGAGTGGAGGTGAAATTAATCCCCCCAATAGCGGTACCGGGACAAACCACCACCGGACTTATTGGACTAACGACAGGCAACGGATTAATTAAAACAACAGCTGTCGCGGGCGTACCTGAACAATTATTTGCCGATGCTGTAACCGTATATGTGGCGCTTCCTTGCGCCAATAATCCATTTACAAGCGTTTGGTTCAAACAGTTTACTGTACCATTGGAGGCACCTGTTATACCGTTGCTCGTAAGTACAGTGTAATTATAACTCGCACCTGTAACAGGAGAAGAAAAACAAATTTCAGCTGTTTCACCTGAACATATAATTGGATCAGTGATAGCGGCTGTTACCGCAGGGAGCGGATTAACGGTAATCGTGTAATTTCCTCCAGTACCGGCACAAGTTGTATTATTGTTCGTGTAACTTATTTGTCCAGTGTATGTAATTGTAACAGGTGAATTACTCGAATTTACTAATGTCTGAATCGGAATGGTTCCGGTTCCTGAAAGAGCTACGCCGCTTATGCCGTTTGGTTGTACCGCTGTCCAATTGTAATTGATGGTTCCCGGCGCAGTTGGGGCAAGGTTGGATTGTAAAGTAACTGCTGTACTTGATACACCTGAACAAAGTACCTGATTTCCTGTTGAAAAAGATAATACTGGAGGTGGATTCACCGTAATACTGTACGATGTGGATTGCCCGCTACAATTTCCTGTATTGGTTACAACACTTGCATTATAAACAACGGTCAGAGGACCATTCGTTGTATTAATCAGCGTTTGAACCGGAATACTAGACGTGCCGCTTGCAGTTGCGCCACTAATTCCTGCAGGGATGGTAGCAACCCAGGAAATTTGAGCATTTGCAGTAGCACTTGATAAAAGTACAGCGGCAGAACTTGTTCCAGAGCAAATCGTCTGATTTAATTGATTGAAAGCAACCGTCGGTACTGGATTTACGGTTACGGTTAAGTTACCAGACTGCCCCGGACAACCCGAACCTGGTCCAGGCCCCAGTGTGGTTACATTGTAAGTAATGGTTTCTGTCTGTGAAGTTGGATTTGTTAATGTTTGGTTAATCAACGGACCTGAACCATTGCTCGCTCCTGTAATGTTTGGATTCGGATTGAATGTCCAGTTAAAAACGGTATTAGCGACATTTGAGGATAAATTGGAAACAATGGATGTACCACTGCAAATGGTTGCGCTCGAAGGGTTGATAGTTAACCCCGGATTCGGGTGAACCGTAATGGTGTAAGGCGCACTTGGACCAGTACATCCATTTATACTTGCTACCGCCGTGATGGTTGAAAGAAGAGGGTTGTTTCCAGTATTCGAAACATTCATCGAAGGAATCGCTGTGGTGCCCGATGCCTGAATGCCATTCAACCCGTTAGGAATAGTGGCATTCCATGCAATGGTGGCCGATGCAACGTTACTGGAAAGCGCAACACTTTGTATACTGGTCCCCGAACAAATAACCTGATTACCCAACGAATATTGTACCGAAGGGACTGGCTCGACTGTAAATTGAGCAACTACCGACTGATTTGGACAGACGTTTCCAATTGGAGCAATGCCCGTAATGGTGTAGGAAACGGTTCCTTGAACATTCGAACTGTTAGTGAGCGTTTGATTTATCAATGCCCCATTAACATTACTTGAGCCACTTATACCAGCTGAGGCGTTCGCGACAGAGGTATACGTAATTCCGGTTAATCCAGATGTCAACTGCACCTGGGCAATGTTACTACTGCATAGGCTGTAGTCATTTACAATCGTATCGAAAACAACCTGAGGACTTACCGAAATAGTATAAGTGGAGGATGTTCCAGGACAACTCGTTGCGCCTGTCGTAGTAGCCAATGCAGTAAGGGTAGCAGTTAAATTGGTGGCTGCTGAATTGGTTAAATTGAACGACGGGATGTTATTCGAGCCACTCGTGGAGGTAAAACCGCCAATTCCAGATGGTACTGCCGCGGACCACGAGATGGTAGCATTGGAAGTACTCGTGGAAAGTGTAACGGGTTGACTGTTGCTTCCTGAACAAAGGTTTTGATTGGATAGTGAGAAGTTAACAGTTGGAGTTGGGTTTACGGTGATTGTATAATTCCCACTTGCACCAACACATCCGGCTACAGAAGGTGTAACAGCATAAACGAGTTGTAATTCATTGGAGGTTGTATTGGTCAATGTCATTGGAGCAAGAATTCCGCCGCCATTCGATGTGAAACCACTTAACCCAATAGGAGGATTCACTACATTCCAACTGTATGTCGTTCCTACTACGTCGGCACCAAAAATCACCTGAGGCGTAGCATTACCACTGCAAATAGTAGATGCTCCAGGTGGATTGATTACAGGTGTTGGGTTTACATTGAAGGTGTATGTCAATGGTAAGCTCAAACAACCATTTGGACTTGAAGCTTGTATGGTGTAACTCGCACTTTGTTGCGTGCTTCCATTGTTCTGAAAAGTCATCGAAGGAAGTGGATTAGCTCCATTACCCGATGAGAATCCACTAATATCAGCACCGGCCGTTCCGAAATCCCAATTAACGGTAGCAGCCACATTGGTTGTAAAGATTACAGCCGCACTAGCTACTGATTCACAAAGTGTTTGAGTAAGTGGAGCGGTTGTAATTTGTGGTGTTGGAAATACCGTTACCGTAAAGGCAGAAGGCGTCCCTGAGCAACCATTGAATGAGGGCGTTACTGAAATAGTACCAGTGATATTTGTAATGTTTTGATTTACGGGTGCGTTCCATGGTGCAATGTTATTGTTTCCAGAAGCATTAATTCCAATGGCCGGGTTCGAATTCGTCCAAGAAAACGTTGATCCAGCTGGGCTACTTTGAAAAATAGCTGGACTCAGCTGGTTGCCGGGACAAGCAGAAATATTAGTCAATCCGGTCATTACGGCAACTGGATTCACAACAACGGTAGCCGTAATCGGTGCACCCGGACAATTGCTGGCATTAGGCGTTATGGTATAAACAACTGTACCGCTTAATCCTGTGGTGTTCGTCAGGGTATTGGTAATAACATTACCTGAAGCATTCGTGTTTCCATTGATACCCGCGGCTGCGATGGAAGTCCATGTAAAATTGGTATTGGTAACGCTGGAAGACAAGTTAATAGTTACAGCCGAATTGGAACAAATGCTATCGTTGCTAGCGAACGAAGGGGTGGCAACCGGAATGGGATTAACCGTAATGGTATAGGTCGCTTGACCGCCAGGACATCCACCAGCAGTCGTCGTGGCATTAACCAAAATAGAAACATCTAATGGTGTTGTTCCATTCTGAGATAAATTGAACGATGGCAGGGTGGCAGAAGTACCACTTGCAGGTACAGCACCTAACACTCCAGCAGGCGCATTTACCGTCCAGCTCCAGGTAACATTTTGAGTTAAACTGCTCATTGTTACTGCCGTTGAACTACTACCACTACAGATGGATTGAGAATTTCCGCCAGTAAATTGGACACCAGCAGCGGGCATGATAGTAATTGAAAACGTATCCGGAATCCCAAAACACCCTGTGGCTGTTGGGGTAATGAGGTAATTTAAGGTATACGCTGAAGTACCATTGTTGGTTATGGTCATTTGCGGTATTTGTCCAGAGCTGGAAACAGACAAAAATCCTGAAATACCAGCTGGAATTCCTGTATTTAGCAATGACCAATTGAATCCTCCTCCCTGTACGCTATTGGCAAAGTTTGTAGCGACCGTATTACCATTGGAACAAATAACCTGATCCTGCACATTACTCAAGGTAGGATTTGGGTTAATATTAACCGAATATTGAACCACAGGACTCAAACATCCGTTTGGACTGGTTGCTTGAACGGTATAAATAATATTCTCAAGTGTATTTCCAGAATGACCTACAGTCATTGAAGGCAATGTACCAGTTCCTGTGGCTGTATTCATTCCTGATAGGGAGACCCCAGCATTTAGGAATGCCCAGTTTAATTGAGAACCTGCAAGGTTAGAAGTGAAAACAACAGGACTCGTGGGGATATTTTCGCAAACGACTTGGTTTAGTGGAGAATTGGAAACAACAGGAGTAGGGAATACGGTAACCAAAAAGGAAGACGCTGTACCTGGACAACCGTTAAAAGTAGGAGTTACAGTAAGTTGACCCGTAATGTTTGCCCCAGTAGCATTTACCGGTGCATTCCATGGAGAAATATCTCCGTTGCCGCTGGCAATAAGACCAATAGAAGGATTGGAATTTGCCCATGAGAAGGTTGCCCCATTGGGATTACTTACGAAAATAGAAGGAACGAGTTGGCTACCTGGACAAGCAGAAATGTTAGACAAATTTGTCATTACAGCCACTGGATTGACCGTTACAGAGGCATTGACTGGACTCCCTTGGCAACCAGCTACACTAGGAGTAATTGTATATGCCACAGAGCCCACCGTATTTGAAGTATTGATTAGCGTATTCACAATCCCCGTTCCCGATGAATTCGTGTTTCCAGAAACACCTTGTGAAGCAGTGGAAGTCCAAGAATAGGTAGTATTGTTCACCGTGGAGCTCAAATCAATAGCAATGGAAGCATTCGAACAAATAGATCCTGAACCTTGAACAGTTGCGCTCGCGATAGGGATTGGGTTGACCACAATCGAATAGGTTGCTGGTGTTCCTGCGCAATTGTTATTGGTTGTGCTGGCCGTAATCGAAATGGTTACGAGTTGCGCTGTATTTTGTGAATGGCTCAATGTGAAGGACGGAAGAGATGCTGTTTGACCACTTGTTGGTAGCGCTCCACTTACAGTTGCAGGGGCGTTAACTGTCCAGTTCCAAGTAACGTTTGGTGTGGGTGAATTTAATGCAACTAGGCTCGTGCTTTGACCACTACATAACGTTTGTGTATTCAATCCACCAAATTGAACAGACGGTGACGGCATAACGGTAATAGAAAATGTATCAGGAATTCCTGGACAATTTGCGGCGGTTGGCGTAACAAGGTAATTCAATGTATATGGCAAACTCCCACTGTTGTTAATAACGACAGATGGAATTTGACCAGAACCGGTTGCGGAAACATAATTTGTAACGGTAGCAGGAATACCTGTGTTTAATAACGACCAATTGAAGCCTCCACCAGTAACATTGTTCTGATAATTGGTAGTCGCACTGGGCGAACCAGAGCAAATGGTCTGATCCTGAACACCTGAAAGAATAGGAAGGGGATTGACAAAAATCGTGTAAGGTGTAAGAACGCTAGGACAATTATTGGAACTAGTCGCTTGAATATTGTACACCAAGGATTCTTGGCTATTCCCAGAATGATTAATAACCATTGAAGGAAGTGGATTGTTGCCACTCGGGGTACTCATTCCAGTTAATGAAGTACCTGAACTTAATAAAGTCCAGTTAATTGATGAGTTGGCTAATGTACTACCAAACGTAGTGCTCACACTATTTTGTCCTTCACAAACCGTTTGATTCAATGGGGAGGTATTGATTTGTGGTGTTGGATGGATAGTAACGTTGAAACTTGATGAAGTTCCTGGACATCCATTGAAAGATGGGGTTACGGAAACCGTGGAAGTTATAGCCGACGTAGATGTGTTGGCTGGAGCGGTCCACGGAGAAAGCTGTCCATTGCCGCTAAGACCAATTCCTGTATTAGCAGAGGAATTTTGCCATGTAAAAGTTGAATTAGCAGGATTTCCGACAAAAGGAGATGGATTCAGCGCATTGTTTGGACAAGCACTGATGGAACTCAACGGTGTCATGGTAGCAAGTGGATTTACAAACGCTATCGCCTGAATGGGCGTTCCGGGACAAGTACCGAAAACAGGCGTTATACTGTATGTAACAGAACCTATGGTGGATCCACTATTAGTTAATGTCTGATTAATGTTCACTCCCGGGGCAGAAGAATTCGATGCGCCACTTACATTGGCTGTAGCAACCGTAGTCCATGAAAACTGCGCATTTGGAGTAGATGAACTTAGGTTGAGGGAAATGGCGCCTCCACTGCAAATGGTATCATTGGAGGAAAAAGAGAATTGCCCTTGCGCAGATGGGTTTACTGTTATCGTGTAGTTTGAAGGCTGGCCCTGACAAACCGTCCCTCCTAAAGTGCTTGCTTGGGCAGTAAAAGTAATCGAAATAGGCGATGAGGTCGAGTTTGTGAGGTTAGTAAATGCCGGAATACTATTTGTGTTGCCAGAAGTACTGGTTAAATTCCCCAAACCTGCCGGGATAGGAGTAGGGGTTGACCAAGTAAACGCAACATTCGGAGTGGCAGAACTCAACGTCACTAATTGAGTGTTTTCTCCATTGCATATGGCTTGAGATGGCAATGAAAAAGTTACCGTTGGTGAAGGTAAAACCGTGATACTGTAGGTCCCTGATACTCCACTACAACCATTAGCCACTGGAATGACGGTATAATCAATCTGGAAAGACGACGTACCCGTATTAACTGGTGTAAAAGATGGAATTTGACCTGAACCGTTATTGGGAAATCCGGTAATCGTTCCTGGAATCCCACCTGGATTGGAAACCGCCCAATTAAAAGTTCCTCCATTGACTGAATTCACAAAAGCGCTTACGTTGGTAGATAGACCGCCACAAAGAAGTTGATTTGATGACATTGTAAGTACGGGTGTCGGGTGAACCTGAACAACATATTGCACTGCATTACCTTGACATCCGTTAGCATTCGGCGTAACCGTATACGTAATCAATTCTGTGGTATTTCCCGAGTTCAACACCCCATTCATAATCGGTAAAATCCCATTTCCGGACACCATATACCCACTTAGATTCACACTACTCGATACAGCGTTCCAAGCAAAGGTACTTCCTGTAATACCCGTATTCCATTGAACTTGGCTTGTCGGATTTCCAGAACAAATAGTTTGTATTAAAGGCTGGTTGAGAATGGATGGTGTAGGCTTAATATTAATGGTAAAAGATGAGGGGGTTCCGGAGCATCCGTTAAAAAGCGGAGTCACCTGAATAACCCCTGATATATTGCTGTTGGTGACGTTAGCAGGTGCAGTGTAAGAGGCTATATTTCCTGATCCTGCGCTCAATAAACCAATGGCAACATTACTGTTTGTCCAGTTAAAAACAGCCCCATTTGGAGAACTGGAAAACCCAGGAACACTAACTGTTTCTCCAGGACAAAAACTCAGTGAGGTGATAGGATTCACTACAGCAACTGGATTCACGAAAGCTGTTATGGAAATGGGTTGACCCGAACAAGCTCCCGAAATTACAGGTGTTACCGTGTAAATGGCATTTCCGACCAGCGAGGAACTGTTTACTAAAACCTGTTGAATAGAAGGTTGAGCGGATACAGAATTCGCTGCTCCCGTTACCCCTGCACCATTGACCGCCGTCCATGTGAATAACGTATTAGCTGTGTTTGCCGAAAGCGAAATATTAATTTGGTTACCGCTGCATACTGTATCATTACTAATAAATGCAAAGGTAGCAACTGGTGTAGGGTTAACAACTATGGAGTAGGTAGCAACAGGACCGGGACAAACAGCCGACCCGGAAGTACTAGCGGTAACAGAGAAGGTAATGGTAATGGGGTTTATCGTAGTGTTTACTAAATTCGTAAAGGCAGGAATATTTCCTGTTCCACTATTAGTTAATAAGTTGGAAATTCCTGGAGGAACGGTTGTTTGCCATGCGAAGCTAACACCGGTTGTCGTTGAAGTTAGAATTATTTCAGAAGTGTTTGACCCGCTGCAAATCGTTTGATTGGCTTGAGAAAATTGAACAGTTGGTAATGGATTAACCGTTATCGTGTAGGTAAGTGGGGTTCCCGAACACCCATTCGCTGTAGGTGTAACAATATATTGAAGGTTGAATGGGTTCACTCCTGAATTAACTAAATTCATTGCTGGAATCTGCCCTGTTCCACTAGAGGTAAAACCTGAAACGGTTGGAGGAATTATAACAGTAGGGTTTAATTGCCACGAAAGGGTACCTCCTGAAACCGATTGTTGAAAAAGGGTCGCAAGCGAAGCCACTCCACTACATATGGTTTGATTTGGGGATAAGATAGCTGTAGGCACAGGGTTTAAAGTGAGAACATACGGAACCGAAGGTCCCGGACAAGAATTCGCGGTAGCATTTACGGTAAATGTTACCGTTTCAACTGAATTTCCAATGTTACTAATGCCGCTTAAAACAGGCAGATTTCCAGTGCCATTCAATGGAAAACCAGTGACATTATTTGAACTTGACTGTGCGCTCCAAACAAAAGTTGACCCTGTTACACCACTTGACCAAGCCACAGGAACGGTATTTTGACCAGAACAAATCGATTGTGATAACACAGTATTAGTGACTAAAGGTGCAGGTTGAACGCTTAGGCTAAACGTACCAGGTGTGCCGGGGCAATTATTAAAACTTGGAGTCACTGTGAAATTACCAACAAGTGCTGAAGCTCCATTATTCAATGGTGCCTGCCATGAAGGAATGGACCCTGTGCCGGTAAGACCAATAGAGAACAACGATTGAGAATTGGTCCATCCAATAATTGAACCGGAGGGATTAGCCGTAAAGGATGGAATGGAAACATTCCCCTCTGAACATACGGATAGATTCGATAAGCCAGAAACGGTGGCAACGGGATTTACAAATGCCTGAACAGAAAGCGTTGGCCCAGGGCAACTGTTTGAACTGGGGGTAATAGTGTAGGTTACAAATCCTAACTGATTTGAGTTATTTAATAAGGTTTGGGAAATGGTTGTCGACGGAGCAGCTGAATTTGCGCCACCCGTAACACCCGGACCATTCGTGGCGCTCCATGTAAACGTGGTGTTCGGTGTTGTTGAACTCAACTGTATTCCAATGTTCTGGTTATTACAAACCGTATCATTGGTGGTAAAAAGAGCTTGGCCAACCGGTGAAGGATTAACAGTAATAGTATAGGTAGCTGGTGAGCCTGGACATTGAGAAGCACCACTTGTCGTAGCAAAAGCCGTAATCGATACGGAAACGAGAGCGTTAGACGAATTCAATAGATTCGTAAACGAAGGAATTGTACCTGTGCCGGATACCGGTGTGAAATTTCCGATGCTTGCAGGTAATGGGTTTTGTGCACTCCATGAAAAGGTAACATTAGCCGTACTACTAGATAAGGTAACAGCAGAAGAATTCGAACCTGTGCACACAACTTGATTTCCCTGAGAAAAGGTTGTTACAGGCGCTGGATTTACAGTTATAGAAAAGGTAGAAGGAGTACCATTACATCCATTGGCAGTTGGTGTAACCGTGTAATTAAGCGTGAATGGATTGGTACCGCCATTATTTATGACTGTTCCCGGAATTTGACCGTTGCCACTAACCGGATGTCCAGAAACACTCGCTGGAACTGTTCCCGCATTTTGTAAACTGTAGCTGAACGACCCTCCACTTACCGTATTGCTGAATGTGGTCAGGACGGTACTAGTTCCACCACAAATCGTTTGGTTGGGAGATAGGGTTAATACGGGAATAGGGTTTATTGTAACGATGTAGTTTACAGGGACGCCCTGACAAGAATTATTTACAGGAACTACGGCATAAGTCACCGTTTGAGGAGCGTTAGTTCCATTCGCAATCGTCATAACAGGAAGATTACCAGAACCTGAAGCAGTAAATCCTGTTACGCTTACCGAACTTGCCGTCGAAGTCCAGTTAAAGGTTGACCCCGCAAGGTTACTGGTCCATGTAACAGCTGTTGTATTTGCACCAGAACAAATGGATTGACTTAATGATGAGTTGGTTAAAACCGGTGTAGGTTTAATTCCTATTGTGAATGTCAAAGGTGTTCCAGGGCAACCGTTAAAAGTGGGGGATACAGTAATATTGCCCGAGATGGTTGCATTAGTAGCATTGGCAGGAGCAGTGTAGGATGAAATATTTCCTGTCCCATTTGCTGCCAGCCCGATAGTAGTATTGGAATTTGTCCAGCTAAAGGTTGAACCCACCGGTGTGGAGGAAAAAGCCGCGGGGGCTATGTTATCTCCGGGACAAACAAGGGTATTGCTAATCGGATTCAACACGGCAACAGGTTGAATGGTTACAGTCGAGGTTACGGGTAACCCAGGACAGCCGTTGGATGTCGGAATGAACTGAAAAGTAAGAGTTTGGGGCGAACTGGAATTATTTGTAATCGCAGTCGAGAGTTGTCCGTTGGCCGCGATGTTCAATGTTCCTGAGGCAGTCGTTACGATGCCATTTGGAAAGGAAAGGATACTCCACGTGTAACTCGTATTTGGCAAGCTAGAAGACAAGGTGAAAACAGCGTTCCCTCCAGAACAAATCGGAGCGATACTCGCAGGAACCGTCGCAACAGGTAAAGGTTTAACGGTAACCTGACCGACCGATGTTGCAGCGACACAAGGACCAGCAGGGTCATCAGACGTTAGGGTTAGTTGCACTGGAGGACCTGAATACCCGGAAGGAGGTGTCCAGGTGGTAGTTAGTAAATTGGGGTTGGCAAAACTTCCCACAGTTGATGTCCATGTTGCACTGGAGGCTGCGCCACCTATTGTACCATTCACAGTCACAGGTTGATCCATACAAGTGGAGTACGTTCCTGCATTGACTGTTGCGAGGGCGTTGTAGGCGATGGTCGTTTGTGCAGAGACAATTGGACAGGGAGCGAGGGGAGAAGCAGAGGTAAGTGTCAGAATAATGTTGCCAATATAGTTAGATGGGGGGGTGTATATGCTGTTCAGTGCTCCTGAATTAGCCACGGCTCCAGGAATAGAAAAACTTCCACCGGCAACATTAGAAGTCCAATAACCGTTGGTTGCCCCTCCACTTACTTGTCCGTTTAACTGAACCGTTGTGTTCACACAAAAAGGCCCATAACTTCCGGTTGTAACGATTGCCGGAGCCTGGACGGTAATTTGTTGATTGGCTGTAGTAGAACCACATTCGTTGGTAGCTGTCAACGAAAACGGAAAGGGACTACCATTCGATGAGGGATAGGTAATAGCTCCTGGATTGAGGTTTACCGAATTTAATGGGGTGGGCAGACTTGCTGCAGGAATGTTGTCGTTGGGGTCAAAATCCCATGCGTACGTGACTGGCTGAGTGGCGTAACAACTATTCACGGTTCCCACGGGAGTGAAGGAAGAACCCGCACAAATGGCTGCGGGCGGGGAAATACTTACAGTGGGAGGGGCCTTAATTGTAATGGTCTGGGTGATAGTATCTGCAGAACAAGATCCTCCTGTCACTGGAGTCCCCAATGCGGTAATAAGTTGAATCGTGTAAACACCCGGCCCGGTAAAATTGAACGTCGGTTCAGTATTAGTGCTATTTCCAGGGTTGACTGAAGGCCCATTCTGCGAGTTGCAATTCAATGGGTTACTGGAAATAACAGACCAATTGAAAACGTTCCCATTGTTGCAGCCTGGAATACTCGAAGTATTTGTCGGTGTAATTTGCACTGGGCTACAGGCCTCGTTTAACGGCAGGGTGAATGCGGCAGTTGTCTGTGCAACTACACATATGGTGTAAGTGATGGAGTCTACACCACAATCATTTCCAACCACCAGTTTAACCTCATAGGTTCCTGGAGTTGACCATGTTACTGGCAAGGCCTGAGGGCCATTCGTCCATGCTGCCCAATCGTAACCAAATGTGGAATTAGGCAAAAAACCATTATTGTTTCCTAAAGCCCCAGTAGCTGTAAATCCTGAATTTGGAGTAATAGTCCAATACCTACCATATAATTGGTCGCAAGTATTATTATAAACATTAGATCCGGGATCAGAAATATCATTGAATGTAATCGGAGCATTGACACAAATAGTGGTAATATTCGGAGTAGCGGACATGTCTGCATCCACAGATTCAGCAACTGTAATTGGACCAATTGCCGCAAAAGTTCCCAATGGATTACACGCATTGGAGGCAACTACCTGAATCGCAAAGGAGTTCGTATAGGTAGTGGATTGAATCACCGAATTTACCCCACAAGATGTTTGGGTAAATAGGTGATTGATGGTCATGGGGTTTGGACTCAAATTCGAAACGGTCTCGGGTGGTGAACCATCATTGTAAATAATTTGATAACTCGTGCCTGCAGGGGGAGTAGTAGGACTGCCCAGTTGAAATGAAAATGGATTTGGAAGACAGGAGCCAGATCCGGAACCTGATAACGTTATCGTAGGTGGGTTAGCGCCTACATACACCTGATAATTCGTTGTAAAAGAACAACCACCCGGAAACTGAACAGTATAGGCTAAATTATAATAACCCTGACCGGTGTAAGTGTGAACAATGCCCGATGGATTTCCTGTAGAGTTAGTACCGTCGCCCCATGAATAACTGAAGGTAGTTCCTGCTGGATAGTTCAACAGATTCGGATCGTTAAAGTTAAAATTCCCGATATTGTTACCCCCACATTTTCTAAATACAGTTACACCATTGATTACCGCTGAGGAATACTGCGCCCCTAAGCCAGCCGCGAGTGTAAGTTGAGGAGTAATGCCATTTGTGCTAATCACTTGCACACTTACATTGGTAATATTTCCACCACCAATATTCAGACTTGAGTTGAAGTTACCAGAATTATTGTAGGTCACAGTGTGTGGACCTGCCTGATTGGCATTATTTGGCGAACCTCCTTGAAAATTCCAATTGAAATTGGTGTTCCCATTTGTACCCGTGGAGGTATTCGTATAGGTAATGCTTTGTCCCTGACAAATCACAATAGTGCCGTTCGTATTTGCCGCAGGGGAGGTCGTAAACGAAGCCGTTTGTGCTATACCCGATAAGGTGTAAAGAAGAACGACTACAAGTGTGGTTATAATCCTGACCATAAAACACCGCAAAAATACTGTATTTTGTCAACTAATATTAAGTTTACTAGCTAGAATTTATAAACAAAAAGTATTTTAACTGAAATCGAATAGGTTATTTCTTTTTGATGGCATAACGAACTCCTACATAGCCATTAATGCCCATTACCGGACCCCAGATTTCGGTCGCATCGAAGGCTGCACCGAATGGATTTTGAGGGTCAATAATGGCATTCCTTTGCTTAAAATTGGTTAAATTTTCTCCTCCTAAATACCATTCCCAGCGTTTAACGATGTAAAGTACCTGCGCATTCATAATCGGATATGGAGTACTGAATTGATTTTCACCTGGTAACCTTGAACGACCGTAGATGGAGGTGGTAAGGTTGTACTCCCAACGCTTGTTTCGACTAATGTAACCAAAATGTATAAGCCCACGCTGTGTTGGAATCATCACCTGCTGCTGCAGAAGGCCTCCATACGTTGCCCGTACATCCAAATACTTGTAGGCAAATCGAACCTCAAGGTTTTTAAGTGGTTCAACGCTCCATTCAGCCTGTGTACTATGCGAAAAAGAGGCTCCATTGAGGTTTTTGAACACAACTGCGTCCAAGTTGGCGTCCCTATCTACGAGTAACTGATTGGTAAATCGCGTAAAGTAATAATCCACCACCAACGACGATTTTCGATTAAAAAGTTTCAGTTCCTGCACCCATGAAACACCCGTATTCCATGAAACTTCTGGTAAAAGGGAGGAAACAGCCACCCAAGGTTTGGAGGAAGCCAGGAGGGAAACGTTATCAATCAAATAGTTCGGTACCCGCCATCCCTTTCCTATCGTCGCACGGATATCAGTAAACTCATGCAACGTATATTTTAAATGCAATCTAGGTGAAAATTGGGCGCCAAACAGGTTGTGTACGTCATAACGGGCACCACCAACCAGTGAAAGTCGGGCACCAACATAAGAATACTCTGCAAATACACCCGGTATCCACTCGGTTCGATCTGCATTTATCGTGTCAGCTCGTTGATCGATATCCGTATATACTATGCTTGCGCCAAATTTGATTTTGTGGTCTGCGTTTTTCAGGGTTCCATCATAAATGGCATTGACATAGCCTCGTTTCTCCACCCCGGAAAATGGGCGTGTGCCAAAATGGGCGTCGAGCGTTTGGTATTTCAAGTTATAAACCACGCCAATGCTATTGCTTTGTTTTTTCAAAAAGAATCCTGTTTTGGCAAACAAATCAATGTGTTTTGATTCCATATAGACTCCATATAAGTTTGAACTTTCTCCGTGATGGTAACCCAACTGTCCTCCAGTTTTTTGATCTCGATAAGCATTTATTCCGAATTGTGCCTCCATGTGCTCTCCTTGCATTGCCCAACGGTTCATGAAACTTAATAGGTTTCCCATTGGCATATCCCTGAACCCATCCCCGTTGTTGTCGACTTCTCCGAACATTCCTGAGGTATGAGCCAACCAACCAGTACTCCATTTGTCATTGAATTTATGTCCTGCATGCATGTTTAATTCAGCCCTTCCAAAGGCATTCACGTAGCCGTTGGCAAAAAAACGCTCCATTTCCTGCGGTTTTTTCAATTCAAGGTTGATAAGTCCAGCCATCGACTCGAAACCATTAACTACATTGCCCGTCCCCTTTGTTATCTGAATAGACTCGATCCATGTTCCTGGAATGGAATTCATGCCAAACGAACTTTCAAGGCCTCGCAAATAGGGGATATTTTCCATTTGAATCTGTGTGTAAACACCATCCAACCCCATCAACTGAATTTTTTTGGCTCCCGAAACAGCATCGGTAATGTTGACATCCACTGAGGCATTCGTTTCAAACGATTCCGAAAGGTTGCAACAGGCTGCTTTGCGTAACTCGCCAGAAGTAAGTTCCTCAATATGCAGGGTTTTTAGCTTCGAAATTCCATGCGTTCCCTTTCGAAACGTAAGACGCACCTCGGGTAAAACCCGGTTAGAGATGAGGATTATATGGAGTGAAATAAACCGGTCTTCGAGGGTGACAATAACCGTGTCATTGGAATATCCCATGGCACTCACAACGAGCGTATCCGGAAGTTCTTTGGGTAAGATAAGTTCGAATCGGCCTTCGGAATCCGTTGAAACAGAACGACGGTTACTGAGTAGTTTTAATTGCGCCCCATAAATGGGTTCTTTGTTGGTGCCGTCAGTACCAAAGACAACACCTTTAATTTGTGCATTCAACCAAATAGGCAAAGCAAAGCTGAATGCGAGTAAAATAAGTTTGAGCATAAGAAAAACGTTTAAAATGAATAATTGCAAAACGAGTTAGCAATTGGACATCATAAACGCAGTGTGCCATGTTGAATCAAAAGGCGAATTCCATGCTTTTTAAAAGGTTGAGGAGGCGGTTTCGTAGATTGTCTAGCCTCGGTTATCGGAATGTATGTTAGGTATACTTGAGGTGCATGAGAAAAGGACGAGATGGCATGTTTGAAACATTCTTTGACCTGAAGGTCCGTATGTAAATCAGTTAAGGGTTGATAATGCATGTAAGAAAACGCATCGCTGCAGCAATCTTTTTTAAGTCGTTGCTTTCCTTCGGTATCGCCTTTTTTTTGACAGCAACTTGGGAGCTCCTCAACATGCGTGGAACAATGATCATCAAGATTAACGAAATAAGAAGTCATTGTGCCATCTTCCTCACAGGTATGTCGGAAGACATTAATGCCAACCGAACCAACCAGTAGCACCAATACATTGAATAAAAGGATGCCTTTCGAGATCCAACTCATGATGCAAAAATAAGCGATAACTTGGTTTGTACGAAATTAAAAAACGAGTCATCATTCATTTTCGCTTTGTGATTAAACGAAGCTGACGCGTTGACCGATAAAAACGGTTCGTGAAACATATCCTTGTCAAAAGTTAAATTTGCTTCCATAGGTCATTTTTAGTAAACTTGTTAAAAAACTGTCTAGTACATGTTGAGTAAATTCATGTCTCTTCTTGGATTTTTCTTACTTGGTTGCAACGCGATGTCACAAACAGTGTTAACGCCACGGTTACTATTTGATTACGATGAAGGTGATTTATTTCACTACCACAAATCAGACTATTACAATTTCAGTTATCAGGGTGGATTCAGTGTAAAGGTATTGGGGAAATTGATTTCCGCAGGAAACGACTCGGTAACCTATTACATTCAAAAAAATAGCTATACCCAAGCGATGAATCAGAACACGGGTCAATTTACAGATACCGTTTTTAGTACGTTGATTGATACCATTACCTACACGGATTTAGATACCGACATCGCATTGCTGCCACAATACAATACCGCAACCTTTCAACAATATCAAAGTTACTTCAATTCCTATGCTGCGATTGATTCCTCTTGCCTGTTTGGGATGTATTTCAGTGATACGCTTATGGATTGGAACTTTAATGGGGAATTGATTCCGGCTTTTTGCGCAAATTTTGATGTGAGTCCAAGCACATGTAATTCCTTTGTCAGCCGAACATTCAATAATCGATTCGGAAAAGGACTCGGAATTATGTACTTCTACCAAAGTGTATCCGGCGGCCCTTCTTACGGGAACTCATACAACATGGTTTATTTTAAAAAAGATACGTTGGAATCGGGCAATCCTGATTGGTTTTTAAGCGATGTCGATGAAATGACCATCTCTGAGTTAATCCTTTACCCAAACCCTTGTGCGAATTATTTTCACTTGGACCTAACCGTTTTTCCCTCGAAAAAGTATACCATCAACTTACTAAATGCGCAAGGGAAGGTTCTGGATGTTCTCCGAAGCGAGGGTGTTCCCGGAAATAGCTATGATGTATCTGATTTCCCTGAAGGTATGTACTTTTACCAGCTGTTTTCTGATAGTGCATTATTAGGCCAGGGAAAGTTTATTATTGACCGTTGAAAGAAAATGATATAGCCGATAAGTTACCAGGAAGGCCTTCCGTGTTTGTGATTGGCGTGTCTTTTCTTGTGTTGGCCGCATTTCAAATTAAAACAAAAGGGCACAGCACTGCCACTTCCATTTACCTCCTACTTGGATGTTACAATCTTTGGCAGGAAGGCTATCGCAAAGATACAAGCGATTGGAAGGTAAAACCTACGCCTGTTTTAGTTCTTTTTTTTGCTACATGGATGGCGTTGATTTATGGCATCGTATCGCGTGAAAACGCGCGTAAGCAGGTACTGAAAAAACAAGAAATACCATATATTGAGAAGCTAGCACGTCAATACAACTTTCGCTTACCTTCTGCCCTTAACGGAGAAGACACCCTTTTTAAGGTCGATGTGCGCGATGAAAACACCTTGGAATTTTTTTATAGGATTCATAAAAATACTTCGGTTACCAAACCTGATTTTAAAGAACAATTCATGAAAAAATCCTACCTGCTCCTGAAAAATAAGTTAGATAGCCTTCCTTCGCAACTTATCAAGGAATACAAGGAAAACAACCTTGGGTTTTGTCACAGGTTCCTGGATCAACATGGAGAGGCATTTATCACGATTGTCTTCGGCCCTTCTGACTACTGACGATCGAATAAGCCCTTTAAATTATATTATTTAATCGACGCCTTTAAAAACAGGGGGGATAGAATAGCATGCGTTACATACAACCCTCTGAACCAATCTTCCCGCTAAATAACACTGTTTCTTTTTGCTTCAATTCAATGGTGTACTTGGCACCCATTTCAAAGCTAAAATCTTTCTTGGAGAAGGTCATTTTGTCTTTTAGTTCAAACCCTTCTTTTTTGAAAACCGTTTTTCCCCCGTTCTTTACTACAAGCGATAGTTCCTTTCCCGAACCTGAAAGTTTAAAATTTTTGTATGATTCAGAATCATAACAAAAGGTGTAAGACATTTTTGTTTTTGAGTCAACAACGTCGTAAACAGAAGATTCGCTAGTTACATTTCCCTCCTCATCGGTCATTTCAAACGATTCGAACATCATCTCGCACTTCACTTTTGCCGGTTCAAGTTTTTCTTCTTCTTGGACTTCTTCTTTTTTGGCGGCTGTTGGAACTTCTTTTTGCTCCTTTACGTTCGTGGTTTCTTTAGTTTTTGCAGGTTCATTGTTTCCGCATGCTTGAAAGAATAAAGATGCAATTAATAAAAAGGCAATGTTTAGTACTATTCGATTCATGTGTTTCTTTTTAAGTGTCAGTTAAATTAAGAGTGCAAAACTAATGGAATTAATAACAAATCCAACAGGTTAAAATCAGACAGTAATTCTAGAACAAGGTCATCTGATCGTCGTCGGATTCCTCTTTTCCATCGGTGAAATCCCATTCAATAGTTGTTCCATCGTTTACCGTTTCATCAGGTGCTGCCTGATCAGAATCCTCATTGGTTTCTGGTTCTTCAAATACTATTTTTTCCTCCTCTGGCCAAGGTTCAGCACCCTCAATCGGATGAGTCAACACAATTTCTTTTACCTTAAGTTTGGTGAGTTGATTTCCTTGAGCTTTTAGGCCTTTTACTTCAATGAAATCTGCCAATTGAATGATATTATCCGGTAGGTTTTTCGTTTCCTTCAACAACTTATTGTACACGATACGTACCTCAGGCCGGTACGCTGTGGTGACCGCGTCCATATAGGAACCGACCGCCTCCGAAATAAACGAGACTTTTTTATCTACTGTTACTTCACACAAAAAGCGTTTCACAAAGTGAAGGTCACGTTCCCCATCGTAATACACCGTTGAAATCGGACGGTCTGGGTGCCATTTTTCAATATGCATCATGTCGTCGTCGAAATGATTCGATAAATCAAAATTGCTCAAGCGATAAGTTCCTGAACGGTACAAGGTTAATATTTTATCTTCTCCTTTAAAGTCACCCAAGAATTTGCCACGTCCTTCGTCATTGAGTCTACCAACAACCGTGTCAAACCATATTTTTCGAGCAGCCAAGGTAGATCCACCCACTTCCTTCTGAGTGATTTTTTGCACAATCTCTTTCGTGACCCTGTTGCCAGCCGATTGACGACCTTTAATCAATAAATCCCCCATATCCACGTCGAACCGCAAGCGCTTCAAGTGCGGACGTGGTCGAAGCAACACAGAAACCACCTCCCGCTCTCCGTTGGGATGTACCGAAAAATAAAGCATTTTCGAGCCTTTGGTTCCTTTCGTTAGGTCGTATTCTGTATCCCGAGTGATTGAATTCACATAAAAACGCTTCATCATAGCCGGTCCGCCTACACCATCTTGGTAAATCAAATGGTAAATCGTGCGTTTGTCGCCTTTCTTCCAAACGTTCGCATGCACAATGCCTTTCCCAACAAATTTTTTGTCGGCAACCTTGGTAATCATCATCTTACCCGTTGCAAAAAAGAGAATGACATCGTCGATTTCTGAACAATCGCATATCGGTTCGTTCTTCTTCAACCCGTAACCGATGAACCCTTCCTCGTAATCGACATATAACTTCCTATTGGCAATGATTACTTTGGAGGCATTGATCGTGTCAAATACTTTGAGCTCTGTTTTTCGTTCCTTTCCTGGTCCAAAACGTTTCTTTAAATCTTTAAAATATTCAATCGCGTATTCTATGAGGTTGGCAAGGTGCTCTTTCACTTTGACCATTTCTTCCTCAATCTTCAACAGGGCTTCATCAGCTTTTTCGGAGTCGAAACGTGTAATGCGAATCATGGGAATCTGAGTCAACCGGTGCAAGTCCTCATCGGCTATTTCCCGAATCAATTGTTTTTTGTACTTCTCAAAACGCTTATACAAATAGCCGTAGAGCGATTCTTTGTCGTGGTAGTTTTTGAAGTCGATGTACATTTCCTCCCGAATGAAAATCTTTTCTAGGGTAGAAAAATGCCATTGTCTTTCCAATTCATCGAGTCGAATCTCAAGTTCGCGACGCAATAGTTGGACGGTATTGTCGGTATTGAAGCGTAATATTTCGCTTACTCCCAAGAACCGTGGGGTGTCTTGGTCTATGATTGATGAATTAGGCGAAATCGATACTTCACAATCGGTGAAGGCATAGAGCGCATCCAAGGTTTTGTCCGGTGAAACGCCAGGCGCAAGATGAATGATGATTTCTGCTTCTGCCGCTGTGTTATCCTCGATTTTTTTAACCTTGATTTTACCTTTGTCGTTGGCTTTAATGATGGATTCAATCAAAGAGCCGGTTGTTGTGCCAAATGGAATTTCATGGACAATCAGCGTTTTATTGTCTTGCTTCTTTATTTTCGCCCTAACGCGCACTTTTCCACCGCGCAATCCATCGTTGTAATTGCTAACATCCGCCATGCCTCCGTTAGGGAAGTCAGGAAAAATCTCGACCTTCTTACCGCGTAAGTGATTGATGGATTGCTCAATTAGTTCGATGAAATTATGTGGTAAAAACTTACACGCCATGCCCACCGCAATTCCCTCAGCACCCTGTGCGAGCAATAAAGGGAACTTTACGGGAAGCTGTTCAGGTTCTTTGTTCCTGCCGTCGTAACTCGAAAGCCAATTCGTGGTTTTGGGATTAAACACCACATGACCTGCAAACTTTGACAGCCGCGCTTCAATGTACCTTGCAGCAGCAGCACCATCTCCAGTGAGGGTATTGCCCCAGTTTCCCTGGCAGTCGATAAGTAAATCTTTTTGTCCCAGCTGGACCAGCGCATCACCAATGGAAGCATCTCCATGCGGGTGATATTTCATGGTATTCCCGATGATATTCGCTACCTTGTTGTAACGCCCATCGTCCATCTCCTTCATCGAATGTAGGATGCGCCGTTGAACAGGTTTTAGTCCGTCAAATAGGGAAGGTACAGCGCGTTCCAGGATGACGTAGCTGGCATAATCGAGAAACCAGTTTTCATATAGTCCGTTCAAAGGGACAATTTTCTCGTCAACGGATT
This sequence comes from Crocinitomicaceae bacterium, assembly GCA_044372835.1. Classification (GTDB taxonomy): domain Bacteria; phylum Bacteroidota; class Bacteroidia; order Flavobacteriales_D; family Crocinitomicaceae; genus M0103. Next base: position 79,751 of record JBILRE010000005.1, on the reverse strand, counting down.
TATTTTCAAAAGGATTGCTCTCGTTTTCCTCTAAACCATTTATATCTTCGATGTCGTCTTCAGCCATGAATTAGGAGGCAATTTCAAGGTTAGTATTCGTTTCGTTGTCTGTTTCAGCGCTTTCTTTGGTAGGATCTTTTTCTACGCGAAGGTTATCAATGATGAATTCCTGACGTTCAGGAGTGTTTTTCCCCATGAAATAGGATAAAATGGAATCGATAGATGCATCTTTACTCAATAACACCGGTTCCAAGCGAATGTCTTCGCCAATGAAGTGTTTGAATTCATCAGGTGAAATTTCTCCTAATCCTTTAAAACGGGTTATCTCAGGGTTTTTTCCGAGTTCCTCAATGGCATTGCGTCGTTCCTCCTCCGAATAGCAATAAATCGTTTTCTTTTTATTTCGCACACGGAAAAGTGGGGTTTGCAACACATACACATGATGTCTTTTTACCAAATCTGGGAAAAATTGCAAAAAGAAGGTGAGAAGCAACATGCGTATGTGCATGCCGTCCACATCGGCATCTGTAGAAATTACAATGTTATTGTAACGAAGGTTGTCCATGTCTTCTTCAATGTCTAAAGCCGCCTGAATCAAATTGAACTCTTCGTTCTCATACACGATTTTTTTCGTTAATCCATAACAGTTCAAAGGCTTTCCTCGCAACGAAAAAACCGCTTGGGTGTTCACATCCCTGGATTTGGTAATGGAACCAGACGCTGAGTCTCCCTCGGTAATAAATAAGGTTGTTTGTTCCCTGCGCTCGTCTTTTAAGTCGGTAAGGTGAATACGGCAATCACGTAGTTTTTTGTTGTGTAAATTTGCTTTTTTGGCTCGTTCGCGTGCAATTTTCCGTATACCCGATAATTCTTTTCGTTCCCTCTCCGATTGCTTGATTTTTCGTTCAATCAATTCAGCAACGTCGGGATGCTTATGCAAGTAATTGTCGAGTTTGTCTTTAAGGAAATCATTGACAAATGCCCGCATCGATTTCCCTCCGGGTTCAATTTCCTGTGAACCAAGTTTTGTTTTTGTCTGGGACTCAAATACAGGTTCAATCACTTTAACGGAAATAGCGGCAACAATCGATTGTCGGATATCCGAAGCTTCGTAATTTTTATTGTAAAAATCACGAATAACTTTCGCCACTGATTCTCTAAATGCACTTTGATGGGTACCTCCTTGGGTCGTATGTTGCCCATTGACAAAGGAATAGTAGTCTTCGCCATACGTTTTTCCATGTGTGAAAGCTACTTCAATGTCTTCGTCTTCAATATGAATGATGGGATAAATGGGATCTCCATCCATGTTGTTTTCCAACAAATCTTTGAGACCGTCTTTGGAAAAAAACTTTTCCCCATTGTAATACATGGAAAGACCGCGGTTCAAGTAGCAGTAATTCCACATCATTTTTTGAAGGTAGGCCGTTTTAAATGCGAATTTCTTGAATATGGTCTCATCAGGAATGAACTCTACATAAGTGCCGTTTTGTTCATTGGTGGCGGAAATTGGCAACTCTTCGGTCAGCTCACCACGAACGAAGGTGGCTTGCTTTTTTTCTCCGTCACGCACGGCATAAACCATGAAATGATTGGAAAGAGCATTCACAGCTTTAGTCCCTACGCCATTTAATCCTACCGATTTTTTAAACGCTTTTGAGTCGTATTTTCCCCCGGTATTGATTTGAGATACACAATCAATGACCTTACCCAATGGTATACCCCGGCCGTAGTCCCGAACGGTTACTTTTCCGTCCTTGACTTTAATATCAACTCGTTTGCCGTTTCCCATGACAAATTCGTCGATGCAGTTATCTACCACTTCCTTTACCAAGATGTAAATACCATCATCGGCAGCCGAACCATCGCCCAACTTTCCAATGTACATTCCCGGACGCAGTCGAATGTGCTCTTTCCAGTCCAATGAACGGATGTTGTCTTCGGTGTATTGATTTTCTGCCATTTGCACTATAAAATTTCGGTAATCAACAAATGTAAAAGGATATGTTTCGTATTCAAGTTCGTAAAAAAGGATTTTTAAACGTTTGGTAGTTGAAAAACGAGGGATGGCGATGTTGCTATCGTTTTATTTTGTAACATTGACTATGAATGGGAAAGTCCTTTTCTTGGATTCTGTGCATCCAGTTCTGGCCGAACGTTTAACAAAAGCGGGTTTTCAATGCATTGAGGCCTGGGAAAGGTCGCGAAACGATTGCTTGCATCTAATCACCGATGCCGTGGGAATCGTCGTGAGGTCTCGGTTTACAATGAACGAGGAATTTTTACAATTTGCCCCGAACGTTCGTTTCATCGCTCGTTCAGGCTCAGGGCTTGAGAACATTGACGAGCGGTATTGCCGCAAGCGAAAAATAAGTGTTTTTAATTCCCCAGAAGGCAATCGAAACGCAGTTGGAGAACATGCGCTAGGAATGTTACTTTCACTGATGAATCGCCTGCACACAGCGGATAACCAAGTGCGCAATGGAACCTGGGACAGAGAAGGAAATCGGGGAGAGGAGCTAGATGGGAAAACAGTGGGAATTATTGGTTACGGTAACAACGGTAGTGCCTTTGCAAAAAAATTGAGCGGTTTTGATGTCAAACTGCTAGCTTACGACAAATACAAGAAGGGCTATGGCGATCATTTCGTTATGGAATGCACCCTGAATGCACTGCTTAAAAGTGCCGACGTTATCAGCTTCCACATTCCTCAAAACGCTCAAACGCTCTTCATGGCAAACGATGCCTTTTTCGACCGAATCAAGAAACCTGTTTACCTGCTTAACCTTTCACGCGGCAAAATTATTGACACGTCGGCATTGGTTCGCGCAATGGAATCGGGAAAAGTCAAAGCTGCTGCATTGGATGTGCTTGAATATGAAAAAAGCAGTTTTGAATCATTTTTTGAACAGGAAATGCCCAAAGAAATGAACTACCTGATCTCTTCACCTCGCGTTATCCTAACGCCTCATGTTGGCGGATGGACGCATGAAAGCTATTTCAAATTAAGCAACGTACTGGCGGATAAAATACTCCATGATTTGGCAGAGGGATTTGATATTTAAAATAAGTCCACTGGTGCGATTATTATTTGAAGGCGTTCTAAGTTAGAATCCATACTTAACGGAGAGGTATGTATTGATAAATAAAAAAGGCCGTCTTACAAGAAGACAGCCTTTTTTGATACTGGTTTTTAGTTTATTCTTTGATTAGTTTGTTTATAAATTGTTTACCTGCCAAGGAGGATTTCAATATGTATTGGCCGACACTTATATTTGTGGTTGATAAAATGTTCAATCCGCTATTACAATAACTTTCTAAAATTAATTTTCCGTCGGTTTGATAAAGTTGAACAAGCATCGGTTCCGAATGGTTATTGATCAGTTGAATTTCATTTGTGAATGGATTCGGATAGGCTACCAAAGTAATTTCGGAGATATCCTCGGTCGAAAGACATGGGTCAGATGTGATGATTATGGTGTCTGACGCTGAGCATCCTTCAGGATTTAGAGCAACAACTGAGTAGGTTCCTGGATCTGTTACTGAATTTGTCACTGCTGAGGATCCATCGTACCAATTCAATGTGGACCCAATGCTATTCACAGCGGTGATTGTGTATGGGAATTGGGATTGACAAATCAGTGTGTCTGACGGTAAAGAAACTGTTGGATTAGCAACCACGTTAACGTCTATACTATCGATCGCGGAGCATCCAGATCCATTTGAAACTTCGAGTACAATAAGTCCACTAGATATTGCTGATGTATTGCTAGTGGTGTCGCCATTAGACCAAGTATACGTATTCACATCCTGGCTTGTTACCGAAGTTACTTCATAAGGTGTTTGCGATGCGCATATTTGGATATCCGAACCCAACTGTACTTCAGGATTAGCTTGAACTAAAATTTCTAGGCTATCATTGGCGCTACACCCATTTGGTGCTGTTGCAGTTAGAATAAGATTGATGGTACTATCTGGAGTGAAAACCGTTCCATTGGGTACCCCATTGCTCCAATTGTAAAGGGATCCTCCTGAACCATTTAAAACGACCCCTTGACCTAAGCAAACAGCAGTATCCAAACCAGCATCTACTATCGGCAAAGGAAGTACCGTAAAGGTTACTTGGTCTGTATTGGAGCAACCATTAACGTCAACGCCAGTTACTGAAAGGGTAGTTGTACTTGAAAAGTTTGCAACATTTCCATTTAACACCCCATTGCTCCATGAATATGAAGTCGCACCCTGCGCAACAAGTGTGATTGGACTACTAGCACAAATGGTGGTGTCTGTGCCAGCTGAAACATTAGGTAGAGAATTTACAATAACTTGGACTTGAGCAGTGGACTGACAGCCAAAGGCATCTGTACCGGTAACTTGATAGCTCTGTGTTGTTAAAGGGGAGAATGATTGATTGTTGATGACCCCTGAGGTCCAGGAATAGTTAAGTGCTCCAGTCCCATTTAACGTGACGCTTCCACCGATACAGACTTCCAAGTTGTTTCCTCCTGAAACATTAGGAAGGTTCAAGACAGCCAGCGATACATTGTTAGAGGTATCCGTACAACCTAGGTTCGTGTTGTTCAATAGGAGTGCGTAAGTTCCTGTTTGATTTGCAGACAAGGACGGATTTGTACTTCCAGTTAACGGGTTTCCGTTAAGTAGCCATTGGTAATTCACATTATTTGTCGAAGTGGCTGCGATTAAACTTGTTTGTCCGGAACAAATCGTATCGGACACCAATGATATAGGACTTCCTGAAACCTCAGCACATGTATTAACTTGGTAGATACTCAATGTTGCGCTGATTTCATTTGCCAAGATGACGAGTGGTTTTCCATTGGGAGAATCTTGTTGTGAAATATAGATAATGCCTTCTGCTCCTAAATCCGGACCACTCAATGTGGTAGACCGATTATTCGCATAACCGACAAAAACGGGATTTGTGGGGTTATTAATGTTAAAAATCATTACACCCCCAATACGTTCTAGAGAAACAAAAGCGTAGTGAGAGCCATAAATATTGGCAACTGTAATTCCTTCTGGTTCAGGACCTTTATCGTCAGATCGGTTCTTCAATGCAGGCGCGCCTAACGTGTTAGATGCATTGAAGATGCTTCCAAAAGTTGGATGTAAGGCCGTAATCTGTTCGATCAGTGATTTAGAGTCATATACAAGGGCCCCCGTATTAGCATTCCAAATACTAAACGAACGGCCCCCCATTGAATGTAATTGATCGTAATCTCCATCTCCGTCCGTATCACCACTGTATTTTAGCACACTTAGCCGTCCCAAAAATTTGTTGTTCCGTAAGATGTTTTGATCGGGAAATGCCGTCGCGTCCAGCACATTGTTAAATGTTGCCGAAGACAATCGATTCGCATCTATCACCGAGCCAAATTCCCGGGAATCTCCTTCATTGGCAGTGATGAGGTAGTTCATGCCTGAAATACTGTGAAACTGCATCGCATCCGGCATATAAGCGCCTTTAATTGGTAAGTTTCCAGTGATTAAAACGGCACCGCTTTGATCTGACGCATCCATTGCGTTTCCAGAAGGCCCATCATAACTAGAGTACCCAAATGGTGCCAGTGAAAGTATGGTATTTGTTGTTAAATCTATGGTAAGAAGAGCATTGTTTTCTTGCATGCTTACATAGGCTTTTGTGTTGTCCGAAGAAATGGCAATGTATTCAGGTTCAAGATCCTGCGCGACACTCGCACTAGTAGAAAAAATTCGGATCCCTTGAGCATTAAGACTCGCGGCTTGTCCGTTGAATGAGGTTAAACTGATTTGTGTAACATTTGCATTGGTTAAACTCGCGTATCCAGGAGTCAAATCGATAATACTTACCGAGCCTTCAGGATCATTTGCATAGGTTGCATCGGGTTCACCTTCATTAGCCGTTAAGATTTTGGTATAATTTTGATTGAAACAGATCATATCAGGCATGGCACCAACAGTCACCTGATTAATGAAGTTACCGTTATAATCCAAAAAAACCACCTTACCATTTGTTTGTGCTGGTACAGATTCGATGGCAAGGGCCACAATACTATCGTGAACAGTTACAGAGTTAATATTTCCATATGCACTCAAAGGAATGGATGCAATAGTAACCGGAGCAGATGGATTACTGAAATTTACAATGTCTAACTTTCCCGCTATACTGTTGGCAATATATAGTCGATCCACAGTGGGGTCGAACGCCACGATTTCAGCTGAGTTAGTCCCAGAGGCTCCATTGGACTAGGAACTTAGTAAGGTCAGGTTGAGCTCATTTGTAGGGGTAGGAGCTTGTAAGTCATTGTCTTTTATGAAAATGATTTGATAATTATTGGTTGCAGAAATATTGGCATTTGTACCGGATGCTATTTTTACCACTATCCGTTCAGCCTTTTCAGCAATCATGTCGTCAATAATACTGATGGGTAAATTTGTAACCCCATTTGTCCCTGCTGGAATTGAGATCGTTCCGTTCCATGTGTAATCTTCTAAAGGGGTGGCATCGCTGTATGTAGACAATGAAAAGGTTAGGTTGATGGCAGCGGAATTGGCATTCGCCACGGTGATTGGGACATTGATTAATCCAATATTTTCGTTGTATTGAGCAAAATTGGAAGCTGATGCAATCGACACATCAGCCAAGCCCTCTATCATTACATTATCAAATCGCCATGTGCCTGCAGTCGCAGCTAACGTTGGATTTATTGTTTGGCGAAATTGACCAGTGGTTTGGTAGTGTGCTGCCAGCAAACGAACCCCAAAGTTGGCATTGTTGTTTACGGCTGGAATGCCAGTAAAATTCACTATTATTCTTCTGTATTGATCACCTACACCATTGTTTTGGAAGCGACCCTGATCCAAACTTCCGTTACAAAAGGTGGTGTTTGTATTGTCCATCGTAAAATTGTTCCAAACAGTTCCGTCCAGCGTATATTGTAGACGCACTGTATTTGCGGATGTTCCAGACCATCTTTGATCCCAGCTGAATCGAATGTTTTGTTGCCCAACAGTTGACGCATTGTATTGAACACCTGAACTTTCATTGCTTGCACCTGGATTTGCTGTAAATGACCACGCTCCGGGGTTTGTGCCATTTTGTGCGCCACAACCATTCCCAATGATGGGATCCATGCCAGTTGCTGATGCTGCAACAACCATAGACCCCACTATACTTGAGGTTCCTGATCCAAGATCGGAGTTGTAAGTTAGAGGCGAACCGGTGATTGTATTGTAGTGCCATTGCGCAATTATATTTTGTGAATTAACACTTTTGATTAACAATGTCCCAAGTAATACAAACCAATATTTTTTCATCTTTATTTTTTTGGTCAAAATTCGCCTTACAAGACGGTAACCAGATTAAATAAAAATGAATCATTTATAAAATATTTAGGTAAATGAGGTTATGTGATCCCTGTAATTCAATGAACTGTGGATTAACCATTAGGTATGCCTAATTGTTTGATTGTTAACATATTGTGATCATTAAGTTTTGGATTTGTTGTGTTCCTTTCTAACAATTACGAAATCACTTCCGATTTGGCTTATCGCATTATTTCCCTCTCTTTTTCTTATCTTGTGATTTCATTTTTCGCTATGCTTTCCCAAGAACACCCCAAAAAACTCTTTTTGCTTGATGCATATGCCTTGATTTACAGGGCGTATTTCGCCTTTGCAAAAAATCCACGAGTCAACTCAAAAGGTCAAAATACCTCGGCAGCCTTTGGTTTTACCAATGTGTTAATCGATGTTATCCGAAGCGAACGTCCGACTCACCTGGCAGTTGTATTTGATCCACCGGGAGGTTCCGAACACCGTCAAGCAGATTTTGAAGCGTATAAAGCGCATCGGGAGGAAATGCCCGAAGACATTCGATCTATGATCAATCCAATAAAAAAAATCATCGAAGCATTCAATATCCCTATATTGGAAGTGGCGGGCTACGAAGCCGATGATGTGATTGGTACTTTAGCTCAAAAAGCAGAAAAGGAAGGTTTTCTTACGTACATGATGACTCCTGATAAAGATTACGGTCAACTCGTTTCCGAAAATATTTTCATGTATAAACCAGGACGCGGTGGTGCCCCAGCCGAAATTTGGGGAGTACCAGAAGTGTGCGCTAAGTTTGAAGTGGAAAACCCCTTGCAAGTCATTGATATCCTAGGTTTGTGGGGCGATGCCGCCGATAACATTCCGGGAATACCTGGAATCGGGGAGAAAACATCCAAAGCACTCATCAAACAGTTTGGTTCCGTGGAAGGATTGCTCGAAAATGCAGAACAATTAAAGGGAAAACAACGTGAAAATGTAATCAATTTTGCCGACCAAGGACGGATCTCGAAAATGCTGGCCACCATAGTGACTGATGTGGAGGTGGAATGGGACGAGAAAGCGCTCGCTATGTGTCCGGTCGACGATGAGAAGGTAAAAGATATTTTTACTGATCTAGAATTCAGGAACCTTGCAAAACGGATGTTAGGGGAAGAAATTGTCGTGACAGCAGCACCCAAAAGAACAGCCAAATCCGATCCCAATCAGCTAGATTTATTTGGCGTTCAAAGCATGCTGGTCGAACAAGATCCACAGCCAACAAGCGATGTAAAAACCATCGCTTCTGAAAAGCCATCCTATCACCTGGTAAACCTGCCTGAGGAACGAGAGAAGTTATTGGAATTGCTGCTTAAACAGAAAGAGGTGTGTTTCGATACTGAAACGAATAGCCTAGAGGCCATGCACGCCGATATGGTCGGGTTTTCGTTTTCATTCAAAGCAAGAACAGGCTATTATGTGCCTGTGCCTTCCGATTTCAATGAAGCAAAACAGGTCATAGAAGAATTTCGTCCCTTTTTTGAAAATGATTCCATTCAGAAAATCGCTCACAATGTAAAATACGACTTAAAAGTCTTAAAAAGGTATGGAATCACCGTCGCTGAGCCCCTTTTTGATACGATGATTGCGCACTACCTGATCAATCCTGAATCAAAGCAAAGCATGGATTTTCTCTCGGAATTCTACTTGAAATACCGACCCATCTCAATTGAGACCCTCATCGGAAAAAAAGGGAAAAATCAAGGCAATATGGCCGATTTATCCCCGGAGGAAGTAAAAGATTATGCCTGCGAGGATGCAGATATTACCTTCCAATTAAAGCAACTTTTTAATAAGGAGATCAATAAACCCCACTTGAACGATTTGTTTTACAAAATGGAAATGCCACTCGTTCGCGTTTTACAAGGAATAGAGGAAGAAGGCATTGCTATTGATGCACCCTCGCTCAAAACCTATTCGTTGGAGCTTGAAACAACGCTCACAAGCCTGGAACAACACATTCGGACCGAGGCTGGAATGGACTTCAACGTGGATTCGCCAAGGCAGCTGGGAGAAGTTCTGTTCGATCACCTAAAATTGGATGTCAAGGCAAAAAAAACCAAAACCGGTCAATACGCAACCTCAGAAGATGTTTTAGTAAAGCTACAGCATTCACATCCCATTATTCCAATGATTTTGGAATACCGCCAATTGCGAAAATTGAAAAGTACCTATGTGGATCCATTGCCTACATTGACAGACCCAGTTGATGAACGTATCCACACCAATTTTATGCAGACAGTAACTGCAACGGGTCGCCTAAGTTCCAATAATCCCAATTTGCAGAACATTCCAATTAAAACAGAAAAAGGACGTGAAATTCGAAAAGCATTTGTCCCTAAAGACGATCAACATGTCTTGCTCTCTGCCGATTATTCACAAATTGAGTTGCGCATTATTGCTGCATTGAGCAAGGACAAATACCTCACCGAAGCATTTAACCAACACCTCGATATTCATTCCGCCACCGCAGCACGTGTTTTTCAAGTTCCAATGGAAGAAGTGACCCGCGAACAACGAGGAGCAGCTAAGGCTGTAAATTTTGGTATTCTTTACGGACAATCCGCCTTTGGTCTTTCTCAAACGCTTAATATTCCTAGGAAAGAAGCAAAAGAAATAATCGATAATTACTTTGAACAGTTTTCTGGGTTGCGCACTTACATGGATCAGGTTATTCACGATGCGCGAGAGAAAGGGTATGTGGAGACTATCATGAAACGCCGCCGCTACCTTCCGGATATCAACTCAGCCAATGCTGTAGTGCGCGGATTCGCCGAAAGAAATGCCATTAATGCCCCCATACAAGGATCTGCAGCAGACTTGATAAAACTCGCGATGATTCGTGTTAATGCAGAAATGAAGCAGCAAAAATTAGCATCCAAAATGATCCTACAAGTGCACGATGAATTGGTGTTCGAAGTTCCATTAAAAGAAGTTGACACCATGAAAAAACTCGTCAAAAAACACATGGAGGAGGTGTTGGAGATCGGTGTCCCACTGGAGGTTCAGACCGGCATAGGTCATAATTGGCTGGACGCACATTGATTCTATTGATTCGTTTTTAAATCTACCTAAAGGGTAGGGGCCTATAAAAAAACGACCGACAATTTTTCGGTTTGTTCAACGGTTAGCTACGTATAAATACGTGTAAGCGTCGTTGAAATTACTTGAACTTTTTCCGATTTAATACCGGTTTTTTCCCGCGCTTTGTGACATGTTTGTTCATTAGCAGAAAATCATCTATTTCTTTGTTTCAACAAACAACAAAACGAATTAAAAACCCTTCAAATCTAGAAAAATGAAAAAATTATTTTTTACAGGAAGCCTTTTGTTAGTGACTTTATTAACGGGAAGTGTCCTTGCTCAAGAAGCAGTAAACCAGCAAGAAAACCTTGGCTTGACAATAAGTGTTGCCATGAGCGAATTTAATTCAGCACTTTCGATTAAACCAAACGAAATCAATCCATCAAGTGTATTGGATATCGAGGTGCTTAATTACCCTGTTACGGTGGGATACCAAGTTGTTGATCAGAATGGAAACATACTTCTGTTCGGAGAAATTGAAAAGAAAGAAAAAGAACTAATTTCCTTTAATGACCTAAATGACGGAGCGTATTACCTCAATGTAATGGATGGAAATACTGCTACAGCTGCATTCGTGACAATCCAAAAGACCAGTTTCTCCGCTCAGTTGGAAAATGAAAAGTAATAAATTACCGATCCTATACTCAATATCTCATCTTCCGGTGGGGTATTGAGTTTTTGACAAAAAAACCAGTTTATTTTTGTTTATCTTTCAAATGCTGAACATCCGTTTTAATACGTTCAACTTCCTGGATCAACATAAATAGTTGTTGTGAAAGCGCACTGGAATCACTGCCATGATCATGAGAATGTCCCTCACTCCTTACTTGTTCTTCTTCAAGCAAGTCGTGTGGATCTAATTTCAAAATCTTGGCAATTTGATACAACCGCTTAACAGTAATCTCTGTTACCCCACGCTCTAAATTGGAATAAGCAGCCACTGTAATACCTAATTCATCAGCCATGTTTTGCTGACTAAGACTCTTGCGCAAGCGCTCCATTCGAATCTTATACGAAACTTGTTTACTCATTGTCGCAAAGTTATAATTAAAGTGAATGATTACGATCTATTTTCGGCCAAATAATCTTTAGATTAAGTAAAAAAAATTCAAAGTTATAGATGTTCTTAATGTATTGTTATTGAGAAGCTTAGTCATGTTATTGCGTGAGTACTTTTCGGCTAGGTAAACGAATTTCATTTATTAGTAAAGAGCAAGATAATCGGATAGAATTACCAAGGTGAATTTTTTGAAACGTCTTGTGAAGTATCGATTCAAGCATGAATGCAGCGTCAGAACCTGACAATTTTAGTTCCTTTTTCGCCTTAAGCCAATACTCCTTACCTTTACCAAATGACCGTTAAATATCTTCAGGTGGCCGCCTTCGTTGGTGTGTCTTTTTTTACATTTTCTCAACAAGTGGAAAAAAAATTTTTGGATAAACATTTTGTTCCCGTCGACAGCATAAATGCTTCTTATTTTCTCTTGATCAAGCGCGTTAATGCTCAGTCGGATCATGGAGTTGTTTTGACGTGCGATTTACCTGGAAATGTGCTTCAATCGATTGAATATAGCTCCCTATCCGAAAAGGTTCGACATGGAGAATCGATCGTCTATTATGTGAATAGCGCCCAAAAACGCTTGGTTCAAACTTACCAGAATAACATTGAAAGCGGCTCGTTCGAATACTATTTCAATGATGGTTCCATACAAGCGAGAGGCTACAAAAAAAACGGTAAATTAACCGATTCCTTGGTATCCTTTTACCCTAATGGAAGCCTAAAACGCTCGGAAAGGTACATGGAAGGCGAGTTGATAGGTGGCAACTGCTTTGATTCGATAGGCAATTTTACCCCTTTTTATCCATTTGAATCCGAGGCCGAATTTCCCGGTGGTAACAAGGGATTGATGGCTTTTATTCAGAACAACCTCATTTACCCTAGCGATGCCATTGAATTAAATATAAGTGGTAGGGTTTACGTTCGATTTGTAGTTGATTCCCTCGGGAATGTGTCCAATATCGAAATAGAAAAAGGCGTTTCACATTCAATAGATCAGGAGGTAATCAGGGTCGTGCAAATCATGCCAAAATGGAAACCTGGCACATTCGATGGAGAATCAGGACCAACCGTTTTTCGCTTACCTGTTAATTTCGAGCTAGATGGAGGAGGTGATTTAACTTGCATGGATACTACCGCCCGCCGTTTAAACCTTTATTGGAAGAGTCAAAACGCGGTTTTGTACGATGCATACTCTGGTTACAGTATCCCTTCCTTCTCACGTAGAAACAAATCCTATTTTAAACTTTACCTTTTATACGCAGATAAAGATAAAATTCGAAGGAAAAATATGGAATTCTCTGAGCTAGAAAATCAGAACGCGTATAAATTCAATACAAGGCGTAATGCGAAACGTTTCCGTCAGTTCTGCATGTAATTACTATTGAAAGACATTAAATAACAGGATGAATGTCATCGGATGGCAAGATTGTCAACCCATGAATTAATTCCAGTTGTTATTTTACAATGGTCCCTGCGTTTAGTGCACAAACCCCTTAAATTTTTACGAATGAAACGCCTTATCCTAATTCTCGGAGTGTTTTTATTTTGCCGTTTATCCGCAATAGCTCAAGACCTAGCCAAAAAAGAAATCACTCATGCTCAGCATACAGCAAATGCTTTGAAGAAGTCGAGTAACGTAGAGCCAGAATTCCCAGGTGGCTATGATTCCATGTATACGTTCATACAGTACCATTTCGAATATCCTGAAAAAGCCATCGAAAATAACATGGAAGGACAGGTTGTTGTGGAGTTTGTGGTTGGAACGAATGGACAGGTTACCAACGTACGAATGAGTCAATCTATGGAGAATTGTCCGGAATGCAATGAAGCGGCAATGAATGTGGTGCGAAAATTCCCTCGGTGGAACCCCGGAAAAGTGAAAGGTAAACCCGTGGAAACGACATTTAATTTACCAATCACTTTGGAGCTTGAGGAGGACGATTAGGTCGGCGAGGGTTGAGGCCAATTTAATCATAACTTGCCCATTCGATTAACAACGATTTTGTACTTTTGAGGTAGTTCGAATGTTAAACGCTTTGTATTTTTTTAAATGGCAGGTTCTTCCTTTGGAAACATATTTCGACTTACCACTTTCGGTGAATCTCACGGCAAAGCCATTGGTGGGGTAATTGATGGAGTACCCCCACAATTTCAGCTTGATTTAGAAGCAATTCAACAAGAACTTGACAGGCGCCGACCAGGCCAGTCGAAACTCGTAACCCAACGAAAAGAGTCCGATCAGGTTGAATTTTTATCGGGCTTATTGGACGGACAAACCACCGGAGCACCCATCGGATTTTTGATTCGCAACGCAGACGCACGTTCGCAAGATTACGAACACCTCAAGGATGCGTTTAGACCATCCCATGCCGATTATACCTACCAGCAGAAATATGGTATCCGGGACCATCGCGGGGGAGGTCGCTCTAGTGCACGAGAAACGGCCTGCAGGGTAGTCGGCGGTGCCTTAGCAAAACAACTACTGGAGAAGATGAATGTACGCTTTTCCACCTACGTGGATCAGGTGGGAAACATAAGGCTGAACGAAACTGATTTTTTTGAACGTGAACAAATTGAAGCATCACTGGTGCGTTGTCCTGAGCCGAAAATTGCACACCAAATGGAAAGACTCATCTTGGAGGTAAAAAAGGAAGGCGACACCATCGGTGGGGTAATTTGCTCTTATATCACCGGTGTACCTGCTGGACTCGGAGAGCCCGTATTCGATAAGTTGCAAGCAGCACTTGGGAAGGCGATGTTGTCCATCAATGCAGTAAAAGGGTTTGAAATCGGCAGCGGATTTTCTGCTGCAGAAATGCGTGGATCTCAGCACAACGACATATTTCTTCCCGATGGTACAACCCAGTCAAACCATAGTGGAGGAATACAAGGGGGGATTTCCAATGGCATGCCGATTGTTTTTAGGGTCGCTTTTAAACCGGTTGCAACTATCTTGAAAGCGCAGTCAACTATCAACGAAAAAGGCGAGAGCATTGAATTGCAAGGACGAGGTCGACACGACCCATGTGTGGTACCTCGAGCAGTTCCTATTGTTGAGGCCATGGCTGCGATGACCCTGTTAGACCATGTTCTCCGGCAACAATGTAATTTGAAGGTGAAAACTACATAAACTCAGATAGTTCCAGCCAACGATCGCTTTTACTTTCCAATTCCTTAACTACCTCTGACAATTCCTGTCCAATACGCATCAATTCGCTTCCCTCTTTATGAGCGTCTGCAAGTTCATCTGCTAACCGTGCCTTTCTTTCCTCAAGGGATTCAATTTCGCCTTCCAAGGCCTCAAATTCTTGACGTTCCTTGAAAGAAAGTTTGCGTTTTTCTTGATGGCTGCTTTTGGTTTGCGACAAAACGTCTGCCTTGGGCTGTTCCTTTTTTTCAAGGTGTTTCTGACTCGACTGATTGGAACGGAATTGCGTGTAATTCCCAACAATGTCCTTAATCTTTCCATCCCCCTCAAATACAAATAAGTGGTCGACCATTTTATCCATGAAATAACGGTCATGGGAAACAACTATCAAGCAACCTTGGAACGAACGCAGGTATGATTCCAAGGCGCTCATCGCAAAAATATCGAGGTCGTTGGTGGGTTCGTCAAGTATTAAAAAGTTTGGATTGGCCATTAATACGGTCATCAATTTCAGTCGCCGCTTTTCCCCACCACTCAATTTGGAAACGTACTGGTAATGCATGGATCGGTCAAACAGAAACTTTTCAAGAAACTGAGCAGCCGATAGTTGGCGACCTTTTTCTAAAGGAATGAATTCGGCGATATCTCTAATGACCTCAATGACTCGTTTGCCCTCATCTACTTGAATCAGTTCTTGGCTATAGTAACCAAAAACGACGGTTTCACCCACTACAACCTTTCCTTTGTCCGAAGCTAGTCGCTGCTGAATCAAGTTTAAAAATGTACTTTTTCCCGTTCCGTTGTTGCCAACAATGCCTAGCCGTTCCTGCCGTTGGAAATGGTAACTGAAATCGTTTAAAATGGTTTGTTCTCCAAACGCTTTGCTGATGCGGTGGAGTTCCACAATTTTGGTCCCAAGTCGTTCCATTTTAACCGGTAGCTCGAGCTCGTCCTCATCAAGCCGTTGTCCCGCAACTTTTTTTAGGTCTCCAAAAGCCTCAATGCGCGCTTTTTGTTTCGTGCCACGCGCTTTCGGTTGCCTGCGCATCCATTCCAGTTCTGTCTTAAATAAGTTGCGCGCTTTTGCAACAGTCGATTCAAGCTGCATTTGACGCTCCGCCTTTTTTTCAAGGTAATAAGAAAAATTCCCCTTGTACTTGTAGATGGTTTGATCCTCCAGTTCAAAAATGGTATCACATACGACCTCTAAAAAGTAGCGATCGTGCGTGACCATTAACAAGGTGGTTTTAGTTTGTGATAAGTAGCTTTCCAACCATTCAATCATATCAAGGTCTAGGTGATTGGTGGGTTCATCCAGAATGAGGAAATCAGCTTCTTCGGCCAGTGCCTGAGCTAAGGCAACGCGTTTTTTTTGTCCTCCGGAGAGCGCGCCAATACGTTGTGAAGTGTCTTGAATTTTAAGCACAGACAACAATTGTTTGACACGAACTTCGAGTTCCCAATAGTCTGACTCTGAAATTTTATTGGAAAGCTGCTCGATGGCATCTTGATCACCTGTCGATAGCGCTTCGTTGTAAGATTTTATCAACCTGTAACCAAGCTGATCACCAGATAAAACAGCATCGAGAATGGTTTTGGTATCATCCAGTTCCTCCGTTTGCTGCATAAACACAACACGGAGGTCTTTACGGTAAACCACACGCCCGGAATCCAATGGCTCGAGCTGCATCAAACACCTCAATAAGGTTGTTTTTCCATTACCGTTTTTAGCTACAATGGCTACCTTTTCCCCTTGATCTATGCCAAAGGTAACGTCTTTAAAAAGCGTTCGTTCTCCGTAGGATTTACTTATTTCCTCAACCGATAAATAATTCATCGGCTTAACGTAATCGGTCTAAGGAATCAACCAATTCCTGGTCCTTGTTGATTCGTTGGATGGCGAGTAAAACGAAGGGAATAGCTAAAGTAATCAACCAAAAACCTATGGCAGGTGAAGGGGTACTAACCGTACACTGCGTGCATTTCAGGATGGACAAATATTCTAGTGAGTAAACCGCGCACACGGTTCCAACTATAAGCAGAACACTTAACCAAGAAAAGAGGCGTTGAATTTTTCTGTTCGAATAGGAAAAAAGGCAGAACAATAGAATTAATGAGATTGCTCCGGTCATCACAAAATAAAGGCGGCCCTGATTTCCGAAAACCTTGTGTGCGCTTTCGGATGCGTATATACTTACCGACACTGGTAATTGATTGGATTCAAATGTAAGTATCGGAAGTTTGAAGAACAGTGAAGCCACCAACCCGAAGGCGATAAGAAGATAAAGAGATTGAATCCGTTGAATCATTTTTTTTGACAAAGATAAGCAGTTTGAATGAAATCATCTTTTTACACTTGAATCAAAGAAAAGCACATCAGAATCATTGAATATCAAGATTTATGGAAAAAAGGTTAGTCTTGCATCATACCAAACAAAAAACAGCATACTTATGAAAGGATTTTCTATCGAAGAGGCTTGCGGAGAGAATTGGCAAGGCATGAGCGAAACCAGTTGTGGAAAGTTTTGCAATTCCTGTGAAAAGGAAGTAGTTGATACCACAAAATTTACCTCTGATGAATTAAAAGTGTTCCTTAAGAATCACATCCAGGCATTACCTTGCATGCGGATGACCAATAGTCAACTTGAGGGTTTGAATGCGGATTTTCAAGTGTGGAAGTCCTCAACAAGCTATACTCAGTCCGCCCTTTTATGGGTATTATTGGTTGTTTTTGGTTTGGGATTGTTTAGCTGTCAAGACGAAAAACAGCAATCGATGATCCTCGAGTTTCAAAAGAATGCAAAGTCATCTTTGACGGAAGTTTCCAACCCAACCTTTGAAGAACAGTTGCCTTCTTTATCTTCCCCGGCCCCTGCATATTTTGTACATGAAGAAACCATTGGTTGCGAAGGACCAGTGGATGTTATAATACAAGAAATGGATTCAATTGAGGTCCTACTACCAGAGGTGGGCATATACAATGAACGGTTGTATGTCACCATGGGGGTTTCGGTGCACACAGTGGATTTCGAACGCTACCTTTTGGATGAGGTCAATACGCATGCTGTGGTGGAGGAATACGATGAGAACGGCCGAAGGATTCCATTGGAGTCAGATGCCAAGGCTTTTCCGAATCCTACCATGGGTCCAACCACCCTTGAACTGGCATTGACGCAATCAGGAAATTATCGGGTTTTTCTCGTGAATATGAGCGGTGAAATTCTCGAAGCAATTCATGAAGGAAACCTAGATAAAGGATACCGGTCCTTTGAGGCATCGTTGCAGGCATATCCTCCTGGAAATTACCTTTTCGTCATACAGTCGGAAGTGTTTTCCAAGAGTGTTCGTGTAGTGAAAATATAAGTTCACAACCTACATTAGCGTTCAGACAGGAATGTGGCGATTCCATCGGTCATATAAGCATGAAAACCATCTGTAATTTCTGTTTGAAAGCGCAAAAACACACCTGGGGCATCATTTAGCTTGTTTGGAAAAGAAAGCCTTGAACTTACCCCTTCACATGCCTTGGTTAGTCCATATAACTCGGCATAATAGGACATCCATTTCACTTGCTTCATGCGCGCTACAAAGCCTTTAAATTCGGTCGGGTATTCTTCCCAATAATAGGGCTCGAATACATAAAAATTATGCAGAAAGTCATCAAGAAGAACGGGATGAAAGTCGTTCCATTCTTTTGCAAGCAAATGATCAAAGTAAAGGTCAATGGCAATTGAGTAAACCTTTGGAAGGTCCTGTTGAAGAATTGATTTCAACGATTTTACGGCAGGATGTTGATCAATGTAACTATCAATGCGGCGATGCAAACGAACACCTTCTTGTAACTTTTCAGTTAGATGTGATAAATCTTTTCCTTTTACGAAATCTCCGAACAGGTTTGCGTACGCCAATTCGAAGTCGTTTCCAGAGAAATAAATGTGACCTAGGTAATTCACAAAAAAATCCCACTCAGCGTGGGATTGTTTTAGTATTCATCTTCATTGAATAAGAAATCCTCCCTCGAAGGATAGTCGGGCCAAATTTCCTCAATGCTCTCGTACACGTCGCCTTCATCTTCCAAAAATTGAAGGTTCTCAACCACCTCCAAAGGTGCACCGGTTCGGATTGCGTAATCGATTAATTCATCCTTCGCCGCTGGCCAGGGCGCGTCTTCCAAATAGGATGCGAGTTCCAACGTCCAATACATTTTTCCTTTTTTTAACGTTTATTGCGCAAAAATAGACTTTATTTCATTGCATCCAAATCCACGCGTTGATTTTACGATTTTTTCACATTCATTTTGGGACATTTATACCCTAGGTTTCCATGGTTGCTCTGCCGCGCCAAGGTCTTGTGCGATTTTTCGGCTTAATACGAATAGGTAGTCGCTTAACCTGTTCACATAAACCATTACCATATCGGCTACAAATTCATTTTTACTTAATTCCACAATGATGCGTTCGGCACGTCGGCATATGCAACGAGCAACATGACAAAAAGATACAGCTGGATGCCCTCCGGGAAGCACGAAAAAACGCATTTCCGGGAGTGATTCGTCCATATTGTCCATCCATTGTTCGAGTAAGCTAACATCGTTTATGGTCAAATCAGGAATTTTCATCGTGCTTTTTTCTGGATCAGATGCCAAACTTGAACCTATGGTAAACAATCGGTCTTGGATTTCAATGAGTTGTGAAATTTGCGTTTCATCGTTCAGATGGTCACGAACCACTCCGACATACGAATTCAGTTCGTCAATCGTGCCATACGCATCAATGCGCATAGATCCTTTGGATACTCGAGTGCCTCCGATTAATCCAGTCTTTCCTGAATCGCCTTTTTTTGTGTAAATCTTCATAATTGGTTCAATTGTTCTTTTAATTCTGCTATTCGTTTTTGTTTAGCTTGTAGCCGAATGTTTTTAGCCGTTTCTGTATAAAATTGATGGGTTTTTTCCAGGTATTCCAGTTGGAATTGGCACCATTCCTTTTCCGTAAAAATTCGGTTGTAATTTGCCATTTCATTTCGCAATCTTTTTGCAACCGCGTAATAATCCGCTCTCCCTAAATAGTCGTGGTCGGCATCGCACATGATTTTTTCGAGTGCAGAAACAGGTTCCACATTGGATTTTGTCGCCTGAATGATGCGGCATACGGTATCGATTTGTTCAATTGAATAACCGTATTTTGGCAGCGCGTTTCTGGCCATGCCGATGGCAAAATCCTCGTTATGGTTATATTTTTCAATAAATCCTGCGTCATGATAAAGCACTGCTGTTCGAAGCAACAAGACCTCTTCTTCATCAATACCTTCCAAATAAGTGAGTCTTAGTGCTGCTTTTTCAATGTTAAGGGTATGGTCAATATCATGGTAAACGAGCCTGTCCGGGAGCAAGGCTTTGAGCCTGTTTAAAATTTCTTTCCGCATGTGCTCAAAGTCGATGGAACTAAGTCCGCATTGCCGCCTTAACTCGGAAGATGGAACGTTTCCCTCATCGTAAAGACAAAAAGCTGACTTCAAGCCCTCAAGAAAGAACATTTCCATCTGTCCACCTCGTTTGGGGAGTGTGACAGCCCCGCGATGAGTTAAGTTGAAATGTGCTTTTACCTGTTCTGCGAGGTCACTTGTAACAGAAATAGTTCCGGGAGAGGTACCCGCTTCGGCCCGCGCAGCGATGTTCACCGTGTCGCCCCATACATCGAAGCTCATTTTACTTTTTCCAATGATACCTGCAACCAATGGACCACTGTGAATACCTATTCGAATGTCCCAACTGCTTTGCCCTAACGCTTTTGAAACAGCACTGTCATTGCGCATGATGTCTCGGATTTCGAGTGCTGCAAGGCAAGCGCGAATGGCTGGGTTCTGGGTGTTTTCTGTTACACCAGCAAGCGCCATGTACGCGTCTCCAATGGTTTTTATTTTTTCAAGTTTGTACCGTTTTATTATTTCATCGAACTGACTGAAATAATGTTCCAGTTTATTAACTAGTCGCAAAGGACTCTTATCCCTTGCTTTGGCAGAAAAATCCACAAAATCAGTGAAGAGAACAATGCCGTTATTTACACGTTTCGGGGAGAATTTCTTGTTTACATTGAGGTCTTCAAGAACTGTAACAGGGAAAATATTCTCCAACAGCTGACTAATACGCAGTGTTTTAAAGTAGAGGGATTTAAAAACGTCAACCTTGGCTTTAACTACATTTGGATTGAAGGGAATTTGCAAAAAATCGACGACTCCGTCATGAAGACCTTTTAGCCGCTTCGAACCAAAGGACGAATCCATAGTTAGGGCGATTTTGTGCATGTTTTTGGTTTTTGACTCGTTTTCTAAGCGCTTGAGGTATTCCAGTGCATTTTCCCCTAATTCGTCGGTATTGATTAAAGCAATTCCTACCTCTCGTCGCTTAACCAAAGCCAACGCATCCTCGTGACTTGAACAAACAACAACGTTGTTGCCCCCACCTGAAAGGATTTGTTGAAGTCCATGCAAGTGCGCCTGCTCTGAATCAACCACTAAAATATTTACGAATCGTTCCATGGACAGAATCCCTAAAAATAAGGAAGAGTAGGATCAAATCCTAAAAGCATTTAACACGTTTGAATCGATTCGATGGCCTCGTCAATGCTCGTTGTGGAATGAGACAGTTCAATGATTCGTTGGATAACCTTATCAACAACCGCGTCTGGACAAGACGCTCCTGAGGTAATTATCACCCTGGTTTTATCTTTATCATGGTTAAATGGTAACGATTTTTCTTCAATTTCCCGGCTGTGGATGTTAAATGAACTAAGGCTATCTATAGATCTGATATCTTCCACGGAACGAATGAAAAAAGTCGGAAATTTTTCTTCTAATAATTCAACCAGGTGTGTGGTGTTAGAACTATTGTGCCCACCAACGACTACAGCAAAATCAGCTTCTTTTTCCATTAATCCATACGTCGCAGACTGGTTATCGTTGGTAGCATAACACAAAGTGTCACGTGTATCAGCAATGTGTTCCTTTAAATTTTCCTCCCCGTATTTTAAGGCCATCACCTCGCGCAGGTATTCGGTAATTTCTTGGGTCTCCGTCGCGAGCATGGTCGTTTGATTTACCACACCGATTTTCGATAGGTGGTTGACAGGATCAAATCCCTCTGAGTACTTTCCATTAAAATAGGTATAGAAGTCGTCAGCCGTTTTTTTACCTAATATGATATCACCAAGGATGATGGCTTCGTGTTTGTCTTTAATGATGAGGGATTTTGCGTGCTGGTTGCTGTGTGAAAAGGTAGCCCTTGTCTCTTCGTGGTTGAATTTCCCATGAATGATGATGGTGTGATCGTTTTGTCCTAATTTTTCAGAGCGGTTCCACACTTTTTCCACAAAAGGACAAGTCGTATTGTAAGATTTGGTGCTAACTCCAAGTTTATTTAAGGTAAGCTCGATTTCAACGGTTGTTCCAAAAGCAGGTATGATAACGATGTCATCCGAATTTAATTCCGACCACTGAATAAGCTGATTTCCATCGGTATCTTGTATGAATTTTATTCCATGCGAAGTTAAATCTGCATTTACGGCAGGATTATGGATCATCTGGCTTAAAAGAAAAATACGTTTGTCAGGATTTTCTTTAATAGCCTTATATGAAATTTCAATCGCGTTTTCTACCCCATAGCAAAATCCAAAATGACGAGCGATGAGGAATTCTACCCTGTCAAACGCCAAAAGTGTTGGAGAAAAGTCCTTCTTTCTGGGGTCTTCTGCTTTTCTCCAGGCCTTCACTTTGCTAATGATTGGGGACCTGTAAAACTCTGGGATATCAAATTGTTTCATGTGTTTTTGTACAAATATAACACAGGCAGCTTTAAATTGTTTAATAAAAAAAACCGCCTTTTGGGCGGTTTTCAACTTGTTAAAGGGAAATGTTCAGGTCTTTGTTGTGCTTGACTCTGTAACTGAAATTAAAGGTTTTGTTTTCTTTGGTTTTTAAATTGAAGCGCCATTCAAGCATGCCGGTGGACTCCTCAAATGTTCCTTTTCCAATGTCGATACGTTCGATGATGATATCAGCGTTTTGGGTTATCGGTAGCTGATCCTGGATGATTAAGTCAACATCCGTTGCCTTTAGGTTTCGTACTTCAATGGCATAGGATTGTGTTCGCTCCTTTTTGTCGCCAATTATTTTTTCTTTGCAATCCTTTTTCAGTAAGGTTCGTTTTACGACAATGTTCGGGTCACGACCAAGGCTTAATTGAAGCGTGTCGTCGATGGTGGTTGGGTCGATGTATGTTTCACCCACATAACTTCCATCGAAGAAAATATTCGCTTGGGCAGGAACCAATCCGAGTTCATCTAGTTTGGAAAGTTGTGCAACCAAGTATACGCCATTATCAAGTTTAGGGATACTATAATAGGTGTAGGATGCTTCCAGATCAGCAACTTTGATTAGAACCAGGTGTTGTTGGTTATCGGATTTAATGGTATAGGGTAAGTCAATTTTAAATTCTGCAGAGGTAAGTTGACGTACCACTTGAACGAATTGTGCGGAGGTTGCCGCATCCAAGTCTTCCCGTACATCATCCAACGAGTTGGTGTATGCGTACCCTTTGGATTGAGCTTCTCTGGCCATGCCGGGTGCTGCGTTAATCGATTTGTACTGCAATTGTTGCTGGTTGTTATAATAATCGATGTACCAAGGATGTAGGGTTGGTTTTGTTTTGTTTTGAAAGGGGTCGTTGGTGGAAATATTCAACTTCACGTTTTCCCAATCCAAACCAGAATTTTGGAAGACTTTCGCTTTGTAGGTAAGGTTTATTTTGGAGGTTAAGCCGTCGCTTCGCAAGTCGTACATAGGTATCCATCCTGCATTAGCCACTAAGTAGGAAATATTCATTTTTCCTGTGGCAGCTTCCTTAGCGGATAGGGTTATGGTAACTCGGTGAATTGGCCCGTCTGGTTTTTCTGGATTTCCAGAGCTACTTTGGTGTCTTTTCAATTTCAACAGGCGCTCTTGCATGCGTTGTTTCCGTTCTAGTTTTTCCTCTTTTTTTCGATTAAGGGCGGAAAGTTTTTTATTGATTTCTATCATCTTCACCGCATAATAGTCCATCGTTTGCTTAAGTAGGTTGATTGAATCGTTCACTTTGCCTTGTCCACGAACTGCACCATTATTTGCTAGGATGTTTTTGGTCGCCATCAAAACGTCAATCTCGTCTTGCACGTCCACAAGTTCATAACCTAATGCTTTGAGGGAATCTTCTAATACCTGTATATCCTTAAGTGTTTTCGCCGGCAGGGTTTCTATGGAAACCTCCTCCGGTTTTGGATAGAAAGTGGAATATTTGGCATCTAAAATGACGACACTTCCTGTGGCTTTCACTTGTAGGCTGTTTACATCAATATAGGGGCTAATTCCTTCAATGATTACTTCAGTGATTCCGGGTTTAATCGTGTAATTGGCTTTTTGGTACAACTGAGCGCCTTGTGCATATACGGTGACTTCAGTGAGGGAGGATTTGATGATTTCTTTGTCGTTGGCGTGTGTGTAATAAGCACAAATTACAAACAAGCAGCTGGCGAATATATTTCTCATAGCAAATAAATTTTCGACCTGTTACAGTCCGAAACAAGAAGGGTTCATTATTTTTTGAAAAAAACTATTGACAAATAGCCAATTCGGTTTCTTTCAAAATGATTCGTACTTCTTCAAGTGTTGGTGCTTCCGCATAGGTTCTCAATACAGGCTCAGTTCCAGACGGACGAATCATCACCCAGCGCTCCTCATCGAAAAAGAACTTAAAACCATCAATTGTTTGTACCTCTTTCACGTTGTAAGGCCCAAATGACGTATAGTTATTTGATTGGCAATTTTGAATGATTTTCTGTTTGAGTTCTTCGGTAATATGCAGGTCATTTCGTTCGAATTTGAATGCACCAACTATTTCATACACCTCTTCGATAAGTTCATCGAGTGTTTTGCCTGATTTTGCCATGAATTCCCAAATGATCAATCCCATCCAGATCCCATCGCGCTCCGG
Organism: Crocinitomicaceae bacterium; assembly: GCA_044372835.1. Taxonomy (GTDB): domain Bacteria; phylum Bacteroidota; class Bacteroidia; order Flavobacteriales_D; family Crocinitomicaceae; genus M0103. The sequence goes on along the minus strand of JBILRE010000005.1, from coordinate 55,067 downwards.
CAAATGACCTTTTACAGCAATACCACCTGATTCTTCACCTCCCAAAAGCACATCATCGTTAACCATGATGGTAGCGATTTCCTTGAATCCGATCTTGGTTGTTTGGGTGGTTAAGCCATAATGTTGACACAACTTCTCTACTCTTGGCGTCACTGAAAATGCAGTAACCACCTTTCCAGACATCTTTTTGTATTTCACCAAGTAATGGATCAGCAATAAGATGATATGATGCGAGTCGATGAACTCTCCTTTTCCATTGTAGAGTCCAATGCGGTCAGCATCCCCATCGGTTGCTAAGGCACAATCAATTCCCGAGGTTGATTTGATAAACTGTTCCAGTTCTTGAAGGTTTTTTGCAATGGGCTCAGGCGCTTGGTCCCGAAAAGACGGATTGTAATCGCAATGTAGTAATGTGGTATTTGGAAGCAACAGAGGCAAGGCCCTTTGCCCGGCGCCATACATGGCATCATATACGAGCTTAAGTCCAGACTGCTCGATGGCAGCTAGGTCAAAGTTCTTTTTCGCATGCTCAATGTACATCGACTCAAAATCGATAACTTCGACCAATCCTTGGGCCAATGCATTTTCTAAAGAAACGGTTCGGTAATCTAATGGACAATGGTCCGGAATAAGGTCCTCTACTTCTTGTACATGTTCGGGAGACAAGGGGCCACCAAAATCGGCTTTTAGTTTGAAGCCATTGTAAGTAGGAGGATTGTGGCTTGCAGTCAAAATAATTCCCACTTGACAAGAGAAATGATTTGCAGCTAGAGAAATCATCGGTGTCGAAACGAATCCTTCCGACATACGAACAGGAATACCATGGGCGACCATTACCTTGGCTACTGTATCGGCAAATAGCTTTCCTGCGAATCGGCAGTCGTGACCCAGCACTATTTGTGGATGGTCATAATGTTGTTTTAGCCACAATCCGGTGGCATAAGCCACCCGAGCGACGTTTTCTGTCGTGAATTCTTCTGCAATTATGGCTCTCCAGCCATCGGTTCCAAATTTAATTTTCTGTGCCAATGTACTTACTTTTTATGCGTTCAAATATACAATTATTGGGTCAATTAGGCATTGTGCTCTGGCGGAAAGCTCGTTGGTATTTTGCATGCCCTGTCATGCAGTACAATGCTGCCCGTGACGGAAACATTCAAAGAGGAATTCCCGGGAAGCTTTACCACATAATGACACGCTTCCAGAATGTTTTCTGGTAAACCGCTGTTTTCTGCACCGAGAAGGTAAATGGCGCGTTTCGGGTGTTGAAAAGAGTGAAGGAATTCAGCGGATTCCGTAAGTTCGACCCCCACAAGCCTGCAGTCGTAGGGAATATTTTTCATGAAGTCCTCGAAACTGGCAAAGTGAAACAAGGGAATTCTTGCCCATGTTCTGAGGACATCTGAAGATTGTTTTTTGTATTTGTTGTCAATTGTAAAAATATAAGAAGCCCCCAGAATGTAGGCGGTTCTCCAAAGGGTCCCCAAATTATGTTCTGTCTTTCCGCGGTAAATGCCAATCGCACAATAACCTTGTCGAATGATGGTTTTCATCCAGTAAAGATGCATAATTTTGAGACGAAAAGTTTAATTGGGGTATAACAACCAAGAAAAATGCAATAGGATGGAATTTATTTCAAAAGACATCGACACGTATAGCTGTCAACATACAAGCCCAGAATCACCGCTCTTATCGGAATTGAACCGGAAAACACATCTGCAAGTTCTACAACCTCGTATGTTAAGTGGCCACCTTCAAGGCAGGTTCTTAAGTATGTTGTCACATATGATTAAACCTCAGAGAATTTTGGAAATTGGAACCTACACGGGGTATTCTGCTTTGTGTTTGGCTGAGGGGTTGCGAAAAGATGGCGAGTTGATTACGATAGATGTCAACGATGAATTAGAGTCGTTTTGCTCACATTTTTTCGAACGATATCAGGGGCCAGGAAAAATTCTACCTCTCATTGGGAATGCCTTAGAAATCATTCCAACATTGGAAGGGACGTTTGACATCGTGTTCATTGATGCCGATAAAAAAAACTACTTGACTTACTTCGAACTTATTCAGTCAAAATTGTCACCAGGTGCTTACGTTTTGGTCGATAATGTTTTGTGGTCAGGTAAAGTCGTTGATAGAACCAAACATGGTGATAAAGAGACGGAGGCCATTCATACATTTAACAAAGTAGTTCATGAAGACGAGCGTTTTGAAAATGTGTTATTGCCCGTCCGCGATGGGATAATGGTTCTTCGAAAGAAATAGGATTAAATGATTCCCAGTGCAAGCAGAGCACCAAACGCTATAAGAAGAACACCTATCGTTCGCTGAATCCCAGTCATGGTCGTTTTTTTCAAAAGGCGTTTGCCAATCCAAGTTCCAGCGAAGGCAAAAACCATAGCAAGCAGTATAATAGTTCCTTGATTTGAGATCAAATCGGCATTCATTTGTTGGCTGTACACGCTCAACCGGGCAATGTCTATGAACAAACCAATGCATCCTGATGTGGCTAAAAATGCCTCTTTAGAACGGCTAGTTTTGGATAAAAACATCGATCGAAGGGCTCCTTGATGACCAGAAATTCCGCCGAAAAAACCACTTAACACGCCTCCGAGAATAAACTGTTTTTTTGATAGTGCTAATTTCCCCTTTACCGGAAATAACTCTAGAATGGCAAAGCTGATCATAATAACACCAATGCTCAGTTTGATTGGGCTAATCTCAAAGGACTTTCCCGTCAACGAATAGGTGAGAAGAGAGGGAATGCTTCCAAGGTATATCAGCAAATAACTTCCCAATAAGGCGGAAATGATAGCTGGAATTCCGAACTTCCACAATACTTCCCTGTCAATGTCCTTGTAAAGCAATGACATTTTGAATACGTTGTTTGTAAGATGGACAATGGCTGTTGCCCCAATCGCTACCTCGAGCGGAAAGAAGAGACCAAAGGCGGGAAGCATAAGTGTACCAAGTCCAAAACCAGAAAAGAAGGTTAAAATGGCACCAAGGCAAACAACAATTGGAATGACAACAATTTCCAAGGTGAAGCGTTTTTAAGCAAAAAAACGAAATAAACTGGTTATCATTCCATTTCAGGATGTAATTTCACGAAAAAATTAAATGATAGACTTTCGCAGCGATACGGTGACTAAGCCAACAGAAGGCATGAAGGATGCCATGTTTAACGCAGAATTGGGCGATGATGTTTTTTCAGAAGATCCCTCCATTAATGCTTTACAGGAATATGCAGCAAGGCTTTTTGGAAAGGAAGCTGCATTGTTTTGTTCTTCAGGAACCCAGACCAACCAAATAGCAATAAACGTGCATGTGCAACCCGGTGGTGAGGTAATTTGCCATGAAGAAAGCCATATTTACAAATATGAGGGCGGTGGAATTGCTAGAAATTCAGGGGCCTCGGTTCGATTGTTAAGAGGTGACCGTGGACGAATTACTATGGAAGATATTTCTTCATGGATCAACAACCCAAGCGATGTTCATTTTCCGCTTACCCAACTCGTAAGTCTTGAAGATACCGCGAACAGAGGAGGGGGTGCGGTATACGATTTTGAGGAAATTAGACGTATTCGGATCTTTTGTCAAGAACATAAACTTCCTTTGCACCTCGATGGGGCTCGTTTAATGAATTCCTTGGTCACCACAGGAATAGATTATGAGGAATATGCGTCGCAATTCGATTCTATTTCGCTTTGCTTGTCTAAGGGGTTAGGGGCCCCGGTGGGTTCGTTATTAATTGGAACCAAAGCATTCATCCAAAAAGCACACCGGGTTAGGAAAGTTTTTGGCGGAGGAATGCGACAGGCAGGAATGTTGGCAGCAGCGGGTGAATACGCGCTGCGAAACAATGTTGAACGACTAAAGGAGGATCATACCCATGCTCAACAATTAGAGGATACCTTAAACCAGTTGGAGTGGGTAAAGGAAGTTATGCCCGTACAAACCAATATTGTTGTCGCCATTTTGCAAGATCATGAGCAGCGCGATAAAGTCATTAACCTGCTCCACGAGGAAGGTATTCGTATCATGGCATTTGGACCGGGAATGCTTCGATTTGTAACACATCTAGATGTTTCCACCTCGGATATTGAACGAACTTGTCACTTATTGAAAAAAATTAAGTTATGAAGGCTTATTACATTGCCTTTCTGGTGTTGCTTGTTGGTGCTTGCCAGGAGTCAAATAAAGAAAAAGTCGTGGAAATGGAGGATGTTATTACCATCCCGAAAGACGAGAAGCGCGTGAAAAGTGACCCAGTAAACGACTCTCTTTCTACGTTAATTAGTTTGATGCACGCTGAGAAATCGGGCATACGTATATCCTCCTTAGCCCCCATTCTAAATCCCATGTTTCCGGACCGTTTTGCACCCTCTAAAACCAGAAAACTGGTCTTGAATCCTGGAAAAGATTCGGTAATTTATTGTCAATGGGTGTTTAAAGATACCATCCGAACAAAAAATGCCTTGTACAATTGGCTTGACTGCTTTGGACCCTCGTGTAAATCAATTAAAGTATCGGAAAAAAAGAATTTCCAACGTGACTACATGCTCATGTTGGTCAACGATACTTCAATAACCTATGTGTCGTCGCCTGTAAAAATTGACTTTAAAAGTTGGTTGACTTATTTTGAAAAGCTTGAGATTGAAAACTGGCGATTGATGTTGGAACAAAATGCCGGCGGGAAAGCTACCTGGAGTCAAATCAAAAAAGGAGAAATTGAAGCCCTTAAATGGGTTCGTTAAGTAGGTGATTGCCCTTTGCGATTAACTTGCTGATTCTGAACAATTCATGAGGTGAATTGTTAAATTGAAAAGTTGTATCATGCGTACCGTACTAATTATACTAGCCTCTTTGGTCGTTTTATTTATTGTAGCACAAGCCTTTATCTGGAAAAGCGTGGGAGATGTAGAGCAACATAAGTATGTGGTAATCAAAAAGTATGAAGATTTTGAGGTGCGTCAGTACGCGCCCGCGATTTACTCTAGTGTTAAAATGTCCAACAATTCATACAACGAAACATCAAGTGTTGGTTTCAGAACTTTAGCTGGTTATATATTTGGTGGAAACGATAAAGAACAGAGCATTGCTATGACCTCGCCTGTTAAAATGGAATTGGGTGATTCCATGAAAATGTCGTTCATGGTTCCCAGTAACATGAACATGGAATCATTGCCAAAACCGAACAGTGGTGCGGTTTATTTTGAAAAGGAGGAGCAAAAAATAATGGCTGCTATTGAATTCGGTGGTTGGGCAAGCGACGAGAAAATCGCTAGTTATAAAGCTAAGCTGGCTAAGTTATTGACGAAGGAAGGTTTGAAGTGGAAAGGTAGTTTTATGTACCTTGGATACAATCCTCCTTATGTGGTTATAAACCGAAGAAATGAAATCGTAGTGGAATTGGATTCTGTTTCGGTGGGGAATTAACATTTTTCAATCAATACAGCATTGAAGTAGCTAGGATCTTGGGAAACTTCTTTACCGATCCAACTGGGCTTTGAAAAATGTTCCTCTTCTTCCTTTAATTCAATTTCGGCAAGAATTAATCCGCTTAACTTCCCTTTAAAGATGTCTACGTCCCATACATGTTGGTCAATGTGTAAGCGATACCTGTCTTTTTGAATCACTTTTTCACAAAATTGCCTCATCATTTCATTAGCTTCCTCGAGTGGAATAGGGTATTCAAATTCAGAACGACTGATGCCGATTGTTTTTCCTTTGATTGTTATAAAAGCATTGTTATTGGCTACACGGACGCGGATCGTCACTGATTCACTCGTATGTATATAGCCTTGGGCTATTTTAACTGGATCATCTTTCTTTACTTTGTTCCACGCTTCCGGAATTACAAGAAATTTTCGTTCGATTTCTATTGGTGCTGGGTTGTGATTACCTTTCATACAAAGCCTCTGGTGTAAAACGAATATAGTACCTTTGTTTTGAATGGACATCTGTTTGACCTTTGATTACGAACTTTTTTTTGGAACGGAGACAGGCTCTGTTGAAAAATGTTTGATTGAACCAACCAACGAGCTATTAGTTCTAGCGGAGGAATACGGTGCACAAATGACTTTTTTCATTGATGTAGGTTACCTCATCATGCTTCGTGAAAAAGCCGCTTCACATGCTAAATTAGCACTAGATGAACGAAAAGTACACGAACAGTTAAACCGAATAAAGGCGCAGGGGCATAGCTTACAATTGCACGTGCATCCCCATTGGGAAAAAGCTAACTTTAACGGGAAAAATTGGGAGATAGATCCACATCAATGCTACAAGTTGTCTGATTTTACAGAACATGAAGTTACCGAGATACTTGTGAGGTACAAAAGGTTCTTGGAGGATATTATAGGTGAAAAAGTAAGGGTATACCGTGCGGGAGGTTGGTGCATTCAACCCTTTCAAAAAGTAGCGAAGGTTTTTAAGGAACTCGATTTAGCTATTGATTCCAGCGTGATGCCCGGAATGCATTATTCTTCTGAGCACTACAGTTTTAATTTCAAGGATGCACCATCAACTTGTCCTTATAGATTTGAAAACGACATTTGCACACAAGATTCAGATGGAACGTTTACCGAATTCCCAATTGCAACAAGGCTCTATTCCCCTATATTTTTCTGGTGTTTGTATGTTTTAGGACGGCTTTTTCCATCGAAGCACCGCATGTGGGGAGATGGGAATTTTATCGTGCAGCCCGGTGTGAAGAAAAAATCCCTGTTAAAAACCATTCGGCACCATGTAAGTACGGATGGTTATTTTGCCTCTGCTCTGGAAAAAGCATTGAAGGAATGTAAAGAATCATCGATCGAATGTATGGTGACCATTGGCCATCCAAAAAGTTTGACGCGTTTCTCTTTGAGTAAATTGCATCATTTTATTCGTGAGAATAGCACCAAACACCGTTTTATCTCGTTGAAATAGTATGTTGAGGCTGATTGAACGAAGGGATTTGGATGTTGAGAAATGGGATGCATTGGTTGTAAATTCTTCTTCCCATATTTTTTCTCATTCAAGCTACCTTGATGCCACAGTAAAAAACTGGTGCGTTGTAACCGATAAGGATTATACCTGCGGCATCGCTGTTCCCTATTTTCGCTTTCTTTTTTCACATAAGGCCTACACACCCGTTTTTGTAAGGTACCTAGAGTGGTTAGGTGATGACTCCAAGGAGAGCGAAGCTTGGAAGGTTATTCAAAAACAATTCAAACGTGGTGAACTGAATGTTCGAGGTGTTTTTGAGGGGAACGACTTGTTGGTCTATCAGCAACTTCCATCTGCAGAAGGGTATAACGAGTCAGTTCATGCACGTCGCATGTTGCGAAAATTTGAACGGTCAGAAATGGTCATTGAACAATTAGATGACCATAGGTGCCTTTCGGACATTATTGAAAGGGAGTTGCCTAAAAAAGTAAGCGAGATGAATAAGGGCAATTTAACGAACTTAAATCGACTGGTAGTTTCGCTAAAAAGTAATGGTAGGCTCTCAGCTATTGGTGTTCATAAAAAGGGAAAATGGTTAGGTGGGATATGGATTGTTACTTTTAACGGCGTGCATTTGTACTTGAAAGGTGCATTTTCATCGGATGCAAAGAAACAGGGAGCCATGTATGCTGTTATGAAAAGGGTAATTGAATCCGCCCACAGGGACAAATGCGTTTTTGATTTTGGCGGTTCAAGGGTGGAAGGTGTTCGACGTTTTAACAGACAATTTGGTGGGGAAGACGTGCCTTACCGCCGTATTTCGTGGAACGATGCCCCCGTCTGGCAAAATGCTGTTTTTACATTTTTACAATCATGGAGAAAAAAACGATTTTAATTACGGGAGCATCTGGAGGAATTGGTCAGACCCTCGTGGAAGGTTTAGCTAACGAGCATTACCGCATTGTAGCTTTACATCACAAAAACCAGGTTGGGGTTAATGGGGTAAATATTCAGTATTATCCGGTTGATTTGACCGACTCTGCTGCCATTCAATCGGTTATACAAACAATCTTGAAAGAGGTTTCATCCGTCGACGTCCTCATTAACAATGCTGGGATTTCAAGAAGTGCTATGAGTTGGAAGCAGACGGATGAAGAATGGGCGCAAACCTTAGCGGTGAATTTAACAGCCCCTTTTTTGTTATGCAGGGAACTGATACCGCATATGAGAACAAACGGTTGGGGACGAATCATCAATATGACGTCGATAGTTGGTCAAACGGGGGCTATTGGAACAGCTGCCTATGCCGCATCCAAAGCAGGACTTGTCGGATTAACTAAAACGCTTGCGAAGGAATTAGCGCAATCTGGTGTAACTTCCAATGCGTTGGCGTTGGGCTATTTCAATACAGGGATGATACGAGATGTTCCTGATGTGTTAAGAGATGCGATAACAGAACAGATTCCATTAAAACACCTTGGAGAACCACGAACAGTACTTTCAATGGTAAAATGGTTGATGTCACCAGAAGCCGGTTATGTCACCGGTCAAGTGCTTCACCTAAACGGAGGTATGTATATGTAGCAGATTTCATTACATTTGTTCATGCTGCAGTTAAAAGTGAATACGCCAAGGTGGGTTATCGTCGTGATAGACCTCTTTTTGTCGTTATTTGGCTTACTCGTTGCTTACCTTATCCGTTTTGATTTGAAAGCCGATAAGGAAACCATTCTCAAAGAGTGGGAAGTCTTGTCAACCTCCATTTGGGTTTACCTTTTTATTAAAGTTGCCGTTTATTACGCCTTTAAAATTCACCAAGGATTAATTCGCCACACATCGTTAGAAGACATCCGACGCATATTTCTGGCGGTTTTTACTTGTTCGGTACTTTTTACGGTGATTGGTGTCTTTCGTGCCTATGGCTTTGGAGGTCGGTTTCTTTTTCCTACCTCTGTTCTAATCATTGAGTTTCTTGTAAGTTTTGTTTTCATGATTGGATCTCGGTTTTTTATTAAGCTGCTTTATTTGGAGTCCATTAAGTCACCTGTAATAGAAGAACGTATTTTAATTTATGGAGCAGGAATTTCAGGTCTTATTACCAAGCGCACCATCGAAAAAGACCGCAGGATGAACTACCAATTGGTTGGGTTTCTTGATGACAACAAAAAGCTGGCAGGTTCAAGATTAGAGGGGCTACCTATTTTTCATAGTGGAAAATTAGAGGCTATTTGCAAGGAGGAAGGTGTAACTACAATGATTATTGCGATACAGCAACCTGATGAGGATAACCGCCAAAAGGTGGTGGATATTTGCCTTAAAAACAAAGTGAAAGTCCAAAAAGTACCGAATCCGAAAAGTTGGATCAACGGGGAGTTTTCTGCTAAGCAAATTTCAAAGGTGAACATAGACGAATTGTTAGGTAGAAAAACCATCACATTGGACGCTCAGAAAATCGAAACGCAACTAAGGGAAAAATGTGTGTTGGTCACCGGAGCCGCGGGTTCTATTGGAAGTGGAATTGTTAAGCAGTTATGTGGATTTCAGCAAGAAAAAATCATCTTACTCGATCAGGCGGAATCTCCTTTGTATGATTTGCAGCAAGAATTAATTGGATCATCGGTTCATGTTGAAATTGTCATCGCCGATATTAGCAATGCAGAACGCATGCGTCGTGTTTTTGAACACTACAAGCCTCAAGTGGTCTTTCATGCTGCGGCGTACAAACATGTTCCATTGATGGAAGGAAATCCTTCCGAAGCCGTTTTGACCAACGTGAAAGGCACTAAAAATCTAGTTGATTTATCCGTGGAATTTAACGTAGAGAAGTTTGTCATGATTTCGACGGACAAAGCGGTTAATCCTACCAATGTGATGGGGGCTTCGAAGCGTATTGCTGAAATCTATGCTCAACTCGCAAATGAAAGAAGCCAGACCAATTTTATTACCACGCGCTTTGGAAATGTACTTGGATCAAACGGTTCTGTTATCCCACTGTTTCAGCGTCAGATCGAACAAGGAGGCCCCGTAACTGTAACCGATGAACGTGTAACGCGCTATTTCATGACGATTCCCGAAGCGTGCCAATTGGTTTTGGAAGCGGGAGCGATGGGAGATGGGGGAGAAATTTTTGTTTTCGATATGGGAGAGTCTGTTAAGATCCTAGATTTGGCGAAAAAGATGATTTTATTAAGTGGGCTCGAATTGGGTAAAGACATAGAAATCAAAGTGACAGGCTTACGTCCCGGGGAAAAACTTTTTGAAGAGCTTTTGGCAAAAGCGGAAAACACGATTCCAACGCATCATCCTAAAATCCTAAAAGCGGCTGTGCGAAAAGAGAATAGTGCTCAGGAAAAAAGAATAAATGAATTGATTGCATTGTTTGATTGCCAACATAATGATTTAATTGTGGCTAAAATGAAGGAAATTGTTCCTGAATTCAAAAGCAATAATTCTATTTTTGAAAAATTGGATACACCGTGATAGTACCTGCTCCTATTCAAATTCGTTTTGCCGACCTCGATGTAATGGGGCATGTAAATAACACCATTTATTTTTCCTATATGGAAATGGCAAGGGTGCATTATTTCAAAGAAATTCTCGGGTTAGATTGGGATTGGCAGTCATTTGGGATTCTTATTGTGCATAATTCCATTGATTATCAAAAACCATTATTTCTCCACGATGAATTGCAAATTGAAATGTCTTGCGCCACTTGGGGAAATAAAAGTTTCGAATTAACTTACTTATTCAAAACAAAAAATGGAATCCATGCGGCGGCGAGGTCGGTGCAAGTTTGTTACGATTCTAAAAAAAATGAAACCATCCAAGTTCCAGCTTTATTAATTGCTGGATTGAAACAAATACAACAAATAAATGACTAAAAAAAGTGTATTATTAGCATTCTTATGCATGGCCTCATGCAGCATGGCGCAAATCCCAGAAGTGAAAAAATCAAAGTGTTACGAGCAAGGTTTAAATGGCTTGGGTGCCAAAGATTACCGTTGCGGTGAGACCCCTGGTGTGGTTGACTGCAACGATAAATTGACTTACGATCAAGATCGGGAGCTTGTATTAAGTGGAAGCTTCGGGATGCCTTTCAATGGTACTTGTGAATCTTGTTTTTGGAGTGGAATGGTGGAGAGAAGGGTAACGTTTAAAGACGGAAAGGAAGACGGTCCGGATACAACCTTCTATGAGTCGGGTTGCATTCAAGTTATTCGAAACCATAAAATAGGAATCGAAGAAGGTGTTTGGACGTTTTATTACGACAGCACCAATTATGTCGCTTGGGAAATAGGCTTCAGTGGTGGCAAAAAGAATGGAATGCATGTATACCTTGCTCCTGATGGCGATTCAACACGATTAGAAAATTACCAAGACGACTTACTACACGGTGTCAAACGTACTTATTTTCCGGATAATATGGTTGAACGTGAGGTGTATTACCTGAATGGGTTAATGGATGGATCGTTTAAATCCTTTAGCAGGGAAGGTGTTCTTCTACAGGAATTGAACTTTAAAGAAGGAAAGAAAAACGGGGAGTTGAAATATTATTTTGACGATGGTAAGGAACAAATCATCGAACATTGGGCGATGGATGTAAAAGAAGGCGAGTTCAAAGGTCTTTTTCAAGATGGTAAGGTTCATTTTCAAGAGTTTTACAGAAAAGGGATTCCTGAGGGGTGGTTTACAGAGAATTACCCCAATGGGCAAACTGCGCATAAAGTATTTTACAAAAAAGGGAAATTGTTGGAAGAAACAAAATATGACGAAGACGGTGTAGAGACCTATTCATTTAGCGCAGATCCCAAAGCTAAAGAGCAAGAGGATGACGATGTGCTGACAGATGGAAAGGAGAAAAAGAAGAAGAAAGAAAAGAAAGAAAAGAAGAAAGATAAAGAAGACAAGAAGAAAGAGCAACTGATTAATGCCGAGTAAACAGTGGGATGTGGCGGTTATTGGTGGGGGAGCTGCTGGTTTTTTCGCAGCCATTACCGTCATCCAATCCAATCCTGAAGCGACCGTAATTCTACTTGAGAAATCAGCCAAATTCTTAGCCAAGGTTAAAATATCTGGCGGTGGGAGGTGCAACGTCACCAATGCTTGTACAGATCCCAAAAAGTTGGCAACGCATTATCCAAGGGGTGAACACTTTCTGAAAAAGGCGTTTGGTAAATTCGGAAGCAAAGAAACCATACAATGGTTCGAGGCACATGGAGTTGCGCTTAAAACCTATCCTGATGGCTGTATTTTTCCCCTTTCGAACGATTCACAAACGGTCATTGATTGTTTTTTAAGGGAAGTCGAAACAAACCAAGTTCAATTACGAATTAAGTCTCCTGTCAAATCCATTTTGCCTCATTCGAAGGGGTTTACCCTTGACCTTATAGATGAGGTTATCGAAGCAAGGAAAGTCATTTTGGCTACGGGAGGACAACCAAAAAAGTCAGGTCTTGAATGGATTTCAGCATTGGGGATAAAAACGATTGATCCTGTCCCATCTTTATTCACCTTTAATTTACCGGCCAATCCGATTAACGCTCTTATGGGAATAGTAGTGGAACAAACGGAAGTGCGGATCGAAGGTACGAAACTCCGTGCGCAAGGGCCCTTGCTAATTACGCACTGGGGAATTAGTGGTCCTGCTGTGTTGCAACTTTCTGCTTGGGGTGCTAGGGAGATTGCAGCGAGCGATTACCACTTTACCGTTTATGTGAACTGGCTTCAAGCGAAAGAAAACCAAGTAAATGAATCCTTATTACATGCACAAGCGCAAAGCCCGAAAAAACAGTTGAAAAACGCATGTCCCTTCGATATACCAATACGTTTATGGCAACATTTACTCAAAAAAGTGGGTGGTGCTGAAGAAAGCGTTTGGCAAAATTGTTCGGATCGGCTTAGGAATAAATTGGTGCAGGTATTGGTCAACGACCGCTATGAGGTAGCCGGAAAAACAACCTACAAAGAGGAGTTCGTAACTGCAGGAGGAGTATGTTTATCAGAGGTTGATCACCGGAGCATGGAATGTAAAAACATACCCGGACTGTTTGTCACCGGTGAATTGCTCGATGTGGATGGCATCACTGGGGGGTTCAATTTTCAAGCGGCATGGACCACCGCTTATTTAGCCGGAAAAAGTGCCTCCAAGTGAAAGGGTTATGCATGCTGCAATATAAAACGTAAAATGTCTGTGGTGCTTACGATTCCACAAAGGTTCCCCTGATTCGTTACAGGAAGCGCATGAAATGTTCCGTTCGAAAAAAGGGCAATGCATTCACGTATACTCGAATTATCCATTATGCTGACGGGTTTCAAGCTCATTATTTCGCTCACTTTTCCTTGTTGGTATACAGGTTCTTGGTCGTCTAGGCCGGCGAGATGAACAGCCCTCATGAAGTCGACAAGGCTGACCATTCCAACTAGTTTACCGTCTTTTACTACCGGTATGTGGTGATGGAAATCTGCTTTCTCATAAATGTGTTTGATATCGACTAAGGGTTGATCCGGATGAACCGTTGCAACGGGAAAGGTCATGATACTCGAAACCTTGTTTTCCAGTTCTTTCATAAAGTATGCATTGTATTGAAGAATAGTGGCGCTTTGTGGATTTCATCATTCCATCCATCTCAAAAGTAGTACTTTTTCACTAAAATTTTAATCCATGAAAGCAAGACGAATGATTGAACTGGTGTCCTTATCCACCACCCTTTACACCCTTTCCAAAGAAACCAAATTATTGGATAAACTGAACGAATATGCTGTTGATGCCAAAAATCGGATGAATGCCTTCGTCAAAAATAAGATGAAAAATGAACAAGGCGAAGAGATGGAATTTACCGACAAAGTGCAGTCAAAATTCAACGAAACCAAATTGGAAATCGAAAAGAAGATTGATAGCGCGTTGCACGGTTTTTACAACAAGGTAAATGTTGTTCATCGTGACGAAATCAACCAGTTAAACGAAGAAATGGCGAAGTTACAAGCGGAGCTCATTAACCTCAAAGGAAAAGAAACACCGGTAGCGACTGAAAAGAAGAAACGATCTTAATGCAAGTATCTTTTCTTTCTGGTATTCGCTCCAAGTATAAGGCCTTTGTTCGGTATAATCAGATACTAAGGGTATTGGTTCGGTATGGTTTTGAGGAAATGGTTTCTTACATGATTAGCACCGGAAGGTACAGGTTTGTGCGCTGGTTGATTCCTCAAACCACCCGACGAAACGCACAAAAGTTCTCTAAATGGGAGAAAATACGCTTGGTATGTGAGGAACTTGGGCCAACTTTTGTGAAATTCGGTCAAATCCTATCCAATAGATCCGATTTATTGCCGGAAGAATTGATTCATCAATTAGAGAAACTACAAGACGATGTTCCCCCTATGCCTATTGAAACGGCTATTGAACGTGTTGAAACGGAATTGAAAGGGTCGATTGTCGATTTGTTTGCGGAATTTGAAACCCAAGCGTTCGCATCTGCCAGCATTGCACAAGTGCATCGCGTGCGAACGCACCAAGGGAAAAGGCTTGTACTTAAAATTCAACGTCCGGGAATCCAGCGTATAATCAAGCAAGATATTCGCGTTATGTACTCCCTTGCTGCAATCTTCGAAAAGCGCATTCCTTACCTGAAAAGTTTTGATCCACAGGGTTTGGTAAAGAACTTTGAGGATAGTATCACGAAAGAACTCGATTTTATTCATGAATCGGTTAATGTATTGCGCTTCTCACGCCAAATTGAAGAAGACCCGACTGACGACACCACACGTACCATGTCCATTGTGAAAGAACTCACCACTCAACGCGTGCTGGCTCTTGAATATATGGAGGGGATTAAAATATCCGATATCGGACAATTAAAGGCGAAAGGATTTGATCGTAAGGAGTTGGCAGAAAAGCTTACAAGGTCCTTTATCAAACAGGTATTCGTATATGGTTTTTTTCACGCCGACCCCCATCCAGGAAATATTTTGGTCATGCCAGATGGAAAGATATGTTTTTTAGATTTTGGGATGATGGGCAGTATCATGAAACGAGACATCGAATTATTAGGGAAGCTTTTTGTCGCCGTTCACAGTAAAGAGGTGCGGGAAATCATCAAATCACTTCAATTGATGTCTAACGTTTCCATGATACGCGACCTCCATGCGTTAGAGTTGGCCATCCATGATTTTGTAAATAGTTATAGCCTTTCGACCTATCATGAACATGAGATGAGTACGATACTCATGGAGCTGAAAGATGTCATTGTTCAACATGGACTTAAGGTACCGGCACACTTTTTCTTGTTGGCTCGATCCATGGTAACAATAGAAGGCGTGATTCATCATTTAGATCCTTCGCTCGATGTAATGGCACTTGCTCGACCATACCTCGTTAAAGCCATCAGCCGAGACCTCAATCCTTTAAAGTTGATTCAAAAGATGTTGAGTGGACTCTATGATTTTGGATTTTATATGGAAGAGTTTCCTGTTGACTTGAAAAATGCCATTCGAAAAATAAACCACGGGAAAGTCATGGTCGATTTGACGCATCAAGGTATTGACCCGATGGTACATACCATTAATCGGGTAAACAAACAACTGATAATGGCGCTCATTTTTACAGCACTCACGATAGGGTCTGTATTGTTTATAATACATGATGTCCGACCCCATTGGGGCGAAGTTTCATTTTTCGGAATCGTCGGTTTGTTATTATCCGTATACCTTGGAATACGCATGTTGAGTGACGTCCGAAAAGGTGATCACGACGATTGGAAAGGTTGGGATAATAACAACCATTGAGGCAATCACTATTGTCCCACGGTCCGTCCTTTGAATTCTTTCAATTGATTTTTTAATGCTTTTTTACTAAATCCTCCGTTTTCAGGGTCTATACAGTCTGGCGAGTACCATTCGACAGGTTCAGTAAAGCGAAGGTAATCTTTCAACTTCTTTTTTATTTCTCCCGCATCAAAGGCAACCAATTCGTTTGAGTATCCTGTGTTGTCAAGACCGTTTACATCATAATAAATCCAATGATTGGCAGAAAGTTCATTAGCTAATGATTCCGGAATAATGTTTTCCATGGCGTAGCTAAAATAATCCATGTTTTTCAAGTCTTTCTTCAACTTCACGAGCTCATAGTAGTAGCTTACCAAATATAGCGTATCCATTCCTTCTTCAGTGGTACTCATGAGCGAATCTGTTTGATGCGGTTTTATTGTATACCCTCTTGATGGATCGTCATATGCAAGGTGGGGTAATATTGCCCAAATGTATTCTGCATCTCCGCCATGCTTTTTATAAAGGTGGTTGTAGAAGGATTGGCAATTAGCGGCTTCTTCTTCTTGAATTTTAGCCTGATCTTCGTTCTCCTTTTTAGCTTGGGCAACAAATTTCTTTAATTGCGAAGCAGCTTTTTTGTTTTTCGGTTTGAGTTCTTCCCATGTCACAGAAGCGGTTGGACTCGACATATCGAACAGGTATTGGTAACTTCCATCATTGGTTAAACGAGCAACTAAATTGGTCGAATCGTTGCTAATTTGGCGGCATTCCTCTAAGGTTAGTTGTCCTTTCTTGTGTATGTTTTGATCTGCAGAAATGTCGATGTTCTGGTAATCCCAAGAATGCCAAGGGTAATAGATAAACACATCTCCGTTGTCTTTTTTATGAACGACTAACACCTCCCATTCAGTTGCTCCTACATCTCTGTAATTGAATAAGCCGAACGAACCATTTACATAGAGTTGGAAGGAATCTGAGCTGCTAGCCAAAGGAATTTTTTTTCCAGCCGTTAACAAAATAGCATCCGCTGAGAAACGGATCGTGTCGGCGTTTCCTTCCTCGTTAACAGTTGAAATGTACGTCCGGTTTTTTAAAAAATCTGGCGTAGTTATGGATATTTTCTGACCTAGGGTTTGAGGTTCTGTAAAAAGCACTTTTGTACACGAAGAAAGAAGTAACGCAGCGATTGAGAAGAAAAATAGAAGTCTCATAAAGTAGAAGAAATTAAAGAATTATTAGGGTGATTTTTTAAGTTGAAAAAAGCTGGAATATTCCTCCCCAGTTTCGTTAATTTTCAGAAGGTAAAAATAAGTACCTTCCGAAAAGTCAGAACCAATCCAATCATTTTGATAGTTGGTAGTTTGATAAACGACATTCCCCCAGCGGTTAAGGATATAAAGTTCATTATCGGGATAAAAATCGAGGTAGTCAAAAGCCAATGCATCGTTAATACCATCGCCATTGGGTGTCACTATATTGATGTTTTGTATTTGGGCAGGTACAATTTGTAATGTTTGACAGATTGAATCAGCACATCCGAAATTATCGCTTACCGCTAGGCATACAGGAATGGACCCTGGCACATCAATGGTACCTGTGAAGCTTGTTCCCTGAAACAAAAGGCTATCGGAAAAATACCAATTCCAGTTGGTCAAAATCGTTGCCATACTGGATGATTGATCTTGCAAGGTGAAGGGGGTTTCCACCACGGTTGGATTGCTGATGATACTAAAATTGGCAACAGGATTTGGAACAAGGTAAACGGGCAATTGGGATGTGTCAGAAACGCAATCCCCTAAGGTGGTAAAATGGTTGTAATTCAAGACAAGCACGGTGTCCGAATTATTGGTTATTGTTTGGGTAAATCCATCTTGTCCGGAAATGCCCTGCCCATAGAAGGAAACAGTGCCTCCCGGAAGGCAGCTGTTAAGTTGGACTACGATATCGTTTCCATTGCATACAATGGAATCATAAATAGGTAAGGCCTGCGCCGCTGGTAAAATGGGCTTCGTTTTAAAGGGTATGTTTTGTACCACACTACCGCACGCATCTGTAATCACTGGCGGTGGAACACTCAAACTGGTATAGTTCGGATCACAGTAAATAGGACAATTGGGGTTGGTAAGCGTGAAAACATGGTTGGTAGCGCCTGAATTACATCCCGCGTTGGTCCCATCTACTACCACTTCTCCTGTCCACGGATGTGTAAACGTGTAGGGTGGTACGCCATAGCGTGCATATCCTGTTGCATTGAATGTACATTCGTTTGCGCAAATCGGTGTTTGAGAAACAAACCATTCCGACCCATAGGCTTCAGGTGTTCGGCCATACATCACCACTCGAAATGGCCATTGAGTAAGCGCTTGATCGTATCGGATATAAGTGGTGTTACAACCTGGACCAAACACATTCCTTCCAAGGTGAAAGCGCACATAAACAGAGGTGTCGGTGCACAATTTCGGAAAACAACAACTCAACGGGCTAAGGAGGTTAAAACTGTCCAAATAGGCTGTGCCTGCAATAGTAGCGTTGGCTCCGGTTACGGTAAAATAGGTTGAATTTCCGCAATCGGTACTGAAATACATGGACCCCATGCTCATCGTCGCTCCGCTAAATGGATCTGCATAAAAACTTCCACCCACAATAAGGTTGGTTAAGGAAATTCCTCCTGGAATCGTCACAAGCAAACTGTCGGCATTAAAGCTAGGAATAAAACACGATGGCATATTTCCTCCATTCCAAACACTAGGTGGGCCAGCAACAAGCGGGTCGATGACAATGGGATACACCCTAGCGGGGTCGTTGACCCATGAAGCATCTACCTGAAGACGCAAAAGCATTTGACTTCCATTCTCTATAAGTGTGAAGTATCCCATCTGAGAAGCACCTCCTGAGTCGTAACAATATGGGGCACCGATAGCGCCGACCACCTTACCTGTTTGCTTGTTTTTAAGGAGCAATTCAGTGGCTCTCCCTTGAGGGTCCAAAAGCGTTTCATTGGGAATAACGCTTACGTTCTCGGGTAAAAGAAGCTGCTCGTTAGCATAAAAGCCATTGGGATGTTGCTGGTAACCATCATGCAGAACGTACGAGTATTTTACCGCACCTTCAAGGAAATAAATCTGTTTATCAACCCCAGGAATCAATTCATGTTGCTCCATGCCTGAAGAGTCAATAATGGCTACACAATTCCCAATGATTTGTCCATTAATGACAGTTATTCTTCCTAAACCAAATTTATCGTTTTCAGAAGGATGGATGAAAAAACTCCCATCGGCAAGCAACTCTGTGGGACAAGGTTGGTTCGGGGCCATCCAATGACCTTCATTGGATCGGTTTAAAAAAGGTGAAATGCGCTCTAGGGTACCATTCTTGGTGTAGTGAATGGGTTTTGAACTAAAAACACGTTTTATATCGCCTTTTGAATTGGTAAATGAAGCTGAGTTCAAGGTCCTGTCGCGTACATCTTCAGTAAGACCCTCAATTGTTTCATTCGTCTCTAAAGTGCTTGAAGTAGTGGTGCTTAACGTTGCTTGTGGCGCCAATAACAATGGGTATTTTTTCTGTTGTCCAAGTAGAACAATAGGGAACAGAAACACTATACAAAAGGCTTTTTTCACGAATCCAAATCCACCACTAATTTACGTTAAAAATCCGGAACATAGGGAGGGAAATAGCGTAAATTTCGAATCGATTTTGGTTCTGAAAGAACGCATAAACAAACGTTCGATTCAATCGCTCGATATTCATTCATTGGTAAGTAGGATAAATAAGTGTGTTAATGCATATGAAGATTTTGGTTAACTTTAGCTATAAGTATGGATAGAATGCAATTACCTAAAGCCTCTGCTTGTTTAATGCTTGTACTTCTATTTAGCAGCTGTGCTGAATCGAATGTTAACATGCAAATTCAGGAAGACATAGATAAAACAGAGGATGTGCAATCCTCTGAACAGGGTGAAGAAAAAGACAACTCATTCGATCGTCTTGAGTATCATTTTCAGGATGCTTCTGTTCCACCAGAGTACCATAGGAGTTATTCTTACATACTTACCTCCAGTACATTTAGGTACGTGGTGGATTCTTATGGCAGCATAATCACAGACACCACTGTTTCAATGCCTGATGGGAAATGGGAAAAGGTGAAAAGCATGTTTTCTAAGGCTATTTCATACAAAAAGCACGGAGAAAAACAGCCTGGTTGTACGGGAGGTCATGGAGAATATATATCTACCTGGAGAGATGGGAAACGTATTTTTCATGGCTCAAACTATTACTGTGGAGGAAGTACAGAAGGTAATTTAGGAGGAGATATTGACGGTTTTATTGAAACCCTGAAGCAAGGTATTAATGGCGGGGTATTTATTCCGCGCTGATCCTTAAATCAGTACATAAGGGATTAAGATAGGGCCTTTTTCATTTGTAAATTCAATGAGGTAATGTCCTTGCTGAAAGCCGCTGAGGTCAATTTTTTCATCCATTTCTGTTCGCTCAAACGAGGCTAAAATAGCACCTTGGGCGTTGAAAATTCTAACCTTTTTCCATGAAGCATTAGGTGTAACGTCCATTATTCCATTTCCGGGATTTGGAAAAACCTGAATGGTCTGAGTGCTTAATTGATTGATACCAACCGGACCTTCTATTTTGTATAATACATGCCCACAAATGGTATTGGCGGAGCAATCGTATTCACTCAAGTGGAGTTCAACGATGCCGCTAAAATCAGCGGTCCACGTAATTCTGCTTTGCAATTCGTTGTTCGATAAGTCGTCGTTATATGCGAGCACACTGTCGCCGTGAAGCCAAAGGGTCAACTGAGAGTCGTAAACAATATTGGAACCGTCTTGTAGTGAGGTTGAAAACACGTATGTAATTCCTTCTGTCACTTGAAAAGTAGAAAATTCTCCGGCAAACGAACAAGAGTCCAACAGCTGCCAATCATTGGAAGGCACCAGCGTATCGGTTGGAAAATGAGTTGACGCCGAACATCCTTGCGCAAATGGTTTAACGGAGAAACCAGCTAAACACAAAACGCAAAGCAAATTTAAAAAAAGGGAAGTTGATCTCAAGGCAGTAACATTTATCATAAGGTAAAATTAAGAAGCATCAGGATGTAAAATACATTTTGTTTTTCAGGTTACAAACGAAGTACGGTTAATTTCACTTTATGGTTTCAATCTCCCATAAAATAATGTTTTTGTCATCGCCGCAACTGACAAATCGCCTGTTATCTAACCTGAGCAACCTGTTAACAGAATGTTTATGTCCTCCGTTTTTCAGATCTATTTTTTGCATAAACTGTAGGGAATCTTTGCGCCATAATTTAATGGATTTATCGCGGCTGGCTGATACCAAGAATTCATTATGTTTCCCTAAGGAAATTAGGTCATAAATAACAAAGTGATGTGCGGGAGTGCTGAGTATACATGCTGGTTGGGTATCGGTGAGTTGCCACTGGTTTAAGTACGCATCTTTTCCTCCTGAAAACAGGTGTTTCTCATATATTAAAAGCGCTGTCGTTCCATCCGTATGTGCAGGAAAATCGAACACCGAATTAAAATAGTTGGTTTCGATTGCTTTGATGGATCCGTCCTGGCATGCACACCATAACCATCCTGTTTCTTCATCCCATTGCATTCGCCTGATTTTACCGCAAGATAGGGGAACATCTATAAGGTGCTTGAAATCTTCGGTCTTCCAAACGGCAATATTCCCTTCAGCATCGCCTGTAAAAACAAAAGGCGCGTTTTCAGGGGCGCAGATATCAAAAACGGCATGTTGATGGTGCTTGATGTATCGGATTTCTTTTCGATTTTGAAGGTCAAATAAATGCAGGTCACCATTGGATAATGCTACCAACAATTGCGTGTTTTTTTGGAGCAAACCAATGGAATAAGGCGATTGAGGAAGGCGAATTGCAAATTTGTCTTGTATGCCTGTGTCTAAATCCCAACGTGTAACAAACTTGTCCGCTGAAGCTGAGTATAGGAAATCGCCATCGAATGTGAGGTCGAAAATCGCACCATTGTGTCCGTGGAACGATTGTCTTTTAGATATCATTTCGAAGCCTTATTCGTCGTCGGAATGAACGTGTTTTAAGCGCTCCTCGTAATCGGCAGGAAGGAAGTTGAAAAAGGTATCGCCTCGCAATCCTAAGCGCAAGCATTCAAGTGGAATGACTTCATTTGCTCCAATGTTGCCTAAATTTACATTGGCCCCGAAAAGTTTAACAAACCAAACTTGTTGGTTTTTTTGTGGGGCTTCCCAAAGGATTTTTGTGGGGTCAACCTTCGCAATGATTCGGTTAATGAGTAGGGTGTGAGCTGTACCGTTTCTTCTGAAAACACCCACATTCCCTGCTTCCCTTCCTTCGGCAATGACCATCCAGCTTCCAGCTTCGAGTTCACTGCTCATCATTTTTATCCACTTTCCTGGAGAAATCAACATGCCCTCGTCCTTTGAGCCTACTTCGGATAGAACGCGGTAGTTTTTAGATAAGCGCTGAATGATTTCACACTTCTCGTCATGAGGAATAATAATGGAACCATCCGATATTTCCAATGTATCTAATTTGAACTTATCTATAGCTTTTAAGTAGGAATCAAAGCGGTTTCTCGCATAAAACGCTTCGAAAAATGTCCCACCAAAATAGGGTTTGATATTGGCCTCTTTGTATTGATCAATTTTTTTTTGAAGATTTACGGTAACATAGGCAGTACCAAACCCAAATTTTACTAGGTCTGTATAATCACCTGATGCTTCAATGAAGTTTTTTGCTTCCGTTAGGCTTAGGCCTTTGTCCATCATCATGGTCACGCCGGAATCTCGAGGTTTAATGGTCCTCGAGGGAATAAAAGGTAAGTCGAAATTCATTCGTTTAAATCGTTTAACTGGACAAAGTTACAAATTCCTTGACATTAAGTAGGTCGGGATCCAATTCAAATATTTCTAATGCTTTTTCCCGGTCTTGTTCAATGCAAAACGCAAACAAGGCCAAGGACTTTTCCGCTTGCCCCATGCGCCATAAAATGCGGCTATGAATGACACAACCCATGATGTTTTCACCGATGCGTTCATTGAAAGCAGTTAAGAACGTATGTGCAGCTTCAAGGCTATATGTTTGCTCCAGTAATGCAACATAGTTGCTAAGGCAATCTCCGTCCTTGGGGTCAAGGGCAAGTGACACCTCATAGCTTTCTTCGGCATCTTTCCAAAGCCCAAGTTTTTCGTAGGCACCCGCTATTACATGATGAATTCCTGCATTTTCAGGATCCAGTTCAACAGCGCGTTGCAAGTAGGGAATGGCTTCTTGAGTTCTTCCCTCCAGGTCGGCAACTATACCAAGTCCAAGCCAGGCATCAGGTAGTTTAGGCGCGATTTTCAAGGCTGCTCGGTAATGGGTTGCGGCCTCTTTGTATTCGGATAATTGCTCGTAGCACTCACCCAAGTAACAAAATCCTAAGGCATCCTCCCCGTCTAACTCCATGCATTGCTTGAAATGCTCAATGGCCTCTGCGTATTGATCGAGGGATAAATATGCAGTACCCATATTGAAATAAACGGGGCCGAAATCTTCGTTTATCACCAAACAGAATTCATAGGCCCATAACGCCTTTTCATGATTCTCCATTTTGCTGTAAACATTCCCCAAGTTGTACCAGGCCGTAAAAGAGTAGGGGTGCTGGTCGATAAATTCCTGATAACAAGTAAGCGCTTGTTCAAAATCCCCCAGTTGGTCATAGCAAAAAGCAATTTCGTAAAATGCCCCTTCGTTGTTGGGATTTGCACGGATGGCATCTTTTAGTACCTGCAATGCTGTTTTGTAATCACCCGCATTTTCCAGCTCCATGGCGAGTTCAACGTAAAGTTCATCCCGCTCATCGGGAGAGGACTGTTCCAAGGCTTCTCTGTAATACTTAATCGCGTTTTTATTGTCCCTCAGTTGACTAAAAATATGGGCACGTGTCAATAACAATTCAACGGATGATTCGCCCTCCTGTTCCATTTCGGCAGTGAGCTTTAATGCTTCTTTCAGTCTTCCTGACGATGACAACGCCTGCGCTTTGCGCAATTTAAACAGAGGAATGAAACTGAATTGAGAAATTCCCACGTTGGCGCAATCAATGGCTTTTTGGTAATTGCTGTTAATTAAAAAGTGATCAATCATCGACTCTAGCCGATCACTGTCCATGTATCCCATGGTACCCCCTTTTAGAAAGGTTTCAAAACGCTCGAGGTCCTCTCTCAAGGTGTGCTCATTGAACTCTTCTTCTTCCTCGTCAAACATACAACCACCAAAAATCTTTACTAAATTTAGTGAATAAAAGATTACACCTCACCAACGCTTAACATTCTTTTTCAACAAACGACCTATGGACGGATGGTTACTTACTTGCTCTTTTACGGTCTGTTTCCTTTAGCAAGATTTTACGGATGCGCAAGTTGCCAGGTGTAACTTCTACGTATTCGTCTGATTGAATGTACTCCAAGCATTCCTCTAAACTGAAGACTTTTGGAGGAGCTAGCCGAACTTTGTCATCCGCGCCTGAAGAACGCATATTGGTAAGTTTTTTCGTTTTGGTTACATTCACACAAAGATCACCTGCCCGTGAGTTTTCGCCAATTACTTGGCCTTCATAAACCTGTTCGTTAGGGTGAATAAAGAATTTTCCTCGTTCTTGCAAGTTGTTTAACGAGAATGGAATAGAGGTTCCGGTCTCGAGGGAAATGAGTGACCCGTTTTGTCTTCCTGGTATTTCTCCTTTGTAGGGTTGGTAATTCAAGAAGCGATGTGTCATGATGGCTTCACCAGCCGTTTGAGTAAGTAAAAAGTTTCTTAATCCAATGATTCCACGTGATGGGATTATGAATTGAATCAGCATGCGGCCACCTTTTGGCTCCATATTGACCATTTCTCCTTTTCTTCTGGAAACAGCTTCTACGGCAACGCCACTGAAATCCTCAGGTAAGTCTATATTGAGTTCCTCGATGGGTTCACATTTGACGCCATCGATTTCTTTAATAATCACTTGTGGTTGCCCCACCTGGAGCTCATACCCTTCGCGACGCATTGTTTCAATAAGAACGGATAAATGCAAAACCCCACGACCAAAAACCATCCACTTATCGGCCTTGTCGGTGTCTGCTACCCTTAATGCCAGGTTTTTTTCCAATTCCTTTTCCAGTCGTTCTTGAATGTGACGGGAGGTAACAAATTTCCCCTCTTTACCAAAGAAAGGAGAGTCGTTAATGGAGAAAAGCATCGACATAGTGGGTTCGTCGAGTTGAATGGTAGGTAATCCCTCAGGATTTTCAGCGTCACAAATACAATCGCCTATTTCAAACCCTTCAATACCGGTTATTGCACATAGGTCACCTGCCTGAACGGAATTGACTTTTTTTCGTTCTAGACCCTCGAAAACAAACACTTCCTTTATGCGGTGTTTTTCGGTGTTTCCATCGCGTTTTATGAGGGTTATGGGTTGATTTTCTTTGATTTCACCTCTACTTAAACGGCCAATTGCGATCCTACCGACGTAGGAAGAAAAGTCCAAAGAAGTGATTAAAAGTTGGGTATTTCCTTCTGGAATTTCCCTTGGTGGAAAGTACGAAAGGATAGCGTCCAAAAGGGATGTAATGTCATTGGTAGGTTGTTTCCAATCTGTAGACATCCAACCGTTTTTGGCCGACCCATAAATGGTGGGAAATTCCAATTGTGCCTCACTGGCATCTAACTCGAACATCAAGTCGAAAACTTTTTCGTGCACCTCCTCGGGAGTACAGTTTTCTTTATCAACTTTGTTTATTACCAACAACGGTCGAATTCCCATTGAAAGGGCCTTTCCCAATACAAATCGTGTTTGAGGCATAGGACCTTCGAAGGCATCAACCAACAAACAAACACCGTCAGCCATATTGAGTACACGTTCCACCTCTCCGCCAAAGTCGGCGTGACCTGGGGTGTCTATGATGTTGATTTTGGTATTCTTGTAAGACACGGACACATTTTTTGAGACGATTGTAATGCCTCGTTCCCTTTCAAGGTCGTTGTTGTCCATGATTAATTCTCCACTCGGTCGGTCACGTTCATTGATAACGCTTCCGGCTTCGATCATTTTGTCTACCAAGGTTGTTTTCCCATGGTCGACGTGCGCAATAATGGCTATGTTGCGGATTTCCATGTGTATGACTTAGTTATTTGTTTTTTTGAAATCTCTTTTATTGTTTCGATTGAATCCCCCTGTAGAACGCTGTCGATCCGAACCATGAAAAGGTTTTTTTCTTCCACGATCCTCTTTGAATACTGGCCTTGATTGGTTATCGGTCATTTCGACTTTTACCGTTTTTCCTTCGTATTGTGCCTTTCGCATGCGTTGAAGGATTTGATCGGCGAATTGTTCGTCTGCTTCAAAGAAACCGAAACTAGGCATAAGATCAATCCGTCCAATGTTGGCAGATTTTAAACCAGTGGAGTCGCATACGAGTCTTACCAATCCACCTGGATTTAGGCCATCTTTTTTACCCAAACTAACGAAAAATCGTTTTTTACCCTCCTCACGTTTACGTGAGCGGTCTCTGCGACCTTGTTTCGGTTCCTCCTCTTTTCCTTTCGATGCAGAAGCATTCAGGTCACCTGCTTTTTCATAGTAATCAATGAAACGGTTGAATTCTGCAGAGACAAAATGTTTAATCACTTCCTCTTTGGAAAATTGCTGGAAAGCGTCCATAATACCAGGAATAAATCCAGCAATTTCTTCCTCTTTGACGTCGGTTTGAACTACCTTTTCAATGAGCTTATTGAGCTGTATCTGGCAAATTTCTGTGGCATTCGGAATTTTTCCTGCCGAGAAGGTTGTGCGCATTTGTTTTTCAATGGCGCGAATTTTTCCATTTTCTCGGGTATTAATTAAGACGATGGATTGCCCCTTTTTACCTGCTCGTGCGGTTCTTCCAGAACGGTGGGTATAATTTTCAATATCGTCAGGAAGGTTGTAGTTAATGACATGAGTAATGTCATCAATATCAATTCCTCTGGCCGCCACGTCTGTTGCAACCAATAGCTGAAGGTCTCTTTTTCTAAAACGATCCATGGCTCGATCCCGTTGCAATTGAGATAAATCTCCATGCAAAGGTTCAGAATTGTATCCGTCTTTACTTAGTTTCTCCGCGACGCTTGCTGTTTCACTTCTTGTTCTGCAGAAAATCAAGCCGTAAATATTGGGATTGAAGTCAATCAACCGTTTTAATGCAGCGTAACGATCGCGTTCTTTGACCATAAAATAAATATGGTCTATGTTTTCATTGCTCTGGTTTTTATGTCCGATGGAAATTTCAAAGGGGTCGGTCATATAATTTTTGGCAATTCGCTCCACCTCTTTGGGCATGGTGGCCGAAAACAACCATGTGTTTTTAAAGTCGGGAGTTGCTTCAAGAATGGAATCAATGTCTTCTTTGAATCCCATGTTGAGCATTTCGTCCGCTTCATCAAGCACCACATATTCAACATTTCCGAGAGAAACCGCTTTCCGGTTAATCAGGTCCATCAATCTTCCTGGTGTGGCCACAACAATGGACACGCCTTGTTTGATTTGGGTCATTTGCCTACGGATATCTGTTCCGCCATAAACGGCGACTACTTTGATGTCCAAATACTTTGAAAAGACCTGAATGTCTTTTGAAATTTGTAGGCAAAGTTCCCTAGTTGGACACAATATCAACCCTTGCGGATGGTGTGTCTTAGGATCTATTTTTGTGATTAAAGGCAAACCGAAAGCGGCTGTCTTACCTGTTCCTGTTTGGGCTAAACCAACGAAATCGCTATGATCTCCCATCAGGTAAGGGATAGCTTTTTCTTGGATCGGAGTAGGTGCCTCAAACCCCAGTTCTTTTAACGACCGAAGCACTTCACTCTTCAACCCGAGTTCTAAAAATGTCATTTAACTCAGTATGAAATTGGGTGCAAAGGTAGGTATAAAACCAAGACCGGACAGCGAATACTTGTGTTTTCGCATTAATTGTGATAAATGAGGGGGAGAAGTTAGTGAATAAGTTTCACAGATTGCGACTTGTTTTTATCCAGGTAAGTAGCGCATTCACTGAACGATGGTGCTGAAAATTTAGGAACGATGTTGTTGGAAAATCCATAGGCCTCTGTAGGTATACCGAGAAAATTCCGATCGCATTCGCTGTTGGCATTTACATCATGGTAAAGGGCAAATGCATATTTTCCTTGCGGTAGGTTTTCAAATGTATAGGTGAAGGTAAGATCGGATTTAGGCTTCACACGTATTTTTTTATAGGTTTGTCCAACCTTAGGGAATTTCTCAGGATCTTTGTATAGCCCCACCTCAATCACCCCTTTTGCGGATTTAATGTTTGTAACTTTCACAGTAAGTGAAAAGCTGCTAGGATTGGAAAAGGAAGTAAAGAGCAGTAGAATCAGTGGCAGTAGTAGTAGGTTTTTCATAATCAGTTGTTTTTTAGTTCTGTGTTGAATAGTTTATCCATCCAAACGAAAGTGGAAGAATAATTCCCATTCAAACGCGCATGGTGGTCATCGTGGTGACGCGTTTTACTGATGAAGGGTAGTTTACTGATAATGGGTAGTTCAAGGTCAGAGTGTATGTGAATTTCATGTAAGTTTCGTACCAGACCAAAAATCCAGAAAGCATATATGTTCAGGGGCATTACCAGCATGATCAGACCGAATGCAGCAATCGTGCCAACCATTCCAAGCATCCATTCGGCGGGATGGGCATAAAGGTATTCCAATGGAAACGGGGTGGTAGCACGGTGGTGAATAGAATGCACATGTTTCAGCATGAATTTATTGGTGTGCAACCATTTGTGCATGAAATAAAACCAGAAATCATCGATAACGAAGGCAACAATTACTTGAATAGCGACTACCCACCACGTATTCCATGTGGTATCAATCGTTAAGGTATCATAAGCGAAGTACATTCCAAAACCGGACAGGGCTAATAGTGTTGCGAAATTGAACAAAAACAAGCCCATGCGCTTTGAAAAGATTCGCTCTTGATAAGACTTTTTCTGTATGCGGTATGGCACGAACGTTTTTGTGTGCAATACCAGCATGCTGTATAAAAATCCGATAAAGTTGGAAAACAATAGTATGCCAACTGTAATGAGTGCAGCTGTGGTGGCGGTCATGAGCGTAAAGCAAAAATGTTATACATAGGCGTTTGTTCCAATCCGCTTTCCCGTTCTGAATGAATGCGAGTGAAGCCTTTGTTTTTTAATAGTTCACATACTTGATCCTTTCGTCCATTAAGGTCATGTACCTCAATTACCAATGATTTTATCATCGGCCAATATGCATCCTCAATACCCTGAATGACGCTCCATTCAGCGCCCTCGCAGTCAATTTTGAGAAGGTCAATTTTAGAAATGTTTTCCTCGCGAATAAAGGTTGAAAGCGTTTTTAATTCGCACTGTACTTCTTCTTTTCCTTTGACTAAAAAGGTTGCAATGATTCCGGCGAAGGCAGGGGGTATCAGCCGCATCCATTTCATTCCAGCAGGAGGATTTTTCATTGTTCCTTTCACTGCGTCTTTGAATGCACCGGGGTTATTGTCCCATTGCTCAGGGTGAGAGGTAGAAAGCGCAGGCGTATTCGGGAAATAAGTGAAACGGGCTTGACCGTTGTGATCTGAAATGCCTAGTTTAAAAGCGCTGATTTGTCCTTGATGGAAAGCATGTGCATTTCTGGAAAGGACATTGTAAATCGAGGGTATGGGTTCGAAAGAGTACACTTTAACATGTTTTCCTTTCTGCGCAGCCCGCAAGCTGAAAACGCCCACATTTGCACCGACGTCCATTACCACATCGTGGTCGTTAATTTGAACCCCATGTTTTAAATATCCCTCCACATGGTGGTCAAGCATTTTGGCTTCTGGTTTCCTTAAACAGTATATTTCCGTACCGTCGTGTAGGCGTGTTTTTTTCATTCCTCCCATTTTCTCAAAAATAGCCAAAATCGTTTATGCTTGAGGGAAGAATGAGGTTTTTTTCCTCTTTGTCCTTAGTAAGTGTCCTCATCTTGGGCAAAAGTTAACAGGTTAGAAGGGCTGGGAAAAAAATAGAATTTCTGCATTCGGTCTATCATCGATTAGAATTCAAGATGGAAAAAGTACCTTTGCAAGCATTAAAAACCGTTTTGGTTGCAAATTACCGTTGAATGGCATGGATTAAAAAATTACTTGCACGTTTCTTGTCTCAAGGGGCGTACCTTCGAACCCTTCACAGGGCGTTTTTCTTCTTATATCGGATAGGTTTTCTTAAAAATAAACCGGCATTTAGTTACCATTACTTTGTAAAAAAGCTAATTAAAGCCGATGATGTTGTGGTTGATTTGGGTGCAAATCTCGGCTATTTCACACGTACCTTTTCCGATTTGACTCCCAATGGCCGTGTGGTTGCGATAGAACCAATACCTCTGTTTTACAAGGTGTTGCAGTGTTTTTTAGGGAGGCGAAAGAACGTTGAGCTCCATAACGTGGCCCTAGGTAAAGAAGCTGGAAGCGTTTACATGGTTTTGCCTGAGACTGACGGTTTTATTCGAACGGGTCTTCCACATGTAGCTTCAGGTGAAGCTGAAATGCAGCAGCACAAACACCAACAAGTGGAAATAGCGTCGGCCCTACCATTTTTTGAGAAAATCGGTCCTTTCTCCTATTTGAAATGCGACATTGAAGGGTATGAAGGGGTGGTGATGCCCGAGATTTTGGATTTATTGGATCGAGTGCGTCCCCTTATTCAGATCGAAATAGCTGAGAAGAACAAAGAATCCCTGCTTCAAGCCTTTGAAGGCATTGGCTTCGAACGATTTTCGGTGGTG
This sequence comes from Crocinitomicaceae bacterium, assembly GCA_044372835.1. Taxonomy (GTDB): domain Bacteria; phylum Bacteroidota; class Bacteroidia; order Flavobacteriales_D; family Crocinitomicaceae; genus M0103. Next base: position 24,511 of record JBILRE010000005.1, on the reverse strand, counting down.
AACAATCGACTGGTACGTGAAATAGGTGAAGCACACCAGGAGGGAGACTATTTGTTTATACCCAAGGAAAAAACCAATGCTTTTAAGCATTTGATTTAGCGCTTACAACTGCTGATTGTTCGTTGGTGCAGGAGCATCTTCTTCCGTTGATGTTTCCGTTTTTTCAATAACAACTTCTTCCGTTGAAATAGGTTCTAATTCGGGTGCCGTCGTTTCTTCAACATGTTCATTTTCTGGAAGTGTTTTCAACGAAGAAGGTTCGTATTTAATGGCATTTTCCAGTTCGATGGAAACTTGGTCGAGCGGTTGTCGGAGTTCCTCTTCGGTTTCTTTTAAAATGGCAGTCAAATTCAAGTTACCTGTCATTTCACCCGTGGTTTTTTTAATTTCTGATTGAAGGTCATTTGATGCCTCACGGATTTGCCTAAACGTACGACCCAAGGTTTTTGCCAGTCCAGGAATGCTTTTGGACCCAAAAAACATCAGTACGAAGAGGAGGATCAGTAGAACCTCAGAACCAGCAATGTCGTTTAGGAAAAGCAACATAGAAACCTAATTTATGCAAAGGTAGGAAAACAGCTTAAACAATCACGGATTAAAAATAATCACTTGGTTTGCATTTTCTCCACCATAATCGCTTTGATCGAACTGGGAATAATTGGAAGTAAAAATTTATTGAGAAAATGGTACCTTTTCTGGTTGAAAACCAACACTTTTCTTTTTGTCATGGCATTGTACCCTTTCAAAGCTGTTGATCGGGCATCGGTGGCTTGCTTAAACAAGTTTCCACCGTCCAAACCTGCAGCTTTTTCAAAACCGGTATGAACAGGTCCCGGACAGAGCGTTGTAACAGAGATACCGGTATGTTTTAGTTCGCGCGCCAACCCTCTCGAAAAGGAGACAACAAATGCCTTTGTTGCGAAATAAGTTGTTTGTAAAGGACCTGGCAGGAAACCTGCAACACTTGCTATATTCAATATGTTACCTTTGTTTCTTGGAATCATTTGTTGTAAGATGGCGTGTGTTAATGCGGTTAAGGCCATGACATTTAACTGTATCATTTTTTCGTCTTGGTCCCATTGCCGATCATGAAAACGACCGTGACCTCCAAATCCTGCGTTGTTGATTAAAACATCCACTTGAATGTTTTCATCTGAAAGAAAGGTGGTCAGTGATTCAATTGCTTTAGGGCCAGTGAGGTCGACTGGAAAAATCAGTATTTCGGTTTCGTAGGCAGCTTCTAGTTCTTTTTGAAGATCCTCCAGTGCTTGTTTATTGCGCGCAACCAAAAGGCAATCCCCCCCTCTTGCCGCATGTATTTTGGCAAATTCTCTTCCAATTCCGCTAGATGCTCCCGTTATAAGTGCTACGTTTTTCATGGTTATCTTTTTACCGCATCCCAGGCCATGTCAAATAAATTTGCCCGCAATGCGAAATCATCCTCTTTTTCGGGGTTTTGTCTAAGAAATTTGACTGTTGCATACATTGTACTTTCCATCAAGCGAATAACAAGTTCTGCGTCTATTTGTTTCAATATCTTTTGCTCACTCCCCCTGTCAATTATAGCCCTTAATAATTGGGTGTAACTTGTTGAATGTTCAATTTCCGGGTTGAAAAAGGGAGAATGTTCGTATTGTAGCATGAAGTCAAAATCATCTGGATGTTCAATTTGCCATTCCACCGTTGCCAGCCAAAGGGTAAACAAGCTTTCTTTGAACGTTGCGCCAAGATAGGTTTGGGACTGAATGTATTGAAATAGTTGCTCTTTTACATCCGTGTATAACGCATTGATAAGGTCGTTTTTGGTGGGGTAATAATGAAAAAGAATTCCGTTGCTCACGCCCGCCTCTTTCGCAATCATTGCCGTTGGCGTGCCATAAAAGCCCTTTTCTGAAAATAATTTCTTGGCTGTTCTAATGAGTTTCTCCTTCTTTGTCATGGAACAAATATAACAAATTGACTATATAGTCTAGGCGCAAGAAGGCCAATGAACTTAAGATAGACTGATTGGTCAGTATCCAGATTTTTCCATTGGGTATGCGGTTAAGGTGGCGCTTGCTTGTGCAATTGATTCTCCATGCTGGTTGGTGACGACAGCATTCATGAAGAGCAAGCGGTTACCTTGCTTAACACTTGACGATTGTGCTCTCAAGACGTCTCCCAGTCGTGCTCCAAGTAAATAAGAGACATTCAGGTTGACGGTAGCGACCACTTTATTTTCTGTGCAGACCAAGCTCAATGCACCGACACCCGTAACAGCGTCAAGCAATGCAGCGATTAAACCTCCGTGCGCATGAAGCGGTGTAGCCAAATGCTCCTCATTAACGGTCAGGTAATAAACCACATTTCCGGGGCTAAGTATTTCAAAATCGGCACCTATGAGTTTACCAAACTGGTTTTTTCGCTGATATTCTTTTATCAGGGTGTGCTGGTGGAGCGCGTGCATTAGCCTTTTTTATCTTTCAAATGAACATCGAGTTGCGGGAAAGGGAAGCGTAAGCCTTCCTTGCCAAATTCTTGGTATACCCGCTCGTTAATGTCAAAGAATACCGGAAGAAAATCGTCTGTTTTTACCCAAGCCTGAAGCGTAATGTCTACCGAAGATGGTCCCATGTTTTTAATTCCGATGAAGTACTCTGGGTCATCTACAATGCGGCTTTCTTCTTTTACGAAGCGTTCCAGTGTTTTCTTTGCCTTTTGAAAATCATCGCCGTACGAAATACTGAATATCCAGTCGACCCGTCGTTTATCTGCCATGGTAAAATTGATGATATTTCCATTGGCCACTTGTCCATTGGGTAAGACAATAATTTTATTATCCAAGGTGCATAAATACGTATTAAATATCTGAATTTCGGTAACAACGCCTTGTTCTCCTTGGGAAAGGATCATGTCTCCGACTTTGAATGGTTTTAATACGAGTATCATAACCCCACCTGCAAAATTGGAGAGTGTGCCTGAGAATGCCATTCCAATGGCAAGGCCTACGGCTCCCAACATGGCGACAAATGACGTCATCTCTACACCCAACTTTGCAATGGCCGATACTACCACAAGGATTTTCAATATTAACGAGGTAACGCTGGTTATGAAGGTGGTTAATCCTGCATCGGTTTTACTGTTGCTCATGATTTTAGAGATCATTCTTGCTATCACGTTTGAAAGCCAGAAACCTCCAATAACAATAACAATTGCAATGAGCAGGTTGCTACCGAGGTTAAACAACATGTCGTTTATACTGGTGTACTTAACGCCAAAATATTCTTCCAACCATTTCATTTTTTTGTTTTTTGCAAAACTAATTCATTTAGCGGAATTCTTTTTGTGTCCCCACATTGCCTTATTTTTGTGCCATGTTCTTTTTACTTTCCAAAGCGCTGTTGTTTTTATTGTCACCTTTTACGTGGTTCATGGCCTGTATTCTGTTGTCTTATTTCTTGCGAAATACGATTTGGAGCAGCCGTTTTAAATGGACATCTCTTTTGGTGTTTTTCGTGTTTACCAATTCTTTTTTTCTTCTCGAATGCACCCGTTTATGGGAAATTCATGGAAAAAAAACATCAGAAATTGGTACATATGAGGTTGGTATCGTGCTGACAGGGATGGCGGAATACGATAACAACCTTGATCGCATCAGTATTCGTCGTGGAACCGATCGGTTGTGGCAAGCGTTGACGCTTTATCACCAGGGAAAGGTAAAAAAAATACTGATTTCTGGTGATCATGGCTACATTAGTGACCGGGGCTTACATGAGGCCAAGCAGTTTAAGCAGGTGTTAATTGGATGGGGTATTCCTGCCTCCCATATTATCACCGAAGATTTCTCTCGTAATACGCATGAGAATGCAGTGGAGACAAAGAAAATTCTGGAAAAGAGGGTTGGATTGCAACAGCATTTTTTATTGATCACATCTGGGCGGCATATGCGAAGGTCGTTGGCCTGTTTTCAATCTGTTGGGTTGAAATGCGTTCCTTACTCCACTGATTTATACACCGGACCTCAGCGTTCTTATTTTTGGGATCAGTATTTCGTTCCAAACGTAGATAATTTTTCAGAATGGAATGCGCTATTTAAGGAGGTTGTTGGGTTCATAATCTACGATATTGCGGGATATATTTGATGAGTTCTTTTTGTGCGTAAAACGGAGCAATCGCAGTATGTATTTACCATGCTTTTCAGATAATTGTCATTTCGGCAATGCTTTGCCAAAGCAAAGCGCTAATTTTGCACACCATGAAGCGCCTATTAGCCATCCTTTTCTTTTTCTGCTCTGCGGTTAGTTCTGCTCAGAAAGAGGTAACGGCGTTGAAGTCAATTGAGCGGTTTGTAATTGATGGATCGGCAAACGAAGAAATTTGGAGTCGGTGCCAGACAGTGGGGAACTTTACCCAATTCAAACCCAATCCTGGGCAACCATCTTCCCAACAGACAGAGGTCAAAGTGGTGTATGACGATCAGGCCTTTTATTTATTTGCGCGGTGCTACGACGATCCTTTGTTACAATCGCGGGTATTGTCTCAACGCGATGACCTTAATGCTAATGTGGATAATTTTCAGGTATTGTTTGATACCTACAACGACGATATCAATGGTTTTTTGTTCGGAGTAAGCAGTATGGGAGTTCAAGCTGACGCGAAAGTAACAGTGGGAAGCCGGTATTTTGATTTGAATATGGTTTGGTCGAGCGCGGTGAAGCAAGTCGAGAATGGTTGGCAGGTCGAGATTAAAATTCCTTATTCTGCTTTGCGATTTCCTAAAAAGGAAGTGCAATCGTGGGGAATTAATTTTTACAGATATATCAGTAGGGGCCGTGAAGAATCGACTTGGAGTCCGATTAAACCCGACTTTGATAACCTTCCTGCTCAGTGTGGCGATTTGAAGGGAGTCAGTGGTATTGAGCCACCGGTTCGGCTTGCTTTTATTCCGTATTTATCGGCATATGCTGAACGCATGCAATCGGATGGAATGAATCCGAGCAATGGAGGGTTTTCGTTCAATGGTGGGATGGACATCAAACTTGGTGTTAATGAGGCTTTTACTTTGGATGTAACCCTCGTTCCCGACTTCGGTCAAGTTGTTTTCGATAATCAAGTACTTAACCTTTCTCCTTTTGAAATTCAGTTCAATGAAAACCGACAGTTTTTCACAGAAGGCACGGAACTTTTTAGTAAGTCGGGCTTGTTTTATTCCCGGCGAATCGGCATCCAGTCACCTTATGCTGTGTTAAAAACAAATTTACAGGCGAATGAATTTTTGGAAAATGTTCCTTCCTCTTCACAGTTGATAAATGCCTCGAAGTTCTCAGGAAGAACCAAAAAAGGACTTGGAATAGGTGTGTTTAATGGGTTAACAGCAGAACAATATGCCAACGCCGTAAGCAGCCTAACCGGCTTGTCGCGTTCGGTACTTGTTTCTCCATTAACCAACTATAACGTGCTGGTATTGGACCAAAACCTACCCAATAATAGTTCGGTCACATTTACAAATACCAATGTGATGCGTGCCGGCAATTTTTACGATGCCAACGTAAGTGCTTTCAATGCCAAATTAAACACTCATTCGAATGCTTATTTTATAGCAGGGCGAGGTGTCGTTTCCTCGCTATTCTTCAGCGATGCAAATCGTTTTGGGCATAGTTATGGACTGCGTGCAGGGAAACAAACGGGACAATTTATAACCAATCTCGGATACCAGGAAGAGTCGGACACGTATAATCCCAATGATTTGGGGTTCAATGCCAATAACAATAAGCGAATAATTGACTGGAATGTTAATTACAGGATCTTTAAACCCTTTTGGAAATTCAATCAGTTTTTCAGTTCGTTCAATCTTTCCTACAACCGTTTGTTTCGTCCGGATGTGTACACAGCGACCTATTTGAATACTTCTGCTGGATTGGTAAGTAGGAAATTCAATGCCAATGGTGTAGAGGCTTCAGGTTCGCTGACCGAATCATTCGATTATTTTGAACCACGAGCGATCGGCCGATACTTTGTGCGACCAACCTGGATGGATGTTGGTATGTGGTATTCTTCCAATTACCAAAAGCCATTCGCTTTGGACGTATCTGTCAACTATGTATTGATAGGATGGAAGGATTGGAAGGAATACTATTACCGCATTAGCCCGAGATTTAGGCTTGGAAAGCGCGTTTTTATGTTATATGAGTTCGATCACTCTTTTTCGTTTAATGGCAGGGGATATGCGGTCGCTTTTCAACAACCAAGTAATAGTTGGAATGGTATTTTGTTTGGCTTGCGGGATCGGATTAATTTGACACAAACCCTGAATTTCCAGTACACTGTTACCAATAAGATGTCGGCAAGTTTCCGTTTACGATATTACCGTTCGACCGTAAAATACACTTCCTTTTTTGATTTGAACGATGCCGGAAGGTTGGACCCTATTTCTTACACAGGGCAAAACGCTACGGGCCAATCAGCTTTTGATGCCAACTACAATGCTTTTACGATTGACATGGTGTACCGGTGGGTATTTCTTCCCGGGAGTGAATTGAACGTGGTTTGGAAAAATGCCGTCTTTTTAACGAATAACGACGTGGCTATTTCTTACTGGGCCAATACAAAGGATCTTTTTGATGGACTTCCGTTTAACAGCTTTTCTGTAAAGTTGATCTATTGGTTGGATTACCAACAATTGAAGAGGAAAAAAGCGATGCATTGAGGATCGTTTTATGATTTTTTTGCCGCAACTATCAAATAGGTAATTAAGCCGAAAAAAATACCAGAAAGCATCGCAGGTAGCAGCCAATTGAGTGATACGGTTGAATGGTTCGATGAATTCATGGACTGCAATGATATGATCATGAACAGCAATACAATCCATCCCTTTATCCATCGAAGGAAGCGTGTGGCAAGGCGGTATTGTGTTTCCGCATTTTGCTCATTGATCTCAATTGGATAATTGAAGATGTGGGGGAATTTATTCAGCCATGTCAATCCCATAAACAAAACACTGGCTACGCTGGGTAAAACGAACAATTGGCTTTTATGACCAAAAGCGTCGGGATTTCCAGCTAAATCAAAATGAGTTGGAATCTTTACGGGCACTTGATTGTAACTTGCAAAAAGGTTGATCCAAAAAAGTGTGAGAGCTAACCATCCGGCCGTTTCCAGTACCATATCCCATAACGTCCATGTTAGGCTGATGCGTGGTCTTTTGGCTTGCATGCTGGCAACGAATGCAGTATTGGCTATAAAATTACCGTTTGTTCTCTAGGATGGGCTGCAACACGTTGAATAAGGTTTGCTCATCCCAAGGTTTGGAGATGAATTCAGCAAGCAGGTTGTCTTTTTCTAGGTTATCCACTTGAACGGAATTGGCTTGTCCAGATAGCATTACGCAAGCCAAATCGGGGTGTTTTGCCTTTATTTTCCGAATCAATTCAGCACCGTTCATGTTTGGCATTTGGTAATCAACAATGATAAAAATGATGTCTATCTTTTCCTGAATCAACTCATCAATGTTTTCCAGGGCATTTAAGGGATCTGTAAAATATTCAAGTAAGGTGCATTTACGGTCGACGATTTTTTGTAGCTGAAAACTCAGCATTTGTAAAATCATGGGGTCATCATCGACACAAATAACGGCGTAGCGAATATCTTGCATAGTTATGTCGTAAAGGTAACAATAAACTGGGTATTTTCATCAGTGGATTTCAATGCTATTTTCGCGTTGTGGTCATCAATAATGTTTTTAACGATATTTAGGCCCAGACCCGTTCCATTTTTTGAGGCTTTGGTGGTGTAAAATTTATCAAAAATTTGGTCTTGTATTTCCAACGGTATTTGAGGTCCGTCGTTAAATACGACAATGGAAACCTTGTTTTGTTCTTGCGTTGAGTAAATTTTCAAGTGCCCGCGTTCGCCTTTTTCTTCCATTGCTTCGATGGCATTTTTGATGAGGTTCGACCACAACTGGAACATTTTTATATCAAATCCTTCGATTTGCAGGCCTTCTGCCACGTCGAATTCCACATTGGCAACTCGCTTTAATTCAAAATTAAAAATGTTAAGAACTGTTTCTATGTTCTTACGTAGGTCAATGGTAGTCTTTCCGCTGTTTTTTTGTTCCTTAATGAAGGACCTAAGGTCTTGTACCACGCGCGCGGCTTTGTCACTGGATTTCAGAATAGTGTCCAAAAATGTATACATCATTTTTACATGGAAAACCACTTTCAGGTAATCCATTGCATTTTTAGATTGAATTACTTCTTCGATAAATGCCGTTTCATCGATTGTAACCCGTGCCTTAACAAAAAGGGCTGCCAATTCTCTGGTTTCGGTTTCTTGAAGATCTGGATATTGTTCATTTAGCAATGCTATGAACATTTTGGTCTCCCTAATTTGTTGTAGACCACCTACAAACAATTCAGTTTCCTTATGTTCAGCTCTAGCGTATGCGACATCTATTTGCTTTTTAGAACAATTGGAAATAGACTCTTTAAGTAGTTGATTCAGCGTAAATTGGATGCTTTCTGCGCCGCTTTTAATCGCTCCAAGCGGCGTATTCAAGTCGTGCGCAATTCCGGATGAAATTTCACCTAAGGTTACGAGTTTTTCTTGGTCGGTTATGGATTTGGTCAGTTCAAGGTTTCGCGAAATTTCCTCTACCACCCGTTGTTCGAGTTGCTCGTTGATTTCCAAAATCTCGGTTTGAAGCTTTTCTTTTTGTTGTTGTTCGCTCAATGCGGTGATTTTCTGTGCCAACATGTTTGAAATGGTCATCAAGACCCTCAGATGAAGGTGAGTGAAAAATCCTTTTTCGGGATGCTCGGAATCGATTACGCCCCATACCTCATTACCAACCTTGATTGGAACTGCTACTTCCGATAAACGGTGAAGGTCATCGATGATATAGCGTTCATCTTTACTCGTATCTTCAATCAAAAGGTACTTTCCGGTTTCAGCAACAGTTCCAACAATTCCTTTTCCAACCTTCACTTGTAGCGGGTTCAACAAGGTTCTATCTTTGCCTTTTTTCTCCCCAATGGCTGCCACCTGAACCAATGTATTTCCATTTCGTCTGTAAATGATACAATCCTGAAAGTCTAATTGGGCGATCACATTTTCAACAATGTCCCAGCAGATTGTTTGGTAATCGCTTCCATTTAAGAAGGATTCAGCCAACAAGTTTACCGTTTTCTCTGCTTGAATGATTTTTTCAAGTTCCAGGTTGATTTCCTGTATTTTTTTATTCTTTTCTTTTTCTTTTTCCTCTAGTAGTTTTCGTGCGGTGATGTCGTGGCGTATCGAAAGGTACTTGTCAATGTTCCCCTCCATATTTCGGATGGGGTAGATGACTGAATCCACCCAATAAATAGAACCGTCTTTGGCTTTGTTACATACTTCTCCATTCCAAATCTTGCCTGAGCTAATCTTTTTCCACACATCTCGCCAGAATTCCTTGCTGTGGTAGCCAGAATTAATGATACTGTGTGGTTGACCAATGAGCTCTTCTGCCGCGAATTTGGATGTTTTACAGAAAATTTCGTTCACTTTTATTATTCGACCTTGGCTATCAGCGATGGATACCAATGAACTTTGATCTAATGCATCGGTTATTTCTTGTAGGTTCTTATTGTGCTCAGCGATGGTCAGTTCAAACGCTTTTCTTTCAGAAATATCGAATTCTACGGCCATATAACCGGTGTGGTTGCCATTTTGGTCAAAAAGGGGTTGGATATTTAAATCGACCCAATACCTCCTTCCATTCTTGCTCAGGTGCTCCACTTCTTCGTTTACCGTTTGAAGTTGAAGCATTTGGTTGTAAATACGTGAAGTGGTAGCTTCGTCGGTACCTTCAAATTGAAACTTCTTTGGCGATTTTCCGATCAATTCGCTCAATACATACCCAGAGCGTTTTACCATTGATTCATTAGCCCACGTAATCAGCCTGTTCACATCGAGCATGACGATGCCATTGTTGGTGTTTTTAGCGACCAGCGAGAGTTTACGAATTTCTGCTTCCGTCCGTTTGCGTTCGGAAATGTCACGCGATGTTGCTATGATGTAGCCATTGTCGTCGATGTTCTCGTATTTGAGGTTTACCTCCACATCGATTAGCTCTCCTGATTGTTGGTTGAGGTTTTGGCCCTCCAATTGCAACAGGCCCTTTTGCTTCACTTCTTCCACATGTTTTTCCCAGGCCGCCTCATCGGTCATGGATTTCTCAAAATCCCTAACGTTATAATCAGTTATTCTTTCAGATGGAATACCTAAGCGTTTTGAGGCTGTTTGGTTGATGTAAATCATTTGACCGCTCTCGTCAGCCACTTGAATCGCATCACTTGAACGGTTTAGGAAGTTCTCTAGAAGCGCCATTCGTTTGTTGGCTTCCAATAATTTTTCTTCGGCGAGTTTACGGTCGGTAATGGTAACTCCGTATCCGATAATGAATTCGATCTCACCGGCCTCATTAAAAATGGGCCCCATGCGCCTGTAAACGACGCGCCTTTCACCCTGAGCGTTGACCATATCGTCCTCCCAGTTAGCGAATTCCTTCGTCTCCTGAATCTTACGAAACAGTTTACGCCTGTTGTGTGCCATGGTGTCAGGAATTCCTCGGTACTTGCAGTAATCGAAGTCGTCTTTGCCAATGATGAATTCACGTACTTCCGGATTTTGAATACCTAGAGGGTTGACAAAAACGTATTTGTGATCATTGGAAAAAACGGCGATATCGGCGGGAATGTTATTCAAAATAAATTCATAGAACCGTCTTTGTTCCTCAACCTTTGCGTTTAAAGCATTCATTTGTGACATGGCTTGGTTTACACCATGAACAAATTCTGATATGTCTTTTACGTAGAGGTTGATGTAATTCAACTCCTGAACGTATTTAGCGCTGATAGAGTAATGTGCCTGATTGCGTTCCAGGATTATGTTTAGTTCGGATTGATTATGCTCAATCAACTTGGATAATAGTTGCTTTAATTCTGAATCCTCAATGGTGTTTTCGGTTATTCCGAACGCAGGATTAAAGGTTGCCTTTGCTGCAGCATTGCAATAGGCAATGGAAAAATCGAGGGTTAGCCGAAGTACCGGATTAGGGTTCTCGTCTGGAAAACGAGATAGCGATAAAATATCTCGCTGCATTTGGGTAAGTTCCTCATTCCGTTTTACGAGTTTCTCGGTTAATTGGCGGGAATCCTTTAGGGAGCGATCTGTCGTTTGTTGAAGAAAGAGGTACTCAGCAATATAGTCGTGCTGTGCGAAGTCGTTTATTCTCAGGCCGTAGTCTGTAAGTTTGAACTCGCTATTTATTATGGGAGAGGCGGCAAGTACAATTCGGTTAGATACTTTTTTGACGCTGCATTTGTATTTTTGGTGACGATTGTGGCATTGAAGGAAGAGTAGTCGGTTGTACGATGTTTCTTCTGAGTGCATAAAATCTTCTATGGAAAAGGATCCTGCAAATGAAAAATGATCGGAGAATGCATCGTTGATACTGAGTTCAGGCAGTACTTTTTGAAAATTAGAACCAATCTGTTCAATCGTTAAATTATCCTGCAAGATCAGGTAAAAAGGATTGTTAAGACTCAGTGCGTCCGTTACAAGGTCTAGTTGAACATTTAGATTCCTATTATTTTTGCGCAATTCAAGCAGACGAACAGTACTTTTTGCTAGTACTTGAAGCGATTTTAACTGTGTCTTGGTAAGTTCCCTTGGCACATGATCGATGACACACAAGGTTCCTAAAGCGCATTGGTTTGTATCAACTAAAGGAACTCCCGCATAAAAAACGATCTTCATATTGCCTTTCACATGCGGGTTTTCACAAAATCGTTCGTCGGTTCTAGCATCCCTGACCACCATTGTTTCAAGAGGCTGTTGGATGGCATGGGCACAAAACGACTCTTCGATGGGTGTTTCACGTACCTCTATGCCGTGAACGGATTTGAACCACTGTCTTTTGTCGTCGACAAGCGAGATTAGTGAAATAGGTGTTTGGCAGATTTCTGCGGCCAATACGGTTAATTCGTCGTACTCCTCTTCAGCAAGTGTGTCCAGGATGTCGTAGCTTTTCAATGCTAACAGTCGATCTATTTCGTTTTGGTCAGCTCTTTTTTGCATGTTTACCAACTGATGCGAAAAACGTGGCAATCGTTTGTGTCGTCTTTCACTTGAATTTGTTCAATGCTTACTACTAAATCGAATCGCTTACCAAGCCCTTTTATAAGACCAAGCAACATGGGCGAAAGTCCCTCTCGGTGTGTACGGTATTCCAGTTCAATAGACTGGTCGGTTTCGTTGCGTGTTGTGAACTGTGGCGCAGCCAATTCGGGCATGATGTTATTGATACGGTAGTGCAACATGTCCAAGTTGCTTAGGAATTCAGGAAAAGAACTTCCTGTCAACGTCATTAGGTCGCCATACCCCTCATCTGCAGTGTATAGAATCCAGTATTCTCCAAATGCCTCAAGCAAATCATGGGGATGTGCACCCAGCACTTTTGCAGCGTTTCCAACTAAATCATACGTGAGTTTGTCCGGATAGGGACTCATTCCAATAAAGTCTTCCTCTAAATAACCTGTAAGTTGACAGATTTCCTTCCATTTCTCCTCTCCATGGTTGGTAACCACAAGGTCTTTAATTGCTTTGTTTACAAGTCCGTACATCCTAAAATAGTTTAGCAATAAGTAAAGTTAGTTGATTCTTGCCTAAAACGATAGAAAAAACAAACTTGATTTAGTCACAAATGCGGCCTTTGTGCTCGTCGTTGTGAAAATGGGCGTCCAAAGCCTGCATTTCTTCTAATAATTCAAGGGATGGAGGGACGTTTTGCAATTCGTTCAGGTTGGGTTGACCGGCATCCACCCAAGCTGTGTACCAAATGGATCCGACACCAATGATTGCTTGTCGAAGTCGACGCTCGACCATGCCATTCATTTGCGTGTGGTAAGCTTGAGAAAACTCGTAGGAATATACTGGAATGGTCGTGTTTCCACGTTGTTCAAAACTGTATTTTTTATCGCTTGGAAAAGAGGCTGTAAGCTCTTTTTCCATGCGGAAGACGGAGTCTAATGCCATGTGCGAACCCTTGACAGCTTCCCAGGCAAAATCTAAAACGCTCTTGTGGTAGGTAGCTTTTCCTACAAAATAGTTGTATTCTTCCGCATTTATTTCCACTAAACGACTTTCCCACAGACCATGAATTCCTTTCTGACCAGAGAGTTGTCCGTTGTAGTTTTCTGTGGTGTGCAGTGGTACATGCGCGTCACCGATGTAGTGTCCGATATCTGCCGCGTATTTCAAAATAAGGTCGACATTCTTTGTTTCGAAGGCCTTTTGCAATTTGAATTTCATCACTTGAATATGCCAGGGAACAATCCCATACGCTTGAAGGGTATCTTCAGTGAATTTTGAAACAGCATCATACCAATGTTTCGGCATAACGGAAAACGGGTCCTCTCCTGGTTTGTAGTAATGGTCGAGGTCAATGTAATGGCACTGCGCCTCGCCTTCCACGGCATAACGTCTTTTGTCAGGATCGACGGCATGTTCGGTCAGGTATTCAATGTGTTCTTTGAAAAAACCAAACATTTCCGGAGGAAGGGTGAATACAGCAATTCGGTTGATTCGTTTATGACCAAAAAATCCCCATGGAGGGGTATTGGTTCTCCCGGAAACGGGATGCGATGCATTGGCCCCAAATTGCACGATACAAATGGCGCAAATTACCGTAATGTTTCGGATGTTACAATTTAACCAGTTTCCCATCTTTTAATATTGGAATGACGTCGGTTTGGTTGGGTGTAAGGCAATACTTGATATCCTCGTTCAAGTTCAGGTTTTTCAACCTGCGGCGGTGAGAACTACTCTTCAAATAGCCAAGGTAGTTGTCTTTAGCCGATAGGTATAAGTATTTGGCTGCAATGGAGGAATCCTCATTGGAAGTAAATTGTCCTGTTGAAATCAAATGATCGGAGATCGCCCCAGCGCAGATGGTATCTTCGAGGTTGAACTTATCCTGCCATCCTGAGCATAAACACAGGGTGTTTTTATGCTGTTTTTCCAACCATTTGGACAAGAAATTGAGGTTGAGGAAAGACCCAACAACGACTGTTTCGGCATCTTTCGCAACATCCAACGATTTTGTCCCATTGGTTGTGGTAAGAACGACTTCTTTTCCCCGAAATTCCTCTTTCATGTAGGAAAAGGGTGAATTACCGAAGTCAAAACCTTCTACGATTTGACCTTTCCTTTCCGCCCCTGCCAGGTATCCTTTTTGTTTGTACTCCCATGCCTCTTCAACAGTAGGAACGGGGATTATAGCCGAAATGCCATTGTCAAAGGCAGCACACATTGCAGAAGTAGCTCGCAACACATCAATGACCACAACAATTTCAAATTCGTCTTTGAAGTAGGTATATTCACCCGGGGTGAAACACACCTCAATTCGTTTTCGAGTATCGCTCATTGGGGCAAAGGTATGAAAAACAAAAGTGCTCTAGAAAAAATAAAACGTTCTTTTGAAACAATCATGCTGTAAGACGTCCTAAAGGATTATTTTTGGAAAAAACTCGCTCACATGAAAACGATTCTGGATCAATTGCGGTGGTTGGCGCTGATGGAAGGAATTTCATATATCAGTTTTGCCATTACGATGCCGTTGAAGTATTATTACGGAATTAAGTGGCCGAACATGTATGTCGGAGGGTTACATGGAGGGCTGTTTATTGCCTATTGCATTGAGGTACTCTTGTTGCATGTTCAACAAAAAATGAAATGGCAAATTACATTGACGTTACTTGTTGCATCGCTTGTTCCCCTTATGACCTTCTGGGTGGATAGGAAATACCTTAAACCAATGGCTGATAAAGGTGCGAATTAACGGTTTCTTCTCTATGATCCACCTTTGATGAGTCCATATCATCTTTCCATTTCATTTCTATTGTAAAACGAACCACACACTTATGGACGACCAACGGGAACCATCTATGAATCCAGTTTTTGACTTATTTATCGTTGTATGATCGGTTTATGTCCTCGCGGCATTAATGGTTGATACTTTTTTTCAACTCGATTCGGAGACATCGCGCCTTTTGTACATAATCGACGATCTAATTTGTGTGGTTTTCTTATTCGATTTTGTACTTCGATACAGGCGAGCCAAGCCTAAATCAGCTTTTATGAAATGGGGATGGATCGATTTAATTTCCAGTATACCCACGTGTGAATATTTGAGGTACGGCAGGCTTGTACGCTTGTTTCGCCTTGTCCGCGTTTTACGTGCTTTTCGTTCGGTAAAGTTTATTTCAAACCACGTCTTTAAAAATAAAGCCCAGGGAACTTTTGCTACGGTCACAACAATTGCTTTTTTAATGATCATATTCGGATCGGTGGCGATTTTGCAGGTGGAGCAAGCCGTTCAATCGAATATATGTACAGCGGAAGATGCCATTTGGTGGTCCTTTGTGACGATTACCACGGTGGGTTACGGGGATATGTATCCCGTCACTGTGGAAGGGAGAATCATCGCGGGTTTCATGATGATCACAGGTGTGGGGTTATTTGGTACATTTACCGGCTACATTGCTGCTTGGTTCATGGATGCGCACCGACCAAAATGACCAGCTTATTAAAGGCGCAGTTTTCCATATCCGCCATCTGTTGTTAATACTTGTCCGGTCATCCAACTGGATGAATCGTTCAGTAAAAAACAGATTGCTTCAGCGATTTCTTGTGGCGATCCGACTTTCTTCATTGGATTTCTGTTTTTAGCAGCCTCCGTTTTTTCAGGAGTGCTTAGAAAGCGCTCACTCAAGGGTGAATCGGTTAATGAAGGTGCCACGGCATTCACCCGAATGGAGGGTGCCCATTCCGCAGCCAATGCCATTGTAAGGCCTTCAATAGCGGCTTTTGCCATGGAAATGGATGCATGGAAAGGCAGTCCGGTTTGTGCGGCCACCGAACTCAACAAAACCACTGAAGGATGCTGGCCTTTTTTCAGGTTCGGCAAATACGTTTGTAATACCTCCACTGCTCCCATGGCGTTTATGTTAAAATCATGTGTGAATTCTTCTCTACTAATCCGGTGAAAAGGTTTGAGGTTAATGGTGCCAGGGAAATAGACCAGCCCATCAATAGGTCCTTCAATGACAGGGAGGTTTTCTTTGGTGTAATCAACGACTTGAAAAGAGGTGTTGAAGTCATAAAGATTTCCTCTGGAAAGACCGACGGTTTGAGCACCTGAAGCTTGTAGCAAGGTATTACATGCTTTAGCGATGGCGCTGTTGGCGCCGACAAGTAGGAATGTTTTCATTTTTTACGTTTGCTTATTTGGTTATTCGAAATGCTTCGTTGACGGGAACATTTAAAGCGCGAGATTTCTTCGTTCCGTTTTTTTTCGTGCTTGGTTGCGCATGCCTCCACGCGTTTCCTCCAACGTTTATAGCTGGAAAACTGAAGTGTTTTTTTCATCAGTTTTCGTACTTCTTCTTCCCTCAACCCAAATTGACGATGAATGGCATCAAACGGGGTTCGGTCTTCCCATGCCATTTCAACGATGCGGTCGATATCCTGATTTTCTTCAGGTATTTCAGTCTCAACTTGGGTGTAAGCCATCGGCGAGGGCAAGCCGCTGTATTCACACATTAAATGGTTTTCCATATTTCTTGAAATGCTTTTTTTGGATCGTAGTTCGACGCTTGCTTCTGGGTGTCAAAAACGCGTTTGCCGCGAGGATCGCTTCCAACTCCGGCAAGGTAAGCCCAGTTCCCCCAATTGCTGGAGACGTCGTAATCAATCAATTGTTCTTCAAAGTAAGCAGCGCCTAGTCTCCAGTCGACTTGAAGGTGATCGATGAGGTAGCTGGCCACATTTTGCCTACCACGGTTGCTCATGTATCCTGTTGCGTTCAGTTCTTTCATAAAGGCGTTTACAAAAGAATCGTCCGTGTCTCCGTGTTTCCATTGATGGAAATTTTCTTCTTGGTTTGGGGAGGTTTTTTGGTTGTTTTTCAGTCCATTATACCCCGTTTCAGAGAACACTAGGTGTTTGTGTTTTTTCATCATAAACCGAAAGTACTCCCTCCACAAAAGTTCAAAATAAAGCCAATAACTGGATTCGTTTGCTCCGAAAGCTTGCTCGGCATCTTTTATCTTGGCGTACACGAATCGCGGCGAAACACATCCCAACGCTAACCATGGCGATAATTTGGAAGAGTAATTAGTGCCGTTCAATCCATTTCTCGTTTCCTTGTAAGTAAACAACCCTTTCTGTTCAAAAAAGTAGCTGGTTATTCGTTCATGTCCGCTTGTTTCTCCACCTTTAAAAGGAAAGGAGCTTCTTTGGTCCGGTCTTCGTTCTTCGAACTTCCATTTGGTTAAGTCAAACGGTTGAAACGGAGGAATCACAGGGCTGCTTAGCTTCCCAATTTCTGGCAACACATCTCGCACGATGCATTCCTTTTCTATGCGTTTGCGAAATTTCGTAAAGACTTCGGGGATTTCTCGCAGGGTAAAAGGTAAATCTACGGCATGGTAAAGTGTACTTGTGCTAAACGACTCAACCGTGCAACCTAATTTCCATAGCTGCTGTTCCACAGTTGTAAGTTCCAATAGTTCTTCAGGGGCGACTTCTTGTTTACAAAAAACCTTGGTAACCCCATATTCTTTAACAAGTCTGGGTAATTCAACCTCTGCCTTGCCTTCAATAACTAAAAGCCCTGAACTTTTTTCACGTAATTGTTGGTCGAGGTCCTGCAACGATTCTAACAAGAATTTTGCTCTAAAAAACCCTGTTTTTCGGATTCCGAGTTCGTTCTGCATGAATTGGTTCGGGTCTATGAAAAATACCGGCAGTATCCAATCGGAGTGGGTGAGTGCTTTTGAAACGGTTTCGTTGTCGGTTAGCCTTAAATCGGTTTTAAACCATACGATGGCGCGTTTTTGACTCATAATTGTTCTAGGTTTTTTAGGTAAAACTCAGCCTGTTTTAACAAGTCCGTACGTTTGCGTTCTTCCATTTTGTCCCATGTGTTGAATGCCATTCCTATGCGCGGATTCTTTTCCAGTAGGTCTCGGTGTTCTTGGTGAAAATGCCAGTAAAGGCTATTGAATGGACAAGAATTTTCTCCTGTTTTGAGGTCTTTTTTGTAATAACACGTACTGCAATAGTCGCTCATTTTATGGATGTATGCGGCAGAACTCACATAGGGCTTACTTCCAATAATTCCCCCATCGGCAAATTGACTCATGCCCCTTGTGTTTGTTATTTCCACCCATTCAAAGGCGTCTATATAAATCCCTAGGTACCATTGGTCAACGTCATCGGGATTAATTCCGGCTAACAAACAAAAATTACCGAGTACCATTAGCCGTTGGATGTGATGCGCATATGCTTTAGACAAACTTTGGTCAATGCTGTGTTTCAGGCAATTCATCTTGGTTTTTCCGCTCCAGAACCAATTGGGTAAAGCCCGGTGGTGTTTGAAAAAATTAAGTTGGGAAAATTCGGGCATCTTGCTCCAGTAAACACCCCGCATGAATTCCCGCCATCCAAGAATTTGACGCACAAAACCCTCCACTTGATTAAGGGAGATGGCATCAGGTTTTTCATGAAAGGTTGCCACAGCAGCATCAACGACCTCTATTGGAGACAACAATTTACAATTCAGTGCGAAGGATAAACGAGAATGATACACCGACCAGCTTCTAGTTGACATTGCATCCTCATATGTGCCGAATTTCTCGAGGAGGTAATCAAGAAAAAAGTGCAATAACCTTAGCGCTTGCTGCCTGTCAATGGGCCATTCCAGTTCCATGGGCTCGATTTGACCTATGTACGCAATGCCACAATGTTGTATTTCGGCAAAGAGGGCAGAGGCATCATTTCTGAACGTCAATGGATGTGGCGGAACTTCAGTGGAAGGCAGTTTTTTTCTGTTTTCCCGATCAAAATTCCATTGACCTCCAAGTGGCTGCTGACCATCCATGAGGATGTTGAAACGTTTCCGTTGTGCTCGGTAGAAAGATTCCATCACGAACTGTTTCTTGCCGTGAAAAAAATCTGAAAGTTCTGTTCGTTTTGTAAAAAAGTGTTCGGTATCAACCGCCTGAAACGCAATTTTCAGTTGCTGACAGAAGCATTTAAGTAATTCGTCTACTCGGTATTCATCAGGCAGTTGGTATTCGAAACGTTCAAAACCACCCTCATCTATTATCGTTTGTAAATTTTTCTCAAAACTACCTTTGTTGTTCGAATCAGAGATGTGGACGTAGTGCACCTGATGCCCCGCTATTGTTAAGCGTTCGGCAAACGACCTCATGCCTAAAAAAAGGGAACATATTTTTTGAATATGGTGTTTTACATAGTCGGTTTCGGTCCGAACCTCCATGAGCACATAGGTCACGTGGTCCCCAGTCCCTTTAAACCAGCTGTGCTGCTCGTTCAACTGATCTCCAAGAACAAGGCGTAGCGTTTTTTTGGGGTGGGAAGAATTCATGCTTTCGATCTGGTTTTTCTGCATTTATCGCTGCAATAAACGACTGATTCCCAATTTTTCTCCCACTTCTTCCTCCAAGAAAAGGGACGATGGCACGCTGGGCATGTTTTAGAAGGTAGGTGCTGCTTTTTAACGCCGTTCACACCTCTATGACAAGTGAAGCGTATTGTTTGTTTTAAAAAAGGGGGAAGTTTAACCTGTCAGAATAGGTCGTCAGCATCGTCTCTGCTTTTCTCCTTGCGGTAAAGGTCGAAAAAACATCCAATAAAAAGGAAATCCCGGCCTATTTCATCATTGATTTTGTAGTCGAATTGATGTACCCATCCCACTTGTGTGGAAAACATTGGGCTAAATTTGTACTGTAATGTGCCACTTAACCTGTTGCGCTGGAAGAAGGGCTCTTTGTTAAAGAAGAACAGTTCGTTAGATAGTCCTATTTGAAAGGGTTTCATGTCGTTTTTTTCTTTACCAAACGGGTATTGTAAGGCAAGTCGGTATCGGAATCTTGGGGTAAATCCACTTTGTGTAAACCGTAGCTCAAATCGGTAGCGTTGGTCAATCTTGATGGGTCCAATGGATTGGTGAAGGGTTACCTGGGGCCAAATACGGTATTCATCCGATGCTTTTGGGGTAATGAAATTCCCTCCTTCTCGGTAAGTGTCGTATTTACCACCCACCAAGCTTAGCGTAAGATGTTTGTTGATTTTGTAGCTTGGCCCGAGCGTGAATTCGTGGTAGTGGAAATCTCGGTAGAACTTTAGTGACCTTATTTGTCCTTCTGCACTGATAAACCAAGATGGATTTAGATGGTATTTAACATTGAGTACATTGAACGTTCCCACTTGAGCACGGAAAAAGCCAACGTACAGTGAAAGCATAATAACCGTCAGAAACAATTTTTTCATATACAAAGGTTATGAAAAAATGTTGATTTTTATTTTTCTACTTTCGTTTCGAAGGTTGCTGTTGGGTTACACAGTGAACCATTCCACCAAATTCAATAAGGTTCCGGCAGTCGATTGGCACGATTGTCCTTTCCGTGTAGTGAGTTTGCAATAGTTCAATTGCTGTTTGGTCATTCGGGTCGTTATAAACCGGAACTAAAACGACACCATTAGCGGTATAAAAGTTCAGGTATGATCCCCGAAAACCAAGGTCTATTCCTTTTTTATTGAAAACATAGTTCGCTGTCAAGGGAAGATTTACGATGGAGAAGGCCTGTCCAGATACATTTTTCAGGTTTTTGAGTATTTCCTGGTCTTTTGCCGTGACTCCCCAGTAAGACAAATCTTCTTCGGACATGGTAAAAAGGGTGTTGTTCAGACCAAAACGCGCAAACCCATCAATGTGTCCATCCGTAATATCATCGGTGTCAACAAAACCGTCTAACCAAACAAGCTTTTCGGCACCTAGGTAGGCATGCAGTATCGAATCAGCTGTTTGTTGAGTCAAACCAGGATTCCTAATGGCGTGAATTTTTTTGCGTTGATTGGCTTGTACCAAGAGGGAGCTTTTTGTTAGTAAAAAGGTACCGTTCCCATCGGTTTCAATAGCGCCGCCCTCGAGTACCATTAAGTTGTTTAAGTCCACTTTTGGAAAAAATGGAATTCTAGCAGGTACGTTATTGCATTTTTTCGATCGGAAGTCATTTCCCCAACCATTGAATCCCCAATCCTGAAGGTAAAGTTCTTTGAGCGTATCAAAAACAAAGATTGGCCCATTGTCACGCACCCAAACATCGTTGGTTGGAATGTTGTAAAAACGGATGTTCGAGGTGTCAACGTTAGCGGCTAAAAGCAGGCGAATAACCTTCTTTTTTGCTTGTTTACCGGAATGAATAATGTTCACATTTTCATTTTTGACCAATGCCTTGGTGATATCCACCCAAGTGGGTTCCAGTTTCTTTTTGTAAGAACAACCGTATTGTTTTCCATGGGGCCATTGCAGCCATGTAGCTTCGTGCGGTTCATGCTCTGCGGGGTAATGAAAATAGGTGGTTTGAGCAAGGCTATGACTGTATAAAACGTGAAGAAATAACCAACAAAATGCAAAGTCTTTTATCCATTGCCCAAACATGTTCGAAATGTAAGTAATTAAGTGCAAACGAACTGTCAAAAGGGAATCATTTTTTCCTGCAGTTTTGAAACAATGGCTTGTCCAAAGGATTTTGCGGCATCTGGACCGGTGGCGGTGATAAGTAAGTCGTCTATAATCACATCGCCCTTTGGAACTTCGATGCCATTTTCTTTCAATACTTGAACAGTGGTTGAAGAACCTGTAGCTTTTTTGTTTTTTAATACACCTGCTTGCAACAAAATCAATGGTGCATGGCATATTGCTCCAAGAACGAGCTCAAGTTCTTTTGCTTGTCGGGCTATGCGCAAGGCTTCAGGATGTGTGATGAACATTTTTGATCCGGGTCCTCCAATGAATAAAATGGCGCCATAACTTCCGGTTCGAACGTTTTCCAATAGGATGTCTACTGCACATATTCCTCCAAACATGCCGTGGCATTCGCCCAGTCTGTTGCTTGCAATGATGGTTTTGATTCCCGCTTTTTTAAGTACTTTTTCTGTTTCGAACAGTTCCTCGTCCCTGAATTTTTCCGGTGCGACAATTAAAAGGATCTTTTCCATAGCGTTTTTTAGTGCCAAGGTCGGAAACACAGCTTTTCAGTGCATTGATTTATATGTCCATTTAGGGTAGCGTTACATTCCCCTTTCAGGTCATTCTGATTTTTCCGAAGGACTTTTTTTCGCTGAACGACTCTTCCTTTTTTTGAAGCCTGAGGAAGCATTACTTACATGTATTTGAAGTATGCGCTTTCCTTCCATTTTCACCAATAGGTCTCTTCGGAAGGCATAGATGGTGTCGCTTGCTTTTTTTCTAGATGCTTCGATGTCCACGATTGGTGCGGGATAGTCCACGCCTATATGGCAGTTATAAAATGCTTGTTCAATGGGGTTGAGTTTCCAGGGCTCATGAATCAGTTCATCTGGAAGATCATTTAGTTCGGGCACCCATTTTCGGATAAATGTACCTTCGGGGTCGTGGTCCTGTGAGTTTTTAATTGGATTGTAAATGCGAATGGTATTAATGCCCGTCATACCTGCCTGCATTTGAATTTGTGGGTAATGGATACCGGGTTCATAATCCAAAAATTGCCGGGCGAGGAAATGCAATTCGCGCCAGTCTTGCCAGAGGTTGAACACAAAAAAAGACACGACCATCGCACGCATCCGGAAATTAATGTACCCTGTTGCCACAACACAACGCATACATGCGTCCACGAGCGGTACCCCAGTCTTTCCGTGTTGCCAAGCCGAAATATAGTTTTCGTTGGGGTCTTTTTCCAGTCGCTCAAAACCACGGTTAATGGGTTCAAATTCCATTCGGTATTCGCTTTCAAATTTTTGAATAAAATGGCAATGCCAATGTAATCTTGAAATAAAATTTTGTAGGGCCCTTTTGTGTGCCGACTTCTTGGTCGTGTTTATAGTCGCTTGATACACCACACGCATGCTTATGTTGCCATAAGCTAGGTATGGCGACATGCGGCTACATCCTTTACGGCTCAGTTCTGGCTTTGAAATATGCTTGCTGTAATTGGGATGACGGTTGTTCAAGAAACTATCTAGGTATCGCCATGCCATGTTTTCGCCTCCCTGTTGAAATGTGGGGTTTCTTTCCGTTATCGTTTGAGGTAGTTCCGGGCCTTTCAAGGCTGATTGCATGTCCTCGGGAAGAGTCACGTAGTTTGTAAATCGATCATCAAAAACAGCCAATGGACTCCGCATGTACTCTAGCCATCTTTTATCCCAGTTGGACCGGTTTTTCAATCCACGGATGACACCATTCGTTTGGTATTCCTTCCAAATCCAATTTCGTTCAGCGCAGAAAGCAGCAATTTGTTTGTCTCGTTCGAAGGTCAAACCGTTTCCAATTTCTTCGTGTGAAAAAAGGGTGTTGACCTTATAATTTTTTGAAATCTCTTTGAATAAGGGCAACGCCTCACTATGGAATACATGCACGTTCGCTCCAAACGGTTCGAGATTTCGTTGCATATCCAAAATCGCTTCGTGAACGAAACGCCAATGGCGTGCGTCGCTGTCGTGATGTGACATAACAGAGGGTTCAAAACAATAGACAAGCAGAAGCGGAAGACCTGCTTTTTGCGCATTATGCAGCGGAGCGTGATCGTTAATCCGCAAATCACGTTTGAACCATACGATATTTATTGCTTGCATGGTAGTATAACACATTGGAATTGATTTGGTTGTTTGTGTATAATTCCCCGCTTCTATGGAGAAAAAATTCTTTTAAATGTAATTTTTAATTAATATCATTGATCTCTTAAAATGTGACCTTTGAACCATTAAATGTTATTTTATGAAGGTAAGTCTACACCACATTCTTTTCATTCTTGTACTATTTTCCTTAAAACCAGTTTTAGCCATTGACTACTACTGGGTCGGTGGAACAGGAAACTGGGGGGATATCAATAAGTGGTCATTATCCAGTGGAGGTGCCGGTGGTGCCGGTGTACCAGGTGTAAATGACAATGTCTTTTTTACCCAGCAGTCGTTCACCGCAGCAGGTCAAACTGTAACGCTTAATCTTGCGAATGCGAACTGTAATAACATGACCTGGAGTGTCACATCGAATACTCCAAATTTTGCTTCGAGTTCTACGGCCAATAACTTAAATATTTACGGTAACCTCGCAATGGTTGCCGCACAGGGTACCTGGGCCACTGGAATGAATGTTAAGTTCCTAGGTACGGGGACAAAGACGATCAATTCAGGAGGGAAAACCTTTGGACCTGTCTTTTTCGCGGGCACCGGAACTTGGTCGAATTTAGCCGCATGGAATACCGGGGTTATGACTGTTGACCAGCCAGCTACCCTTAACTTTACAAACAATATTACCACAACGACATGCAACATCAATGCGGCAGCAACGATAACTTATAGCGCCCTTGCTCAGGTTAATGGAACGTATAATGCCTCTGGTGCTTCGAATGTGACATTTTTACCAACG
>JBILRE010000017.1:0-58711 GCA_044372835.1 Crocinitomicaceae bacterium | reverse complement strand
CAGCAGTTCCAATAAAATCTCCGTTCGACAACGATGTACACGTTTTTGTAAAGTCATTTCCTGCATTTGCTACGGGAGGCGTATTGTTAACGGTAACTATGACTGGATCAGTATTAGAACAACCTGTTATAGTGCTCGTAGCTGTAACCGTATAAGTCGTAGATGCAGAAGGAGTAGCAATCGGGTTTGAGATATTCGGATTGCTCAATCCGGTCGTGGGTGACCATAGATATGTTGTATTCGCTAAAGATGAACTTCCTATTTGAACATTTAATGCATTCGTAAAACAGGTGATTGTTCCATCATTTCCTGCATTTGCGGTTGGAGCTGCTAAGTTGACAGTCACAATTACATTATCACTGGCAGAACATCCTGTGGCTACATTCGTAGTTGTCAAGGTGTAAGTTGTCGTACTCGTTGGATTGGCTGTTGGATTAGAAATAGTAGCGTCATTTAGCCCGGTAGTAGGTGACCATGAATAGGTGTTTCCTGCAATAGCAGGCATTCCAATCGCTAAACCATTAGGATTCAGTAAACAAGTTTTAGTAAAATCATTTCCGGCTTCGACCGTTGGTGCAGTATTGTTCACCGTAACGAGTACAACATCCGTGGCAGTACATCCGTTGACCGTATTCGTAGCTGTTACTGTGTAGGAAGTGGAACTGGAAGGATTTGCTGTTGGATTGGAAATAGCAGAAGAACTGAGCCCTGTGCTAGGTGTCCATGAATAAGTGGTACCAGCCGCCGAGGCAGCGCCGATAGCAGCACCGTTAATATTAGCGATACATGTCTTGGTAAAATCATTTCCGGCATTCGCAGATGGAAGTGCTTTATCTACACTAACGATAATAATGTCTTGATTGCTACAACCGGTTAGTGGATTGGTGGCGGTGAGGGTATAGGTAGTCGTTGTACTTGGGTTAGCGGTGGGATTTGAAACATTCGCTGCGCTCAATCCCAAAGCCGGTGACCAAGAATAGGTAATACCTGCAACAGGACTCATCCCAATTGGTAATCCATTCGCATTCGAGATACAAGTTATCGTAAAATCGTTACCTGCATTTGCGACGGGAATAGCAGCATCAAAGGTTACCGTTACATTGTCTGTGGCCGTACATCCGTTTACAGGATTTGTTGCCGTCAATGTGTAGGTGGTGGTTGCAATTGGGTTTGCAACCGGGTTCGATACGCTCCCTGATGGATTTAATCCAGTGGTTGGTGACCAGGAATAGGTTACTCCTGTTACGGGAGCCATTCCAATTAGAGCACCACTAGAATTGGACGAACAGGTTTTTGTGAAATCAGTTCCTGCATCAGCAGTTGGTGGGGTAGTATTTACTGTAACCAATACATTAGAAGATGCGGAACATCCATTCGTTGGGTTTGTAGCGGTAACAGTGTAGGTTGTTGTTGAGCTTGGGTTTGCAGTAGGATTTGAAACGGCTGTACTACTCAAGCCGGCTATGGGTGACCATGCATAGGTAATACCTGCAACAGAGGCAACACCTATTTGTGCACCAGTTGAGTTTTGTGTACACGTTTTAGTAAATGGGGTTCCAGCATTAGCAACGGGCGGTGTATTGTTTACTGAAACCACTACTTGATCGGTGGACGTACATCCGTTAATGTTGTCCGATGCTGTTAATGTATAGGTGGTGTTTACAGTAGGATTTGCAGTAGGATTCGAAATATTGCTTGCATTAAGTCCTGTGGTTGGTGACCAGCTATAAGTTACGTTTGGAACACTGACCATTCCAATGGGAGCCCCTGAAGCATTCGTGATACACGTTATGGTTTGGTCATTTCCAGCATTGGCAGCCGGAGGCGTGGTATTTATAGTTACTAATACATCGTCAGTCGCTGTACATCCGCTAGCGGTATTGGTGGCTGTAACGGTGTAGGTTTGAGTAGTTGCAGGATTGGCTGTTGGATTGGAAACGGTGGTGCTGCTGAGCCCTGTTGATGGCGACCATGCATACGTCACTCCTGCCACAGAAGCCGCACCTATCTGTACTCCGCTGAGGTTTTGTGTACAGGTTCGTGTAAAATCATTCCCCGCAGCGGCCAACGGTACAACCTTATTTACATTGACTAAAATTTGATCCGTATTCACACAACCGTTTACAGGATTGGTCGCGGTTAGGGTATAGGTAGTCGTGGCTGTCGGATTGGCTGTCGGATTGGAAACATTCGTTGCGCTCAAGCCCGAGGCCGGTGACCAGGAATAAGTAATGCCCGCAACAGGACTCATTCCAATAGCCAAGCCATTCGGGTTTGTGGTACAAGTAATATTGAAGTCATTTCCGGCAGTCGCTGTTGGCAATGTAGCATCAACGGTTACAAGTATTTGATCGGTAGCGGTACATCCGCTTGCTATATTGGTAGCTGTGAGGGTATAATTCGTAGTTGTGCTGGGGTTAGCTAACGGATTGGCAACCGAGCTTGATGGACTCAAACCGGTAGTTGGTGACCAAGAGTACGTAACACCAGCTACTGTTGTCATTCCAATCTGTTGGCCTGAAGGGTTTAGTGTACATGTTTTAGTAAAATCGGTTCCAGCTGATGCGTTGGGAATTGTTAAGTCTACCGTCACGGTAATAGGATCAGTAGCTGAACACCCGTTTACAGGATTAAACGCCGTTAGTGTGTAAGTGGTAGTCGTTACTGGATTAGCAGTTGGATTGGAAATATTTGGATTGCTCAATCCTGCTGTTGGCAACCAAGAATAGGTAATTCCTGCTACGGA
Source organism: Crocinitomicaceae bacterium (assembly GCA_044372835.1). Taxonomy (GTDB): domain Bacteria; phylum Bacteroidota; class Bacteroidia; order Flavobacteriales_D; family Crocinitomicaceae; genus M0103. The sequence continues at coordinate 55,965 of JBILRE010000017.1, read as the reverse complement.
AGTCATTCCAATAGTTAATCCGGTTGGATTGATTAGGCATGTTTTGGTAAAATCAGCACCTGCATTCGCAGCGGGCGGCGTGTTGTTCACTGTTACCGTAATTTGATCGGTATTGGTACAGCCATTCGCTGGATTAGTAGCAGTGAGGGTATAGGTAGTTGTAGCCGATGGGTTGGCGGTTGGATTGGCAACACTTCCATCGTTTAAGCCTATAGATGGCGACCACGAATAGGTAATGCCCGACACGGGACTCATACCAATTTGTAGTCCATTTGGATTGAGTGAGCATGTTTTTGTAAAATCATTACCCGCGTTAACAGCTGGAGGATCAACAATTACTGTAACAGTCACTTGATCCGTTGCGGTACATCCACTTGCCGTATTAGTAGCCGTTACCGTGTAGGTTTGGGTGCTTGTTGGATTGGCCGTAGGATTGGAAATGGCTGGATTACTCAAACCTGTTGTGGGCGACCATGAATACGTTACTCCAACAACAGGTGAAGTACCTATTCCTAGACCATTCTGATTTACAGTACAGGTTTTGGTGAAGTCATTCCCTGCACTGGCTGTTGGAACCGTATTATTTACAGTAATGGTTACTTGATCGGAAGCCGAGCATCCAGTAGTGGCATTGGTCGCAGTTAACGTATAGGTGGTTGTGGAAGGTGGAGTCGCCGTTTGGTTCGAGGTGGTGGAACTATTGCTTAAGTTGGTAGTTGGTGACCAGGAGTAATTGATTCCCGGAACTGCCACCATACCTACATTGGCGCCTGATTGATTAGAAACACAATTGATCGAGGCATCAGTTCCTGCATTGGCAACAGGAAGAGGATTCACAGTGATAGTTACCTGATTCGTTGTGGCGGTACAGCTTACCCCATTTAACGTGCTGGTCAATAAGACTTGGTAACTGGTTGTAGTGCTTAAAATTGCTGGATCAAACACACCGCTTGTTGCCCCGGAAATATTTTGAAACGTATTTCCATTGTCTGTGGATTGTTGCCACTGCGTAACCAATGGTCCAGAACTCGTGGCGGCAGAAGTAAAAGTTAAAGCAGCCGGATCAATATTGGCGCATACCGTTTGGCTCGCAGTAATGTTACCTGTATTGATATTATTGATGTTAACGGTTACTGTAAACGCTGGACCTGAACATGAATTAGCAGAGGGCGTAACATTATAAATGACTGACTGATTGTTTGTAGTGGTAGATAATGGGCCACCAAAAATACTCTCGCTGGGTGTACTATTGGGTAACTCTCCAGATACCTGTCCATTGTTTTGGACCGTCCAAGTATATGTTAAGCCCGCAGGAACAACAGTTGTAGGAGGAGTGTTCGTCGGGGTAAGGCTAAAACTTCCATTGTTGCAAATGGTCACGGTTTGATTTGGAACAACAATCGCAGGTGCAACGTTAATGGTTAATTGAAATGGAGTTCCTGGACACCCATTGTTAGAGGGTGTTACCGTGTAGCTCACAGTTTGACTGGTATTGGTAAGGTTAGTTAACGTGCCACTAATCGTTGAGCTTGGGGTAGCATTTGAAACGTCACCCGTAACATTCAAGTTGTCGGGATTGTTCAGTACCCATGTGTAGGTTGTTCCAGCGGGGACAATGGGAACAGAGGGCGTTTGTGTTGGGAAACTTGCCGCATTTTGCCCCATACTGAAGTTCGTGCCCGAACAGATGGTTAAGTTTTGGTTGGGAATAATGGGTATGGGAATAACATTGATCGTTTTTACTTCCGAATCATCAGGACAAACACCATTACTAGCAGTTAATGTCATGGTATACGTTCCCGGCGAAGTAAAATTTACGGAAACAGGAGAAGTAGATGTAGGATTTGGAGAAAATCCTGTGGAATTACCGGAAGAGTTCAATAGTTCCCATTGAATGGTATAATCATCAGAACACGTTTGGTTTCCCCCTTGACTTTCAACGATAAAACCGCCACTAGTGGTGTCGGTAAATACAACATTGCCGTTTTGGCATACTGTCAAAGGATTTGCTGTAAATCCTGCCAGTGGAGAAGCGTTTACCGTGAATGAGGCGGGTGTTGAATTGGTTACAAGTAAATTACATTGATTTACTGCAGAAATTTGAATTTGATAAGGACTTGCAACGCCATTTTGGGAACATGAAGGTGCATATTGATGATTTACTCCATTTGGACTAATGGGTAAGTTTGGGTAACTAAAGGTTTGCGATTGTCCATCACCCCAATTGATTGTATAGGTACTTCCTGGGGTTTGGTTGGTAAATACTAAATCGTAACCATCCGGAAAACAAACATTTTGACTATTTGTCGAAAAAGAAATATTAGCTGCTCCTCCATTGATGATGTAATTTGAACTGTAAACACATCCACTAGGGTAGGTAACCAAGTACATGAGGTTGAAGCTTCCAGTTGAATTAGTGTAATGTGAATTATTTCCGCTACTTACTGTTTGACCTGGTGGATTAACGTAATTTCCACTAGTAAAGATGGCCCCTGGTGTTGTTATAGGAAATGTAATGGTGGGAGAATTAACATTATTGGCCCCTGAACCAGTACCTCCATAAATAATCTGTGCGGTTGTACCTGCTGGGTAAAATGCTGTATTCGTTGCATTCGGAATGGCAATCGTTGGCCCATTGGCGCAAGAACATGTAGTTGGTGGATTTACGGTCTGAATAACAGGTATATTCACCCCAGGATACATTTGAAAAGTTGAATTTGTACTGCAACCTACTCCGGTAACGCTAGATCCTGCAGTTATAGTGGGGATATTTGTTGGTGGTGTTCCAGTTACAACCACCTGTACGGTTGCGGTACTATATGTAACTCCGTTACTTGTGACAGTCAATGTGGCGGTAAACGCTCCAGCTGTATTGTATTGAACGGCATGAGGCCCAAGGGTGTTCGCCGTTTGTGGATTCGCACCTGAGCCAAAGTTCCATGAATATGTAGTAGGATCCGACAGTTCAAATTGTCCACCGGTGTTAGTTGCTAACGTCGTACTTGTAAACAAGATAGTTGATCCAGCGCAAACGCTTATTGTACCAGCAGTTGCCGATGGAATCGTAGTAAAAGTGGATGTTTGCCCCCTAACATTTCCAATCACCCCAAACAACAATCCCAGCCCCAATAAAAGGCTGGAATAGCAACGATGAAATTGAAAATGTTTAAAGGTCATGTATTCTGTTTAATGGGCTGGTGTTTGAAGGTTTAATTCATCGGCAATTTGTTATTGTCCAGCGCCTCGTTGGTAGGTAAAAGCAGCTTCAATTCCGTTCGGCGGTTAAGCTGATGTTGCTCCTCTGTACAATCAGATTTCACTTTCCCCTCGCAAGGACAATCTTCCCGCAACTTGTATTCTCCATAGCCCTCGGCAATGATTTTTGTTTTCGGAATGCCTTTCTTAATGATGTAATTCACACAACTGCGCGATCGGTTTCTCGACAATACCTCGTTGTATTTGTAGGACCCGCGACAGTCCGTGTGGGAAGATAACTCTACGGTATACTCTGGGTGAGATTCCATATAAGAAACCAATTTTTCCAACTCCACTTTCGACTCCGGACGAAGGTTGTACTTGTCAAAATCGTAGAAAATCATGTCCAGGTTGACGTAGGAAGAGGTATCTACGTCCTCCAAATGAATATCATACGAAACAGTGTCCTCACATTGACCAGAAGTGCGCTTCGGAAAGACAAAGGTTAGGTCTTGTTTATTGATGCTGCTGAACACAATGGAGTCAATTAAATTCTTTTCTTTTTCGCTATAGATTAACACGCCCTTGTCAGACGCCATGACCAATTCCGGGTTGCCTGACTTTCGGTAAATTTTGGCAGAAATCCCCTTGGTAAGGGATGCCTTGTCTTCTTTAACTACAATCTTGGAAATGTGCTGCTTAAATTTGGTGGTCAACTTAAGGTCAAATTCACCTGACTCTCCGCTACTGAAAACCGTTGAATCACCGCTTAATTCAGAAGATCCAACATAGGCATAGCGGTACTCTCGAAAACGCTCAAGGGATTTGGTAGAAATTTTCCCCTTTTCGTCCGTTGTGAATTCAGTGCGTTTGTTGGTTTTAGTATCTGTAACAGCAATTTTTTCACCCTTCATTGGTTTGCCTTTACAATTCTCCAATAACAGGTTCACATCGATTTGGTAAATTGGTTTGGTGATGGCATAAATCTGATCTTTCCAATCTTCCCTGTTGGATGAAATAAAACCCCTGCCCGTCTCTTCGTCCATATAATAAGCAAAGTCATCAGCATTGGTATTGATTGGGGTACCCAAATGCTGTGGTTCGTTTCCTTCGAAGTCGGTCATAAAGATATCCAAGCCTCCCCGTCCAGGCCAGCCATTGGATGAAAAATACAAGGTTCCCTTCGACGTGATGAATGGGAAAAGTTCGTTTCCTTCAGAATTTATTTTTTTGCCAAGGTTTTCTGGATCGAGCCATTTCCCTTCTACTTTTTTTGTGCGGTAAATATCGGAGCCACCGTAGTTAACCCAACCTTCTTCTGAAGGCCGATTAGAGGAAAAATAAACCCAGCCAGCAGAATCCATGGAGGCATGGCCAGTCGACCACGTTTTAGAATTGAAAGGAAAGTCGACCTCCGTCCAAGTGTCTCCATTGCGCTCGTACATACGCTGTTCCAAACGGGCATATTCCACTGCGTTTCGGGTGTCCAAAGAATCGTGGTTGTTCGTCACGAATGCCATGGTGTAATCTGGATTGAAGGAAACCGGTCCATCGTGCAAGCCATTTTGGTCGATGCCTTTCCATTGGTTCTTATACCAAATCCTACCCCAAAACGCTTTTTGCCAGAATTTTGGTTTAGGAGCGGAGGAGTCATACACGCAAATACTCATGAATTCTTGTCCTGTCCGCTTGTAATCAGGCGCTATGAGATGGGCCTCGTCATCGGTAGAAACGTAAAGTACTTTTTTTTCGTACGGAAATGCGCTGAAAACTTCCCCCTTCGAAAGGGTTGAAAAGTTCGCAATGGTGTATTCAGTAGTTGTATTCAGTCTGTTTTGAATGGTGGGCTGCTGTTTTTTCCACCTCAATAAAGTGGGATCGTTGGGCAATTTTGCCAACCCTTGATCAATTGTGCTTGACAGGTCGGAATACCGCTGATTCATGCAAAGTAATTCCAGCATATTGTTCCAGTCTTGGGACATTCCAGTGTGGTGTGAAAGAAGTACGCTGTCCCAATAAAGTGCACCGGCATAGTCCTCTACTGACATAGCAGTAATGTAGGTTTGCCGAATGACTTGCTCGTTGGCTTGTCCGTTACTAATGGATTCCTGTGCCATTTCTTGCCAAATGGGGTAGGCTCGCAAATAGTCCAAACGGGTGGTAAGTTTATCTACATATTTTGCTTTGTTCAGCTGCGCATGGCCCGCGGTACAAACAAAAAGAAGAAAGATGGTTAAATAGCGCATAGTTAAAAATATCTTGGACTAAATAATGCTTTATTGCTGTTTTTCGTACGAATATCGAAGGAAACAACCACTTCATGGCTGCCCCATTGATTTACTAGTTTTCCGTTGATTGGGAAATCATAGGCATACCCAATCATGCAAAAATCGTTGATGGTATATGAGGCATTGAAACCAATGGCATCGTGAAAACGGTAGAGTGCACCAATCCATAGTTGGTTCATGAATTGTGCTGAAAAATTGAAATCCATAGTGACGGGTGCATTGGCGGTGAATTTAATCATCGCTGATGGTTTCAATAGGACCACCGAATTTACCCGATGTACAAATCCTCCCGTAAGGTAAATATGCCGCTGGTAAAAAGATCCGTTTGTAGGGCTGGCGTATGACCTATCAAGAAGCTTTGGCAGCGACAGGCCTGCATAAAATTTATTGCTGTAAAGGTACGCGCCAAAACCGAAGTTGGTGTTTACCACCGAATTAGATTGCTGGTAATTGAGGTCCGAGTAATCGGTGGCTATCAAATTCGTGAAATTAAATCCCGCTTGCTGAATTCCTGCTGAAGCCCCTAATGAAAGTTTCAAATCCTTTGAATTTAATTGCATGTGGTAGGCGAAGTTGAACATGGCGTCAAGACCCGAACGTGCACCTACTTTGTCGTAATCAATCGTGGCACCAATGCCTATACGCTTTCGCAAAACAGGTGCATGAACAGACAAGAATTGCGTACGAGGCGCACCTTCCCAACCCATCCACTGGGCTCGGGATACAGCGGTAACATTCAATGTTCCTCTTGAACCCGCATATGCTGGATTGAATTGCAAGGGATTAAAAAAGTACATAGAGGCTTGCGCATCCTGCTGGGCAAATGCTTGCCAGGTACTTATCGTAAGAAGGAGAAGTATCAGTTTTTTCATATCTACCTTATGGTTGGATTTCTAAATATCCGGTGTACGGATCTTGCGATTTTTTATTTGTATCAATTACCCAGAAATAGGTGGCAGCAGGCAAAGGTTCCGCATTCGTTCCTTTGTAATGCCCGTTCCAGTCGTTGTTGTAAGGTTGCGCTTCATAAACAACATTACCCCAGCGGTTGTACACAGTGACCTGTATTTCTGGGTATTGCTCAATATTTTGTATTTGCCACACTTCGTTTTTCCCATCTAGGTTAGGAGAAATGAACTGAGGAACGACTATCGGAATCAACGGACTACAGCCTAAGTCGAGTATGGCAGAGAGCGAACAGCCAGCGTCATCGGTTACGGTTACCTCATAAATTCCCGCATCGATGTTGTTCTGTGTAGCACTGTTCGAACCGGAATCCCAAGAGTAGGAGAATCCACCGGCTCCACCAGTTGCAATGACAGAAAGGCTGCCATTTGCCTCATCACACTCTGAACCAATCGAATCGGTTTCTGTAATCAGGATAACAGGTCCCTCATTCACAATGAAGGTGGCATTGTCCTGACAACCATCGTCATTGGTTACAATAAGGCTGTAGGTACCTGCCGTGAGTCCGGTTACGGTTCCTTGATTTGGTAAACTAGGTGTCCAAGCGTAATCTACGTTGCTGGAATTGTTTGTTTGTACTGTGATTCCTCCATTTGAACCGTTAAAACAAGGCACATCCAATACAGTTGAATTTGTAATCGAAATATCTGTTGGAGGCTCCATGTTAACAGTCTCTGTGGATGAACACCCATTGGTACTGGTCATGGTAATTTCATAATTTCCGGGAGAACCAACAACTGGTGAAGGTGTATTTCCACCTGAAAGAATATTCGGCCCCGTCCAGCTTACGGCTGAACTCGCAGGAGTAACAACACCTTCAATGGTCGCCGGATTCCCCAAGCAATCCAACCCTGATGCTGGATTCAGCGTAAAGGTATAATCTGGGGTTGGTGAAATTGATACCGTGAAAACATCTTGTATGGCGGGGCAATCATTGAGTTGCGCTGAAACAGTTATTGTCCCTGTAATGCTTGATCCTGTGCTGTTTGCCGGCGCGGTCCACGGTGATATGTTTCCATTTCCAGATGCGGGGATGCCAATGTTGTTATTTGAATTTGTCCAAGAAATACTTGCTCCGGGAGGTGTGGTAGAATACGTTAATGGGGTAATTAATCCTTGGGGACATACCACCGTATCGTTGCTTATGTCGTTGAAATTGATCGCTGGTTGAACAACCACTTCAATGTCGACATCAGGACCAGGACAAGTAAGGTTACCAATGGACACAGTGTAAACCAATGTATCCATGGAATTACCATTGTTTGTGAGCGTTTGCGCAATATTGGAACCCGACCCATTGGATTCACCCGTGATAGTTGGTGGCCCACTTGTTGTCCAGCTGAATGTTGCACCCGAAAGGTTGCTGGTCAAATCGATGTCGGTAGCCTCTCCCGAACAAATCAATAATTCAGTCGGATCAGGAGTGATGATACCCTCCGGGTCAACGGTAATGGTTGCCGTGGTGGGAGGAACATTGCTGCAGCCCACCGTGGCACTTATGACAAAATTCCCAGAGGTTGTAGATGTATTACTCGCCGTAAATGGGTTGACTGTCAGCGGACTAACTCCGGATCCACTGGTAGTTGTAATACCTGTTACATTGGATGTTTGAGACGATACTTCCCAGTTAATGGTGTATCCGGCGATGGTTGAAGTCATGGTAATTAAGTCAGTCAATTCACTGCTGCAAATGGTCTGGCTGGGAGGGTTGATGATAACGGTTGCTTCGGGATTAATCACAATTTCTTGCATGACCGAATCGATGCCACAATTGTTGGCTGTATACAGCCATATTTGGTATGTACCCGGGTCGGTGAACGTTATTTCCAATTCATCTGTTCCATTCGTCCAAAGCAAATGGTCAAGGCTTGCACCGATAAAACCGTTGTTAGAACCGAAATTTCCATTATCTAATGTAAATCCTGTGTTTTGAACGGGATCCCAATAGAAGCCATAGGTGGTGTCGCAACTAGTCGTGGTAACGTTTTCGCCAGGTGTGGACTGGTTGGTAAAGGTAACAGGTTCGTTTTCACAAACCGGTGAACTTGGAGTAAATGTAAATTGAGGTTGAGGCGGTGTGGAAATGAGAACAGGCCCAAAACTCGCAACCGTTGGAATTCCATTGGCTGAACATTCATTACTGGCAATCACAGTAACTGAGAAGGAATTTTGAATGGGAGGAAGAAATGGGCTTGGAACGTAGTCTATGCCACAGGAGGAGGTACTGTATATGTGTGCGATGGTTGTATCGTTTGCCGTGCTGAAGGTTTGAAGGGGTGACCCATCTGAAAAGGACACCTGGTAATTGATTGGTACATCATTAGCCAAAATATTGATCGAATAGGGCGAAGGCAAACAAGCACTCGAGCCTGCTCCTTGCAAGGCAATGGAAGGAGACTGGCCATTAAAGACCGCATACGTTTCTGTAAAAACACACGTTCCGAAGTTCAAGGTATGCGTCAGGGTGAATTGCCCCACCGGATAGTCGTGGGTAATGCTATTTCCAACCATATTGGCCTGGGTCGACGTGGTTCCGTCTCCCCACGTAAAGGTTTGTGTGGTTCCTGCTCCATAAGTGGAGTTAAAAGCGAAGGTAGTTGGTCCGGTGGCACCACAAAATTTAAAGAGGGTAGTACCGTTTTGATTGGAAACTGAAAATCCAGCACCAGCAGAGGTCATGGTTAACGCAGGAGTTGGGTTGACTATCGTTACATTAATGACAGTTGTTGATACACTGCCAATACCACCACCCGGATTCACGACAGTAAGAGATGCATTTGCAGAGAAATTCGCACCTCCTGAATAACTTACGGAGTGTGGTCCCGGACCATTCGCTGAAGCAGGGTTGGCACCTGTTCCGAAATTCCAGGTGTAATTTGAATTTGGAAGAACTCCAGTGGAAGTACTAACAAACTCAAGTACTTGCCCCGAGCAAATATCCAAGTTGTTCGAAGCAACGCCGTTTACAGTGAAATTCGATACCTGACCAAAAGCGATTAGGTTTGCTGTAAGAAATAAAAAAAATATAGTAAAGTGCTTCATTCACATCAAATTTGCGTTATTCTTGAAGATTAGAATCGATTTTTTTTCAATCAATAAGCGGTTCTAAACGCGCGAAATTATTGAATTTTGTTAATAAAAACAATTTTTTGTTCAAAACAGTGGATATAAGTCCTCAGAAAAAGCAGGGCTCCTGGTTGACTTTGTTTTTTGATTGATTACGGTGCACATAAAGGTGTTTTTCATCTTAAAATGCTTTCTAATAAATTGTAATACAGCGCTTTATTTGTTTTTGAAAAGTGATTTTAGACACGAAGTCGCTAACTTGGTGCAGCCTGTTTCGTCTTGGTTTGCCTCTTCTAGGTTGGTATAATGCGCTTCCAGTTTTTCAAGGTAACATGATATAAACGTTGCTTTTTTCCTTCCTAAGTGACTTAAACGAGCATCCGCTTTTTGAAGTTCCTTTCGTACATTTTCTTTGTCGGTTGAGGTCCATCCCCCCTTACTACTTGGGCGGCACGCGTTTATAAAAGGAATTAACAATAAACAGCTAGGGATAAGAAAAGTACTGATGGAGTCTAAAATCGTTTTTTTTACCGACGTTGCCATTTGTTTCTTCTTGTTAGGTACTTTCTTCGTTCAAATCCTTCCTTAGTTTCGAGAGACGGCAGTCCAACAACCAATGCCAGTTCATGAGATACCCCCCTCGATACTGCAAGCGTATTTCCACCAACAGGAAAACTAAGTTGATAAGCTGTCCGGAAAAGCTCGTTTATGGTCACATCAAACCCGGTGAGCATGGCGCTTTCAAAACTATACCCACCATGAACGGTAAACCGTTTTGTGCCGCCACGTAATATCACTTCTGCATGCAGAGGAGCATGTACAGCGGCATTAAGTTGAATAATAGGCTCCAATATCCAGTGGTTTTGAAACGTTTTACGGTAGCCACTCAATACGTAAAAATGCCACCGATCAGGAAAATAGCCGCTGAACTTACTGAACGGATGTAGTACTCGGATTTCAGGAATGCTGAAACCAACATACCATTGCTTAATCTTACCATATGCCCCAAAACCTGCATTCCAAGAGGTGCCGGAGTAACTTTGTGAAAAGACCGGATCTGATGCAGAAGAGGTAAGAACCTCACCATAATTGAGTGACATGTTTTCCATACCAATTTGGACACCAAATGAAAGGTAATCCATCTTGTTAAGAGCGAGTTTGTAGGCATAGGCCAACTGAAGAGATGTCCTGCGTTCTACCCCAATCCGATCGTCTTGCACATTCAAGCCAATGGCCATGTCGGGATTGAGCTCAAAGCTGCCATGTAAACCACTGGTTCGCGGAGCACCCTCCACTCCATGCCACTGGTATCGGTGGACCAAACCGATGTTGATGGGAGCTTCTGCAGCCAGTGAAGCAGGATTTAAAAGGCCTTTCAGTAAATAGACTTGACCGAAACGGTGGTATTTTTGACCCCTTCCCATAAATGGAAAGAGAATAACCAGTAAAAAAATACGTGTCTTCGATACCCTCATCGTTTCAATGCAATATAACCTGATCGTTTCAACCCGTAAACTTCAATGGAATAAAAATATGTCCCCTCAGGAAGAGCTTCTTTTTGCGGACAGCGAGAACTTTGGCAACGGCCGTCCCAGTTTTGTTCATAGCGATCGCTGCTAAACACCTCTTCCCCCCAACGGTTAAAGACCGAGAATCGAACAGGTAAGTCCGTCAATTCTTCCATTACAAAAACATCATTGACTTGGTCCCCATTTGGAGAGAAGCCTGAGGGAATGTTCAGGTCCAACACCACCACTCGAATCGTGTCGGAACGAGAACAAGAGTGTTCGTTTACGGAAGAAAGAACGTATAGTGTCGTTTGTGATCCATCAAACAGAGGTGCCGCATCATAGGCTGAACTTAAAAAAGTCGAAGGAATCCAATTGTACGATGAAAAACCTTTTGGAGCATTCAGTACTATATTCGTTGATGCATCGGTGTAATAAAGGGTGTCAATGGGCGCCTGGGAAATGGGTAAAACGTGAATCTGAACACTTAAGGTTTCGGTACAACTCCATTTTTTTAGTTCAACCATACATGTCAAGTCCGCGGTTGGTGTAAGTGCAATCGAAGCATTCGTTTCACCATTAAACCATGTAACCTGGGTGGCACCGATAGCTGTTAATTGTACCGTTTCCCCTTGACAAAGAGTATCGTCAGAAACAGAAATACCGAAGTTTGGGTAGAAAAGGGTAATGGTAGATAAGCCTTTGCAACCATTGAGATCAGTGACCTCCACGTCATAAGTTCCACCTTGATCGACCTGAATGGCTTGAGAAGTCGAGCCGTTTCCCCACTCAAAAGCATAGAATAATTCGGTGACACTTAAGACAGTGGATTGGCCATTGCAAAGTTGTGTGCCTTCCGAAGAAACAATAATGCCAACCGGATTTTGATACACCGTGACCTGAATGGTATCGGAAGAAACGCAACCCATGGCATCTGTCGCGCTCAGTACATACATTCCCGCTATACTGACTTGAAGGTTGTCACTTGTACCTGTGGTTGGACCTGTCCAATTATAGGATACAAAGCCAGGACTGGCATGCAAAACGGTATCGGATCCAGCGCAAATTCCAAGGAAAGATCCTTCTAAAATGGTTACATCGACGTCACATGAAAAGCGCAGCTTCGTGTGTTGTAGTGTTTTCGTCCCGAAACAAGCGAATGAGTAAAAACAACAGATCCATAAAAAGGTCCTGGATGTCCGCATACGTGCTTTATTCTACATAGCTTAATTTCAACATATTAGAGCCCCCCATTTCCTCTAACGGAATGGAAGCGATGTTGATGACGAGGTCTCCTTTTTCCAAAATACCCTCCCGTTTAAGCATTTGTTTGATATCGAAAATCGTATTGTCCGTACTGATTTGCTTGTTGTAATAAAATGCCTTAACACCCCAGATGAGGTTTAATTGCGTAAGAATCTGTCGGTTGCTCGTGAATACATAAATGGGCGATTTCGGACGTTGCGAAGCAATCTTGTAGGCCGTATATCCTGAGAACGACATAGTTAGGATGGCCGCTGCTTCAACACGTTGAGAAAGTCGGCACGCATTGAAACAGATGGAATCGGAGATAAACCGCGATTGGTTTTTGGCAGGAATCTCCTCCTTGTTGTAAATACCGTCAAATTTCTCCATTTCGGCGACGATGTTTGCCATAGTTTTGATAACTTCTACAGGATGTTTACCTACAGATGTTTCACCTGAAAGCATTACGGCATCTGCACCATCAAGAACGGCATTGGCGACATCATTTACCTCCGCTCGCGTAGGAGAGATGTTATGGATCATGCTTTCCATCATTTGTGTTGCAACAATAATGGGTTTGGCATGTATGATACACTGTTTAATGAGCATTTTTTGGATGACAGGTACATTTTGATAGGGAATCTCCACACCCAAATCACCACGGGCGACCATCATGCCATCACAGACCTTTACAATTTCGTCGATATCATCGATGGCTTCCGGTTTTTCAATTTTGGCAATCACTTTTGCTTTCTTCTGCTTATCAGCGATGCGCTCCTTTAAATCAACGATGTCTTTTGCTGAACGAACAAACGATAAACCCATCCAGTCAACGTTATGATTCAACGCAAAGTCAAGGTCCTGAAGGTCCTTTTCCGTTAGTGACGGCATCGAAATTTTTGTATTGGGAAGGTTAACCCCTTTTTTCGAGGAGAGTACGCCTCCATGGATAACCTTCGCTTGAAAGGTACTTACCCCATCAGTGCTTATTACTTCTAAAACAAGTTTTCCGTCGTCAAGGAGGATGCGTTCTCCAGGCTTTACCTCGGAGGGTAAGTTCGAATAATTAATGGAAAACCGCTCCGAAGTCCCAAGAACGGTATCGGTTCCAATGGAAACAGTTGAGCCGGTGATCAATTCAACCCCGTTGTTTTCCATGTCGTTCGTTCGGATTTTTGGTCCTTGTAAATCAGCCAATATCGCCACATTTAAACCGGTTTCCTCGTTTAACTCATTAATAGTTTGAATGACCTTGGCATGGTCTTCATAAGACCCATGACTGAAGTTGATTCGGCAAACGTTAAGTCCTGCAAAAAACATTTCCCGCAAAACTGATTTCTCGCTTGAGGCCGGTCCAAGCGTTGCTACTATTTTCGTCTTTTTCATATCAGTTGAATATCAAATTTTTCGCCGATTCTATTCCCTTTGGATCGTAAGAATAAGCTGCAAGTATGCTCGGTATATCGCGCAATTGAGCCAAAAGATCCTCCACAACCGTGTGATGGTTATCACACAAAAATAAAAAAAAGTCTACAGTTGGTTTTTCAGGAACAAGGAACTTACCATTCGCTTTATTTTTGAGTAAAAAATAGTCCGATCGGTTGGTCATATCCTGAAAATGGTAGTAAGAACAACTGTAGATGGCTTCCCCTTTTTTCCCTGAAACCACGAAAGGTTCGTCTTTCTTCTCCAAACCAATGCGCAAGGCAGAGTTAATACCCCACGCAAGACGGTAGTCTGTATGATGAGATAAAACACCTATCATGTCAAAGGAAAGGTCGACGTCTAAGCGTAAGATGTGTTTTTTTATTTTTTGCATGATAGCTGTTGGCAGGTGATCAAAAGTAACGATTTTTATGCATTTTTCGTGGCAAGAAATATCCACTTTATTTTTAAGATCGTTTTGACCATTTAGTTTTATTTGTATCTTTGAACCGTATCAATTAACGCCGGTCATGAGCATATTTGGAATTGTACTTTTTCTGTTGATCTTCGGAATGGCCTTTTGGTTGCTTCTATTTTTACTTGGTTTCATCGTTCCTTTCTGGATTACACTTGGTGTTTTTGAAAAAATGAAACCTAAGCGTGTTTTTGAAGAAACAAAGGAAAGCGTTTAAGTACCCCTTCGTTTTATTGATGCTGATAGCATCTTCCATTTAGACTTTTTGTCTTCCGTTTACACCTTAATCCCTTCAAGGTAATTCCACTGCATTGTACACTTGTGGAAGCCGTTTTATCATTTCTGGTTTTTTGAACCGACCATGACCAACATGAGGTACAAACATTTTTCTCTGCCCTGCTTTCAATGGAATCATCAAGTTTTGGAAAAAAATCCAACCCAGTAACCTTCTCTACCTGATCAATGGAAACGGCAAATGCTGACAAAGAAGCGCGGCTAGAGGTGTTAGGAAGAAGGAATCCGATGGCACGCGTTTCCTTTCCATTTGAATAAAGAATGACTTTGTAATAAGATAACGGGACACTGACTCGGTTGCTTCCAATGGTGCGTAAACCAGGCTTCAGGATGGGGCCCGTGGCAACATATACAGAGCCTAATTCAGATGCCCATGACCTAACTTGTTCCTCCAAGCGTTTCCAGATTCCGCGGTTAAATCCCGGATCTTGAGGACTCATATTGCTGTAGTAAAAAGACTCTGACATAGCTTTTGATGACCAACCCATGTCAGCAGCAGGTGCCAAATGGCCCCGGTCAAATCCTGAACCTTTGTAGTCGTAATCATCCGCAGAACCTGAACGAACCATCGGGTCAGTAAAAAATGCATCGCTGCGTTGATATCGTTTGTTTGTTTCGCCAGCCGTTAATTCGTAGGCTACCCATTTAGCCTGTTCGTGATGTTCTGAATAGCAAAGCGAATAGGCATAGTGATAAATAATTGTTTCGCCTGACCCTGACAGTGGTTGTTCCAAAAGACCGATTCCTTGCGCATTGCTTTCCGAATCATTTTCAATGGATTCCGTTTGGGCTTGCGCGCTGTCGGACGGTTTAGATTCCTCTTTTTTTTGTGGTTTATGGGAGGAGGTCCGTTGATTTGCTGGTGTGGATTCGCAGGATAGTAGCACTACGAACATAAAAAGCAAGAAGTTGGCAGTTGACTTATTCATGCCTCAAAGGTACGCATTTACCTTTCTGAATAGGTATTGTACCCTGGAAAGCGGTCTTTTTGTTTAACATAATATAAGCGCTGTAAGTTTCAAATAAAAAATCCACCCAGAAACTTAATCAAACATTCCATTCCTGCCTAATTCGCGATAGCAATAAAAAATAAAGCGAGTAGGGAAGTATGTGTTTAGTCGTTGACGCACCCTTACATTTGAGGTAGAAGGGACTGAAATTATTTTTTTAACTTCGCATTCTAATTCCAGTAACATGTTAGAAATTGCCCGAATTCGCAACGAGAAAGACCAGGTCATAGCGTCACTTAAAAAAAGAAAGATAGATGCTGAGAAGTCTATCGATCGTATTTTGGAACTGGATGGCGAATGGCGATCGAAGAAATCCGAGATGGAGCAATTTGCTGCTGAATTGAACCGCATTGCCAAAGAAATCGGTACCCTCTTTAAGGAGGGAAATACAACCGAGGCGAATGTGCTTAAGTCCAAAACAGTGGAACTAAAAGAACGGGAAGCAACTTATAGGGAACAGGTAGCATTGTGCGAAAAGGAAATACTGGACTTGCTTTACACGCTTCCAAACACTCCAAATGAATTGGTGAAAGAGGGAGCAAGCGAGGCCGAGAATGAACTGGTTTTTTCACATGGTGATCTGCCGGTATTGGGAAATAATGCCATGCCTCACTGGGATTTAGCGAAAAAATACAAGTTAATAGATTTTGAACTTGGAGTGAAAGTCACCGGAGCCGGATTCCCTTTCTATCGCGGCAAAGGAGCCAAATTGCAGCGCGCCTTAATCGCCTTTTTTCTGGATGAAGCTGAAAAATCAGGTTATGAGGAGTTCATAGCCCCACTTCTTGTGAATGAAGCGAGCGGAATTGGTACCGGACAACTACCCGATAAAGAAGGTCAAATGTACCATTCCACTGCCGATGATTTTTACCTTATTCCAACAGCTGAAGTACCTCTGACTAATATCTACAGGGATGTGTTACTGCCAGACGAACATTTCTCCATAAAACTTACGGGCTATACCCCCTGCTTCCGCAGAGAGGCTGGGTCGTATGGAAAAGAAGTACGTGGTCTAAACCGTTTGCACCAGTTTGATAAGGTGGAAATCGTGCGCATCGAACATCCTTCCAATACGGCAAAGGCGCTAGAAGAAATGCTGGAGCACGTTAAAAACCTACTATTAAAGCTGGAGTTGCCTTTCCGCATACTTCGCTTGTGTGGGGGAGATACGGGATTCGCTTCTGCCATGACCTACGATTTTGAAGTGTACTCGTCCGCCCAGGAGAAATGGTTGGAAGTGAGTTCTTGTTCTCGTTTCGATACCTTTCAAGCGAACCGACTCAAGTTGAGGTTCAAATCGGCAGACAAAAAAAACCACCTTTGCCATACCTTGAATGGATCAGCCCTGGCATTGCCTCGAATTGTGGCAGCTTTGTTGGAAAACAACCAAAGCGAAAAGGGAATCCGTATTCCTAGCGCGCTCGTTCCTTACACAGGATTTGAGTACATCAACTAAGGAATATTTCGTTAATTTTTGAGAAACACGTTTACTTCGTTTGCGTTTGGCCTCGTTTCCATGTAACTTTATACCTAATGATAAAAAGTGCGTTTCTTTTTCTACTGTCCCTTCTTTTTCTTCACTCCTGTGGATCACCTGCGCCGGATGCACTGAAATCCATTGAAGGTATGCAGCAAGATATACAAGCGATTGAACGAATTCTTATTGCCAATCAAATTGATACCCTAGCTGCATTGCGTATGGCAGCGAATAACGTGGAGTTACGAATTAAAAACTACTACGATTCTGATACCTTAAACAATGAACTTGGGAAAAAAATGGACAAGTTCAAGGTGATGAGGCGAAGCCTGGGTCCACTAAGTCAATCTTATTCAACCATTAAATGGGGTATAAGGGATGAGCGAAAAGTGTTAAACAACCTCAAAGCCGATATATTAGGTGGACATATTGATAAAGAGAAGTACCAAGAGTACCTTTCGTTTGAAAAAGAAAAAGTCGATCAACTGCGTAAATTACTGGCGGCTTACCAAGAGGAAAAGGATAAAACCATGCGGGATTTTTTTCCGCTTTACAAAGAGCTGAATGCCTTTTCAATGGCTTGTTTGAAAAGGCATAATGCCAAAATGAATAAGGAAAAACGACGTTTATGAGGACAATCGGTTTTCTCTTCATTTTTTCATGTTCGTCGGTGATTTTCGCCCAACAAACCGATCAACAATTGGCACAATATTATTATGGCAATGGAGAGTTCGCAAAAGCCGTAACCTATTATGAAAAACTGTTCGCCAAAGACCCAACGAAAATTTATTTTCTGCGCTATTACGATTGCCTGATGCAAACCGGTGCTACCAAAGAGGCAGAGAAAATTGCTAAAAAGCAAGCTTCAGCGAATCAGAACGATCCTGACTTTTTCCTTCTCCTTGCTGAACATTACGAACAAACAGACCAACAAGATAAAGCCGAAAAAATGTACACCGATAAGATTGGGGCATTAAGGGCCGATCCAGAAATGGTGATAGGTTTGTTCAATGCTTTTCGTGCCAAGGGAAAAACCGATCGTGCCCAACAAACATTGGAGCGTGGCAGGAAATTATTGAAAAACGATTATCCCCTTCATTTGCAATTTGCCGAGTTGTACAATGCAACTGGGCAAAAGGATAAAATGATAGAGGAACTGCTCGATTTATTGGATAGTCGAAGCGATTGGCTTGAAAACATTCAACTTTTACTAGGTAACCTGATTGATTTTTCTGCTCCTGATCCGCCTGAATACGAGATGTTGAAAACGGCCTTACTCGAACGGATACAAAAAAAACCAAACGACGCCATAAATGTAGATATGTTGGTTTGGTTGTTCACACAAAAAAGAAATTTCTCCGCCGCACTAACGCAGTTACAGGCGTTGGATAAGCGCCTAAAAGAGGGTGGAAGAAGGGTCATGGAGCTGGGACGTATCTGCATCGAAAACAACGATTACGCTGTGGCCAGGAAATCTTTTAAGTACGTGATGGAGCAAGGTCCAACAAGTTATTATTACAATGAAGCGGAGAGCGCTTTGTTGAATGCGCGCTTTTTGGAGGTTACCACAAATAGGAATTATGCACAAGAGGAAATTGCTCAAACCATTCAAGAGTATAAAAATACCTTGAACCGAATTGGCAAGAATCCAGCGACCATAGGTTTGATTTTGGAGTTGTCTTACATTCAAGCCTTCTATGGAAACGAAATCACAGAAGCCATTAAGGTCTTGGAGGAGGCGATGACATACCCTGGCTCAACCGATATTCAAAAAGCTGAAATTAAAATGCAGTTGGCAGATATTCAAGTGCTTAACGGTGATATCTGGGAAGCATCATTGCTCTACATGCAAATAGATACTGATTTTAAATTTGAACCCATTGGTCACGAAGCGAAATACAAGAATGCACGAATATTCTATTACGATGGCGAATTTGATTACGCCCAATCCCAGTTGAATGTATTAAAAGAATCGACCTCTCGCCTGATTGCCAATGACGCCATGCAGCTCTCCGTTCTGATAACGGATAATTTTGGTTTGGATAGCAATTATCAGGCAATGACCTGGTTTGCCAATGCCGATTTACTCATTGAAAGGCATCTCTATACCGAGGCCTTCCAACTTTTTGATAGCATTTCATCCACTTTTCCCGAACACAGCCTCAACGATGAAATGCTTCTGCGTAAGTCCAAAGCGATGCAACAACAAGGTAACTGGCTGGAAGCGATTAAATACCTCGAGCTATTACTCAAAAACCACGCAGAGGATATTCTTGCCGATGATGCACTTTTTCAACTGGGGGATATTTATGAACATCACTTGAACGATAAAGAAAAAGCCGCTGAATATTATAAAACCATTCTGTTCGATTACAAGGGGAGTCTTCATGGTGTCGAAGCCAGAAAACGGTTTAGAATGCTTCGAGGCGACAAAGCAATCTCAGAGGAAGAAGGCTTATAGCTTGAATTTCCGACCAAATTTCTCATATTTTTTTGGTTCAAGGCAACCAAATCCATATTTTTACTGTCTATTCGGGGCAACTAGAAGGTTTGCCCTTAACTCTCTCGATATGAACCGAAAGAATTTCAATGTGTTATTTTTTACTGTTTTGACTTTTCTGGTAGTTGGTTTTCAGTCCAATCCCATTTTCGCTCAACAAATTAAACGTGTAGCTACTACGAAACAAATTCCAACTGTTCGCAAGGAAATAGAGCGAACTGAGGTCACACAAAAAGAAACGTACCCCCAGACGATTAGCGTACAGCAAGGAAACCCTCAAGTGGTGCATGACGCCGCATATTATCAGGCTGAAATAACGCGAATGGAAGATCAGATTAAAGCGATTGACCAAAAGATCATTCAGGTTCAATCCGACCCTGTATCCGATGCCGAAGCAAAAAAGAACGGTTGGTACGAACAGATGAGCCAAACCAAAGAACAACTTTCTAAGCACTGCGAAACCTACAAAGCACAATTAAAATGAGTCCAAGAGGTACGGCATTTAATCGTTTTGCCAAGGGGGCTTTGATGGCCTTTTTTATTTCGACATTTGCGTCTTCCTTCCATGCACAAATCGGTGGGGCAACATGCCAGGGTATGACTCCACTTTGTACGGATGTAGGGCTTAATTTTATTGCCCCAACGGGAGGCGTTAATGTGGTGAGTTCCATTCCTTCCAACAATTGGGGGTGCATGTGGACAGGTCCAAACCCTTCTTGGTACTACATTGAAGTAGATTTGGCTGGAAATATTGATATGACCTTATCGGCTCCGCAAGACATTGACTTTGTCTTATGGGGACCATACACCAGTGTGGCGAATGCTGTCTCGAATTGTGGCAACTTGGGGAATGCTCCAGGTACAGATGTTGTCATCGACTGCGGAATATCTCCTTCCAATATCGAGTCTGTTAACATTCCTGGCGCCCAAGTGGGACAAGTATATGTCCTTTTAATTGCCAATTTTGCTGGTGTAGCTCAAAATATCAACCTCACTCAAACAGGTGGGACAGGAGGAACCGACTGCAGTATTCTCGCCCCATGTAATGTGACCAACCTCAGCTCAACCATTAGTGCTTGCCAAGCAGTAACGAATACGTTCAATGTTTCTGGAAATTTCACCTATACCAATAGTCCGGCTGCAGGAACCTGCACGGTAACGGTTACAAATTCAGCAGGTAGTTTTACCCAAACCTTCAATCCGCCCTTTACCAATAACGTCCCTGTTAATTTTAATGTTACCGGGATTCCATCCAACGGCTCACCTCTGACGGTAACGGTATCCTTTTCAGCATCACCTAATTGTACCTTATCCGTAAGTGGGACTTCCCCTCAATCATGCGGTTGTGTCGCAGATGTGGGCACCTCTTCCGCTTTCGTAAATGGCGTACAGACCAATTCAACCAATTTGGTCTTGTGTTATGGAGATGAATTGGAGTTGAACTCAAATAATAACTTTATTCCACCATCAGTAGCTAATAATCCTCCAGGACCACCCTACGATCCTGGGCTCTCTTGGCTGATTTATTCGTGTCCTCCTTCTTTGGCGTTAACGCCTTCGACAACCGTTGATTTGACAGACGATCCTTGTATATTGGGCGTTATCAGTGATATCAATTTCAACGATTTGAACGATGGAAGTTTAATTGGATCATTCCCTGCTGGGACCTTTACGAACAATACTGTTTATTTTGTTCCTGTCACCATGTATTCCATGCAAGATGGTTACTATAGTTATGTCAATACGACCTTACCTTGTTATGACCTCGGAACAGTTTACGCTGTTCAGTACGCTCCAGAAATGACAGCTAGCGTTTCCCAGAATTGTGCAAACGGTACCATTGCCGCAACACTTAACGGAGGAATGCCAGCCATAAGCAACAGTTCGTATACGGTTGTTCCCGGAAGTTTATCCCCAAATACGGCCTCCTTTGTGAATAGCTCCGCACTTAGTGGTGGAACAATCACATTGTCGGGTTTAGGAAACGACCAGCCTTTTTCATTTGATGTAGATGACCTGAATGGATGTCAAATAACGATTTCAGGGGTTTATGATGGCTTGTCTTCAACAGGGTTAAGTTACCCCCAACAAGACTACTGCATCACGGATAACGATCCCCAGCCAACCGTCAATGCTGCTGGAGGGGGTGCGTTTTCATCTACGTCAGGAATCAGTTTGAATGCTACTAATGGAATGATTGATCTGTCGGCATCTACCCCGGGAACCTACACCGTTACCTACACACCTCCCGCTGGATCTTGTCAGGCAAATGCAGTCTTTACGTTAACCATTCACGATCTACCTCAGGTTTTTGCAGGTAACGATGTGGTGATTTGTGGCGGGGATAATGTCGTTTTAACCGGTAGTGGCGCGAACAGTTATACCTGGACGGACGGTATCACGAATGCAGAACCTTTTACTCCTGAGAATACAGCAATTTATACCGTTACAGGGATTTCATCGTTTGGGTGTGTGAACACCGACAATGTGATGGTAACGGTTTTGGTTTCACCCCCTGTTTTTTTCGCTCCAAGTGCAACTAATGGGTGCAGTCCATTCACCGTTACATTTACCAACAACACCCAAAATACTTCCAATTGTGTTTGGGACTTTGGAAATGGTTATTTTATGAACGGGTGCGACTCCGTTACCTACACCTTTACGCAACCGGGTTGTTATGACATAACCCTTTCAACGGAAGTAAATGGCTGCCCGTCTTCATTAACTACAACAAATCTTATTTGTGTTGAAGAGTATCCAGAGGTTGGGTTTATTCCATCCAGTAGCATTGCAACGGAACTCAGCCCGGTAATTCAATTTATCAACACCACTACGGGAGCGGATACTTATTTCTGGGAATTTGGCGATGGCCTCGGTTATTCTTCCCTCGAGGATCCATCCTTTGATTTTTCTGACCTGCCTTTAGGGAATTATTGGGTGACGCTTGTTGGGACCACAGATTTTGGATGTGCTGATTCCATGACTGCATTAATCGTTGTAGCTGAAGATGTCATTTTTTACGTACCTAATTCTTTTACTCCCAACGATGATACATACAATGGGGATTTTAAACCTGTCTTTACGTCGGGATTTAACCCTTTTCAATATAAGTTGTTGATTTTTAACCGTTGGGGAGAAATCGTTTTTGAATCAAATAATGCCCTTGTGGGTTGGGACGGAACATATGGTTCCAATAAAGAGAAAATAGCACAGAGCGGTACTTATAATTACCGAATCGAGTTTAAAAACACGGTAACAGACAGGCGTCAAGCAGTGATAGGCCATGTCAATTTACTTCGGTAAGTGTGACGATGGCTTTGGAGTCAAGTTATTTTTGATCTCTGGGAAAGGTTTATTTACCCCAAATCCCCATATTTTTTATACATTTAGGCAACTTTTTTTGAGCTAAAACGTCCTTAAAAAGTCTTAAAAATATTTTTGCTGTTGCTTATGAAAACTACCGTCTCCCTGCTATTTTCTATCTTTTTGGTTTTCAATCATTTTGCTCAAACGGCCATGGGAGGATGTGGGGGCGTAAATAGCACACTTACCCAGTGTGGAGGAACATTCGCAGACCCGGGGGGGACAGGGAATTATGCCGACAATGCGAATTGTATCCAGACGATTTGTTCTAGCGTAGCTGGACAATGTGTTACGCTTCAAATTACATCATTAAATCTTGAAAATAATTTTGACTTTTTATATGTATATAACGGAAATTCAACCGCTGCACCACTTATAGCAACGATTACCAATACGTTCACGGGTAACCTAACTTCAACCGCAGGTTGTCTTACGCTTCGCTTTACCTCAGATGGTTCTGTAAATTCTACGGGGTGGATTGGAAATGTTATTTGCCATCCTTGTGGGTCCCCGCCACCACCTCCTGCTGGTCCTGTAGTAGCCAGTGATTGTTCTGGCGCAGTAAATGTTTGCACGAATCAGTCATTTCAAGTTGATCCAAGTGGTTCCGGTTTAGTGACCGAATTTGTTTCCGGAACTGTTTCTAATCCGTCTATAAATCCGGCATCAGCTAATTCTGGTTGCTTACTTTCAGGTGAATTGAACAGTACATGGATGATAGTAAATATAGCCACTTCAGGTACGTTGGAATTTTCCATCGGTACGGTAGGAAATGGTTGCCTCGACTGGATCATGTGGCCATACACAGGCCCAGCTACGTGCACACAAATAATTAATAATCAAATAGCTCCGATACGATGTAACTGGAATGCCAATTGCCAAAATTTCACAGGAATGGCTACGCCCGTACCGGCAGGTGGGCTACCAGGAGATTTTGAACCTGAATTGAACGTGACTTGTGGGCAAAAATTTCTTATTTGCCTATCCAACTACAGTTCACAAACAACCTCGTTGCCTCTAAATTTCTTTGGAACAGCATCTATAAGTTGCAATACCTTTACTCCGATTACGGTGAATTCAGCAACCATTTGTCCTGGGCAATCTGCTACCCTTACGGCTACGGGAGGAAATACATACACGTGGTCTCCTGCAACAGGATTAAGCGCAACATCCGGAGCTACGGTTACCGCCTCTCCTGCTACCACAACCACCTATACCGTAACAGGTACAGGAGCTTGTGGATCAGGTACCGCCACATCAACCGTAACGGTGCTTGCTGCTAACAACCCTGCATGTGCTCCCTCATGCCCCGCTACAGCTACGAATACTGGTCCGTATTGTGTAGGAGGAACGATTCAATTAAACGGTACAGGTGGAGGAACTTACAGTTGGGTTGGTCCAAATGGGTTTTCCTCGAGCTTACAAAACCCAACCATACCTAACGCAACAGCCGCTGCAGCTGGAACCTATACCTTAACAATTAACTTAAATGGATGTATATCTACGGCAACCACAACCGTCGTTGTAAATCCAGTGGCAACGGCCAATGCCAATATTGATCAGTCGGTTTGTGCAGGTGGAACCGTAACCTTGGCGGGTACTTTTGGAGGCGCTGCCACAAGTGCCTCATGGTCTGCCCTTTCTGGGAATTTTTCCAATACCGCCCTAATGACATCTACCTATACACCAACTATCACTAGTGGTACGGTAACACTTACACTGACAACCAACGATCCCGTCGGACCTTGCCCATTTGTTACCGACCAGATGATAATTACGGTTAGTCCCCCAGCAACAGTAAACGCCAATCTGGATCAGACGGTTTGTGCGGGAGGGACCGTAACGTTGGCGGGGTCATTTGGAGGGGGTGCAACAAGTGCTTCCTGGTCAGCTCCCTCAGGAAATTTCTCAAATTCTGGACTCGTAAACTCAACGTACACACCTACAATTGCTAATGGAACAGTTACGTTAACACTCACCACGAATGATCCTGTTGGCCCATGTCCTTTTGTTTCGGATCAAATGGTTATAACGGTAACACCACAGACAACGCCAACCTTTACTCAAGTTGCTCCTATCTGTAGCGGTGGATCTATCATATTGCCGGCCACTTCCAATAACGTTCCTCCAATCACTGGTTCTTGGTCGCCTGCAATCAACAATACTTCCACAACCACCTACACGTTTACTCCGGCAGCAGGTCAATGTGCCACCACAGCTACAATGACCGTAACTGTAAACCCATTAGTGATTCCAACGTTTAGCCCTGTAAGCCCGATTTGTTCAGGTGGTATAATCGTGTTGCCTGTGTCTTCTACAAATGTTACCCCCATCAGTGGTTCTTGGTCTCCTGCAATTAACAATGCGGCTACAACGACTTATACTTTTACACCAACAGCAGGCCAATGTGCATCAACGACCACAATGACTGTTGTCGTTAATCAGCCCGTAACACCAACTTTCACCCAAGTGGCGCCTGTCTGTGTGGGTGGATCCTTTAACTTGCCTGCTTCTTCAACAAACATTCCAGCTATTTCAGGTTCTTGGTCTCCTGCCATCAACAATGCAGCAACAACCACCTATACCTTCACACCTTCTGCAGGCCAATGTGCAAATACTACCACGATGACAGTCAATGTGGGTCCGCCTGTCACACCAACCTTTGTTCAGATACAACCTATTTGCAGCGGTGGAGCGCTTACACTTCCATTGACCTCAACCAATGCATCTCCGATTTCTGGTACTTGGTCCCCAGCAGTAAATAATCAGCAGACAACCACCTATACCTTTACTCCTTCTGCCGGTCAGTGTGCAAATACAACCACTATGTCCGTGACTGTCAACCAACCTGTACTGCCAACATTTAATCCTATCGCGCCCATTTGCAGTGGTACAGCGTTAAGTCTTCCAGGGTCCTCAACCAATGTGCCATCAATTACAGGTACTTGGTCTCCGGCGATAAACAATACCGCTACCACTACATACACGTTTACTCCGAGTGCAGGACAGTGTGCCACCACAGCAACAACCACTGTTGTTGTCAATCAACCAACGGTAACAACATTTAGTCAGATAGCACCTATTTGCTCTGGTGGAACAATTTCATTACCCGCTTCATCTTCAAATGCACCTGCTATCGCGGGAAGTTGGTCACCTGCTGTAAATAATACTGCTACAACCACATATACATTTACACCGACCTCAGGACAATGTGCGACCCCTGCAACCATGACCATAACAGTTAACCAACCTGTTCAGGCCACTTTTGCTGCGATTGCACCAATTTGTGCAGGGGGAGTCATTAATTTGCCTGCCACATCAACAAACAATTTTACGGGTACTTGGTCTCCAGCGGTTAATAACCAGCAGACCACGACTTACACCTTTACACCCACCGCGAATCAATGTGCAGCAAGCAATTCTCTCACGGTGACTGTAAACCAACCCATTCAAGCGACCTTCAATGCGATAAGTCCGATTTGTACCGGTGGAGTAATAAATTTACCCACAACATCCACAAATAATTTTACTGGGACGTGGTCTCCAGCAATCAATAATACTGCTACAACGACCTATACGTTTACTCCCAATGCTGGTCAATGTGCTACTGGAAATAACTTGACGGTAAACGTAAATCAGCCTGTTCAAGCTACCTTCAATGCACTAAATCCTATTTGTGCTGGAAGTGTTTTTACGTTGCCTACCACCTCTACGAACAACTTCACTGGAACATGGTCCCCAGCGGTGAATAATCAACAAACTACAACTTATACTTTTACACCTGGAACAAATCAATGTGCCACATCAAATTCATTAACGGTTACGGTCAACCAACCCGTTCAGTCAACGTTTAATTCCGTTGCTCCAATATGTGCTGGAGGAGTGATTGTTTTACCAACAAGCTCTCTTAATGGGGTTAGTGGAACGTGGTCTCCTGCTGTAAATAACTTATCGACCACCACATATACATTTACACCATCAGCTGGGCAATGTGCTTTGGGAACAACGACTTCAGTCACTGTAAACCCATTACCACCCGTTTCCGGATCGGATCAGTCTATTTGCATTGGTGAACAAGTAACCTTGGTTGGAAGCGGTGCTACTACCTATTCTTGGAGTGGCGGCGTACAAGATGGGGTAGCCTTTTCTCCAAACGTAACAACCACCTATACGGTAACAGGAACCTCGGCTCTAGGTTGTGTGGCCACTGATCAGGTAACGGTTACGGTGAATCCTTTACCCGTTGTAAATGCAGGGGGTGACATATCTGTTTGTGAAGCTGAGACGGTTACCTTAATTGCTTCAGGTGCCAACACTTATTCTTGGACGAATAATGTAGTGAATGGCGTTTCATTCGTTCCACCTTCCGGAGTCACTACCTACACGGTTACTGGCACCTCGCTGCAAGGGTGCACCGATACCGACGATGTAACGGTTACGACTTTTAGCTCTATTCCGGTTGATTTTATTCCAGATGTCACGCAAGGTTGCGCTCCATTAACGGTTACGTTCACTAACCTTACCAATGGAGGAACGCAGTGTCTGTGGACATTTGGGGATGGTTCAAGTAGCACGGATTGCGGGAATGTGACGCATACTTATCCAAGTGCAGGTTGTTATGATGTAACCTTAACGGTTACAACGGCGAATGGATGTGTGGGTGAGGTAGAATACAACAACTTGATTTGTGTGGAGGAAAATCCTGATGCGTATTTTATTCCTTCCTCTGCAGAAGAGAGTACAACCAACCCAACTTTTTCCTTCAATAATACAACCACTGGCGCAACCACTTATTTCTGGGATTTTGGAGATAATGCGGGAACGAGTGAGGTGTTTGAACCAACCTATACTTACTCTGATGAGTATGCCGGAAATTACCTCGTAACACTTGTCGCTTTCTCTGATTTCGGATGTGTCGATACAGCGCAAGGTTATATAGAAGTTTTTGAAGACTTGATTTTCTATGTTCCAAATACCTTTACTCCGGATAACGATACGTATAATCAAACGTTCAAACCCATTTTTACGTCTGGTTTTGATCCATTCGATTATCATTTAATGATCTTCAATCGTTGGGGTGAGTTGATTTTTGAGTCGTTCAACCACCTAATAGGCTGGGATGGCACCTACGGAATCAACACAGATAATGGTTTTTGTCAGGATGGCACATATACCTATGTGATTGAGTTTAAAATTTCTAAAAATGATTCCAGGCGACAAATAAACGGAAATGTTAATCTAATAAGGTAGCTAATGATGGGATAATTTTTCTCAAAAGTTTAATAGTTCACTTTTGATGATTGAATTTTTTTATCCTAAATTTCGGCAACCTTTACAAAAGGTATTCGTCTGTTTTTGCGTCACTTAAAGTTGAGTACTATGCTTAAAAAACACCCCCTTTCTAGAGCCAATCTCAAATTGGTTTTAGTTAACTTCTTTCTTCTTTCTGTATCTATAGTATATTCTCAATCTCAAACCATTACGTTTAATTTTACGGGAGCCATGCAAACATGGACAGTTCCGCCTTGTGTCAATAACATCACGGTTGTTGCTGCGGGGGCAAAGGGAGGTGGCTCTAATGGTGGTGCTGGTGCTCGAATCACTGCAACTTTAGCGGTTACACCCGGGCAGGTACTCAATATTTTTGTTGGGGGAATGGGCACCCAAGGAAATTTCTCCGGTGGGTTTAATGGCGGAGGTACAGGACGTGCATCAACCGGAAGTGCTACATACAGCTCCTTCGGTGGTGGCGGAGCCAGTGACATCAGGATAGGTGGAGTAGCCTTGGCCAACCGTGTTATTGTTGGCGGCGGCGGCGGCGGACGCAGTGGTGGATCAAGTCCAGTTTGTGGTGGTGCTGCAAACTGCAACAATGGCGCCGCAGGATGTAGTACTTTTGGTGCCGGTGGTGGCGGTGGAACGCAATTCGCCGGCGGTGCAGGTGGAGCTCCATGGGCCGGTACACCTCCAGGAGGCGCTGCTGGAACGTTGGGTACTGGCGGTGGCGGAGGATTATGGCAAACTGCTTCCGGTGGAGGCGGCGGCGGCGGACTTTATGGCGGCGGCGGCGGCGGAAATGACGGTTGTTGTACAGGTGCAAATGGCGGCGGCGGCGGCGGCGGCGGATCAAGCTTGGTTCCAGCTGGGGGAGCATGCCTTCCTGCTAACAATACCGGTAACGGATATGTTACGATAACATTTTCTCCAGGTCTTAATGCAACCGCCACAAACACAGGAGCTTATTGCCCAGGTGCAACCATTCAATTGAATTCTTTGCCGGGAGGTTTACCGGCAAATGCCACTTATGGGTGGACCGGACCGGCTGGTTTTACATCTAACCTTCAAAATCCAACGATTCCGAATTGTACAGCAGCTAATGCCGGCCTATATACCGTAACGATTACTATACCTCCTTCTGGCACTTCTCCGGGATGTACGTCAACAGCATCTACTACAGTAGCAGTGAATCCAGCACCCGTGGTAAATGCAGGCCCGAATCAAACGGTTTGTCAAAATACCCAAGTAACCCTAACTGCAAGTGGAGCGACAACTTATTCTTGGAGTCCTGCAATCACGAATGGTGTGCCATTTACCCCACCCCTTGCAACAACCAATTATGTGGTAACCGGAACATCCCTCGGATGTTCATCGACAGCAACGGTTGTTGTTACGGTTAACCCTAATCCAACTATAGATGCCGGACCAGATCAAACTATTTGTGCAACTCAGGGAGTAACGTTGAACGCTACCGCTAATTTGGGTTCCACCATCTCTTGGAGCAATGGTTTGCCCAATGGCTTCCCATTCGCTCCGGCATCCACCCAAACCTACACGGCAACGGCTACATCTCCATCCAATTGTACAGCTACCGATCAAGTGGTTATTACCGTAAATCCCCTTCCGCTTGTTTCGGCTGGACCCGATCAGGTAATTTGTGCAGGTAATTCTGTTACATTGACAGGTAGCGGGGCTGTGTCATATACCTGGAATAATGGTGTAACCAATGGGGTACCTTTTAACCCAAGCGCTACCACAACCTACACTGTGACTGGTACTTCAGCATTGAATTGTTCGGCCACCGATGCAGTATTGGTCACCGTAAATCCATTACCAACTCCAGTTATTTCTGGTGCTTTTACTTACTGCGCCAATACACCTCCAACTTTATCTACAACAACGGCCTTTAGTTCATATTCGTGGTCTACGGGAGCTGCAACCCCATCGATCATTGCAACCGCTGCCAACAATCCTTTTACGGTTACCGTAACCAATGGATTTAACTGTAGTGCGACTTCGGCGCCGGTAAATCTAACGGAGAATCCCATTGTTACCACTAATTCAAGCGTTAGCATCTGTCAGGGACAAAGTATTTTAATCCATGGAATATCACAATCGACTGCTGGAGTTTATACTGGTAACTTTACAACGACCTTGGGATGTGACAGTACTTCGAATGTTACCTTGGTAATCCTACCTCTTCCTCCGGTTGACGCAGGTCCGGATCAAGTAGTATGTGATGGAAATTCTGTGACATTAACAGCTTCTGGAGCTGTTTCTTATGTGTGGAATAATGGGGTTATCAACGGCGTTTCTTTTACTCCTACTGCAACAAGTACCTACGTTGTAACTGGAACTTCTGCGTCAAATTGTACGCTAACCGATACCGTTTTGGTTACAGTCAATCCGCTTCCAGCCCCGGTAATTACGGGACCGCTTATTTATTGTGCAAATACACCACCAACATTGTCTACTACCGCTGTATTTAGTTCGTATGTGTGGTCAACGGGAGCGGTTACTCCAACGGTTGTTGCCACAGCGGCGAATAATCCAATCACTGTGACTGTCACCAATAGTTTTAACTGTAGTGCGACATCTGCGGCTGTCAATCTTACGGAGAATCCGGTTGTCACGACAAATACAAGTGTTAGTATTTGTCAAGGACAAAGCACATTAATTCATGGCATTTCACAATCCACCGCCGGGGTATATACCGGAAATTTCACCACCGTTTTGGGATGTGATAGTACATCCAATGTCACGCTGGTTATTCTTCCACTTCCACCAGTGAATGCAGGTCCGAATGTGGTTGTTTGCGATGGCAATCCGGTGACATTGACAGCAACAGGAGCTGTTTCTTATGTTTGGAATAATGGGGTAATTAACGGGGTTCCATTTACTCCGACTGCCACTACAACCTATATTGTTACGGGAATTTCGGCTTCAAACTGTACGTTAAGCGATACTGTTTTGGTCACCGTGAATCCTCTTCCAGCCCCTGTAATTACCGGGCCTTTAACCTATTGTGCTAATACGCCTCCAACATTAAGCACCACTGCAGCGTTCAATTCCTACAATTGGTCAACTGGATCCATCACACCTACAATTACAGCTACAGCTGCCAACAATCCAGTTACAGTGACCGTAACCAATGGATTTAACTGCAGTGCTACCTCTCAACCTGTCAATCTTACCCAGCTTCCTACCATCATTACGAGTTCTGCTGTGAGTGTATGTCAAGGGCAAAGTGTACTGATTCATGGCGTAGCACAGTCTACTTCCGGCGTTTACTCACAAACATTCCTTTCTATTTTAGGTTGTGATAGTACGTCCAATGTTACACTAACCATACTTCCTTTGCCTGCAGTGAACGCTGGGACTGATGTTGAGGTATGCGAGAATGGTTCAATTACATTAACAGCCACAGGAGCAAATTCTTACATTTGGTCTCCACTTATTACCAATGGAACAGCATTCAATCAACCTGTTGGAACGGTAACGTACACAGTCACGGGTACAGATGGAAATAACTGCCAAAATACTGATCAAGTTGATGTTACGGTTCATCCTTTCCCAGTTGTTAATGCTGGAAACGACCTATCCATTTGTCCAGGAGACGCAGCAACTCTGAATGCTTCGGGTGCAGAGACATATGTGTGGAATTTTGGTGTGGTCGATGGTGTTCCATTCAATCCGGCCACAACCCAAACGTATACAGTAACTGGAACCGACATCAATGGATGCACAGATACGGATCAGTTGGTTGTGACAGTAAACCCAAATCCTGTTGTTCAGGCCGGTGCGGATATAACCATCTGTGATGGTGAAACAGCTACCCTAAACGGATCAGGTGCACAATCTTATGCTTGGACCGGAGGTGTTGTAAATGGTGTGCCTTTTACGCCAGCGATTATTGGAACGAATACCTACACTGTTACGGGGACATCTTCCCTTGGTTGTACTGCCACAGATAACGTAAACGTAATTGTTGTTGCACTGCCTAATGTCAATTTCATCGCAAATGATACGGAGGGGTGTGTTCCTTTACAAGTGACATTAACCAATACGGGTGACGCCGGAACGGATTGTGTTTGGTCGCTCAGCGATGGCACTGTTCTCAATGGATGTGGAGGAGTTTCACACCTGTTTGATCAGATTGGTTGCTGGGATGTAACCTTAACCGTTACAAATGCTACAGGTTGCGTCAATGCTACGACCCAAACCAATATGATTTGCGTTGAAGGTCCACCAAACCCCTACTTTGTTGCTTCACCAACTACTATTTCTGAATTCAATACCACCGTGAATTTTAGCAATGCAACAACCAACGGGGCTAGTTACGACTGGGATTTTGGAGACAATTTGGGATCTTCAACGGCATTTGAACCGAGTTATACTTACGATGCGAATGAAAGCAACAATTATACGGTCACGCTAACTGCCTATTCTCCACTGGGGTGTGAGGCATCCACAACCGCCGTGATACGTTTTGAGGAGCAAATCATCTACTACATTCCTAATTCTTTTACTCCCGATGGAGATGTGCATAACCAAACTTTTCAACCAGTATTCACCTCTGGATATGATCCTTTCAACTTTGTCATGTACATTTACAACCGATGGGGTGAATTGATTTTCGAAACCCACGATGCGAGTGTAGGGTGGGACGGCACCTATGGCGGAGAATTGGTTCAAGAAGGTACTTATACTTGGCGAATTATTTTTAAAGCACCCAACAACGATAAAAAGTACGAGGACTCCGGTCATTTAAGTATAATGAAATAATGCAAAGCACCTTCGGGTGCTTTTTTAGCCTATGAAAATTCTATATTCCTTATTCATTCTACTTATTCCTATCATTGGAATTTGCGATTCGCCCTTAACCTCCACGGATTTTCACCTTGCTTACAAGCATCCAATAATCGAGAAAGCGTCAAACCGCAAAGGGAAACCAATTAATAAAGAGCTTATGCATTTTTTAATGGATAAGGGAAATGCATTGGATTGTAAGGTGGCTCTTATAAATGCTGTGGGCTGGAATTTTGAAGGTCAAAAGAACGCTCAGCTATTTATGAAATTCCTTATCAAAAATAAGAAATGTAAAAACGAGACGGAACTACTTGCATCCAAAAACGCGGAGTTGCTGATATGTTATGCTTACCTTATGGCGATGGACAATTAACTTTCATGTATTAAGGGCCAAGCAAATCGCACAATTGGCAGTAGAGGAAAATAAAACAAGCTATACCGTGCATATTATAGCTGCCTTAATTGAGGCTCAAGAAGCATTGAATACCGACTGGTGCCAAGTATATCAGTCGACCAATCGTGTTAGAGAGGCAACAGGTTTGGCGATGGACATGGATGAAGGTGCCGTAAAGATCATTTTTGAATACATGGATATCTATTCATCCAGTTGCGACAAATAGGCTTCTATCGCTTATCTTTGTGAAGAAATAAATTTTAGCAAATGCGGATTCTTGTAGCTTTTTCCTTGTTATTGTTGTTAAACTCGTGTCAGAATAAGAGTGTTAAAGGGAAATGGACTCCCGATGATAAGCAAAAAGCGAAGAAAGAAATGATTGCTGGATTCAAAAAGAATGGGAGCGATGAAATAATAGGAGATCGGGTAATTGGTGAATTCTGTGACTGTGTTATTGAAAATTTAGAAGCCCATTACGACAACCCGGAAGAAGCAGATAAAGACCAAATGGGAGTTAACCAATTTGCTAAAAAATGCATTTTTATATTTGACCCCAAACGTCGATAAATGCATTACAAAAAACACCTATTCAATCACTAATTCAATTGATTGATTACTAAAGGTATTCAATTTAAATTCAGTTCATATAAAGGAAAAAGCACTGGTGTTTGAAATACATTAGTACTGACTTAACTGCAAAGCACATGGTTTTCGTATGAACGTATGGCTTTGTCCAACGAGGTTAGGAAAATCGATCACTAGTAATTCGTTCAAATGAACCATCTTCAGCTGATGTTCAATAATCCCTAACAGGGGGTTCGAATGAATCAGTGTAATCACCGAATCTTTTATGTCCCAAATACCAGAATAAGATTCATAAATGGCCGTGTCGTTTATTACGTTGTATGGGTTTACCACACCTCGTTTGAACCTAAAATGCTGGTTGGTTAGGAAGTTAATTTCGGCAAAATCAGCGATGTTACTAAAGTGTCCCCATTGTGTCCAAAAGGTGTTATTTATGAGCATTTTACTTAATACTGAATCACACGGATTATGCTCAATTAAACTGTTTTTCCTTTCTACCTGTGCATGGGATATAAACGTGAGTAAAACCATAAAAACGAAGCTTATGGAGTGACGTTTAACTACCAACGACATAAATCTATTTCCTGTAAAGGGTACTTTTTACTGCATCCACTAGTTTTTCGACGTTCGGCAGTGCTGCATCGATGAGGGTAGGGGAGAAAGCAAAAGGCGTATCGGTTTGGGTTACCCTCAACACAGGGGCGTCGAGGTAATCAAATGCATAACGTTGCAAATGGTAGGCAATTTCAGATGATATGGATGCCAATGGCCACGATTCTTCAAGTACCACACAGCGGTTGGTGCGTTTAACGGATTCAACCACGGCTTTATAATCAATTGGACGAACGGTACGTAGATCAATAATTTCAATGCTAATCCCTTCTTTCTCCAATACCTCTGCAGCTTCAAATGCCACTTTGATGATTTTACCGAAGGTAACCACTGTTACATCATGTCCTTTGCGTTTGGTATCAGCAACACCAATCGGAATAAGGTATTCGCCTTCAGGAATTTCTCCTTTGTCGCCATACATTTTTTCAGATTCAAGAAAAACAACAGGATCGTTGTCACGAATGGCGGCCTTCAATAGGCCTTTTGCATCGTATGGATTAGAGGGCGTAATAACTTTCAATCCTGGTACGTGGGCATAGAATGCCTCAAACGATTGAGAATGGGTTGCCGCTAATTGCCCGGCTTGACCATTTCCTCCGCGGAAGACAATGGGGCAAGAGTACTGTCCTCCGGACATTTGGAGCATTTTAGCAGCAGAATTAATGATTTGGTCAGCAGCGAGAATGGCAAAGTTCCAGGTCATAAACTCCACAATGGGCCTTAGGCCATTCATAGAAGCACCTACCGCAATTCCGGCGAAACCAAGTTCCGCAATGGGAGTATCTATTACTCTTTCAGCACCAAATTCATCGAGCATTCCTTGTGAGACCTTGTATGCTCCGTTGTATTCGGCCACTTCTTCACCCATTAAAAAAACAGATTGGTCACGTCGCATTTCCTCACTCATTGCCTCGCGCAAGGCTTCTCTGAATTGAACTGTTTTCATGGCTTTAATTGTTTGATTAAACGGGTTGGCAAAAATAAGAACTTAATTAATCAATCCCAACAAAAACATTCGATTACCTATCCGTTCGTTATGGGAAAATCAATATAAAAACGGGTTTGTTCCTCGTTAGATTCTAAGCGAATGCGTGCGTTGTGTTCGTCTACAACGTTTTTAACGATACTTAAACCAAGTCCTGTTCCGTTTTTCTCCCTTTTGGTGGAAAAGAACTTTTTAAAGATTTGTTGTTGTATTTCTTCCGGAATTTTAGGTCCGTTATTACCAATACATACCGTAATCCAGTTTTTTTCTTTTGCTACTATGTCAATGGAAAGCTGCTTTCGTTCAAGGTCTTCCATGGCATCAAGGGCATTTTTAATCAAGTTCGACCAAAGCTGGAAGAGCTTTACATCAAAACCTTGAATGAAGATATTATCCGGGATGTTTGTTTCAAGATGTACCTGTTTTTTTAATTCATGGTTAAAAATGTTTAACACTACCTGAATGTTCTTTTTTAGGTCGATGGTTTGACGTTCTGGAGTTGTGCCTTTGTTAATAAAGGCGCGCACATCCTTCACTACATTTGTCGCACGTTCCGTAGAAATAGAAATGCTTTCAACCAATTGATTTAGCATTTGAAGCTGAAACAACGCCTTCAAACATAATTCAATATTTGTCTGGGAAAGAATGTTATTAATAATGTCTGCTTTGTCAACAGAGATGTTGCATTCGGATAGCTGCTGCACCAATTGTGGGGAATGTTCAAGCAGTTGCGGATCACGTTTAATAAGGTATTCTTCTATCGCTTGCTGTTCCTTTAACCGCAAGATGCCACTTTTTGCTCCCGACGCCTTTATGTTTTTTGATAAATCGATAACAAGATGTTGCTCTGCCGAATTCAATTGAGGCAAAACATGTATCAACTCATTGACCACATAGGTCATGCTTTCTGCGCCAACTTTTGCTGCACCAAGCGGTGTATTTAAATCATGGGCAATACCGGCGGAAATTTCACCAATGGTGGCTAATTTTTCCTGCTCAACAATCATTCGGGATAAATCAAGGTTTTTCCTTGTGTTTTCAAGTACCCTGGTCTCGAGGGTTTCGTTTATTTTTCGGATTTCCTCCTCGGAGCTTTTTAACTTCGTAATATCGGTCTCAATGGCTATGTATCCATAAATGCTACCCTGTTTATCTTTTAACGCAACAATATTCAGTTCCAGCCAGTACTCAATCCCGTTTTTTCCTCTGTTTTGAATCTCTGTCTGTACATCAAGGCCATTAAGCAATTGTTCTCGTATGTATTCTTTTGTTGCTTGATTGGTTTTTTCAAATTGAAACATCTTAGGTGTTTGTCCAATCACCTCTTCCATGGAGTAACCAGTAAGTTTCAATAAGCTATTATTGACCCATTTGATTCGTTGGTTTTGATCTGTAATGATTACGCAATTTGTAGCGTTTTTGGCAACTAATGATAGTTCTTGAAGTTCATTTTCAATTTTCTTTCGGTAGGATATATCTTGAAGCGTTCCAACCAATTGTAAGGGTTTACTACCTTCACCTGCAGTAATTCGCGCCGTAAGTAAAAGGGTTACAAGATTCGAATCTTCTTTTTTTCTAAAACGTAAATCAAGCGAAAAGTGACCATTTGACTTAGAGGCTTCTTTCATAGCGGCTTTCATCTCCTCCATATCTTCTGGTTCAAGAAGATCTTTTACCACATTCAGTCCATCCGTTTCCATTAACCCCAGAATGGAGTATAGGTTTAATGACGCTTTCCATTCGTTAGTGCTGAATTGGTATTCAAAATTGGCGATTCGTGCTGTTTGCTGCGCATCAATTAAACTCTGAGTAGACTTTTCAAGTTCAGTTGTGCGCTTTTTGATTTCTTCCTCGAGCCCATCTGTGAGCTCTAAATTTCGCTGCCTACTGATGATGAGTCGATTTTGCAATTCGGCGATGGCATTGTTCAGCTGGCTAATTTCATTGTTTTTAAACGAGAATGGTATGGGTTCATTGTAATTCTCATCAGTCAATTGTTGTGCATAACGCGTGAGGTTTCGAACGGGCCTGGAAATGATGGAAGCAACAACAGAAAATATAATTAGGGAAACAAAAAATGCAATAAGAATGGCAAAATAGATGGGCCTGTTTAATGTTTTTACTGTGTCGTCAATATTTTTTTTAGAAAACGCTACAACCACTTTTCCTTGAAACATTTTGGACGAGAACGGACTTTCTTCGATGATGAACTTTTCTTTATCTCTTTTCAATTGCGCACCTCCATTTGCTTGGGGGTAACATGCCAATACCTCCTCTTTTCCATCCAAACGGGTAATTACCGCTACGTATTCAAAATCGTCTTTTTCTTGTGCACTTGAAAGGGTTGTTTTCAATCCTTGAAAATCATCCTCTGCTAAGGATAGTTCAACAGCTAGTGCAAGGGAACGAGTCGTCTCATGTATTTCCTCCTTTTTAAATTCAGTCAACTCATCCCGTTGAACGTAGGGGTAATACAATAAAAAGAACAACAACACCAATAGCAAGACCAGCGTACAGGAAATCCAAATATTGAATGCAATGGATCTGAACACCTTCATCAG
The DNA here is from genome assembly GCA_044372835.1 of Crocinitomicaceae bacterium. Classification (GTDB taxonomy): domain Bacteria; phylum Bacteroidota; class Bacteroidia; order Flavobacteriales_D; family Crocinitomicaceae; genus M0103. Next base: position 17,930 of record JBILRE010000017.1, on the reverse strand, counting down.
TCTGTTATTGTTATTTTAATGGTCGCTGGGATGTCTTTAGTGGATGCCCTGACAATTCCTATGGCACCCTCATTTTTTTTGACATAACTCACAATTTCTGCGTCGGTTTCAAGAAAAACAGGTGGGTTGCTACGTCCTTGAAAAACCTGTGCTAACCAGTATTTTTGCATACCGGTAACAGTCGTATTATAAAGGTATTTCGCAACAGCAGCGGCATTATCCGACTTTGTTGAGGGTAGCACGATGATGACCCCTTCCTTGTTTTTCCAAGTGGAATATTTGCCCTTAAATATGGCCTTTAAGTTTTTGGTGGTTGTTGTTTTAAAACCTGTATTATTTCCTACAATGGCGAAGCTTTGCGCTTCTAATTTGGTGTAAGAAAGCGCCGCCACCAACAAACAAACTAGCTTTATGAAAATACGTCTAGAATCCATATGCCAGCTGTAATTTAAAACTCAGTTGGTCATGAGCTATATGACCCGAATGGTTGTGGATTTGCTCTTGGTATTCAACTTGTGCTTTAAGATTAAGCAGGTGATTGAATTCATATTTATAGCCAATGCCTATTTTACCCAAGGAAAAAGGATAGATATGTAAGTCGTTATCAGCCACATGAATGTAATCAGCAATCAAGTAAGGAACATGTTTGTCGGCGATCCTAAAACCGGTGTAAACAAATCCTGCTATATTGTCTGCCCTACCAAGGGTATCAGTGATAGTAGCGTTGTAGGTGGCCTCAGATAAAAATTCAACTTTGTTTCCAAAATAAGCCAGGGATAAACAACCCAGGTGGAATTCTACAGCCCCTTTGTAAAGTGGACCCGTATAATGTGTGGGGGTGTTGGAATGACCGCTGTGTCCGCCGGAAACGTTGCTTGACAAAAAATCATGGTAATAAGACATACCAATGCGCAAGTTATCGATGGGTTTCATGTGCATGGCAGCCGTAAAAGAAAAATTCTGGTCACCTTGAAATACGTCGGTGGAAGAAATGCCATTGCCTAACACAACGTCGTAACCAAAATTTAGTTCCCCTAAGTTTTGTCCTTGCATTTGAATGCCAAGTGTATGGAGTGGAATGAGGTAACTAAAGCTCAATGGCCTGTCGATGGTTGGGAAAAACAACCGCCCATGATGGTACACATCGTTCCAGTAATTAACCGGTGTATGAATTTTTCCAGCAATAACACTGTGATTTCCTTTGTAATTGAATTTAATAAGCGACCGCTCGATGCTTGGGAGGTACGAACTTGTTCCGAACCGAAATACATATTCACCTAAAAAGGAAATGTTCTTTTTAAGTTTTGAAGTAACGAAAAAATCGTGTTCTCCAATGGAAAAATAGGCCGAGTTTTCATCGCTGCGGTCGTAAGTAAATTGAAGGTGGCCAAAACCGTTTAATTGAGTTTCCGGTTTTTGCGCATTAAGGTTACCTACAACAGCTAATGAACAAAGACCCAGTGTAAAATGTAATCTCATCTGCCGCGGCTGTAGTTTATGGAAATATTTTTGCTCTCTAAAATGGGTATGAGTGCATTCATCAGTTCATCTTCTTCCCATGGTTTGGTGATAAAAGCATCTAAAAGGTCCTCTTGCACCAAATCATCTATTTGTATGGCGTTCGCGTGTCCTGACAACATCAAACAATTCATGCTCGGAATTGCTTTTTTGATTTCTCGTATCAATTGTGCCCCAGTCATTTCAGGCATTTGGTAGTCGGTGATAAGCACTAGGGGGTGAAGCCCATGTTCAGACATTTCCGCAAGGGCAAGGACTGCTGTTTCCGGGTTATCAAAGAACTCGAAGGTCAAGGCAGGATGAACTAAGTTTTTTCTTAACTGAAAATCCAGCATCTGCAGAATAATCGGATCATCATCCACACACATTACTATGAACATATTTTCCATTCCTTTGATCTTCGCTTAGAATTTAAGTTACGCTTACTAACAGTACAAAAATACGACAAATCGTTGTAGAACCCCTCATTTCAGGTATTTGTAAAATGGAATCGGTTCAAGTCGGATGCATTCAATCTCGGTTTAAAAGAAAAAGGGGCTAAGATTTTGAAGGTTCTGAATCGTGAATTCCATTTTTTTTCTGCTATTTTTGCCTCAAAAAAAGATCCTCTTCGAATGGTCAACAGATGAACTTTCACAGGATCAAATTGTTTGAATAAAACAAGCAAATTATACGAAGTACACGTTTAAAAAAAAATAAACCAAAAGCTATGAAAATTCTTGTTTGTATAAGCAAAGCACCAGACACAACGTCCAAAATTGCTTTTACCGATAACAATACCCGCTTTGAGGAAAGCAATGTTCAGTACATTGTGAACCCGTACGATGAATGGTACGCCTTGGTTCGAGCGCTTGAGTTAAAAGAAAGCGGAGGGGGTCAAGTGACGATTATTACTGTTGGTTCCGCCACCGACGATGCGGTCATTCGAAAGGCGCTCGCCATAGGTGCGGACGATGCCGTGCGCATCGATGCAGAACCTAGCGATGCTTATTTTACGGCTTTCCAGATAGCTGAGTACGCAAAAAATAATGGGTTTGACTTGGTATTAACCGGAAAAGAGACCATCAATTACAACGGCTCTCAAGTCGGTGGAATGATAGCGGAATTACTAGATGTTCCGTTTATTTCCCTTGCAACAAAGCTAGATGTTAATCAAGAAAACCTATCTCTTCAGCGCGAAGTAGCCGGAGGTGTTGAGCTAGTGGAAGTGCAAGTCCCGGCAGTGATTTCGTGTGCCAAAGGAATGGCAGAACAACGTATTCCCAATATGCGCGGGATCATGGCTGCACGAACCAAGCCCCTCCAAGTGATTGCACCCGCATCGGTAGATGCACTCGTGGAATTCACTTCATATGCACAACCCAACTCCAAAGCCTCCTGCAAAATGCTTCAGCCGGATCAAATGGATGAGCTTGTTAACCTATTGCACACCGAAGCTAAAGTTTTATAAAAATCGAATCATGTCAGTATTAGTATATATCCCTACCGAAAACGGAATTAACAAGGCATCCTTGGAAACCCTTTCCTATGCCCGAATGTTGAGCGAAAATGTGCGCGTAGTTACAAACGGTTCTGCAACCAACGACCAACTAGCTGCGCTTGGAGAATATGGTGCTGGTAATGTCTGGATTGACCGCTCCTTTAGCGGTACCGATGCACAACAACTAGTCCGGTTGATCAGTAAGGCAGCCGATCAATGCGGGGCAGAAACAGTGCTATTTTCGCACGATGTCATCGGGAAATCAGTAGCACCCAGGCTCTCTGCACGCTTAAAAGCTGGTTTGGTTTCAGGTGCTGTTGCAGTTCCTGACGAACAGGGCCAAATTAAAGTCAATGTCTTTTCAGGAAAAGCATTTGGTTTTGTCAAAGTGAAAACCGATCGAAAAATTATTTCCCTCTTGGCCAACAGTGTTCAACCAGTTAAAAATGGCAATGCATGTGCTGTTGAGGATTTTGAAGGTCAAGTCGGTACGCCCGCTATCAAGGTGTTGGAAACGCGCAAACCAGAGGGAACTATTCCGTTGCCGGAAGCCGAACGAGTCGTTTCCGCAGGAAGAGGTCTGAAAGGTCCGGAAAACTGGGGAATGGTGGAAGACCTTGCAGCTGCGATTGGTGCAGCTACGGCCTGTTCCAGGCCAGTTGCCGACATCGGGTGGCGACCACACCACGAGCACGTTGGACAAACTGGAGTTGCCATCCGTCCAAATTTGTACATCGCCATCGGTATTTCGGGTGCGATTCAACATTTAGCAGGTGTGAACGGTTCCAAAGTAATGGTTGTCATTAATACCGATCCAGAGGCACCTTTCTTCAAGGCAGCCGATTACGGTATTGTCGGCGATGCGTTTGAGGTGGTACCAAAGCTCACCGAAGCGATTAAAAAATTCAATGCATCAACCCACTGATTCGGAGTGAATCGCTTATCTTTACAAATGCGTAGGACGAACGTAATCGAATTTAATTGTTCATCGGAGGTGCTACGTACTGCATTGTAATGGAGAAGATTAAACTGGAAATAGCCGGCTTGTCATACAGCCAAACACAAACCGGAGCTTATGCCCTGGTGTTGGTAGAGGCAGGTGGTAAACGACAATTGCCTATCATTATTGGTGGATTCGAAGCCCAAGCCATCGCCATCCAGTTGGAGAAAATGACCCCCACGCGCCCTCTAACACATGACCTTTTCAAATCCCTGGGGCAAGCGTTCGCCATTGAGTTTCATGAAGTAATCATTTACGACCTGAAAGAGGGAATTTTTTATGCAAAAATTATTTGTGAGCAAGACGGAGTGACCGCCGAAATAGATGCCCGTACTTCAGATGCTATTGCGATTGGTGTGCGATTTAACTGCCCGATTTATACCTTTGAATTTATTCTCTCCACGGCCGGTTCCATGATGAATGAAGAAGGAGAGGTAGAACCGATCGCTCATACAGAGGAGGAAGTCGAAAACGAGGAAGAGCATCCTACGGACGAGCAAGTACTTGAACTTATGGATGAGAGCGAACTCGAAACACAGTTGCAAGATGCACTTGATAGCGAGGATTATGAACTCGCTTCCAAAATAAGGGATGAGCTAAACCGAAGAACTAAATAATACCCTCCTATGACATTAACCATTAAAAACAGACTCATTTTCATGAGCTTTCTGCAGTTCTTCATTTGGGGATCTTGGCTCATAACTATTTATAATTATTGGTTTGAAACAAAAGGTTGGGATGGCGTTCAGTTTGGAGCGGTGTTCACAACACTCGGGCTTTCTGCGCTGTTTATGCCAACGCTTGCCGGAATTGCCGCAGATAAATGGATCAATGCCGAACGCTTGTACGGTGTTTTACATCTTGTTGGTGGGGCTATTCTTTGTTACCTTCCCTTTGTGGATCAGGCAAATTCTTTTTATTGGGTCATCTTTGCAGCTATGTTATGCTATATGCCTACCATCGCGCTATCCAATTCTGTCGCCTACTCCATTTTGAAACGAAACGACCTCGATGTTGTAAAGACCTTTCCTCCAATACGTGTCTGGGGAACCATCGGATTCATCGCTGCCATGTGGTTTGTGAACCTCACCGGTAATAAAGCGTCCGCCAACCAATTTTTCATTGCCGGAGGCTCAGCCATTTTACTTGGACTCTATTCGTTTACCCTTCCTCCCTGCGAACCTTCGCGAAGCAGTAAAGGGAATTTTTACCAAGTAATGGGCCTCGACGCTTTCAAATTATTTGCAAACTACAAAATGTTGCTTTTCTTTTTGTTTTCACTTTTTCTTGGTGCCGCGTTGCAATTAACAAATATGTACGGCGATGGCTACATTTCTGAATTTGGACAGTTCGGCGCTTATAGCAATTCCCTTATTGTAAAATACAGCACCATTATAATGTCTATTTCCCAAATTTCAGAGACCATTTTCATACTGGCGATACCCTTTTTCCTGAAGAAATTTGGAATCAAATACGTGATGCTAATTAGTATGCTTGCTTGGGTATTACGTTTTGGACTTTTGGCATACGGAAACCCTGCGGATGGACTCTGGATGATTATTGTATCCTGCATTGTGTACGGTATGGCCTTCGATTTCTTTAATATTTCAGGGTCACTTTTCGTGGAAACTAACACCGAACCAAGCATCCGTTCCAGTGCACAAGGCTTGTTTATGATGATGACTAACGGGGTAGGTGCCATTCTTGGCAGCTATGTAAGCGCAGCGGTCATTACCCAGTATTTCACCATAAAAATTACGAATGTCAAAGCGCTTACTACCTATTTGGGCATTACGGAAAAAAGCAAGATTTTCCTCGATAAAACGAAGGACTTGTCCATAAATGCCAAGGGTACCTTTTCAACTGCTTTGGAATTCAAGGACTGGCCTGCGATTTGGATCACCTTCGCGCTTTATGCGTTGGTAATTGCCGTGTTATTCGCTGTCTTATTCCGCCATGAGCACAATCCAGACGAAATAAAGGCGGTCAACCATTGAGACAGTGATGCGCTTCGAAGCGATTTTTTCCATTCGGGATGAAAACGATTTTAATGAATTGGCATTGGCTATTTTTGCCTTTCAAGTAGCGCATTCATCTGTTTATGGGAGCTATGTGACGTCGCTAGGTAAGAATCGTCCTAAGCACTATTCTGAAATTCCATGCCTACCGATTGAACTTTTCAAAAACCATGAAATCATTTCAGGTGAAAAAGATCCGAATTGCCTTACGTTTTTAAGCAGTGGAACCACCCAAATCAGTCGCAGTCAACACCTCGTGCTCGATCCGCAGTTATATAAGAAATCGTTTACAAACGGCTACGAGCAATTCATTGGCAAGCCATCCAACCAAGTTATTCTTGCCTTGCTTCCGAATTACCTTGAACAAGGCCATTCAAGCCTTGTATATATGGTGAACGAGCTCATTTTACAAACCAAGCAACCCCTGTCTGGTTTTGTCTTGGAGGATCCTAATGAAGTGCTTAGTCGTTATGAACGGGCAGTGGAATTGGGAAAACAAGTCGTGCTGATTGGTGTTTCGTATGCGTTGTTGGACCTAGCCTACTTGAATGTTCAATTGCCTGAAGCGGTTCTTATTGAAACAGGTGGAATGAAGGGGCGTCGAGGTGAGTTATCCAAAGCAGCACTTCATTCCAAGTTAAAGTCGGGAACAGGTGTTAAAAAAGTGTATTCTGAGTATGGAATGACGGAAATGCTCTCACAAGCCTATAGTCTAGGCAACGACCTTGTATTTCAAACGCCTCCTTGGATGAAAGTGCTTATTCGGGAAACAAACGACCCCTTTGAGCTGGAGGCAATTGGAAAAACCGGTGGATTGAATGTAATCGATCTCGCCAATATGTATAGTTGCAGTTTTATTGCTACCCAAGACCTTGCGCGAATGGAAGGCCATGGTTTTCAACTTATGGGGCGTTTTGATACTGCGGATATCCGTGGATGCAACTTGATGGTAGAGTAAGATTAAATGCGTAATTTAGCTTCAATTGTTCATTAGCCGTCATGGATTCACCAACGACAGAAAAACCTTCGAAGTCTTTTCTTTATGCGTTGATTCGCAAGGAATCGGAAGGCCTATTTGAACGTGTTGTTCATCACAGAAGGTATTTACACGCCAATCCAGAATTATCTTATGGCGAAGTAGAAACGATGAATTATGTCAGTTCTGTTCTAACGGAATTGGGTATTCCGCATCAAACCAAGGTTGGAAAAACGGGTGTTACCGCACTCATTAAATCAGATCACCATCACGAAGGTATGGCTTGCATTGCGTTGCGTGCAGACCTGGATGCTTTGCCTATAACGGAGCAAAACGAAGTAAGCTATAAATCAAAAGTCGCCGGGGTGATGCATGCCTGTGGACACGATGCACATACCGCTGTTTTATTGGCCACTGCTGAATTGTTGCATTCCCACCGAAGGTTATTGCCCAAACCGGTCAAATTGATTTTTCAGCCGGGTGAGGAGAAAAATCCGGGTGGGGCAACCCTTATGATAGCTGATAATGTATTGCAAAATCCAACAGTGGAGCGTATGTATGCCTTGCATGTTTTTCCAGATTTAGATGCTGGTGAAGTGGGTTTTGCATCAGGATTATATATGGCTTCTTGCGACGAAATTCACCTTACTATTAAAGGCAAGGGAGGACACGCTGCCACACCGCACAAGTGCATCGATCCCATTGCGATTGGCGCTCGATTGGTATTGGATTTGCCCGATTTGGTGAACCGAAGCAGAAACCCGAATATCCCTTATGTATTGAGTTTTGGCCATTTTGAAGGCCGAGGAGCAACCAATGTCATTCCTGATGAAGTGCACATCAAAGGAACGTTTAGAACCATGGATGAACATTGGAGAAACGATGCCATAGCCCTTATGTCCGATTATATTCACACCACTGTGGAAGGAAGAGGTGCCCGTGCAGAGCTCGACATAAGCCGTGGTTACCCTTGTTTGGTAAACGATCCTCTTACTACAACCAAATTGAGGTCAGAAGCAATTGCCTTTCTTGGTAAAGAGTTGGTAATTGATTTGCCTATCCGATTGACATCAGAAGATTTCGCCTTTTATGGAGCCCATGTGCCAATTTGTTTTTACCGTATTGGTGTTCGAAACGAGGAGAAAGGGATCATCTACGGCTTGCACCACCCAAGGTTTAATATCGATGAGAAAGCACTCATTCGGGGCGTTGAAATGATGTGTTTAATTGCTTTGTGCGAATGAGAAATTACCTATTATTAGCTGCGCTGGGTGCATTGCTCCTGTTTGCTTGCGATAAAGCGACCAGTACTTCAACTAAATTGAGTGGGGAATGGCAATTAACTTCTTACAAGTTGACCGTTTCGAATGGAATGTCCTATATCGGTTCGGGAGAAGGTGCCTTGTTTTTTTCTGATTTACAAACAGAAACGTCAGATAAAACCTACCTTTTTCAACTGAACCAAACGGTTAATGGCGCTGTGATGGTGAGGGATGAAAGTGGCACCTTCTTAGTAAGTTATGAACAAGGATTTCCGGAATTGAGCTTGACAACTTCCTCTGGCAGCCCCGCATTGGGATCACCTTGCCGCATTCTAACCCTAAATAAAACCGATTTACAGCTGGAAGGAAGCGATTCTTTGGGCAGAATCCATACGTTTTTATTTAGGAAGGTAAAATGAGCTACTTGTATACTAGTTGGCCATTTCGCTCATGAACTTAATACGCATTAAGCGCAGTTCTTCTTCGCTGTATTCGCCATCGAATTCGTGGTATGCTTCCGTAAGATCGTCTGTTTCAGCCTCGCTGAAGTAACCATAGATTTCCTCTTGGTATTCTTTGTCCAGGATGTTGTCAATATAGTAATTGATGTTCACCCGTGTTCCAGAGGAAACGATGGCTTCAATTTCATCAATCAGTTCATTCATGGTTTTTCCCTGTGATCGCCCGATGTCGTCTAAGGGAAGTTTGCGGTCGATGTTTTGTATGAGCTGAACTTTCAGTCCAGATTTGTTAACAAGGGATTTGACAACCATGTCTTGTGGACGCTCTATGTTGTTGTCCTCCACGTAATGAGCAATCAGCGCAATAAATGGCTCTCCGTACCTCTTAGCCTTTCCCTGCCCCACGCCTTGAATGTTCGTCAATTCATCAATAGTTATTGGGTATTGAAAGCACATGTCTTTCATCGACGGTTCTTGAAAAATAACGAAAGGTGGGATACCTAGGTCTTTCGAAAGGCTTTTGCGAAGGTCCATCAACATGGTGTATAAAGTTTCGTCAAAAACACCTCCTTTTGCATTATTTATATTCGTGTCTTCGTCGTCGGTATTCGAGAAATCGTGTTCCTTAATGAGTAAAAACGAGGTTGGATTGACCATAAATTGCCTTCCCGCTTCTGAAAGCTTCAATGTTCCATAGGTCTCTACATCTTTGTATACTAATCCCGCCACGGTAACCTGCCTGATCACGGCATTCCAGAAATGTTCGTCTTTCTCTTTGCCCACGCCAAATCCCTGAAGAAGGTGATGCTTGTACGATTTAATGTCGGAGGTAATATGCCCAGAAAGGTACGCGCAATAATGCTTTGATTTTTGCATTTCTTGAAGGTCCTTAATGGCATTCAATAGCATTACCACGAATTCTTTTCCTTCGCGGCGTTCTTTGGGGTTCTTACAATTGTCACAAAAAGCATTGCAATTTGTTTCATCAAAGGTTTCACCGAAATAATGAAGGATAAATTTCCTTCGGCAAACGGATGTTTCAGCATATGAAACAATTTCGTGAAGCAATTGACGACCTACTTCTTGTTCCGCTACCGGTTTTCCTTGTAAGAATTTTTCCAGCTTTTCGATGTCTTTGTAACTATAAAAAGCAATGCATTCTCCTTCGCCTCCATCCCGACCTGCCCGGCCTGTTTCTTGGTAGTAACTTTCAATGGACTTGGGAATATCATGGTGGATGACATAGCGAACATCCGGTTTATCAATCCCCATTCCAAACGCAATGGTGGCAACAATCACCTCTGCTTGTTCCATTAGGAACATGTCTTGGTGCCTTGCGCGGGTGGTTGCGTCCAATCCTGCGTGGTAAGCCAAGGCATTGATGCCATTTACCTGAAGGATTTCGGCAAGTTCTTCTACTTTTTTTCGGCTAAGGCAATAAATGATACCGCTTTTACCGGCTTGCGTGCGGATGTATCGGATGATTTGTTTTTCCACCTCCCTTTTCGGACGAATTTCGTAGTGCAGGTTATCCCGGTTAAAAGAGGACTTAAAAACCACGGCATCCAGCATATTGAGGTTTTTTTGGATATCGTATTGAACCTTCGGAGTAGCTGTGGCGGTAAGCGCAATGATTGGAACGTTAGAAATTTTCTCGAAAATTTCACGCAAACGACGGTATTCGGGTCGGAAATCATGCCCCCACTCTGAAATGCAATGGGCCTCATCAATTGCGAAGAAAGAAATGTTCACCGAGGTTAGAAAATCAATATTTTCCTTTTTGGTCAAGGATTCCGGAGCTACGTAAAGCAACTTGGTATGACCGTCTTGAATGTCTTTTCGGACCGTTGCAGCTTCTGTTTTGGATAACGAAGAGTTCAAAAAATGTGCGATGCTCCCATTGTCACTCACATGACGCAAGGCATCCACCTGATTCTTCATTAAAGCAATCAATGGGGATACCACGATAGCTGTTCCGGAGGAAATGACAGCAGGCAATTGGTAACACATGGATTTCCCCCCACCTGTGGGCATGATAACGAATGTGTTCTTTCCACTGAGTAGGTTCTGAATGATGGCTTCCTGATTGCCTTTGAAATGGTCAAAACCAAAATAGTTTCTAAGTGCCAATTTTAGTTCAGTTGTACCCATTTCTTGCAAATCCATTACCTAAATTAATCATTTCATCTCAGTTGGGTGCATTTCAACAATAATAAAATGCTTTTTCTGTTTGAAAGGCAAAAAGGACCTCTATCGACCGCTTTATATTGCATTGAGTGCGTCCCATTTAACGCCGAATCGTTACCTTTACATCGCACTTTCTCATGAGCGAAACGAAAGACGATAAGAACATGTCATTTCTTGATCACCTCGAAGAACTTCGATGGCGATTAGTCCGGGTTGCAGCTGCAATTTTTATCATTGCCTGTGTCCTCTTTACCTATCAAGAATGGATTTTGAACACCATTTTTCTGGACATGCGAAAAGCAGACTTCATTACTTTCCAAATGATGTGTCAATGGTTTGACGTCTGCATCAAAGACATTCCTGTTCAATTTCAAAGCACCACCATGTCGGGGCAGTTCAGTTATGCACTGTCCATGAGTATAATGGGCGGATTCGTTCTTTCCTTTCCCTACATATTTTTTCAACTATGGCAATTTATTAAGCCTGGATTGAAAGTCAATGAATTGCAAGTGGTAAAAGGACTGGTGTTTTATGTAAGTATGCTGTTCTTTATAGGTATTCTTTTCGGTTATTATATTATTGCGCCATTAACCGTGCAGTTTTTTGGGACCTATCAAATAAGCACAACCGTGAATAATATTTTTACCATCAATTCCTACCTGAGTACTATTTTCTCTACTATTTTGTACACGGGCTTGCTTTTTCTTTTACCTGTTGTTTCTTACATTTTCACCCAGTTAGGCGTAATCACACCTGCCTTTTTACGGACCTATCGCCGACATGCCATTGTAGTGGTGTTGATATTGGCGGCGGCAATAACGCCGCCTGATGTCATTTCACAGGTAATCGTTGCCATTCCTATCATTATTTTATATGAAATTGGTATATTGGTCGCTGTTCGGGTGGAAAAAAACCTGATAACAGCTAAAACCAATGCTCATGAACTTCCGGTTGCAAGCGACCCTAAGTCTTGATTTTTTCTTCATCCCAGCTATGTTGAGATTGCTGATTCTTTCGGTGCTATTTGGTTCTCTCCTTTCGCAAACGTCATTGGCCCAACAAACAACCATTACTGGACTTGTTTGGGATGGCGCTACAGGTCAACCACTTCCCTTTGTGAAAATTCAATTCAGGGATTCCAAAATCGGCACCATGACCGATACACTTGGCGCGTTTCAACTTTCCACCTACTATCCAACCGATTCTTTGGTTTTTTCATGCAATGGGTTTTTGACGTTCAGCGCAGCCGTAGAGAAAGACAAGCGCCAAGAAATCAATGTAAAAATGATGACACGTTTATCTGAGATTCCGGAGGTGGTAATCAAACCACCAGATGAATTTCCGTCCACCCGCTTACATAAGAAGGTCATTGCTCACAAGGATGCGAACAATAAAGAAAAACTCAATAACTATTCCTACGAGCTCTACAATAAAATTCAGCTTGATCTAAATAACATTGGAGATAAATTCACCGATAGGGGGTTGGTAAAACGCCTGGATGTCATTATGGATTACTTGGATTCAACCGATACCAATGGCACCTATTTGCCCGCTTTGCTTAGTGAGACAATCTCTCGGTTTCATTACCAAAACAACCCAAGGAAAAAACACGAAAAAGTAGAGGCGACCAGGGTCACAGGTATCGATAACCTTCAGTTTAACCAGTTTTTGGGCGAAATGTACTTTGATATCAATGTATATGATAATAACATCAATTTTTTAAACCGTTCTTTTATTAGCCCTGTTTCCAACACCGCCCGAAATTTCTACCGTTTTTACCTGGAAGATTCTGCCTTTATTGATGCGCAGTGGTGCTACAAACTTCGTTTCGTGCCTAAACGTACTGGAGACATGACATTCGAAGGCGAAATGTGGATAAACGATACGACGTATGCGGTCAAATTATTCAAAGCAAGCATTTCTCCCAACGCCAACATAAATTATGTACAGAACCTCTACTTTGAGCATCATTTTGATCAGGTGGAAAAAGAGGTTTGGATGCTCACCAAAGAAAAGCTCATCGTTGATTTGAAATTCACCCGGAAAACAGCGATATATGGTGCTTTTGGCAGAAAGACCGCCACTAGAAAGTATTTCAAAATCAATCAACCCGAAAATGCCATCGCTTTTGACGATGATGCCAAGGTAGAATTTGCAGACAGCGCAAAGACAAGAACGGATACCTATTGGGAAGTGCACCGCCATGAACCTTTAGGAAAACAGGAACAAGGCATCGAAGAAATGATCGACTCCTTGGAGCATATTCCGTTTTTCAATCGCCTCGAAAAATTGACTTATATGGCCACCACGGGATATTATCCCGTTGGAAAGCTTGAAATTGGAAGTGCTACCAGCCTGGTTTCGGTTAATCCAGTTGAGAAATTTCGAATGGCCCTTGCCTTACGCACTTCGAATGACTTTTCACGCCGTTTTGAAATAGGGGGAAGGGTAGCTTACGGATTTGGTGACGAGCGCATAAAATATGGCGCACGGTTGCGTTACAACATTAGCCCCAAAAAAAGAGGAATGTTGGTGGGGTATTACAATTACGACATTGAACAGATAGGTCTTTCTCCCACTGCCGCGTCCGTTGGAACGACGTTTGGAACGTTATTAAACACTGCACCGCTTGATAAACTCACTTTTGTACAGCGAGCTGGAATAAACCTGGAGAAAGACGTAAAAAAAGACATCATTTTATACGCGGGTTTTGAATGGAAGGAGTTCACTGCTTTAGGCGAGGCGAATTATTTGCGAAAAAACCCGCTTACAAATGGTTATGACACTATTGAAACCATTCGAACCAGTGAAATTATTGCTCGTTTTCGCTGGGCCAAAGACGAAGAGTTTATTGGTGGCTCATTCGATCGCTCATCTGTCGGTTCAAGGTACCCGATATTGTCGGTTCAAGGTATTTTCGGCATTAAAGGACTGTTTGGTGGAAATTACAATTACCAGAAAATCGAGTGTCAAATGGAACATAACCGCCCCATCGGTTTTCTTGGCAGGATGAGGTACGGTTTGAATGCCGGATATGTATTCGGGGTTGCAGGTTACCCATTCTTAAAAGTGCATGAAGCGAATCAATCTTATTGGTTGATGACAAACGCCTTTAATAAATTGAACTTTTTTGAGTTCGTTTCAGATCGCTATGTGGGAGGTTTTATCGAGAACCATTGGGAAGGGTTGTTTTTCGACCGTATACCATTGATAAACAAACTTAAACTGCGCTTGGTTTCTTCCGCAAGGATAACATACGGAGCAATAAGTGAGCGGCATTATGCTGAAATGGAATTGCCTGCGGATACCCGTCAATTTGGAAAAATTCCATACGCAGAGGCGACAGTTGGGATTGAAAATATCCTCAAAGTAATTCGTATTGATGTCGTTTGGCGGCTAACACACCTTGATCAAGGCATTTCGCCTGTTGGCGTCAGAGCACGATGGTCATTTAATTTGTAATTTTGGCAAAGTGAAGCTTTACACCAAGGACATTAAAAAATCGTACAAGGGCCGCGAGGTGGTGAAGGGCGTGAGCATAGAGGTGGAGCAGGGTGAAATCGTGGGATTGCTCGGTCCAAATGGTGCCGGAAAAACGACTTCTTTTTATATGATCGTAGGTTTGGTGAAACCAGACATGGGAAAAGTCTTTCTCGACGATACTGAAATTACACGGCTCCCAATGTTTAAGCGCGCGCAACTTGGTATCGGTTACCTGCCACAAGAAGTTTCTGTTTTTCGTCAACTTTCAGTAGAAGATAATATCATGGCCATTTTGGAGATGACACCCCTTTCCAAAGCCGAACGAAAAGACAAATTGGAAGAGTTATTGAGTGAATTCTCCTTGGAACATGTTCGGAAAAACTTGGGTAATCGCTTGTCTGGAGGTGAAAAAAGAAGAACTGAAATTGCCAGGGCATTGGCGACCAACCCCAAGTTTGTACTCCTGGATGAACCTTTTGCAGGAGTTGACCCGATTGCCGTTGAAGACATCCAAAGCATTATTTGGGACCTGAAAAAAAGAAACATTGGGGTTCTGATAACCGATCATAATGTGCAGGAAACCCTTTCCATCACAGACCGGGCTTATTTACTTTTTGAAGGCAGTATCTTAAAATCCGGTTCAGCGGAAGAACTTGCTGCTGATGAACAAGTGAGAAGGGTGTACCTCGGGCAGAATTTCGAGCTGAGAAAAAAATAATTTTAAATAATTAAGAAAAAAATATATATTTGAGCGTCAGTTAAATATCGACAGAAATCCATATTTAACTGATATAAAGAAACCAATGCTACTCATCAACTAAAATACGGGAATATGAACTTATCAAGGAATCTTCTTTTCATTACGGTATGCCTATTTTCTTTAGGTCTGTTCTCATGCACTAAAAAATGTGATATTCCAGCAAAGGATTCCAACCAGGGAGAAATAATCGAAAATGTGGTCATTTACCCAACCAGCGGTTCCATGACTGGAAATATGGGAGATGATTTGGTTATTGATGCGAACCATAAATATGCCAATGATTTTCAGATAAGTTTCAACAACAGTCCAAGGACGAATGTGAATTATGGTATGTATAAAATCTTATGTTGCCCAACCAACGTTTCATGCACCGCATCGTTTGAACGAAAAGTGACCATAGACCATGACCTAGATAAGGTGGTTTATTCTATTGTGGCAACCTATTGTGAAGACTGTTGGACTAAAGTATACGTGGAAAATTACGTTCTCGTTCCCGCCTTTCCTGATAATTATGAGGTGGTCTATGACGTGGAATACAAGAAAATCTAATTCTTTCTTTCCCCGGATACAAAAAGGTACACACGGCGGACAAATACAATGTTTAGGAGAATAATGGCTACCACGAGGTATCCGAGCAAATCAAAGTGATCCAATGGACTTGTTTTTGACTCCTGATGGACAATCAACCCACCAATAAATGCGGCGATTCCACCTGCTAGCTGTTGAAGAGAAGCGTTGATGCTCATAAATGCTCCTCTGTCCTCAGGTGCTGGTATAGCTGAGTTTAATGCTTGTGCGGGCACCATCCTTGCCATTATGCCACACATCATGATTACCTGTACACCAATTAACATAAATAGGTTAACCTCCGAAAGATGCACATACACTAAAATAATGGCGATCATAAGTATGGAGGAGGCTGTAAAAACATGAAATTTGTTCATTCTATCGCTTAATGAACCAATAAAAGGCATAATGGCGAATGTTGCGATGCCCACTGCCATAAATAAAAGAGGAAGGTCCGATTGCGCAATGCCAATGTTATTGACAGCAAAAGTGCTTCCCCAAGGCATGAGCAGGTAACCTCCTAGAGATAAGAAAGCCGTGGCTATAAATCCTGTCCGGTAGTTTACGTTCCGCAAGGTGCCGATCATGTGGTGAAAAGCATTCCTCTTTTTTTTCGCTAATCCGAGGTGGCTATCAACGGGTTTTAAACCCATGATCAAGCCAACGAATACCAAAATTCCCATTCCAACGACAAGGTAGAAAGGCGCTTGCCAATTCCAAATGGTCGCTAGGTATAAACTTATTGGGATGCCAAGAACCTGACTTAAACCAAAGCCCATCTGCAGAAAACCCATGACCCTGCCCCGTTGATTCATATTGAAAAGATCAGTAACAATCGCCATGGAAATGGAGGACATGACACCACCAAAAATACCTGTGAAAATTCGGGCTAGAAGCAAAGACTCATAGCTCTCGGCCAGTGCACAGAAAAGGGTTCCCAAAATAAACCCGGAATAGAAGAATAACAGGATTTTTTTCCTATCAAAGCGATCGGCAAAGCCTGCAGTAAGAAAACCTGAAACGCCCGCCGCAATGGCATAACTTGAAACAAGTATACTAAATTCGCTAGGCGAGATATTCAGGCGTTTAATTAGGATGTCTCCCAAAGGTGACATGATCATGAAATCTAACACCACCGTGAATTGCGTAAGCGTTAGCAGTAGAATGATCAGGCGTTGGTATGTGGTAAATGGATGTTTGGTATTTGTTGATTCGGTCATTGAATAAAGGTAGTTAAAAAGTAACCGTCCTATGATTTTAATTCGCCCATACCTTCGCCCCTTCACTACAATTACGGCAAATATCGATTTCTTTTCTATTCGTGAACAATTGTTTTCTGAACTGTTTGTACGTTTTGCCTCTCCATATGTGAGCAAAGCTATTAGTTGAAAGTTGACCTAACTGGTGGTGCGCATCTTTATCGAAACAGCAAGGTACAACACGTTCATCCCAGGTAAGTACACAACCACCCCACATGCGCCAACAATAATTGCCAGTCTTGTATTTTAGCGAATACGTACCATCTTTGTTTCGTTTGTACCGAGCGTATTTTTCGTTGCTAGGCATCAACGAGTTACCATGTTCGTAATCATACAATTGCGCTGTTTTTACACGAACCTCATCGATCCTTAATTCTCTACCCAAACGGTGAATTTCTGGTATTTCATGTTCGTTCGCCTTAACAGCTAAAAACTGAAAAATAAGGTATGGTGTTTGGCTATTAAGTTCTCTTTTGGCTGAAAGGAGGTGTTCAGTTGCCTCCATTACTTTTTTCAATTGGCCATTTTTCCGGTAAGCTTCGTAGGTTTTTTGTGTTAGCCCATCAATGGAAATAATGAGTTGATCAAGTCCGGATTGAACAATTTCTTTGGCCTTATGCGCATCGATAAAATGGGCATTCGTCGAGGTAGAAGTAAAGAGTCGTTTTTGTTTAGCTTGGGAAATAAGCGCTAAAAAATCGGGATTAAGAAAAGGCTCACCCTGAAAGTAATAATTAATGTAAAAGACCGATTTTGGAATTTTTTCAAGGAGGAGCCGATGCTGTTCTATGTTCAGCTTTCCTGTAGGTCTGCTAAATTGTTTTAATCCACTCGGACATTCTGGACATCCTAAGTTACAAGCGGTGGTTGGTTCAATGGACAACGTCCAAGGCATACCAAGGTGGAGAGGCCTTTTAATCAATCGCGATAGTATAAAGGAACTACGTAATACACACAAA
>JBILRE010000008.1:0-156136 GCA_044372835.1 Crocinitomicaceae bacterium | reverse complement strand
TTGGTCTTCAGCTGTTTCATTCGAAATTTCAGTCGTTTGCGATGTCCATAGGTAAGTCGCGGGTTGACCAACTGAAACCTGTATTTTTCCATCTCCACCACCATAGGTCGTTACATGAGAAACCAGTGCATGTACATTAATCGGTTCAGGGTTGATGATGGAAAAGCTCAAGGTGCTTGATTCGTTGTTTGCGTCTGAAACGATCAAATTGTATTGGCCTGCTTCCAACTCATTCAAGGTGTACACATCCCCATCTAGTTCGATGCCATTCACGAAGTAAGGAAGGGCACCACCAGAAATAAAGAGTTCCGCTTTTCCGGTTGCATCGTTATGGCAAATAGGATTGAAGGTGTTTAGGTTAAGTTGTAAGTCTTGAGCGAATAAAGATCCAGAGATTAAACTTGCTACGGTTGCGAGGGTAAGGGTTGTTGTTTTCATGTTTTTATGTTTAAAGAGTTATTATTCTGTTGTTTCTTGAGGCAAAGATGTGATGATAGGTGTCGAATGCAAAGAAATCTGTACCACTCAACCTTACTTTTCAGTATTCACATGCACGTATTTTACGTAGAAGTACGTTCACTTAAACGTGGTTTCCTTTACGGAAGTAGCGTTTATATGGGTTTGGAGTGCTACATTTGGGCTGAAAACGAAAGGAATGAAAAAAAGAATACATGTATGGATTGGAATCGTTCTTTACCTTGCACTGCCACAAATGTCTTTTTCCCGTGATGGTATTGTTTTAAGTGGTCAACCTGGTCCTCACAACAATCAAAAACATTTTTTGGAAAACGGTTTGGATAGGTGCCAACGGTTACAAAAAAAGAGTTCTGCAGGAGAAAAAGTAGTTTGGTATGTATTTAATTCGGGCAATGAAAAGCGAGGAGGATACAACGATAGCTTACTGCAAGTGTATATCGACAGTGCAAAATCACATGCCATAGAAGTCGTATTAATAAAAAACAATAAAGCGTTCGTTTCTGATGTTAACCGACGGTCGTTAGGTGATACCCTTCAAAAGGTTCGCTACTTCTATTATTTCGGTCATTCCACCCTTGGGCATTTGGAGATGGGGTATATTAATGGTTTTTTTTGGAATAAATTAATAAGTAAGCACTTACTAATTAACAGACTAGTACCAGAGGCATTTAGTTCCTCTTCGGTCATCAATGTGGTCGGAGGATGCCGCACTGCCCTTCCAACTAAAATGGGAGGAAAGAGTGTTGCAGAAAAATTAGTGCCACTGGCCGGAGAGAAGGTGTTGGCCTCCAATGTGAGGGTCTTTTATCCCGGGGGACCCGTTTCGGATAAAACCTTGGTTCGAAAAAACAATGGACAAGTGGTAGAACTGAAAGGATTAAATGCTGTTAAAAGGCAGTCGAAAGCGGCTTGGTGATGGTATCGTTGAGCTACGAACGAATGACACATTTCGTTTGGGACAATAAAAAGGCCGTTTCTTTCGAAACAGCCTTTAGTGCAAAATGTGTTTGGCAGTCTTAACGAATGCTCAGTCGTTGAGAATTGCTGATTCCTTTTTCGTTGGTGCTGATGACTGTATACATTCCCGGTTGAAGGTTCAACTGTTCGATGCTTCCTTCAATGGTGTTGGTTTGTTGAAAAACAACGATCCCCATGTCGTTTACCACTTTGGTTTCAATTAGGTTTTTATCGGCCTTTAGATGTACCGGTCCGCTGGAAGGATTTGGATAAATCACCATGCCATTTGTTTCGGAATTTCCTGCAAAGGAAGTTTCTATCGGATCGTATGAAGATTCAAATAACAATCCATTAGGCTGAACTATTTCATAGGTTCTTTTTTCGATGCATCCCGTTTCTAATGCCGCAATCTTTACGGAGTATTTTCCCGCTCTCAAGTTGTCTTGATCCTGATCGGAAACCACTACAGTATTCCCGTTGGCCGATGTCCAGTGGTAGGTAGCCTCTTCATTTAACGTAAGGTCAATCAGTCCATTGTTGCCATTGTAAACAGTGACATGTCTCAGGAAAGCATTGACAACAAGTGGTTGTGGATTTATAAGCGTTACGGACACTTCCATCTGATTGTTTTCAGCATCTACTATGGTGTACGTATAAGCTCCACCGGTTAAATTGATTTCTAAGAAGTTATTCGATGCCAATGCAACGCCATTAACGGAATAAGGACTTATCCCGCCTGAAAGATCCAACATCACCTTGCCGTTGGTTCCATTATGGCACGTTGGGTTGACCGTTGTTGGGTTGACCGAAATGGTCTGTGCGAAAAGGCCATTACTAGCTCCTAGTAACATGAAAAAAGAGAAAAATAAGGTTGAAGGTTTCATAATATGTTGTGTTTTTTTGTTTGTGAAGCAAAAGTCACTCGAAATAACTGATAGATAGCGATCATTTTAAGAAGGGGATGGCAGATTCCGTGATAAGCAGTAAAAAGATTACGTAGATTTACGTTTCAGGAATTCGTAGTTGTTTGTTCAATGGATGTGTTAGGTCTTCGTATTGCAGTAACAGGTGCAAGTGGTCACATCGGAAATGTGGTTTGCAGGGCACTCAAGGAAAAAGGGGCTATTGTTCGAGGGATTTATCGAAGTGATCTGCGGGCATTGGCAGATCTTGATATCGAAAAGGTACAAGGCGATGTGTTGGATAAGCCATTATTAACGGACCTATTAAAAGGCTGCCAAGTGGTGGTTAACTGCGCAGCGCTTGTAAGCATTAGTGGCAGTCAAGGCGGGAGGGTCTTCCAAACAAATGTACATGGTGTTGAGAACCTCATTGAGGCATGCCTTCACTCTGAAGTGCAGCGCATTGTTCATGTCAGCAGCGTTCATGCTGTAACCGAGCTTCCACACAGCGAACCCTATGACGAGTCAAGGCCATACAAATCACCTAGCGCTACCGCCTATGATTATTCCAAAGCGGAAGGAGAAAAACGGTTGTTAAAAGCGGCATCCGAGCACGCGCTTGAAGTCATCATTGTGCGGCCTAGCTGTGTGATAGGTCCATATGATTTTAAGCCTTCGTTGATGGGTGCGGCACTTATGGATTTCTATAACGGTAAAATGCCTTTTCTTCCCTTCGGAGGATACGATATGATAGATGTAAGAGACGTTTCTGCATCGATTGTTTCAGCAATCGAAGTGGGTCATAACAAAGAAATTTATTTATTAAGTGGAACGTACTACACCTTTGTGGATATTACAACAGAGATTGGACGAGTGATTAACAGGAAAATGCCCAAAAGGGTTATGCCTCACTGGTTGTTATGGCTACTCGTTCCTCCCGCATCGCTTTATTTCAAATGGAGGAAAATGACACCTGCATTTACCTATGAATCGTTAAAGGCATTGAAGGACGGCCATCCGAAAATGAACAATAGCAAGTCCCGAAGGTTATTAAACCATAATGTCCGACCACTCAAGGAATCGTTGAAGGATTTTTTCGATTGGCAAAGGAATCAAAATCAACTAATTAAATGACAACAGAAACGTTGTACTGGATAACTTATGGTTGGATTGCTTTGGCCATAGCGGTACATATTACCATGTTTTTTATTACCGCTCCATTTGGTAGGCATACCACCGACCGCTGGGGTGTGTTGATTAACAATAAGTTGGGTTGGTTCGTTATGGAGTTGCCTTCTCTTCTGATTATGTGCTATTTTTTATTTTTCGGAAGCTATTCCTTTCAATCGTACGTTTGGATTCTTTTCGTTCTATGGATGTTGCATTACACCAACCGTACCTTGATTTACCCACTTCGTATTAAGGGTACGGACAAAAAAATGCCGTTGGTAATTGCCTTGAATGCGGTTGTTTTTAATTTGATGAACGCAGGTTTAAATGGGTATTTTTTGGCTGAGCTTGCCCACCCTTCTGCCTATTCATTTGCATGGTTAACAAGCCCAATATTTATAGTAGGCGCTTTCTTATTTATTACCGGAATGGCTATCAATCTCAAGGCAGATAATACCTTAATTAACCTCAGGAAACCAGGCGAGACAGGGTACAAGATACCACGTGGTTTTTTATTTGATTATATCTCAAGTCCTAACTTGTTCGGGGAAATCGTGGAATGGGTTGGTTTCGCAGTGATGGCATGGAACCTACCGGCTTGTTCTTTTATGATTTGGACGATGGCCAACCTTATTCCAAGGGCAAAAAACCATCACGACTGGTACCATCGGCAATTTCCAGATTACCCAAAAGAACGCAAGGCAGTCATTCCATTTATTTTTTAGGATTTCGGACTGAATAGTTTTTCCCTGTAAGTTGTCCAATTGTATTTCTTGGAAAAAACGAACAGCATAAGTGGTTGAATAATCAAAAGGGTCACGTAGTTATCCCAACCGAAAGAGGGTGGGGTAGGATCAATGAACAAGGCGTCGGTTTGAAATGCTTGCCAACTGTTGGTAAGAATTAAAGCTGCGAACAGGTTGTTTACCGCGTGATACCCCATGCTCAACTCTAGTCCGTCGTCCATACGCACGAGTGTACTGAGAAAAATGCCAGTTAGTATATAATAAAGGATCACAAAGGGGCCAAGCACTTCGATTTCGGGGTTGTTGTAATGCATCAAACCAAAGAAAATCCCCGTAAGCGAAATCACGAACCAACCCTGAACGTTGAATTGACCCAGCCATTGAAACAGAAAACCACGAAAAAATAGCTCTTCACACGTGGTTTGAATCGGTACGAGTGCAATTGATACCAAAACCAGTATGAAAAAATCGAAAGGATGAAAATTCCATTTCAGCGGGGCGCCATTCAGAAAAGAAACGAGCACAAAGGAAAGTAACAAGGCTCCCCAAAGTGAAAACGCAAACCAGAATCGTTTCCAGTCGAACCTTTCACGAGTAGTAAAAAGCGTTCGGATTTCCCTATTGTGAATGAATTTAATGCAAAAAAGGAGTGCCAAAGTGGTTGCCAAAAAAGGCAAAAGCAAATAGGTCAGTAACAGGTTTTTGCCAATTAGGTTGGAGAGCCTTGAAAGGTTTGCGAGTTCTTCCAATTGAAATCGTCCTGTAATGTTAGCATCTAGCCAAAAAGGTAACACACTAACGACGATGTAGGTCCCCATAACGATTGCCGAGGTAAGCAGGTAATTTCCTGATCGATTGTTCCCTTTTTTACCTAGCTGAAGAAAATCAGTCATGTTTTCAACGGTTATCGAAACATGTCCTTCATGCGGTTAAAAAAACCTTTATCGCTTTTTCCTGGCTGGGGTTTGAAGTTTTCGCTGTCCCTAAGGTTCTCTAGGATTTCTCGTTCTTCTTTGCTTATTTTCTGTGGTGTCCAAACATTGATATGAACGAAAAGATCGCCTGTGCCATATCCATGTACATTTGGAACTCCTTTCCCTTTAAGTCTTAATACTTTTCCGCTTTGTGTTCCTGGGTCGATTTTTATCTTCACTTTTCCACTTACTGTAGGAACCTCAATAGATTCACCGAGCACTGCATCAATAAAGTTAACGAATGCTTCATAGTGGAGGTTCTCACCGTCGCGTCGTAAGTCGTCGTGTTCAATTTCTTCGATCACCACAATCAGGTCTCCAGGGACACCATTGAAGGGACCTGCATTTCCTTTTCCGGTAACGCTAAGTTGCATACCATCTTCCACACCAGCGGGGATGTCAATTTCGATGACATCTTCCTGCTTTTTTAATCCGTGGCTATCGGTATCGGAAGGTTTCTGGTCAATCATTTTACCAACTCCTTGGCAAACGTGACACGCTGATTGTGTTTGCATGGCACCAAGAAAGGTTTGAGCGACGCGAGTTACGTAACCAGAACCACCACAGGTGGGACATTTTTTAAACGTAACCCCATCGGCGTTCACCATTTTGGTGACTTTTATTTTTTTGTTTACACCTTCTGCGATCTCCTGAAGGGTAAGTTTCATTTTAACACGAAGGTTGGAACCTTTGACCATTCGGGATCCTCCTCGCGAACCTCCAAAACTTCCTCCTCCGAAAGCACTTCCGAAAATATCACCAAACTGGGAGAAGATGTCGTCCATGTTCATACCTCCACCAAATCCACCGGCACCTCCCATTCCAGCATGTCCAAAACGGTCGTATTGGGCCCGTTTTTGTTGGTTGCTTAGTACTTCGTATGCTTCAGCTGCTTCTTTAAATTTTTCCTCTGCCGAAGCATCGCCAGGATTTTTATCTGGGTGAAATTTAAGGGCTAGTTTGCGGTAGGCTTTTTTTATTTCGCCTTCGTCAGCGTTTTTAGTAATTCCTAGTACCTCGTAATAATCTCTTTTTTGACTCATGTTCTGTTTTATTGTCCTACAACGACCTTGGCGTATCGAATAACCTTTTCATGAAGGTAATAGCCTTTTTCAACATCGTGCAGAATTTTGCCTTTGTCCTCCTCTTTTTCAGCCGGGAGGTTGGCCACTGCCTCGTGTAGTTCACTGTCGAAAGCTTCACCGATGCTGTTCATGGGATGCAATCCTTTGCTCTCCATTATTCCTTTAAACTTGGTGTAAATCAGTTGGAATCCTTCTTTCAATGCGTCTGCATCCGCCACATTTTGGTTGTTTTCGTTCGCTCGTTCGAAGTCGTCCATGATGGGCAATAAAGCCTTGAGTACACTTTCTGATGCGCTAGAGATAAGATCAATTTTTTCTTTATTTGATCTCTTTCGATAATTGTCAAACTCAGCGTATAACCTTAAATAGCGGTCATTGAGTTCATTGAATTTGCTTTCTGCATCAGCATCAGGCGTTGGTTCATCCACCTTTTCTTCTGTTTGAGCCTGATCTAATGACTCATTTGTTTCTTCTTGTTCTGCTTTAGTATGTTCTTCTGCCATAATGTGTTTTTTCAAGCGCTCAAACCTAGACAAAGATAAAGCCAATTACCAAAATCAGACATCATGGCATATAATTTCGTTTTTGACGTGAAAATTTGACAGCAAGGCTTTGCTATCAATAGGGGATTTTCAATACTTGCCCGATTTTGATCATGTCACTTTTCAAGCCGTTTGCTTTTTTAATCTTTGTAATAGTTGTATGGTATTTTCCTGCTATTGCTGAAAGTGTATCTCCTGATTTTACCTTATACGTCCGTGGCTTTTTTGCCACAGGTGTTGTTTTTTTAATTGTCTGGCTTGTGCCATTTCCTTGCAGTGTGTTCTGATTTTGTACGGTTGTATCCTTAACGGGTGGCTTGGGTAGTTCGTATGTTTTTCCCGGAATGCTGAGTATCGTTTCTGGATGTGCTTGTATAAATTGAAGCGAGTTTTCAATGGATTTATACAACCAGGTTCCCTTGGATTCATACCCTTTGGCAGTGAGGTGGATACAATCGCTGGAACAATACCCTTCTTTAGTCCAGGTTTTTATGGTACCAAGTCCACCTGAGAGGTCGTACCAGTTCCAGTAAAGGCAGTTTTCTGCACGTGCCATGGAATCCACCAGGTCCCTGAAAGAAGGTCCGGCAGTGATGTATTTTCCTTTGTAATATAGGTCCTGGACGGAGGTTAGGACAATCAATATTTCGGGGTTTATGTCACGAAATTGCCGAATTGCTTTTGACATTTGACTGCTCAGCTTGCTGTCAATGGCATTATTGTAAAGAATATCGTTGGTTCCAAAATCCAAAACAACTATGTCTGGGTTGAGGGTCTTTGCCTGGGCGGGCAATTTGTCGAGGTACAAAACGGAACGAAAAGGTGCGGCACCAACGCCCAGGGAATGGTACACAATTCCCTTGTTTTCAGCCTGCTGTATATTAATTCCGTAAAATCGGAATTCTTTGGCAATTGTATCTGTGGCTAATGTTTTTAAGGTTATTTGTTGGATTTCACCTGAATAAGAAAATTCAATGAAAGCCGAATTCTCCGTTTTTTTAACGTTTGATTGATTGAATATGTGCGAATGGCCATCAATGGTTATTGAAAAGTCGTACATGTTTTGGTTGACGTCTGTGAACACTTGAATGGTGTAGCTCTCAGTAGGGATTTTTTCCTTGAAGTTGAAATAAAGTTCAGCACCTTTTTCGGTGGTTTTTACCGCCATTCCACAAACCCCTAAAGGAATTTTAGGTGGCATTTGAAAGCTTTTGGCGTAGTCCCATTTACCTTTGAAGGTAGAACCGTAATTGATAGAGGAATAGGTATTCGCTGCGCCGTAGTTGAAAATTAGGCCTCTACCGCCATTTCCGTAGGAATTTTGAAGCAATTTTCGCGCATAGGAAGTTGGTCTTTCTGCTTGAATATGACTTCCTCCATAATGAAAAATGACCACCCTTTCTTGATCGCTGTTTTCAAAAAGGGATTTAAGTTTTTCTCCTGTTTCAGGACTGTAGTATTGCAGGTAACCGAAAGTTGAATCTATTCCCAGGAGTCGGCATGTTGAGGTGTCTTGTCCGAAGATTGGTCCAAAGCCAAAAAGCCCAAGCGAAAATAAAATCAGCAGCCTCATCCCTCGATTAATTTAATGTGTCGGGTAAAACCACGGGGTTGGTTTCTACTGCCGTACTGTCGCCATTCTTTTTCTTTACCGGTTTTTGAGGGTTACCATTTGTTCCTCCACCGCCGCCACCGCGTTGCGTTGCTAACCTACGCATCATATTAATTGTGCCATTGCTCATTGCGGCGTACATACCAACAGCAAAAATTAAGTCATCTACACCGTTTTCAATAAGAATATCGGTGAGGTTATGTCTGGAGTAACGCAAATCCACCACGTAAATTTCTTCATAATGGCTTACCAAGTATACGGCAAAGGCATTTCCCATCGAGTTTTTAATAACCGCGGCTTTTCTGCCATTTTTAATGTTTGTTTGAATTTTAATCAAAGGGATATCGCCACATATAAATGTACTGTAGGTATTTCCACCTTCACAAGATTCACAGAAAAGTTTACTAGAGGACCCTTTAAATCCGGAGGCTGGATAACGGGTAACGGTCGTTCCTACTTTTGGAACCCAATAAACCATCGTGTCAGGGTTGTTTAAGACGGATTTATCCCGAGTATGTCGGTAAAGGGAACCTACGAAATTGTACTTTACCTTTTTCGTCATTTTCTCCCTTGGAACAGGTGTAAAGCCTGCCGATTTACAGAACGCCACATACGCATAATATGCACCCACAGCATTCCAGTGATGATCGGTACTGAAGAACATTTTTTCATTTGAATGTGCATTCAATTCGCGGAACACATCGCTAAAAATTGCACCATGTGTCAAGGAATTTCCAATGGCTTCTAGCGTATTTTTGTTTTTATAATTGTATTCTCTGTACTTTGAAGCGGGTATAAAAGCTGATGACAAAGGCGCTACACAGGAAAACACCCTTGTTCTTCCTTTAAACTTTTCAGCGTATTCGCTGACCATTTTCGCGAAGGAGCGACCCATTTTGGGACTTCCACCACTAAGTGGAAAGACACTTCCGTTCAAAATCAGCATACTTCCTGAGTAGGCTTCTTGAAAATCATCCAGCATCCGCATATTCGTATCGCCGAAATCTTCAGGCTGATTCGAGTGCTTTTTATTTTGTGATTGTTTTTTGCTTACGAAGATCTTTTCTTCGTTTTTGAAATGAATGCCGTAGTTGTACTGAATGATACCCGCAATGTCCACTAGCTTTTGTCGGAATGGGAAATGGTCGTTCACGTATTGATCAACTGAGTCGGCATACGTGCCTTTTACATAGCCGTTCCATGAGAGATTAGGCATGGTCGCTAGTTTTCTTTTTTCCTCCTGCGAAATTAACTTCGGTGGAATAATGAAAAACGAAGCAAATCCGGCTGCCATCACCGCAAAAAACAAAACGACATTAATCTTATGCACCATGGCTTAAAAACGGAAATAGATGAATGGGTTATACGTTGAGTCTACCAGCATGATGGTGCATAGAATAAGTAGAATAAGGCTTAAAGCGGGACGGGTATTGTTTAATAGGATGGTTCCATTCTCATAAGGTTTGGAACCTTTTTTATAGATTTCATCCCATGGAATACAAAGTAAAACAACTAACCCAAAGAAGAAGATGTGTCCCCAAACATCGGCTGCAAAGCCATCTCCAATGGGTTTTTTAGAGGCGAATAACTTGCCAATAAAGTCCTTCAATTTGCTAAAATCAACAAAGTAAAATATGGCGCGGCTAAAAACAATTAAAATTAACGTGTAGACATGACGGATGAATTTGGGTGTTTTTTTGAGGTATTTCTCTAAAAGTTTTTCCACGATCATGATACAACCGAAATAGAAACCCCAAAGTACAAAATTCCAACTCGCACCATGCCATAGACCCGTTAGCAACCAGACTATCATTATGTTCCTTAATTGATTGCTTCTGTTTCCGCCCAAAGGGATATACACATAATCCCTGAAAAAAGATCCCAGTGTCATATGCCATCTTTTGTAAAAATCGGCCACGGAAATGGCGGCATAAGGATGACGGAAATTCTCGCCGTAGTGAAAACCAAACATGCGTCCTAGTCCAATGGCCATGTCGGAGTATCCGGAAAAATCAAAATAGATCTGTATAGAAAACATAATGATCCCAAACCAGGCTTCGTAACTGGAAAGGTCGTAATAACCTGCATCCAGGTATTTGGCTACCAGTGCCCCTGCTGTATTGGCGATGACAACTTTTTTGAACAAACCAAAACAAAACCTACTGATGCCTTCAGAGATGTCCTGCCAGTTGACTTTTCGGTTATCGATTTCATCAGCGACTATTTTGTACCTAACAATAGGTCCTGCGACTAGTTGATGGAATACGCTTACGAAGAGCATAAAACTGATAAGGTTCCGTTGTGCCTTAACTTCGCCTCTGTATACATCAACGCAATACGAGATGGTTTGAAATGTGTAAAACGAAATACCAATTGGTAGGGTATTGGTCGGGCGTGCAAAAGGAAGCGGAATCCAGTAATTGATATTGTCCCAGATGAACCCTCCGTATTTAAACGACATCAGCAACGCCAGGTTTCCCAAGATGGAAAACCACAGCATGATTTTCGATTTGGGGGTGTTTCGCCATTTCTCAATAAGTAAGCCGTTGAAATAGTCGAAGAACGAACTGAAGAGCATGAGAATAATCCAAAGTGGCTCCCCCCAAGCGTAGAAGATGAACGAAAAAACGACAAGGGAAACATTCCTGAATGTCATGTTTTTCGTAATGTAATGAAACAATAAACTGAGCGGTAAGAAAATGTAGAGGAATGTTAAACTTGAAAAAACCATGCTCCGTTCAGATTGGCAGTAGTAAGGAATTGCATTATTTGGACGGCAAAATTAAGAAACTAATTTGTTTTAAGGAACAAAAGCGTTAGATAATCCAAGGGAATGGATGCGAATTAACAAATTATGTTGTCTATGGTGTTTTTGTTCTGTATAATTAACATGCTAAAAATGCAATCTTGCCAATAGAGAGGGTCACACAAGGTATGCTTCCGTTTTGTATTACTTCCGGGTTATTTTGTTTCCACCAAGTACACTGATTTCAGATCCTTCGGCCAGAAATACGGAGACGGGTTTCTGGCCGTTCAATACGCCAAATGCTTCTCCATATAGTGCTGCAAAGTCGACATCAATTTCATAGTTGTTGACGGGGTAGACTTCCCATCGTGGATGTTCAACACCGTATTCGGAGGTTTTATGATCTGAAAGTTTCGTGTATCCCCAATAGTGTTCTGTTATGAATTCTTCTTCACTCCCTGCAAGAATTGGTTGAGGCACATGGTCGGTATTTACCGATAGCGCGTACCATTTATCCTGTTTCCATTGGTACGAAACCTCCATTTCAGCACCTTCTGTTTTCCAATGGTGTTTCATTGGCATGGTGGCGTAATGTTCACCGTAAACGGTATTGGCAACCACTGTTAATAGCCTTTTTGGCACGATTTCCCTTATGAAAACCACGCCTCTTTTGAGTGAAACACCATTGTCGTGAACGACGTAAAACCGCAAATTGACTTCTTCAAAGTTGATGTGGTAGGGAATTCGGCATCCTTTGACCCTGGTGTTTAAAAACATAAAACCGATAAGGCTTACATAACACTTTCCTTTCCATAGATCTAGTTGTGTAAATGCAGGTAAAAAAGGTTTCAATATGCTTGGATCAACGGTGTAGTTCGCTATCACCAATTTTCGCCATTCTGCTGTTAAAAAGGTTCCCATGTTAGGTTTGAAGCACTTTAACTTGGGACTGAATCGGTTGCAATTTTGGCAGACAATAAGCAAAGAGGAATACTTGGTCCTGGATGAACGCTTCCACCGCAAAAATAGAGGTTTCTGATTTTTTTTGAAAAATTGGGATGCCGAAGAAAGGCAGCTAATTTATTATTTGAGCTGTTCCCGTAAATGGCTCCAAAAGCAGATGAGGTCCTAGATTCAATCACACGAGGATCAAAAACAATTTCGCAGTCTATGAGTGGCCGAATGTCCGTGCCAAGCATACGTTCCACTTTTCTAATGACAGCCTCTCGCGCCTCGTTGATAAACGCATCCCAGTCTTGACCGGAATTATGGGGAACATTAACGAATGAAAACCAATTTTCACACCCCTCGGGAGCATCTGTTGGTGTTTTCTTACACGTTACATTCACATAGATGGTAGGGTCGTGGTAAATGGCTTTCTTATTGAACATACAATCAAACTCCGCTTCGTAATCGTTCGCAAATAATATGTTGTGGAGCTTGAGTTGCTCAAATGTTTTTCGAATGCCCCAATAAAAAATAATTCCCGAACTGGATTTGGGCTGATTCAATGTTTTGCTCGGCTTGGTCTCTTTAGGCAGCAGTTTGTGGTAGGTATTGTAAACATCCATGTTGCTAATCACTGTGTGAAAAGCGTGCGTATCGTTTTCGGTTCGGATTCCTTTAACTTGTTTATTGGAAACAATAATCTCGTGAATTTTACTATTGAATTTAAATTCAACCCCAATGTCTTCTGCCAGTTTTACCAGTGCTTTGGTAATAGAGTGCATGCCTCCCCTTGGGTAATACGCACCTCGTTCAATCTCCACATGTGAAATGACATTCAGGGTGGCAGGCGCCAAGTATGGACTAGAACCGTTGTATGTAGCGTATCGGTTAAAGATTTGAACCAGTCTTGGATCTTTTAGTTGGCGTTTGTTGGCGTTGTGCATGGTTTCAAATGCACCAATTTTCCCGAAATTTAATAACCCTTTTGCAACAGCCTTAGTAAGAAAATTTCTTTTTTTATGTAAGGAATTGTGAAGAAACACCTCGTCGGTAAGGTTGTACATTTCTGCCGTTTTTCGCAGGTACTCATTTACTGTTGTTGCATTATCTTTAGTCTTTTGAGCCATCTCTCGTGCATACGGTGCCCTGCCGTTTACACCGTCTAGCACACTGCCATCCTCAAAAAAATACCTATATACCGGATCAAGCCGTTCATATTCAAAATAGTCCCTCGGATTTTTTCCAGAGAGTTCGAATAATTCATCCGCAAATTGAGGCATGGTAAACACCGAAGGCCCCATATCGAATCGAAAGCCATTGATCGATTCCGTGGAGAGTTTGCCTCCGGGGAAGCTATTCGCTTCAAAAACGGTTACTTGATACCCTTTGTTTTGCATGCGAATGGCGGATGCCAAACCCGCGACTCCTGATCCAATGACTGCGCACGTTTTCATGTGGTAGATTTTAAAAATAAACCACGATTCTTCAAAATTGTTCGGTAACCGCCCGAATGTTTTGTTTCCATCAATTGAATTGGGCGTTACAATTCTTTCAAAAAATGAACGACTTATTGTCCTTGCCCCAAAGAGTAAGAAGCTTTTCCGTCAAAAAGATACAGGTTTTCAGTCTTGACCACATCAATTCCATGCCCTAGACAAGCCGTTAAAAGTTCCACAATTGCCTTATGGTTCATGGGTAGGTTGTCTTTTCCCATATACCTGCAACGCCAGTGATCTGTGCAAAATGTTTCTTCAAACCCATTTGGCCATACTTTAACTCCACGGTTGGTAATCATATTCAGTTGCGCAATGTCGGAGGTACATGAGTCAAGGTCTTTTGCTAAATCCGCTGCATTTGCACCTCGCCAGTGAACAAAAAGGTCGACACCGACCAATTCCTTTTTAGCTGCCTCCTTACGATGGTAAACAGGTAATTGGAATGGAGCTCTTTCAGGGTATGTACGGACCGGAAGACTATTTGGGTTGTTGCCTAGGTTGGAAATAACCAATTCTGTAAATTCAGATGTGCTGACTTTACGTGTGCTTACGCCTTCCTTATAAATATCTGCGGTGTGCATTCCTTGTTCAATGGTTGCAAGCCATGCGTTGGCAATCTTTTCAGCGATGGCATTTTGACCAATATGGTTGAGCATCATGACCGAAGCATGAATTAGACCGGAGGGATTTGCGATGCCCTTCCCTGCGATGTCCGGTGCAGAACCGTGAATGGCTTCAAACATAGAACAATGGTCACCGATGTTTGCTGAACCAGCGATGCCGACCGAACCTGTAATTTGAGCAGCAACATCGGAAAGGATGTCGCCGTACAAATTCGGCATTACAATTACATCAAATGCTTCGGGGGTATCGGC
The DNA here is from genome assembly GCA_044372835.1 of Crocinitomicaceae bacterium. Taxonomy (GTDB): domain Bacteria; phylum Bacteroidota; class Bacteroidia; order Flavobacteriales_D; family Crocinitomicaceae; genus M0103. The sequence continues at coordinate 141,606 of JBILRE010000008.1, read as the reverse complement.
GAGCTTTGCCGCTCCGATATCAACAATCCAGTGTTCTTTTTGGATGTCTGGGTATTCTTCACCAATTTCATTGAACACACGATGAAATAACCCATCCGTCTGCTTCATGATATTGTCCTTCGAAAAGCATGTCACTTTTTTTCGGTTGTTTTGACGGGCATATTCAAATGCATAACGAACAATTCGCTCGCAACCTGGCAGACTTATTAGTTTTAAGCACTGTACCACTTCATCTGTTTGCTGATGTTCGATGCCCGCATACAAATCTTCTTCGTTTTCACGAACAATCACCAGGTCCATAATAGGATGTTTGGTCGCTACAAACGGATGGTAGCTTACGCATGGACGCACATTTGCAAACAGACCTAGCGTTTTCCGCATCGTTACATTTAGACTTTTGTATCCGCCTCCTTGTGGGGTGGTTATGGGGGCTTTAAGTAGCAATTTGTTTGTACGAATGCTTTCCCAAGCCTCAGAAGATATACCTGAGGTATTTCCAGATAAGTACACCTTTTCGCCAATGGCAATTTCATCGTACTCTAATTCCGCTCCAGCTGCCTTTAATATGGCTAACGTCGCATCCATGATTTCAGGTCCAATTCCGTCCCCTTTGGCTATTGTAATTCGTTTCATCGTTGTCCAATTTTGAACAAAGTTAATGGCAATATAACCTAATTGTTTATTTAGTTGTTTAATTTAAAAGATAATGAAACGTTATAGATTGACGTGTTTAGTAAAGTGTATCCCTGATTTCTAAAGAAGGGTATATTCGGATGACTTGAGATTACCTCGATTCAAATTGCCAAGCACCTTCGAGTCCATTGTATAACAACTCTGCATCTGGGCAAGCAAATTCCCAAATACCTTCGTAGGTGTTTTTGCGTAATTCCGCACCGCTTGTGGCAAATTGCCATTCTTTTTCGAAACTATTTAAACGTAGTTCGGCTCCCGGGCAGGCAAACTCCCATCGTTTTTCAAACGAATTGTACTTGAGTTCTGCATCAGAAGTGGCATATTCCCATGTCTTTTCATAGGCATTCAGCCTAGGTTCTGTCATTCCACAACCGCAACTTTTCGAGCCAATAGGACGAAAATCACAACTGTAAAGCGCAAACAAAACGATCCCATAAGGAAAGATCTTTGTCATTTAACGAAGTTTTATAAACGACAAGGTTGTTGCGTCCTCAAACGATAAGTAGTATGTTCCGTTTTCGAGTTCTTGGTGGTCAAGCGTCAATTGAGTGGTATCAATTAACCAAGAACGAAGCATTTTTCCATCGCTGCTATAAAGGAAGAGTTCTCCTCCCAGCCACTTTTCAGGAACCAATAGCACCTGTTTGTGAGAAGTGGGATTAGGAAATAAAACCGCTTCTTGTTGATTGGACTCTGTTAAACCAAGCGCACCTATGTAAATGGAATCCTGAAGTTGACAGCCATTGGCATCGGTGATGGAAACGATATACATTCCAGGGTTTAAATAGACCGCTAATGAATCCGTCTGATTGTTTGAGTCATTCCATAAATAACTGTATGGCGGTATTCCACCCAAAACCGAAGCAGTTGCAGTACCATCTAGTGCAGTTATTCCTGTAGCAGCGGTAACGTTCATTGAATTCGTTAGAGGAGTTGGTTCATTGACGTTCATGTTGATTGGAGCACTCACGCATCCAGTTGCATCGCTCAATTGTAGGCTGTAAATCCCTGCAGAAAGTCCCGAAAGGTCATTGGCTGGCATAGCGCTTCCGTTTGACCAAAGGCTATAAGGTGCAGTTCCTCCATTACCTGAAGTGAAAATACTTCCAGTGCTGTCCCCGTGACACAAGACGTGTTGTACCGTTACTCCCATAATTAGTGAATCTGGTTGCCCAACGTAATAGGTGATAGTGTCAATGCACGGACGACTGTCTTGTACAATCAATGTATAAAGTCCACTGCTTAAATTGGGAAGGATTGACGTGTTTTGTCCATTGTCCCAGTTGTAGCTTATCTGGCCTCCCACCTGGCTTGGATAGACTTGAATAGAACCCGTGTTTTCACCATAGCAGGTTGCAGCCAAAACCAATGCTGAATCGATCACTTGCGAAGGCGAGGGTATGAACACGGAATCTACCACGATGCAACCACCGGCATGGGTAATGGCAACTGAATTCCACCCTTCGACTAAGTTGTAATTGGGTTTGGTTATCCCCCCGTTTTCCCATAAAAAGGTACAGGTACTAAACATACAATAACATCCGGTTGAATTAAGCGTGGCTGTTCCATTGTTTCCTCCAGGGCATGTTGGAGGTGCAATCCCACCGAAACTGATTACATAAGGGTCATTCAAATATACGGTGCGTTCTTCATAACAATTTAGAGCGTTGGTAATTAGAACAGTGTAGGTGCCCGCGGGAAGGTTGGTTTGATTTAGTTGCAATGATTCATTCGTCCAGACATAGGTGTATGGACCGCTATTACCGAAAAGTACTGGAGCTATGGAACCATCTGCAAGTCCATTACATGTGGGTTGGCTAATATTTACGGCTTGAACGATGGAATTTGTTCCACAATTCACGGGACCAAAGTAATACCGACCATTCCATTGTGTTCCCATATAGCTTCCCCATGCGATACCATTGTTTGGGACCAGTTGGTTGAGGTTGACACTGTTTACAAAAATCCCTTTGTTTCCAACCGGGTTGGTGCTGTCTTTTTTCACTACATAAACCAGCTCAAGGGTATTGTCGTTGTCAAGGTTTGCTAAGAGCGGTGTGCAGCCTAGGTTCACGCCATTTCGAGTGATGTCCAGTTGGGTATTGGTATTGTTGATAAAATCAATGGTTCGAAGCCTATGTTTGTATACGCCGTTTTCTGAGTACGTAAGCGAAAAAATTGCTTCGTCAATGCCATTGTTATCGAGGTCTACCGCATTAGCAGATGGGTAGCTAAAGGTGGCCATGCTGTCAATGAATTCGATGGCTCCAGATGATCCATTCAACATTACTTGATAAAAATCAGTGTAAGATGGAGCTACGCCTTTGTATAAAAGAACCAGTACATCTGGATTAGTGTCAGGGGTAAACTGACCGATTACAGGCGCTGCGCTGGATTCTGTTCCTGGAAAAGTTGCTGTCCAGTTGGTTGAGAAATTCCCCCCTTTAATTCTGGTGACCACACCGCCAAAGGATTGTATGATAATGTCGTATCCTCCAGAAGCGGTTTTTAAAACCGATGCGGGCGCAATATAACCGCTATTCGGGTCAGAGGCAAGAACCAGCGAATTCGATAACGAATTACTCTGAATCAGGTCATTGAGCGGACAAGCGTAAAACGACCCTCCTAAATTCTCACCGCCCGTTCCATACAGAATCCATTGGGTTCCGTTGTTTTGAATGTCAGCTACAATGGCTGAGCAATAGGTTTCGGCGCTGTCCGGCATCACTGCTTTTGCAAGCAAGGCACCTGTTACTGAATTAATTACCATCAAATGTCCTGGAGGCCGATTGGTTTGCCACGCAGGTGCATTGTGGTCGCCACCGTTAGCTACAAGAATATCCGGAACGAGGTCGCCGTTCACATCTTGGATGAATTGAGGGTTGTAAAAATTGTAGAGGCCGCTATCAGCAGGATTTGTGGGGTAGGGGAAATAATCCCAAATAAGGTTTCCATTGGCGCCGTTGATGGCAAGAAGCTGTGCTTGCCGCCCTGTAATGAATACATCTCTGATGCCGTCGTTGTTAATGTCTTTGAAAATAGCGCTTCCAAACACCTCGTTTCTTGATGGTCGCTTCCACAGCAAGTTACCATTTGCACCATTGAATGCCATGATCCCGTTGTTACTAAAAAAACCATCCCGACCACCGCCAACAACAATGTCTTTGATGCCGTCTCCGTTCAGATCTTCCGCTCGAGGTGATGAAAGGCTTTGGATGGAATCGGTGAAGGACTGCCAATCACCGCTCTGACCAAACAGTGATAATGTTCCTAAAAAAACACATGCAATAAACGTATATTTCCTCATAGGGATTTGTTTTGAAACCCTAAATTTAGTGCAAAGAGTTGAAAAAAGCACGCATTTCAATTTTAACCTTTCCTTACCAGGCCGCTAGTCTAAATGTTAACGATTCGTTAGCCTCTTGAAATTGTTTGGGAATTCCGTTAATTTCGAAATCGAATTAAATACAAGCACAATGTCTGACAATCAATCCTTACACAAGAACCTGGTTTTAGCATCCAGAATTGTTTTGTCTATTTTATTTTTGTTGTCCGCCGCGGCAAAATTATACCCTTCACCGAATCTTGCACTTGCCCAATTTGAGATAAAGCAATTGGTTCCCATGGGCTTCAGTGAAGGAGTTGCGGCTTATTTTTCAAGAACGCTAATCGGTTGTGAACTGGCACTTGGTATGTTGTTGTTGCAGCCTCATTTTTTCAAAAAGTTGGTTTTGCCAATGTCGTTTCTTATCCTTTTTGTGTTTTCGGCGCACCTCACTTACGAGATGTTGTCTTCTGGGAATAAAGGGAATTGCGGTTGCTTTGGTGCGCTGTTGCCCATGACACCACTTCAAGCAGTCATAAAAAATATCATTGCAATGGGCTTGGTAGGTTATGCCTTTTGGAAAACCGATGTGAAAGATGATAAACGTAATTTTTCATTTGTAATGTCACTTACGTTGGGAAGTATACTCTTGATATATCTTGTTGGTCCTCTTGCATCGAAAACACCAACCTCTCCTAAACCAACTATTCAGGAGGAAATCGTTATTGATACCACAGTAGTCATTGACAACACGAATGATCAAGTTAATATTGACCCAAAAAATAAGAAGGATTCTGCCGAAGTCGTTAAACCTGCGGAGCCCAAAAATAAAAAATCCGGTTATGCGTCCTATTTTCCGGACATTGACAAAGGAAGAAAAATCCTGTGTTTCTTCGCTCCAGGTTGTGATCATTGTCAGGAGGCGGCAAAGCAGCTCACGACTATGAAAAAACAAATCAAGGATTTTCCTCCAATTCGCATCATTTTTATGGATGAAGAAGCCGAATTGATTCCAACATTCTTTGAAAAGGCTGGTTCGAAGTATACCTATCAAATCCTGGACATTGTAACCTTTATGAAAACCTTGACGGCAACGAAGGATACTCCTGGCGTATTCTACTATTGGAACGGCAACCTAATCAAAGAATACCAAGGAATCAACGCCAATAAGTTCAATCCGAATGAGTTCAAGAAGCTCGTAAAGAAAAGTTACGAGGAGCTAGGCAAGAAGTAGAACTCATCAACTGACGTTATTTTTAGGTCATTCGCGGAATGTTGAAATAATTTTCACGAAAAGGTTATTTTAATTTCATCAAATGGATACATTTACTTTAAATAGTAATTGTACCAATGCGTGGTTTTACGTTCTTGTTTTTTTTCTTGAGTGTCCATGTTTGGTCACAGCTTGACCCTGGCTTCTACGGTACATACAGTGATTCGTTACTACAGGAATGGTTTACCATATATTCCATGGATGAGGTGGCAGAAGACTGCTTTTTAGTGGAGTATGAGCGGTATTCCAATTTGCAACTCGTTCAATCTACGTCTGGTTATGGCCATTGCCACGGACCCAACGGCCACATGGAAATCAAGTTGCGTGAGTTGGATTCAATGTGGGAGGTATGGTTTGAAGCAAGTGAAGCGGGTGAATTTACAATGACCCTTTACCAAAACGGATTGGTAATGAAGGTTTTGAGGCGAATGGACCTTTCGGATGCGGAAAATGGTTTTATCTCCCTTCCCAAGGCTGAAACAATCGCGTTTTTAGCGAATGGAGGGAGGAGTTTGGAGTTAACGATGAATCCGAGCGACTCACTTATTGCCTTTGTGCTTCGATCCGAACAATGCCAGAAAGGAGGTATGCCCGGTGTGCTCATTCCTTTGCCCGCTAATGAAAAATTGAAATTGCCTGACCGCTATGTCTATTTGATAGGTGAAGATTGTGAATGGATTTTTACCCTTTCTTCTGATAGTATTTTGTTAGAGGAATCTCATTGTGAAAACATCGATAGAAATGCTTGTCCCATTTGGTCCGGATTGTACGTGTTATCTCCATGAAAAATTACTATTTGCAGCGCTTGCTGCCTTTCTTGTTTCCATTCACTTATATAGCTAGTGATGTAGCGATTAGGTCCCAATATTTAGTTGGTTACAAGGAATGGCAATGGTCTTTTTACGGCCTGTCGCTTCTGACCTTTGTTGTCATGTATTTTTTCGTAGTTGAAACCATTGCTCGGCTTGGAAATCGTCCGGTGTGGAGGAATGTACTCATTGGGATTTTTTCCATCTACCTGGTGGTTTCAGTGGCAGGTTCCTTTTCGTTTTACTATTTCAATGGTTTTTACCCGAATTATTATACGTACGAGTATTTTAAAAATGAACCAATGAGTGCATTTGTGCTGTTAAAAGACACCATAAATGCACGTGATCTTACCTTGTTCACTTTGGTTTTTGCCTCCTTATTTTACTATTTTCACGTCCTTCAAAGAAACAATCGGTCTGGTATTTCTAATAGTGGTTTTGGTTTACTCACCGTTGGTGGGTTCGGAATGGTGGCTTTGATGGTTGTCAATGTGAAAGAATACGATAAGTGCTTACTAGTGGATGTGAATTTTGCGGCGGCTATTCAACGGCACATTTGGGAATATGAAGCGGATCCCACCTACAAAGGAAAAGAGCTTCATGTCCGCAGTCCGCTTAGTATTCCTGAATTGGATACCGAGCAAAAGTTTAACGTCTTGATTGTTCTGTGTGAAAGTTTGCGAAGGCAGAATATGTCGCTTTACGGTTATCGGCGAAATACCACACCCCATTTAAAGCGTTTTTATCATCGTAATCGAATGAATTGTTTCCGTTTTGATCATGCCTTTTCAGTCTCTTCAACGACCATGTTGGCAGTTCCGGCGATTTTGCACGGAATCGGGCCGTATCAGGACAGTTCGTTTTTTTACAGCCAGCCACTCGTATGGGAGTATGGCAATGCTGCAGGCTACCAAACGTTTTTTGTTTCTTCCCACAGTATGCAGTGGTACCATTTTGATCGGTTCTATAAAAGAGGTAAGCCAGGTTATTTTTGGTCGAAAGAGCAAAGTAGGAAACCCTTTTTCAACGACCTTGGTATAGACGATCAATTTACACTGCAACACCTATCTCGTCACTTGAAAGGTATGAAGCAGAAGCCTTTTCTGGGAGTTGTTCAACTGAATGCGACGCATTACCCTTATTTTGTTCATGAAAAGCATAAAAAATGGCGTGGAAGGTTTGTGGATGAGTATGACAATTCTATTGCGTATGAGGATTATTTACTAGGGAAATTTTTGGATCAGATGAAACGAAAAGGACTCTTAAAAAATACCTTGATTGTTTTTACCAGCGACCACGGTGAGTCTCTCAAAGACCACAATAAAATTGGACATGTGGACAGTTATTACGCAGAAACGATTTCAGTTCCGTTGATGGTGTATGTTCCGGAAGGAATGGCATCCGGCCAACAACGAAAAGCATTGGCTTCAAACACTAAATCGCTTGCTGCAACGATCGATATCATTCCCACCATCCTTGAATTGATGGGATGGGGAAAGAATCCTCAAATGAAAAATATCCGTGCCAATTTGACCGGTTACAGTTTATCAAATCCAGTTCCCAAAGACCGAATGGTGATTACCATGAACAACAACCAAATAGCCCGTTTCAGGGTAGGGATTTCTATTATTTGGAAGGGTTTTCATTATTTGCGGATGGTAAATGTGGTTCCGAACAAAGAAGAAATTTACAGCTTGAGAAAGGATCCCTTTGAGCAGCATCCCATGGGTGTTAAGGCCATGGGCAAATGGAGAAGTAAGTTGAAAGAGGTTATTTGGAACTATGAAGTGTGTCGAAAATACTTCGAGGAATCGAACTAAATTGAGTTATTCTTTCAACCCGATTTCATTGAACGGAATGGCTTGTTGCAATACCCTTTGGTTTTGCTTATCCCAGATTTCTAGGGCAATGTTCTTTTGATTAAAGTCAATCTCGATGACCCCAAAATGGTTCTCCATTATTGCTTTTCCTACACGGAATTGATTGGGAGTTGAAAAGCGCCATTTTTCAGTCAAACCACTGCACGTTAAGTCGTAAATGGGATAACTTGTATACCTTTCCTGGCGGGATAATTCACCGTAATGGACATCACCTGAGATAAAAAGAACGCCTTTTGCATTTGTTGCATTTATTGTTTCAAACATGCGTTCCTGTTCATGAGGGAAATTAGCCCAGGCTTCATAGCCATTATATTGTGTGGCAAATTGCGTACTTGAACCAATGATTCTAATATCGGCGGGAATGCTTAGTTCGTGTTTTAACCATTCCCATTGGACCTCACCCAAAAGGGTGGAGTCCGTGCTGGAATATGGGTCATACTCCAGGTCGTACCGGTAATTCGTATCGTTTTTCAGAAAGCCGCTGTATGGCAATAAGTTATCTCGAAAAGTGCGTGTGTCCAACAAAATGACTTGTACTATTTTATTCCCTGAAGGAATCAAGTAGGAGGTGTAAATGCCTTCGTGTTTTTTCCTCAACGAATCGTTGGGATTGTTCATAAAGCGCAAAAAGATTCGTTTGGATTGCGTTTTAAACGGATAATGCCTACCGGCGTCGTTCTCTCCATAATCGTGATCGTCCCATGTGGCAATTACATTCGTTGACTCCCTGAGTTTTTTCAGGTGGGAATTTGCTTGGAGTTTGTGGTATTTTCGTCGTAGCACAAACATATTTCGCGTATCTCCATAGATGTTGTCTCCTAGGTAAACGAAGAGGTCTGGTTGATGTGAAGACACGGTGGAAAGAATGGACAGGTCTTTATCCTGATGGCTGCAAGATCCTAATGCTATTCGAAAGATAGAGTCTTGTGCAACAGCGCTTTGCAACATGATTGCTGTCAGTAAGCTAAGAAAGAACCTCATTGACAACGTGCTGTGTTAATGCTGATGCCCTCCTGGCCCATGTACATGACCGTGTGCGATTTCCTCTTTTTCTGCGTGACGAATGGAAACGACCGAGCCGCTAAAATGTAAATCCGTATCGGCAAGTGGATGGTTGAAATCCATCTTCAGAAAGTCGCTTTGAATTTCAAGAATGGTACCGAGCAAACGTTCACCTTGGTCATTGGACATAGGGAGCGTTTTCCCAAGCGTAAAAAATTCCTCATCGAACTGACCATTCTCATCCAAAAAAACGTCCCGCGGAATCATGGCGATCTTTTCAGCAATGAATGTCCCGTATGCATTTAACGCATCAACCGTAAAATCGAATGTGTCACCAATCGCCTTACCAGATAAATTAGACTCAAAATGGGGCATTAATTGACCAGCACCAAATAAAAAGACTAAGGGTTCATTTCCATGCGTGTCTTCAATAAGATCTCCCGTTTGAGCATTTTTCAGTGTGTAATGCACACCTACCACCATTTCATTCGCTATTACCATCCTTTTTATTTGTAAAAGTAAGGTTATTTATCATTCGATGACCGTATTTGGGGTTCCGGCGTCGAATTCGCATGGTGTTTCGGGATTTATCTCGGGTTTCCTATCTAGTTCCGGATGTTCCATCGGTTTTGGATCGTTCGGGTAATCAGGTTTCGCAGGCTCCACTGTTGGACCTATCACGGGGGCGATTTGTGGCTTTTTCGGTCTGTCCGGAAATTCCTTTTGTCGTTTAGCTGAATTGGACATATTCTTTCTGTATTGGTTGATTTTCTTTATTAAATGCTTCATTTTTTCGCGTGTCCTTTTCTGTTTGCCAACTGTTCATATGAACTTGTTTGTGTCGCTCATTTTGCATTGCTAAACGTGCTAATAGATAGCAAATCGTGGATTCTGCCCCTTGATTCAGGTTTACGTTTTCAGCTTCTAAACCGTCGTGGCACCCACCCGTGTGTGGGTTGTAGATGAACTGGTTCAAGTGATTTTGTCCTAGAAACCATTGAAAGGCTTGTTCTTTTCTGCGTTTGTAAAAAGGATTACCTGTCACCCTATGAAAAAGATCCAGGGTTAGCACCGTGTAGGAGACATCTATGGGTTGTTCGCCTCCTTTTAGGGAACAAAAAGAATCGCTGTCCGAATACCAGCTTTCGTTGGGAATGACTTGCAAATAGCCGTTTCGAAATACGCGACTAAGTAAAAAATGGAAGGTTTCTGTGGCTGCCTCCAGAAATACAGATTCCCCGTTGTTAAGGTAAGCGTACATCATGGCTTCAGGTAAAATGCTGTTGCCATACGTCATGCGTTTTTCAAACCAATGCCAGTTTTCGCCACGTTGTTCCTGATACCTACTAAGTAACTTCAAACCTAGTGAGCGAAATAATGCGTCTGAAGGTGCGCTGTGATACCGAGAAGTATAAAAGTGTAGCCCTTTCATGCTGAAGGCTATAGCCCGTGGCGACTCCATGGTGTGAAGCATGGGAAAAGAGAATTCTAATAGGTTTTGAGCTTTTTTCACCAGAGATTCCGGCAACCATTCACTTATGGAAAGTACCCTACCTAATGCCCAAATGGCCCTTCCGTTGCTGTCCTCCAAATTGGTGTTGTGGTTCTTTTCAAGGACAGCCCCATCAATGGAGATGTAGTTAACGAATGTTCCGTTCTCCTGCTGACATCGGGCAAGAAAACGCAGGTATTTATCAATCAAAACAGTAAGCATGCGGTCTTCCTTTAACTGTAGGTAATCGCATACAAAAACGAGTGCACGTGCGTTGTCGTCAAGCGTGTAGCCCGAGTGGAGGTCAGGCTCGTTCAATTTGCAAAATTGAACGATACCCAAATCATGGGTAAGATGAATCAAATGTTTGAGTGTCACCGCTGGAAGCTGGACAGAAAAGGAATGATTCATAGCATCCGAAATGACTTTTGTGTATTTCACTGCCGAGTTTGTCCATTCGTTTGATTTTGAAATGTGCAAGGCGTTTACTTTCATATGGTCTAAATCAGCTGAAGGTTCAAGCAATTCCATTACAGCTGCCTTCAACGCTTTTGAATCATCTAAATCGATGAGCTTCCCGAAGGAATTATGCAACATTTCTCTTGTGTGTGGGATGGCCGTTGCGACGATTGGACACCCACAGCTGAGTGCATAGGTAAAAGTACCACTTACCGCTTGAAGGGGATCTCTGGAAGTAAAAAGGTACACATCTGTCATTTGCAGGTATTCCAACAACGTATCGGTTTCCAGGAACTGATTGACAAAAACAACATGGTCACCTAAATCAAGATCATCTACAAGGACTTCTAATCGTTCACGGTATACTTCACCCTCGTTTTTGATGATTTCAGGGTGTGTTTTTCCAACTACCAAAAAACGAATGTTCGGATAGGTTTGAACCAATTCAGGCAATGCGTAAAGGGAAGTTTCTATTCCTTTATTTGGACCAATCAAGCCAAAGGTAGACAAGACGATGGCATCCGAATATCCATAGTGCGACTTCAATGCCTCTTTGTCTTTTGCTTCAACTGGATGGGATCCATGCGGAATGAGTTGGATTTGTTCGCTCGTTAAACCATAATCATCTCTCAACAGGTTTTGTGCATGCGCTGTCATGGTTACGGTAGCGAAAGCGCGTTCAGACAATTCACGGACCACGCTTCGCCTCATTTTACAAGGATTTGGCAAAACCGTATGGTATGTAATCAGGTAAGGCTTTTTCAATTTGGTAACGAAACGAATTAAATACATCCCAAAATCGCCGCCGAATAAACCAAATTCATGTTGAATTATTACCAATTCAACTTCCGGAGAAGCGTTAATTGTTTTTGCCATCTGTTTATAGGCTGCTTTATTCTCAGCATCGAGGCAATACAGCACTTCTTTCGGATAGGATCTTTTTTTTATCCCATTTTCAAGGGCACAAACGACCACTTCCAGTTGATGGCCAAATTGGTTTGAAATGGCGTTCACTAAATCGTTGCTAAACGTGGCAATGCCACACTCCCTTTCCGGGTATGAGCTCATCAAAACAAGGGATTTTTTCATTTGTTTGGATTTTATTCTTGGTTGATCTTGGTTCAGTTAACTTGTGGTTTAAGTTGAAGTATGTTTTTCGTAAAAATTAGGGCTTCAATAGGCTGTTAATCAATTCTTTTAGGTCTACAGAAACAATCCCGATGCGCTTGTCTGCCGCCCCATAATAGATGTAAAGTCGCTCATTCACAACGATTGCACCGACCGGAAACACGACGTTTGATGTTACACCATTTCGTTCGTATGCTTCCATCGGACTAAAAAGAGGTTCTTTTAACCGGCCGATTTCTTGGGTAGGATCATTTGTTTGAAGCAATGCCGCTCCTGTGGAATAAACATAACCCAATGCAGTATCTGTCACACCATGGTAGATTAATAACCAGCCCTCATCCGTCAAGATGGGAGGACATCCTGCTCCGACATAACTGTTTTCAAAAGGCATTTTTCCCGAAAGCACTATGTGTTCTTGAATTTTAAATAGGTAATCCTTCCAAAAGGTGTAAGTTAATTCAGACCAGTGGTTGAAGTATGCCACTTGAATGTCCGGGTAAATTCGGTGTAACATGGCCATTTTTCCGTTGATGCGTTGCGGAAAAAAAACCACATCCTTGTCCCAAAGGATCATGTTTTCAAGTGAACCCGTTCCCGCTCGTTTGTTGAACAATCGAACGAAACGAAGGTATTTGGGATTCAGGTTTCTAAAGCATTCCATACACAGTGCAAATTCCTTGTAGGTAATTTGTGGCGTGATGATGCCTTCATGATGGAAGCTGCTAAGGTCTTTGCTTGTCATTAATCCTCCACGCGCATTATGACCATCATAAGCTGTGTAGCTGAGTAAATAATAGCCCTCAAAGGGCGTTATTCGTGGGTCCTCAATTCCATGCGACTCGTAGGGCTCCGTTGGGATGATCACTGGATGGTTGAATCGCAAGGAAATGTTGGTCGGATTTTCGAGCACGCACCTTCCTATGGTGGAGAAATTTGCTTTATTGGTTGCTCTGTAAAACAGGTTGATTGCACCTTCATGAAGCACAGCGGCAGGATTCAATACACCATGGTTTTCAAAACTTAGGTCGGAGGGTTCCAGTAACAGACCTTCTCGTTTCACTTCAAGCATCGGTTCAAGTTTCTGTAAAGATGTAGGTATGTAATTGAAACTGAAATTATGCTCAATGAACACCTTCTGTATTTCTTCCAATCAATAGGTTCATTCAGTTATTCGAAAAGCGATGAAAAAAACACTTGACTGAATAGTTATTCAAGGCAGCTGAAATCAAGGCTATTGAATGTAGGAATTCAATTTTCTTCGCACAAAAGAAATAAGTCTTATGAAAAAAATAGTTTTAATCGACGACCACGATGGTTTTCGTGACCTTACCGCTTCCATCCTCGAAATGGCTGCCTACGAAGTGGTTACAGCTGTTGATGGAAAATCTGGAATTGAATTGACTCGGATGATACAACCAGATCTCGTTTTGTCGGACGTGATGATGCCAGATATTGATGGCGTTAGTTTGGTAAAGGTATTAGGTTCAAATCCAGAGACGGCTGGAATTCCAGTGATATTACTTTCAGCCAGAAATACTAGAGAAGACATTCGGCGGGGAATGAACTCCGGTGCCGACGATTACATCACTAAACCGTTCAATCAACTTGATTTAATCGAGGCCATTGAGGCAAGGTTGCAAAAGAAAAAGGGAGGTTCGCTCATTGAAAACGAAACAAGTACTTTTCTAACGCCAGAATCTCCAACACAGTTTAAAGCCAATTTACTTGATTACCGTAGGGAAAAGACCTTGGCAAAAAAAGAAAAGTTGTTTCAAGAGGGGGACTATGCCCATTTCGTCTATTTTTTAGTGAAAGGACGATTGAAAACGGTGAAAAACGATTCCTACGGGAAGGAATTATTAACAGAAATTCACCTTCCAGGACAGTTTCTAGGTTACCTCCCACTGGAAGAACATGGTTCATACCAAGAAACGGCTTATGGTATGGAACCTTCGGTGGTTAAAATGATACCGAGAAATGAATTCCTCTCTATCGTTCGAAAAGATATATTTGCTTCAGAGTACCTTAACGCTATTTTGGCAGAACGGGCGAGGGAAAACGAACAACGGATGCTCCAGTTGGCATATGCCAGTGTGAGGGAACGTTTGGCTACTGCATTGCTTAAATTTCAAGCGGCAGAAGGGGATGCCACGACTCAACTAAATGGCGTAACACGCGATGACCTTGCCAATTTGATAGGGACCACGAAAGAGTCTCTGGTGCGGACACTCGCAGAATTAAAACGGGAGGGAAGTATTCAAACTCAAGGAAAAACCATTTCCATTTTGAATGAGGCAATGCTTCGAAAAAACATTTTAGCGGGAAGTTGATACACATCACCCGTAAACAAAAAATACGTGCTTTTTTTTCCTTTTAAACTCCCTTTACTTTGCTTCAAATAAAATCAATTGTATTATGAGAGTAAAAGATTTAATGACGGCGAATGCCTTAAAGTATTGTACGCCGGAAACGAATTTGCACCAAGCAGCAAGGTCTATGAGAGAAGCCAATTGTGGGGCCTTGCCAGTGGTTGATCGGAACAAAAAAGTGCTGGGTATCGTCACCGATCGCGACATTTGTTTGTCTTTAGCACAAAATGCAGAAAAAACGGCCAACAACCGAACAGTAGCTGAAATTATGACAAAAGATGTGAAAACGGTGCGAGCGTCGGATGATATTTCCGAGGCATTCCGCAAGATGCGTGAACGGAAAATTGCTCGTTTGCCCGTGGTAGATGAACAGGGCAGTTTAAAGGGAATCATTTCCCTCAATAAACTGGTACATCATTCCGTTGCTAGGGGCAATCAAGCCATAGGTGATGTGCACGATACCGGTGAAAACTTGGCAAAAACCCTTCAGGCCATTTCAAACCGTCACGAAGCGAAGTTTCCTGCCAATTTATAAACATTCTACAGGATCGGTGTTCATTCATTCTGATCCTCTCTGATGATCGGGGAGTCTTTTTCTCTGTTTTTATGCTCCCCGATCTCTTTTGAAACCAACTATTCAAAACTTCTTCCTGCCATGACAGACAATGAATTACAAGCTTTTATTTCCCATCGACAAACCCCGTGTGTATCGATTATTGCCCCGGTTCATAGCAAGGAGCCTCAAAGAAGGGTGGATGAACAAATGATAAGGAAAGCGGTGCAAGCTGCAAGGGAATTAATCAAGTTAGAGGCCATGAAACACTCCTTCAATTACCATGGTTTGTGGAAACAGCTCGAAGAACTCGTCAAGTCCATCGATTTCATGCATTTGAAGCAAGGTGTAGGTATCTTTTGTTCTCCTGATTTGAGTGGAATTGTCCATTTTCCCTTTTCGGTTCCGAGAAAAATAAGGGTGGAAAATCACTTTAGTCGATTGGAACTTTATTACTACCTCTTCGCTATTAGTCCCTACCATGTGCTGGCGGTTCAACAGGAAGAAATCCATTTATACAGAGGAGAAGAGGAGGTGTTGACCGAAGTACACGACGAACACTACCCGATGTATTACGAAGAGGAATATGAGTATGCCAAAACTGACAAGGTTTTTAGTCATGGAAGCACCGTGCTCAAACAATACGAGAAGGATACCTCTGCACTTCACGCCATTCGTCGCATGGCTTTTTACCGAAAGGCAGACGAGGGCTTGGATTCGGTGTTAAAATCAGGTTTGCCTTTGTTGTTGACAGGCAATAAGCAAGAATTGTCGGACTTTATGCAATACAGTCGATACGCTGGCAGTGTGACAGCGCAAATCAAAGGGAACTATACATTTAAAGATACTTTTTTATTAGGGAAGAAATGCTGGGAGGAATTGAATCAGGTAAATGAGGCACGGACTATAGATATGATTCAACAATTGCCTGAGTTACTTGGGAATCGCATGATGGTATCTGGTTTTTCATCTGTTTGGCGCTGCCTGAAGGAAGGTAACTCGCTCGAATTGATTATCGATAAAGAACATCCGTATCATGTGTACCTCGATGGTGACGGAACCAAAGTGTTTACTGAGAAAACTACTCGTGAAAAACATATTCAACTCGTTTTGGATCCACATGAACGCCTGATCGACTTGGCACTTAAAAAAGGTGGAAAAGTCGTCTTCACCCCTCCAGGTGCATTAAGGGAATTTGGCGGTGTGGCTTTATTGCTGCATTACCCCGACACAAAAGAAAAAACAATTTGAAATGAAAACAAAACTTGAAAAAGTACTTGCACCGTTTGACCATTACGTGTTAGAATACGACGAATGGTTTGATCGGTATCCCCACGTTTTTCGCTCGGAAGTCGAAGCGTTGAGGGAAAAACTTCCTTTTGGGGAAAGTAGGGGGATAGAAATTGGTCTTGGCACCGGTCGTTTTTCATCTGAGCTTGGCATGAAAGAGGGCATCGAACCTTCATTTCAAATGCGACGCATGGCCATTAACCGGGGAATAGAGGTGATGGACGCAGTAGCTGAGCGCCTTCCCTACAAAGACCTGCAGATGGATTTTGTTTTAATGGCTTCCTGCATCAGTTATTTCTACAACATGCACAAAGCCTTTTTGGAAGCATATCGCGTGCTAAAACCTGGTGGTGTACTGATTATCGGTTTTATTGAAAAGGATAGTCCGATTGGGAAAATTTACGAAAAAAGACGATCGGAGAGCACGTTTTACAGGCAGGCGGAGTTTTACCGTATTTCCAGAGTGGTAGCAGAACTTAAACGCACTGGTTTTAAGTTCTTTGAATTTTCTCAAACCCTTTTCGGGAGATTGGACGAAATCCATGAATTTCAGCCTGCGAAACCCGGATTTGGAGATGGTTCGTATGTAGTAGTAAAGGCAACAAAGAAAAACCGTTTGACATGAAGCACGAAGAATTGTACGCTGAATTGGGGAAATTACTCTATGCAGTGGCGGACATCGATCGCAAAGTTTCCATTGCTGAAAAGAAACGCTTAATTGAACTCATCCACGAACGCGTGCTACCACATGTAGACAAATCCGATGAATATGGGACCTCCGTGGCGTTCTATCCGGAATTTCAATTCTCCTACCTCGAAGGTGAAATCGCCGATGCGGAAACCGCATTCAATGATTTCCTGGATTACATGGAAGAGCACCATACAGGTATTGATCTGTCCATGCGAAGTATGTGTTTGGAACTTGCAACGGAAATTGCTGAGGCTAGTTATGGAATTAATAAAGAAGAACAAGCCTTATTGGATGAACTTAAAAGGCGAATCAACCGATTGGAATTGATGGAATTCAGAGAAAAATAAGGCATGTTAGGTGGTTTAAGCTCGTTTCTTCTTTAGAAGAAAACACGATGGGATTGAAAAACCATCAACGCATAAGGAAATGTTGTAGGAAAGGATAATGATATGAATTGGTTGGGGGATATGCGTTAAACTCCCACGCTCATAAAACGCGAATTGAGTTAAGAAACGAACCGAATGTCATATTTTAAATACCACCTCTTTCGAAGGTAGCCTAAACCTTGGTCCCCATACACCTGCTTCGGTCCCCTTTCCTACGGCAATAATCATATTGACCTCAGCGCCTCTGGGTAGTCCTAATGCCCGTTTTACTCGTTTTTGATCAAACCCTTCCATGGGGCATGATTCGAATCCTTCCGCTGCAATCGAGAGCATAAAGGTTTGCGCAGCCAGTGCACAACTTTTGTGGACCATTACGCGTTGATCCGAACTCCCTCCAAAACGCATGAATGGCTTTCGAAGCCCCATTATAAAACAAAGTATTCTTCTAAAGGTACTCAAGAATCCAAAAGGGTCGTTCATGTAAACCAACGGGATTACTTTTTTATAGTAGTCTGTTCCTCCCTTCTGAAGTTTGTCCGCTTCTCCGGAAATCGTTTCTTGAATGCGTGCAAGGTTCCACGCGGCACGCTTGCGCCAAAGGTCTTGTCGTGTGACAAATACTACAAATTCTTGCGCGGTTTTCGCTGCCGACTGATCCAAGCAAAGAGGAACAAACTTTTTTTTCATTTCTGGACTATGCACCCAATAAAACTCCCACAACTGCATATTGCTGCTGTTTGGACTTAATATGGCACGTTCTATGCTACGCTTGATAACGTCTTCATGAACGGGAACATCCGCGTCGAATTTGCGATTGGAACGTCGGTAATCAATGATTTTTTGAAATGTTTCTTGGTACATATCGAAAGGACAAATGGGATTGGACTAATGTTCAATTTTTACATGCAATTGCCTGCATTGCGATAAAAAACTGCGCGCAAGCTCAAGTTGTTCGGGGTTTTTTAAAAACATTCGTTCAGGATGCCATTGCACACCGAGCATCCATTTTTGCTTTGGTACATCGAGCCAATGAATGGCTTCAGCCAGTCCATCAGGACTCAAAGCGCCTATTTCTACTTGCGGTGCCGGATGTTCTACTCCCTGGTGGTGGTAACTGTTCACAGTTAGGTCTTTTCGCTCAAGCACACCCGCTAAAAAAATAGAGGAAACGGCAATGGGGTGATAAACATCCCCTTTTAGGTAGGGATCTCGGTGGGTGATTGATTTTTTTTCAAAGAAAGTAGGTAAGTCCACATGTAACGTTCCTCCCAGCAAAACATTGAGGTGTTGCATTCCCCTGCAAATTCCAAAGACGGGCAGGTGGTTCGAGCTTGCTTTTTCAAAAAGCCAACGTTCCAGTGAATCTCTTTCAGGTGTTACCTCACAAAAACGTTTCAACGAATCTTTCCCGTATGCTTTCGGAGAAATATCACTGCCCCCAGTCAGCAGTAGACCTTGGCAAAGGGAAAACAAGGAATCGCACTTCGAGGATGGGATGTCCCTGAAATCGATAAGAACAGCATTCGAATCGGCTGCAGTGAAATAGGCATACATGTTTTTGGTTACATGGGCAGAGGCAATGAGCAATTTCCCTTGGGAGCAAACGTCTAAACAAATGAATAGTGCAAATCCTACAGCAAGCCGTTTTTTCATTTACATTGGAATGAACCTCCAATAATACGTAATAATTTAATAATTCAAATCAGGTTATTGCCCACAAGTTGAAGAAGGCCTACAATGCTTTTTACCCCAAGCTTTCGAAAAATGTTCTTCCGGTGGCTGTTTACCGTATGAATGCTAATAAAAAGTTCATCAGCGATAACGGTGTTGCTCTTTTCTTTCAAAATGAGCTGGAGCACTTGCATCTCTCTTCCCGTTAGCAATCTGTGTATGGGTACCGAATGGTCTGCCTCTCGCTGCTCCATTGTGAGACGAATCAAAAGGTTTTTATCAATAAAGGATTGGTTGTCAATGAAACTACTTAGGGCTTTTGGTAACGCGATTTCTAAACGAGCTGACTCAATTAGTCCTTGGATTCCCATGAATAAGTAATTGCTGATTGGAATGGCATCGTTCATCACCACAAGACACGTAATTAATCCTCTATTCCTGAAGCGTTGCCAATGTGCTAAAAAATGTGGGTCATTTACCGACTTTGAATGCCCATCTATCACGACGTAAATTCCGACAGTCTTGGTTGAAACCACCTCTAATTCGAGCAAGCTTTCCACATGACATTGCACAAAATGCCCTTGAACCGGTTCAAGTACAGATACCACCCTGTTCAGAAAATGAGGGTCTTCGGTAAAAACTATGACCGGTTGATCCATGGTTATAATTGAAACAGATGAATGTGGTAAAAGTAGTGAGGTGTTTATTCAGATTCAATACCTACCGGTAGGTATTCTATTGGCTTTCAGCGTCGGGGAATTTGAATGGTAATGCTGAAACCATCTTCAGTCACCGATTCAAATCGGATGCTTCCTCCGCACTGAGCAATGCGCTCACGAATGCTTTTTAAACCAACTCCTTTGGTCTCGTTCATGCTCTCCGAAAATCCTGTTCCATTATCGTAAACGATGAATTGAAATTCCTCTTCATACGCATAGCACTCAACTCCCAATTCGTTCCCTTGGCTGTGTTTCAGGCTGTTTTGTATAAGTTCGTTTAAAATTAGAAAAAGATCGAAAACCCACTCTTCCTTGAGAAAATCTGGAAAGTCATAACTAAAAAGCTCCGTTTTCCAGGATGTGTGTGATTTTTCAATTTGATTTAGCCGCTCTTTCAAAGCGGAGAGTAACTGCCCTTCTTCGAGTTCTTTTGGCATGAGCTGGTGTGAAAACTGTCGAAGATCTGTTTCAAGTTGAAGCATGTCTTTTTCCAGTGCCTTAGAAGAATTTGCACCCTGCATCATCATGAGGCGAATGGCTGTCAGCCTGCTTTGATAGTAGTCGTGAAGCAAGGTGGAAATGCGTTTTCTTTCCCTTACCTCTCCCATAGTTAGGGCTTTGTTCGCTTCGATGCGCTCTTGAAGTAACGACAGTGCTAATTGCTCATTTTCCTTAAAAGCATTGAAGAAATTAAAGGCATTGATGACCCCAAAAACCACGATTTCAATCGCACTTATGATGAGTAAAACGTCAAATCGAGGAAGTAAATGCAGCAATTGGGTTTCGGCCGAAAACAACAATAGAATGATACCCATGGAAACAAGAAAAATAAGTGCAGATAACCTGTTCACGGTCGTTGAAAAACGTATGGTGCGAAAGGACATGATAATCAACAATACGATTAGCAACGCATCGGAAATGTACAACGTGGTGATGGTTTCAAATGCAAGAAACTCGCTTAGAAAACCAAAGCTGATAAGGCTTAGCACAATCAATGACGCATTAATCAATGCCAGGTAATTCCCCATTTTGGTAATCTTCGGACTGTGTTCCTTTGTAGACAATAAATGGCTGATGAACAAGTAAAATGAAACCGGGGAAGAGCAGGCTAAATAGAGCCTGATTTCACTGAAATATAGAAACCCTGGCGCGAGGTAGGTCTTTAAAAAACCATTGGACATAAGGTAATAGGCTACGGTAACAGCAACATGCAGACTGAACAAACCAAAAACCTTTTTTCGGTTACTTAGGAACAAGATGAGGTTAAAAATAAAAAATACGGCAAAAACACCTATTGAGATACAGGTTTTTAGGAGTTCAAAATCGTGTTTTTCTCTCCAATTTTGTGTGGATATTAATGCCATCGGGACACTCAAAAAGGACTGCTTTTTCTTGATTCGTAAGTATATTAACGAATCGCTGATCGGAAAAGTAGGGTATGAACTTTTTATGCTCCATTGAGTAACACGGTCACCGGCTTGAAACAAATGGGTTCCCTGAAAACAGGTAATGCTGTCTATGGTTGAATTGGGTATTTCAAGGTACCACGACGGATTTATTTTATTACTCGGAATACGTACTTTAATCCAAACGCATTCATTTTTCAGAAAACCGAAGGAAGGATTCGTTTTTAAAACCGGTTTCCAATGCTTATTCATTCGAATCTCGTCGACCGTAAATGTGGAGGATGAATCAACGAAATAGGAATATTGGCCTTGAGCAGATGAATCCAAACTCGCTGTGAAGCAAAAAACAAGCAGTAAGAGTAGTATCCTCATTCGATGCCAAATTTTCTGGCAAACTCCTGCAAATTGAGCAAGCCCGAGACCCCAATTTTCTTGTGAATGTTTTTACGGTGGGTATCAACGGTTAGCTTGCTAATGAAAAGTAGCTGACCAATTTGTTCGCTTGTTTTTCCTTGCAATACCAAGGAGATGATGCTCTTTTCCCGCACGCTTAACCTGAATTTAACTGCATCGTTTGGGCCCAAAGAAAGTGATTTGGTTTCCGTTTCATGGGATCGGAGGTTGGTATAAAACGGTGTTTCCTCCCGTTTTATGGCTTCTAGAATTTCATCATACGAAGAGTCTTTTAACACATAGGCGCTGACACCAGACTGTTTGGCTTTTTTGATGAAAATGTGCTCTCCATAAGCCGAAAAAAGGATGATTTTTAAGTTGGGGTGGAGGGAATGAATGCTTTTTAATACTTGGAACGTATCGGTTTGGTCGATGTTTAAATCACAAATCAATATATCAGATGAAGCCCTATTGTAGTAGGCCAAAAGGGAGCTCGAGTCTGTAAATTTTCCAAGAACCTCAAAAGCATGCTGCCGCAGCATTCCTTCCAATGCATCATTGATGATGGGATGGTCGTCGCATAATACCACCGTTTTTATTTCTTTAGGTATCATAGTTTAACGAAGGAATGGTATTTCGAACTGTTTTCACTGGCAACATAAACGATGCAATGCCCACTGGGAATGTCGGAAATATCCAAAAAGTTGATGCCTTTTTGTAGCGGTGCGAAATGAATCTTCCGACCCGAAAGATCGAAGAATTCAACCTTGCCATTCTGACCGGAGAAATGGACCGATACCCAATCCTCTCCTGGGTTTGGGAACAAGGAAAAGTTAAATTCCTCCAATACTTCTGAAGTGGCATAGCCAAATAAAGCTTCTGTACAATAATGGTCATTACTAATGCTTGCATCGATCTGCCCATTCGGATTGGCTGTAAAAACACAGATCTCCGTTTTTAGTGTGTCACCATTTAAAAGTTCATTTTGCGCATGAAAAAGCGCCATCGGAACCGTCATGCTTGCTCCCGGGGCTAAATTCAAATTGTTCAATGTTTGCGTGTACGAATTTTGACCACAGTCGTAAGGTAAACCATTGTACACGTGTAGAAGCTGACACGACTGCAAGGGAATGTTGCCGTAATTCGTAATGGTCGCATTGGCAGAGACTTGCACATAATACACATTCGGCTGTGGGGTTTGAGAGATTTGAGTATTGGTAATTTGAACATTGCTAACTCCAACATCACCATAAGCAGTGTTCTGACCATTTGGATTATTCATTGAATAATGCCGTAAGCGAACTTGTTTATTTACATAGAGGTTATTTTCTTCAAATACAGACAGAATATGCGGATCGAGATCCAACGCATAGGTACTTGCATGTGTATTTGGTATATTGGTGGTGCCCAGCAGATTTAAATTTGGGTCAAAGTGCAATACCGTAAAAGTGCTGGGTGTTTCATGAATGATTCTGAGTAAATTGCTTTTGGTGTTCCATTTGGTGAAATTGGTGTAACCAGGAAATGCACCTTCTTGCAAGAGAGAGAGCTGGTTGTTTAACAACGTTATGGTGTTTGGTCCCAATAAGTAAATGGAATCGTTTTGTATGGTTAAATCTACAATTGGATTGCTTGAAGTAAAGGTGCCAAGTGTAACCCCAACGGTCGAAAATTTAAACACCTCATTCCCGTTTACTCCTATGAAATCACCGTTTGACAACCGTCCGTGAAACTGGAGGGAATCTGCATTAAATGGTTGGTTGGATAATTCAATTCCGCTTTGGTCTAGGGAGACAATCGCAGCTAATGAGCCTTGAGAATTTAAGATCAAACTCATGGTTTGGTCCTCATGAAAGCGCAAATCGATTAAATTCGATGGGGAACAATTAATGTTGTTCCAGTAGCTTGCCCATAACTCGTTGCCCTGGTTGTCGAACTTGATGAGGTAGCTGGCACATCCTCCAAAGAAACAATCGAGCCTGCTCGACGCTACAAGGAACAGATTGCCATTTGCGTCTGTTTTTAAATCCATGACATCGACATAACTTCCGGTTTGTGCCAAGGAAACCTCCCAAAGCATATTTCCCACGCTATCTCGCGCAGTCAGGAAGGTGGTGGTTCCAAAGGTTCCATATTCCCTTTGGTCAGCCGTGTAAACTTTTCCGTCGTGAACAGCAACTTTTGCAAAACGGTGGTGATGTCCGTCCAGAATGCCTTGTTCGAAAAGCAGGCCTTGAGCGAAAGGAACGGAATAGCTCAATAAACAAAGCGAAAAAAGGAGGAGCGGGTTAGGTAGCATTACTTGTAATCAAAAAAAATTCGTAACCAAAAGTACGATTTTCCAGTTTACCTTTGTAATGAGGTGCCGAATCACCAAACAAGTAACCGATACTAAAAATCAGGGCTCGGTTTAAAACAATTGTGTAGCTTTATATCGTACATGCTGGAAGTTCAACAAATTACGAAATCGTTTCAAAGAAACCTTGCGTTAGATCAGGTTTCTTTAAAAGTCAACGAAGGGGAAATATTTGGTTTACTAGGACCAAATGGAGCCGGGAAAACGACCCTAATTCGGGTAATCAATCGAATCATTGAGCCCAATGAGGGCACTGTTCGATTCAAAAATGAACTCATGACCCGCAGGCATCTTGAGGCCATTGGTTACCTGCCTGAAGAGCGCGGATTGTACCGTTCCATGTCCGTTGAACGGCATGCGCTGTTTTTGGGTCAATTGCGGGGCCTATCCAAAAAACAAACGCTCCAACAATTAGATTTCTGGCTCGAAAAATTTCAGGTTTCAGCATGGAAGAAAAAACGCATTGAGGAACTGTCAAAAGGGATGGCTCAGAAAATACAGTTCATTTGTACGGTTCTGCACGACCCGCAACTGCTTATACTGGATGAACCTTTTAGCGGTTTTGATCCGATTAATGTAGAATTAATTATGAAGGAACTCTTGGCGATGAAACAAGAGGGGAAAACCATCATTCTCTCTACGCACGATATGCGGAGTGTGGAGGAGATATGTGACAGGGTCGCATTGATTCACAATTCCAGAAAGGTTCTGGAGGGGAGGGTTTCGGAATTGCGTGAGGAACGCAAACAAGGAGAATACGCCGTGCGGTTTCGGGGAAACATGATCGCCTTCGTAAATGCCCTTTGGACAGGTTTTGAAATGGTGGATAAAGAAATACTAGGCGATGATCGCTTTGAGGCAAAGCTTAAAATGCGCGGCGATAACAATTTTGAAGACCTATTGAAAACCCTTATGGGACATGTAAAAATAGAAGCCGCTTGGGAGGTGCTTCCGTCCATGCACGAAGTCTTTATCAACACGGTCCAAAATGAATCAGTAGCATCATGAGAAATACATTTCTTATCGCAGGAAGGGAATTTAGAGAGCGTATTGGTACGCGTTCCTTTATACTTGTATCCTTTTTAGGACCTGTAATCCTCCTGGCACTCGTCTACATGTTGTTTGCATACGGTGGGGAGGGAAAACAACGTTGGAACGTTCTCATTACAGATCCAGGGGCACTCTTGTCAAACCACATTGTGCTGAACGAAAATGCCTCGCTTCATTATGAATTTGTAAACCGTTATGTCGAAATAGAAGAATTTAGAGACAAACCCGAATTTCAGCGATACGATGCAATGGTAGAAATTAACGAGAAGATCCTTACAAATAAGGTTTCTTTTGTCTTTTTCCGGGAAAAACCTGCGACCAGCACTAAGGCGCGCTTGCAATATGAGATTGAAAAACGCGTAGAGGAAGTTATGATACAGGAATTAACCAATTTCCCCGTTGATAAATACCGCTCTATCAAACAAGCCCTCAATATGAAATTCAGGGATGTGTATGACCCGAAAGATGAACAATCGGATTTACGTGGTTGGGTCGGACTTTTCTTTGGTGCGGTCATCTTTGTATTTATTTTTCTCTTTGGAATGACCATTCTTAGGAGTGTTTCAGCCGAAAAAACGAATCGGATAGCAGAAGTGCTCCTCGGGGCTGTAAAGCCAGGTGAATTAATGACCGGAAAAATACTCGGCATCGGGTTGACGGCCTTACTTCAATTTGTTATCTGGACCACGGTCATTGCAGCCGGTTTGTATGTCATGCGCGAAACGTTTTTCATGAACATGACCGACCCTTCGAAAATTGACTATGTGCAACTTTCGCAACAGTTTAAGAACAAAAGCGACTTAGACCAGATGCTTCAAGGCATGGAATACAATAAATTCGTTGAACTTGTTTATGAGCGGATTCAGTTTTCTACGATGATTGGTTTTTTCCTGCTCTTTTTCGTATTGGGCTACCTTTTTTACGGGGCTTTCTTTGCAGCAGTCGGGGCGGCATCAGGGTCCGAGAGCGATGGCCAACAGTTCGTGATTCCAATTATTTTATTGCTTTGTTTTGCCTTGTATGCGGGTTATTTCACCATGGTAAAACCTTCCAGCGGTATGGCTGATTTATTTCATTACCTTCCTTTTACTTCACCGGTCGTGGTAATGGTTAAATTGGGTCAAGGGTATCCTGAAGGTCAAGGGTATTTGATTTTTGTCGCTATGTTGGTACTAATTGTATCAACTGTCATTATGCTTATATTGGCCGGAAGGCTTTACCAAAACGGCATACTCCGTTACGGGCATAGGTTAAGGCTCAGCCAGCTCTTTAAATGGTTAAATAAGCCCTAAACATGCGACGAGCGGTCATTGACTTGGGAACAAATACCTTCAATTTATTGATTGGTGAAAAGGTTGAGAGTGAATGGCAGATCGTTCATAGCGACCGCATTGGAGTCGCTCTTGGTAAAGGAGGGATATGCCAGTCCTTACTTACACCGGAGGCAATAAAACGAGCACTTGATGCGCTGAAACAATTGGTGCATGTATGCCGGGAGTGGCGGGTTTCATTGCTCCGGGCGATGGGAACATCCGCGATAAGGGATGCACTGAACCAAGGCCTTTTTCTGCAACAAGTGTGGGACGAATGTGGCATCGAGGTGGAGGTGATATCCGGATTAAGAGAGGCAGAATATATCTTTAATGGCGTTAGTCGATTTCATACTGCATCAGGTAGTGCAGTTATCATGGATATCGGAGGGGGGAGTACGGAGTTTGTGTTTATGGATCAAACGAAAGTCAACCATGCTTACAGTGCGAATATAGGCCTGATTCGCATGGCCGAGCAATTCCAGCTCTCTGATCCGCTTAAAGCGGAGGAAATAAAAGCGATTGAATATTGGCTTAATGAGGCGACGAGTGAAGTGTTTGCAAAAAATCAGGCGACCGATTTGATTGGTGCGTCAGGAACCTTTGAAACCTTCTTCGAAATGCTCTTTTCACACCCTTATCCACAAACCCTAGAGTCACAAATCCTTCCCTTTAACGAACTTATGAACTGCCTCGATGAATTGATTCATTCAAGTGCCAGTTGGAGAAAAGTGCACCCCAACATTATTACGGTTCGAAAGCACCTGTCCAATTTGGCCGCATTGAAATCCAGATGGGTCATTCGCACATTGGGTGTGAAGCAGGTGTATGTGAGTCCTGCCTCCATGAAAGAGGGGGTTTTATTTGGTGATGACAACGAATGGAACCAAAATTCGAATTTACTTTGATATCTTCGCACTAAAATTAACCAATGGCAAAGATTTTAATTATCGATGATGAACGGTCGATTCGCAGGGCGTTGAGAGAAATTCTTGAATTTGAAGGTTTTGAAGTTGCCGAAGCGGAAAACGGGAAAGAAGGTTGCGAAAAAGCAAGGGCAAACGTTTACGATATCATTTTTTGCGATATTAAAATGCCTGAAATGGATGGAATGGAAGTGCTTGAAACCTTGCATAACGAACAAGTCGACACACCAATGATTATGATCAGTGGTCATGGTTCCATCGATACAGCGGTTCATGCCATCAAGAAAGGTGCTTTTGACTTTATCGAAAAGCCGCTCGACCTCAACCGTATTTTGGTCACCATCCGAAATGCGAAGGATAGAACGGTGCTGGTAGAGGAAACAAAACAATTGAAATCTACGGTAAAACGCTTCAAAGGAAGCGCCATTATTGGAGAAACAAATGCAATTCACCAAATAAAGGAAATGATCGAAAAGGTCGGTCCATCCGACGCACGAGTACTCATTACAGGTGAAAACGGAACAGGTAAGGAGCTTGTAGCCAGGTCCTTACATGATTATTCGGGCAGAAAAAAAATGCCCTTCATTGAAGTAAACTGTGCGGCGATTCCTTCTGAGTTGATTGAAAGTGAATTGTTTGGTCACGAAAAAGGTGCATTTACCTCTGCTGTAAAAGACCGAAAAGGCAAGTTTGAATTGGCCTCAGGAGGGACCTTATTCCTCGATGAGATTGGAGATATGAGTGCTAGTGCACAGGCTAAAGTGTTAAGGGCACTTCAGGAAAATGTCATTCAACGAGTGGGAAGCGAAAAAGACATAAAAGTGGATTGCAGGGTTCTTGCTGCAACGAATAAAGACCTACGAAAAGAAATCGCTGAGGGAAGGTTCAGGGAAGATTTGTACCACCGACTCGCCGTCATCTTGATTCATGTGCCATCGTTGAACGACCGAAAAGAGGATATACCGCTCCTCGCCAACCATTTCATGACTCAAGTATGTTCTGAGCATGGGATTGCGCGGAAAGAATTCGCTGACGACGCACTAATTGCACTACAGCAAATTAACTGGACAGGAAACATTCGAGAGCTGCGCAACATAGTGGAGCGCCTAATTATTTTATGTGGTCACAAAGTAAGTGGGGCGGAAGTAAGGCAATTTGCCAATCCTGCAGCGGTATCTTAATAAAATAAGTTACTCGTAGAGGTTGCCTCAATGGTGATGAGTGGGATGTGCAACTCATTCATAATGAGTTGCTGAACGAATTTGTCCGAGAACATGTACAGCGTATTTTGATAGTGTGATGCTGCTAGCATGTCGACGTCATTAGCCGAACAAAATTCAATCAGGTTCTTATCAAATCCTTGTCTATCTAGAAGATGGATTTCATGCGCTACCCCATTTTTCGTTAGGAATTCTTTACAAATGCGCATGTTGGTTAATACATCCGCACGGAAATCAGCATCCGAATGCTTTCCTCCTACCAAATGCAATTCTGCGTTGTAATATTTAGCGAGGGAGGTGGCGTGCTTTAAAATTTGTGTGCTTTCCCTTGCGAGGTCAATGGTCATGGCGATTTTACCTATAGGCTTGTAAACCGTTTCTTTCTGTACAATGACGAGGGCCACCTTGCTGTTTTTAACCACTTTCAAGGCATAGCTTCCAAAAACCCGTTGCAAGCCCCTTTCGCCATGCGTTCCCATGACTATAAAATGATGACCAGATGACTCGGCTATCCTTCCGATGTCTTCCAAAAAATCTCCGACCTCTATCTTGTTACTAACACCAGTCGTTCCGAAATCAAATTCAGACGTCAACGTTTCCATTTTACCTTCAGCAGCGTGTTTGTCGCTTTCGTTCTCTGCCACATGCAATAACGTAATGGACATGTTCATCTGCTGGCTCATGCCATGAGCGTAACGGATAGCTGTTTTGCATGTTTCGGTAAAATCTACAGGTACTAATATCGATGCCATGATTTTTTTTTACAAGATTAACGATTTCTTTTTTTTCTTCCTAAAATTTAATTTTCAAAAGCAATGAAGAGCGTATGAACTTTTCTTTCCATTTGGGTGTTTATCTATAAAACAAATGTTCAAGTATATTTCGTTCGCGTTCGTTTTATTCTTTTTCGGCTCTTGTACCTCTCAATTGCCCCCAACGGAGTTTTCCGTAAAAAAAGACTCTGTTGCCAAGTTGGATACCATTGTGTTGGGCGGCGGTTGTTTTTGGTGCACGGAGGCCGTCTATGAGCAATTACAAGGAGTGGTTTCAGTCGCTTCCGGGTATGCGGGTGGAACAACTGTAAATCCGACTTATGAACAGGTTTGTTCTGGAAAGACAGGACATGCCGAAGTGATTCAATTGGTTTACGATTCCACAAAAATTGAGCTTGCAACAATCCTTAAAGTTTTCTTTACGGTGCATGATCCTACGACCTTGAACCGTCAGGGAGCTGATGTTGGAACCCAATACCGTTCAGTGGTTTTCTTTAACAACCAACGGCAGCAACAATTGTCAACAGGAATCATAGCCTCTTTAAATGCTTCCGGTGCGTACCGAGATAAAATTGTTACGGAAGTTTTTCCACTTGACGTCTTTTACAAGGCAGAAAAATACCACCAGAATTATTTTTATTCCAACTCATCCGCGCCCTATTGCGCTTTCGTTATTCAACCAAAATTGGATAAACTCGAAAAAGCATTCGCCCCTTTTCTTCGAAAAGAATAATTGGTGGAAATGCGGTTTATCCGCAAAAATAGCGTGTCCAATAAAATGGATATTATGAAATCGGAATGAACGTTACGGCACTTCATATCCAGATCGTGTGCTTAGTGTAAAATGTGCGTGAATCAAACGTTTTTTATAACTTTAAACGCATTTTGAATCTAAGTTCCCAGCGTATGAAAATAAATTTCAAGAATTTGTTGCCTCACCTTGCGGCAATTGTACTATTTGTCATCGCCTCCATGGCTTATTTCTGGCCTACCTTTGAAGGAAATCAGCTCAAACAAGGCGATGTTAAACAGTTCAGAGGTATGTCCAAGGAACTCGAGGATTACCGGATGATGAACAAGGAAGAGGCGCTTTGGACCAATGCCATGTTTGGGGGAATGCCGGCCTATCAAATCTCCATTCAGCACAAGGGCAATCTGATGGTATATGTCAACAAATACATGCAACTAGGATTGCCTTTACCTGTTGGGTTGATGTTCATCGCGAT
Organism: Crocinitomicaceae bacterium; assembly: GCA_044372835.1. Classification (GTDB taxonomy): domain Bacteria; phylum Bacteroidota; class Bacteroidia; order Flavobacteriales_D; family Crocinitomicaceae; genus M0103. Next base: position 111,206 of record JBILRE010000008.1, on the reverse strand, counting down.
GTTGGGATTTTATATTTTCGCCCTTTGCATGCGCATCAATCCGTGGCTCGGAATGGTGGGCGGGCTCGCTTTTGGTTTCTCGACCATCAATGTTTTGTACCTCGGAGCCGGTCACGTTACAAAAGTCAATGCGATCGCTTATATGGCTCCAACATTGGGAGGACTGATTCTAGCCTTTCGGGGAAAATGGCTCCTTGGCAGTGCCGTCTTTGGTTTTTTCTTTGCGCTTAATCTAACGGCCAACCACCTGCAAATGACGTATTACCTTGCCTTCCTACTTGGAGCGGTGGCTCTTGCCGAAGCAATTCGCATGGGAATCAAAAAAGAATTCATGGACCTACTCAAGGTTGCCGGAGGTCTTGTGGTTGCTGCCGCGCTGGCGCTGTTGCCTAGCTGGGGAAACCTGTCTACCACCCTTGAGTACAGCAAATACACTACACGCGGTGCTACCGATTTAACGTTAAAACCAAAAGGGGATAAGGAGACACGAAGCGCTGAAGGGTTAAATAAAAATTACATCCTGGAGTATAACTACGGAAAAGGAGAATGGCTGTCGCTTATTGCGCCCAATGCGAAAGGAGCAAAAGACGACCTTATTGGCAACGACGAAGATGTCATGGGGAATGTAGATCCCCAATACAGTCAGCAAATAGGACAAATGAACCGTTATTGGGGAGGACAGCGAATGAGCGGTGGCGCCTTTTATTTTGGGGTTGTCATGGCTGTTTTGTTTCTTTTCGGACTGGTCTTTTTGAAAGACACCCTTAAATGGCCCTTTTTGGTACTAGCCCTTTTGGCTATTGTTCTATCTTCCAATGATCCAGGTGGATTGAATGACTTTTTCATTAATAAAATACCGCTGTATAACAAATTCAGGGATTCCAAAATGATCCTAGTGCTTCTCCAAGTCATGTTACCCGCATTCGGTATCTTGTTCATTGACCGTATGTTAGAGAAAAAAGACGTTTGGGGCGATAAAAAGGCCTGGCTTATCGGAAGTGGGGTAGTTGTTTTGATTGGATTCGTCCTATATATCTCACCGTCAATCTCTGGTTCGTTCATTAAGATGGAAGAAATCAAGCAGTTTGATCAAGCGATGAGTCAATCCAAAGACCCTGAGTCTGTAACGATGTTGAATGGTTTGAAACAAGAACTAATTAATACACGAACGGCAATCTATAAAAGCGAGATGGGAAGAACGCTATTCTTAATGTTAGTCGCTTGTGGTCTGGTTCTTTCTATGGCTTATTGGAAGCTGAACCGCACCCTTATTACGATTGCTCTACTACTAGTTGTTATGGGGGATAACCTCATGGTGGCAAGACGTTATTTGAATAGTGAGGGCGATGGCTCGACCTACGTTTCTTACGAACCTGTGGAATCTTCCATGGTGCCTTTCATCGCGCAGAATGCAGACATGTCCATTCTTGCCAGTGAAAAAGGTTCGGTTTCTGGCTTCGAGGACAAAGTCAGTAGTTTCAAAAACGAAATGTCGGAATATTCGGTGTATGCTGGGATTGAAAACACTATGACCGTTAATGATTATGCGGCATTTGGTGTATTGAATCTAAACACCAATTTCCGTGTGTTGAATTTTAATAATCCCTTCAACGAAACAGCCACCAGTTTTTTCCATAAGAGCCTAGGAGGTTACCACGGAGCGAAGCTGAAACGTTACCAGGAAATGATTGATTTCCATATTGGCGAAGAAATGGGCAAATTCAATGCAGTAATTAGTGCTGCAAAGAATGCCAAATTACGTGAATATGCCACTAAAACACCAATTGCTCCCGAACAGGCGCAGGGCGTTTTTGACACCATTCAGGTCACGGAAGTCCAAGTGCCAGATACCGTTCCGGTGTTGAACATGTTGAATACACGTTATGTGATTCTTGATCCGTCTAAACCGGCAATTAAAAACACCAATGCAAATGGTCCGGCATGGTTCGTTGAAAATGTGCAACAAGTGAGTAGCACCAACGATGAAATGAAAGCCCTTTTCAAAATGAATTCTAAAACCACAGCGGTGGTTCATTCCTCATTCAATGGCGTTAAAAAACCTGCAGGAAAAGACAGCACAGCCACTATTAAAATGGTCGCGTACAAAACCAAGGCATTGACTTATTCGTCATCCAACAAGTATGAAGCGCCGGCAATTTTCAGTGAAATTTATTACCCCGAAGGGTGGAATTGTTATATCGATGGTAAAAAAGTTGAACCTTTTCGAGCCAATTACATCTTAAGGGGCGTCATGGTACCAGCTGGAAAACACCAGATTGAATGGAAATTTGAGCCTGCAAAGTATGAAGTGGCAAGCTCAATGACCTTCGTTGGATCACTTCTTCTATTGCTCGGATTTGTCTATGCCTTGTGGCACGCGTGGAGAAATGGGGAGCAAAAACCGGAAGTGGATACCGAAAATAACAAATAGTTTCTAGGCTGGATGGACGTGCTGTCATTGATTGGAAGAGACCAACCGCTTTTTACGGCGGATATTGAGAAACACCAAGAACAAATAAAGGACCTGGTTAGTCGGCATTCGTTCTTAGTTCTCGGTGGAGGAGGCACAATCGGACAAGCGGTCGTTAAGGAGATTTTTAAGCGTTCACCAAAGAAATTACACGTGGTGGATATCAATGAGAATAACCTGACCGAACTAGTGCGTGACATTCGAAGTTCGCTAGGCCACATTCCGGGTGATTTCAGAACATTTGCGCTTGATATTGGCTCGGTCATTTACGATGCGTTCATCGAACAGGATGGCCAATTCGATTACGTGCTTAATTTGTCGGCCCTCAAGCATGTGCGCAGTGAAAAGGACCCGTTTACCCTCATGCGAATGATTCAGGTGAACATACTAAATACGGAGAAAACCCTTCGTCAATCCATTCAAAAAGGCGTAAAGAAATACTTTTGCGTAAGTACCGATAAGGCTGCAAATCCGGTTAACTTGATGGGCGCTTCCAAACAAATCATGGAGCTTTTTCTTATGCGGCGCAGTCAGGAAATAACGATTTCAACGGCCCGTTTTGCAAACGTGGCTTTTTCTGATGGATCGCTTCTTTATGGTTTCGGTCAACGCATTCAAAAAAATCAACCTCTGGCTGCCCCCTCGGATGTTCGCCGCTATTTTGTTACTCCGCAGGAAAGTGGTGAACTTTGCCTGATGTCTTGCCTGTTTGGTGAAAACAGAAGCATTTTTTTTCCTAAATTGTCTGAAAAAGAAGACTTGATTACCTTTACTCAAATCGCTGAGAATTACCTCTCTCAGTTGGGCTATTCCCCTTTCCTTTGTTCCTCGGAAGAAGAAGCACGAAACCTTGTAACGCAAGCGAAAAAAACAGGTAAATGGCCTTGTTTTTTCGCACCTAGCGATACCACGGGAGAAAAGGAATTCGAAGAGTTCTTCATGGAGGGGGAGGAAATAGACTGGGAACGGTACGAACGTATGGGAGTTATTTTATATAAATCCGTAGTATCAGGTCAATCGTTGGAGGACTTCACTCATTCGATTCATCGCCTCTTAGAAAAGGGATCTTGGACAAAAGCCCAATTGGTAACTCTTTTCCGTTCCTTATTGCCTGCCATGCACTATGAGGACAAAGGAAAGTACCTGGATGCAAAAATGTAAAGCCTGAAACAATGACAGACCACCGGTTGGATCAACTTTTAGAAGTCATTCGTTCACAGTTTGGCAATAACAAATACCTACCGCTGCATGAGCCCTATTTTGGTGGTAACGAAAAAGAATACCTGAATCAATGCATCGATAGCACGTTTGTTTCCAGTGTCGGAGCATTCGTAAATCGGTTTGAAGAGGAAATTGCAAAGTCAACCCAAACCGAAAAAGGAGTTGCCGTAGTGAATGGCACTGCTGCGTTGCAAGTGGCTTTACAACTTGTTGGGGTAAAAAAGGGAGAGGAAGTAATCACTCAAGCCTTGACATTCGTAGCCACAGCCAATGCCATTGCGTATAATCAGGCGAAACCTGTATTTCTTGATGTTGATCGAGATACCATGGGCTTGTCTCCCGAAGCATTGCGTTTTTTTTTAGATGAATTCGGGGAAAAAAGGCAAGAAGGTACGTTCAATAAACGGACCGGTGCCAGAATCGGGGCTTGTGTGGTCATGCATACATTCGGTTTTCCCGCTAGGATTATAGAATTGAAGGAGATCTGTGATGCGTGGAATATTCCAATCGTCGAGGATGCCGCAGAGGCGCTCGGAAGCAGCGTGAAAAATAAACCTCTTGGCGGTTTTGGTCAACTGGGAGTGCTATCTTTCAATGGGAATAAAATCATCACCTCCGGAGGCGGTGGTGCCATCATAACCAATGACCCGGGGTTAGCGCGAAAAGCCAAGTACCTAACGACTACGGCAAAGGTTCCTCATCCATACGAATACCTTCACGATGAACTAGGGTATAATTTCAGGATGCCCAACTTAAATGCAGCTCTACTCTGTGCACAGCTTGAACAATTGGATGTTTTCCTTGCAAATAAAAGGGAATTGGCTATTCAATACAAAGAGAAATTTGACCGAATAGGAGTCAATTTCAGAATGGAAATGCCCGAAACCACAGCCAATTACTGGTTGATGTGCATTGAATTGGAAGACAAACAGGATCGAAATGCTTTTTTGAAACTTTCCAACGATTCCGGCGTAATGACTCGTCCAATATGGACACTCATGAACCATTTACCTATGTATTCATCCTGCCAGCACGATGGGCTTGCCAACTCCCTTTACCTGGAAGAACGCATCGTCAATATTCCAAGTAGCGTAAGGCCATGACTCCACCCACCATTTATTTATTGGGATTGTCCGGACATGCACTAAGCGTGCTTGAGGCCATGCATTCTTGCGGGTTGGAAATTGCTGGCTATTTTGACAACGCCCCCAACAAAAAGGTTTCATATCCCTATGTGGGCAGAGAGTACAACAGCGAAGATTTGAAAAAAATCTCTTCCGATGCGGTGCTATTTCCAGCGGTTGGATCCAATGCCATACGCCAAAGAATGGTGGCTACCATCGAGGAAAATGGGTTTTCGCAAATCATATTTATTCATCAATCGGCTAAGGTGAGCAAAACGGCTCAACTGGAGGATTCTGTCTTAGTTTCCATGGGTGCAATGATTCAATCTTGTGCAATGGTGGGAAAAGGAAGCATTATCAATACCGGAGCAATTGTAGAACACGAATGCACAATAGCTCCATTTTCACATATTGGACCCGGAACCGTGCTTGCTGGAAACGTGAAAGTGGGGACCGGTAGTTTCATTGGGGCAAATGCGACCGTATTACCCGGAATAACCATTGGTTCCAACGCCATCATTGGTGCAGGTGCTGTCGTGACAAAAGACGTTCCTGAGAACGCCATATTTACCGGAAATCCAGCACGATTATTACGAAGCAATGACTAAAGTACAGATCATAGCGGAAGCAGGTGTCAACCATAATGGAGACTTGAAAATGGCGCTCCAGCTCGTCGAGGTGGCCGCTAAATCAGGGGCAGATGTGATTAAATTTCAGACGTTTAAAGCAGCTAAATTAGTTTCCAAAGAAGCCGTAAAAGCAGCATATCAGAAAGAAAACCTTGTATCGTCCGATGAGAGTCAGTTGGCCATGTTGAAAAAACTGGAACTTCCCAACGAGTGGCATGAGACCTTAAAACAGAAAGCAACCGAGCTTGGAATTCAGTTTGCTTCTACCGGATTTGATGAAGAAAGCATTCGTTTTCTCCATGAATTAGGTCAACCATTTTTAAAAATTCCCTCTGGTGAAATCACTAATAAACCGCTGTTGGAATACATCGCTCGTTTGGGAAATAACGTAATCATGTCGACTGGAATGGCTACCATGGAGGAAATCCGGGAATCCATCGAGGTCATGCTATTGCATGGACTTTCAAAAGAAAAGTTGACCGTTTTGCATTGCAATACGGAATATCCGACTCCGATGAAAGACGTGAATCTACGGGCGATGGAAGCGATTCGTCGCGATTTGGGTGTGGCTGTGGGATACTCCGACCATACCATGGGGATTGAAGTACCGATTGCCGCGGTTGCCTTGGGAGCACAAGTGATTGAAAAGCACATCACGCTCGATCGAAACTTACCGGGTCCGGATCATAAGGCATCACTCGAACCCCATGAACTCCATGACATGGTTCAAGCCATTCGAAATATCGAACTTGCACTTTCTGGCAGTGGGAAAAAAGAACCTTCCCCTTCTGAAATGAAGAATATGACTGTCGCTAGAAAAAGCATACATATCTCCAGGGAATTGGTGAAAAATACAGAAATCAAGGCCGAAGATTTGGTCATGAAACGCCCCGGGAATGGCATAAGTCCCATGCGCATCAATGAGGTGATTGGTCGTACATTAACCCGAAAAATGTTGGAAGGAGAACAACTTTCATGGGAAGATCTTCATTGAACATAGCTGTTTTAACCAGTTCCAGAGCTGATTACGGGATTTATTTGCCCCTGTTGAATCGCTTGAAGTCCGACCCAGATGTATCGTTAAAAATCGTTGCTTTTGGTTCACACTGCGACGATCGTTTTGGAAACACGGTAGAGGCCATTGAACAAGATGGGTTTATGGTGGCGGAAAGACTTCAAACCTTGCCTGTCTCCGATGCTCCCGTTGACATCGCCGAAAGCTACGCCAAAACCGTACATGAATTTTCAAAGGTTTGGGATAACGAACCTGGCATCGATTGGGTATTTGTATTGGGCGATCGGTTTGAAATGGCCGCGGCCGTGAATGCTGGAATTCCTTTTGGCGTGCGTTTCGCGCACCTTCATGCGGGAGAAACAACCCTAGGTGCGATTGACGAAATCTACCGTCACCAGATTTCCTTGGCGTCCACCTTGCACTTTGTGAGCACAGAAGCCTATGCCCAACGAGTCCATCAATTGGTTGGACATTCGAATAGCACGCATGTTGTTGGTGCACTGAGCTTAGAAAAACTAAAAGGGTTTATTCCAATAACTAAAGAACGGTTTGCCAAGGAATGGCAAATTGATTTTTCTGTTCCAGCCGTGTTAATGACAGTACACCCTGAAACGGTGAATCATCGCCAAATCAATGTACACATTGAGGCATTGGATAAAGCCATCCCGGAAATGCTCCACAGCCACCAATTAATTGTTACCTTGCCTAATGCAGATACCTATGGTTCTTACATAAGGTCGTTTTTTGCTAAACTCAAAGCGAAATATCCCAATCGCGTCACACTAATCGAGAATTTTGGCAACGAAGCCTATTTCTCTTGTATGGCCTATGCTGATTTGATGATTGGCAATACCTCTAGTGGAATCCTTGAGGCTGCCTCCTTTGGAAAGTATGTAATCGATCTTGGCAGCAGACAGCAAGGAAGAGTAACCTCTCCAAACGTTTCCCATGTTCCCTTTGATGAGGTAGAAATTAGGCAAGCGTTTCATGCCCTGAAGGGACGAACGTATTCCGGTGAAAATGTGTATTTTCAACCGAATCCATCAGAACGCATCATGGAAGTATTAAAATCAACAAAATTATGACAGCTTCATCCTGGGAGCAACATATTGTGCCCGAAAAATGTTCGATTCGGGAGGCCCTCGAAAAACTGGATGGCCTGGCACCGGACGGATTACTCTTTGTGCATAATCCTGACAAAGAGCTTGTCGGTTCACTGACGGATGGTGATATTCGTAGGGGCTTACTCGCAGGTTTCGACCTCGCTGACCCTGTTGACACTATCTGCCAGAAACACCCAAGGTTTATTCGAGAAAATGACCAGGAATTACATCAATTAATCGCTTTTCGAAAACAACAGTTAAAGATTATTCCTGTCCTAGCTAAGGATTCCAATAAAATCGTAGATGTCATAAATTTTCGTGTTTGTCGTTCCAAACTACCAGTTGACGCGGTCATTATGGCCGGAGGCAAGGGGCTTCGACTGCGTCCATTGACAGAATCCATTCCAAAACCACTGCTGCCCGTTGGAGGGAAGCCCATTCTAGACTATACGTTAAACCGAATGGCCTTTTTCGGAGTCAAATCTGTGTGGATTTCGGTCAACTACTTGGCAGAACAAATGGAAAAATTTGTGGTCGAGCATCCAAAGTCCATACCAATCAACACCATTCGGGAGAATGAACCGTTGGGAACGATAGGGTCAGTGGCATTGGTTAAAAAAGAATTGGGGAAGTTTGTGTTGGTTTGTAACTCTGACCTACTGACGGATGTGGATATCGAGGAGTTTTTCCTAGATTTCATGGAAAGTGGCGCTGACATGAGTGTGGTAACCATTCCTTACGACGTGACTGTTCCATACGCGGTTCTTGAAGAACAAAACGGGAATATAACCTCATTCAAAGAAAAACCTACCTATACGTATTACTCGAATGGAGGAATTTACCTGATAAAGAAGGAAATGCTTGAATTCATTCCCGAACACACCCCATTTTCTGCCATCGATTTGATGCAGGTACTCATGGAAAATAGGAAAACAATCCGTTCGTTTCATCACCGTGGGTATTGGATGGATATTGGTCAACATGAAGAGTATAGCAAAGCGCAACAAGATATTCATAAACTCAATTTGTTTCCATGACAGACAACATTTTGATAACCATATGCGCTAGAGGTGGATCCAAAGGAATTCCTGGAAAAAACATAAAAATATTGCACGGCAAACCATTGATATTCTACACCTTACAAGTAGCAAATGAATGGCGAAAAAAGTATCCGCAAACCGTAATAGGACTCTCCACGGATTGCCAAGAAATAAAATCAGTGGTTCGGTCATCTAGTTTTGAGGGTATTGAAACGTCTTACGAACGTCCTGAGCAGCTGGCAACCGATGCCGCAGGAAAAGTCGATGCCATTCGTGATGTAAAGAACTATTTGGAAGGAATAAAGAAGGTAAGGTTTGATTATGTCATCGACCTGGACGTGACTTCGCCTTTGCGAACGCTTGAAGACCTTGATCAAGCCATGAAGATGATAAAAGAAAAGAAACAAGCGTTGAATTTGTTTTCGGTCAGTCCAGCGAGCAGAAACCCGTATTTTAACATGGTTGAATTGCGGGAAGATGGATTTTGTAAATTGTGTAAGGAAGGCACCTTTTTGTCACGTCAAGCAGCCCCCGAAGTATTTGAATTGAACGCGTCGTTCTACATATATACGGCTGCGTTTTTTGATCAGAAGAATCCGAAGGTCATCAATGATAAGTCTATCATGTATCCCTTATCGCATATGTGTTTCGATCTTGATCACCCCATTGATTTTGAATTCATGAGTTACCTCATGGAACAAGGTAAACTGAATTTTAACTTCTTGTCATGAAGGTCCTGCTCATTGGTCTTGGGTCTATTGGGAAAAAACACGTGCATGCACTGAAGTCAATCGACCCTGAAATAGAAATAACCGCGCTTCGAAGCAATGATAAGGATACTTCAGTGGAGGGTGTTCAATCGGTGACTGCCGAAGAGCAGATTGATTTTGCTGCGGTTGATTTCGCCGTTATTTCGAATCCTACGTACTTGCATGGCCAAACGGTTTCCTGGTTATTGGACAAAAAGATTCCGATGTTTATCGAGAAACCCGTTTTCCATTCGCTGGAATTTGATGCCTTAGTCAAGCAAATCGAGGATGCCCAATTGATTTCCTACGTGGCCTGCAACCTAAGGTTTTTAGAGGCGCTAGAATTCTTGAAACAATCCCTGACAGGTAAGCGAATAAACGAAGTCAACAGTTATTGCGGTTCTTTTCTGCCCGATTGGCGTCCAGGACAAGATGTTCAATCGAGTTACAGCGCACATGCGGAACTCGGGGGAGGTGTTCACCTTGATTTAATCCATGAAATTGATTACGCTTGCTGGTTATTTGGACTGCCGGTATTCACGCATCGGTATGTTAGTAGTTCTTCGTCCCTCCAATTGAATTCCATAGATTATGCTCACTACCTGTTGAAGTATGAATCGTTTACCATGAGCGTGACGTTAAATTATTTTAGAAGGGATGCAAAACGTACCCTCGAGGTTGTATGTGAGGAGGGAACATTCACGGTCGATTTATTGAAAAATTCGGTCGATTTTCAGGGACAAACAGTGTTTTCTTCCGCCCAGAAAATAGCGGATACCTACGAAAAGCAAATGCGCTATTTTATGCAGCAATGGAATACGGGAATCTTACCCATGAACCAGGTAGAAGAAGCTTACGAAATACTCAAGATATGTCTGAAGGAAGGTTAAAGGATAAAGTGATCATTGTCACAGGAGGAAAGGGATTGATAGGAAAACACATTGTATCGTACTGCAAAAGCGAAGGTGCCCAAGTGGTGGAGGTGGATATTATTGGCGAAACGGATCTCAAACAAGGTACGGTAGCATGCGATGTCACCAATCCCAATCAGATGCATGATTTGGTGGAAAAGGTATACGAATACTTTGGGAGGATTGACGGACTCGTGAACAATGCGTATCCCAGAACAACCGATTGGGGAAATAAATTTGAGGATATTTCGTTGGAATCCTGGCGACAAAATGTGGACATGCAATTAAACAGCACATTCTATCTGTGCCAATTGGTCTTGAATAAAATGAAATTCCAAGGTTCAGGTGCGATTGTCAACATGGGGTCGATTTATGGAGTTGTTGGCAACGATTTTACCTTATACGAGGAATTTGGCGGGACATCTCCTGCCGCTTATTCGGCTATCAAAGGAGGGATTGTGAATTTCACACGCTACCTTGCTGCTTATGTTGGTCCTAACAACATCCGAGTGAACTGTGTTTCGCCCGGAGGAATTATTGACCGTCAACCGCCATCATTTATCGAACGTTATGAACACAAAGTTCCCATGAAACGCATGGGGAAACCAGAAGAAATCGCTCCGGCAGTCGCTTTCTTGCTTTCTGATGAAGCCAGCTACATCACCGGGCATAACTTAATGGTGGATGGCGGATGGACCGCTATCTAGAAGCGTATCTAGATGCCGCTGATTCAATTTGTGGGTTTTAGCTTGCTTTCTTAGTCGAATAGCACGCCCCAAAAGGCGCAACCAGTAGTAGGGGAGTGCCGGCCGAACCTTTCGCCCGTTGAAATTTCCTGAAAAATGATCGGTGATGTTGTATCGTTGGTAGGGTATGCCGAAATTGGCCAGATACAAACCGTATTTTAAAGCACCGGTTTTATCCAATGGCAACAACTCTTTGTCTGAAATGAACGAAACAAGTTCATCAACCGATGCAGGGTTGTAGGTGCTCCCAAGGGGAGAATAAAAACAATTAGCGACTAAAATCGATACCACGCCATGAGCGGCTGCCTCTATGCCAATGGAGGATCCAAAAGTGATAACTTTTTCACTCGCGCTCAAAAGGGCATAGGAATTCACAGGGTCTCTCGCAGGAAGAACCGTACAGTTTGGGAATTGTAGGCTGTACATCAAGCGGGTAGAGGTATTGTCTATGCCATACAAATTCGGATGGATACGTACGTAGAAATGAAACTCATGATGTGCCTTGAAGGCATTCAGAATGGCGGAAATCCCATCCATTTGAGTAGCAAACAAGGGGTTGGACCATTCGCTTCCAATCGATGCAAATTCGTCCTCACTAGATACAAAAATGGATACATTTCGCTTCGAACTATCCCAATTTTTTGGTAGTGCTCCTTCCACCTGATGCAGAGAAAATTTCCCATTCAGTGGATCTTTTCCTTGGCTTCGTCTCTCAAAATAAGCCATTGCATCTCTTTCCCTGTCAGTTCCGTAATGCTCCCAATTTTCCTCAATTTTCCCAAGTACATATTGAATATTGTGCGGCAATGCATTTTTGTAAAGGGAGTAAACCGCTTTAGTGTTCCCTGCTTCCAAGACAAAACAGTCGGTACCTAAAGACTGACATGCCCGGAGACAAGAACGAAGGGTAGCCGTTCGTCCATTGAACACATAAACGGCATCAAACCGATGTTTAGAACAGCAGGTTTTTACCACCTGATACGTCCAAATAGCAGAATCCCAAATAGATCGAACGAGTTGTTCATGCTCTTGCAAATGGGGAGTAGGGTCTCTCAAAATCGTGTTGAGGGACGAGGTGCAGGCCATGCCAATATCGAAGTTGTCGATGTATATTTTTTTGAAATCGTCAAGTGACTTCGTGGTCATTTTATCGTGGTGAAGATCTGCGTCGGCAAAGGGGAGTACTTGCTCGAAGGATAGTAGGTCAAACCTTCCGCGGAGGGCTTTTAAACCAGCATTGAGGTTGCTTTTGCAGATCACACAAGTCAATCCCGTTTGCTGGGGATTTACATTGCAATTTGTTAGTTCTTTATGACAAGCGAGAAGGGTGACTTTATCCCCCAAATCCAGGTGATGCTGAATACGCTCCAATTGAGGGCCAATCATGTCCGCATTGAAGTGAGACGCCAAGTAAAATAACACGTTCATTTTTTCGCTTCTTGGTTCGAAATGCTTATTCCTTTTTCCATCCGATCAATCCTTGGGTACACCACCATCGAAAACAGACAATCATCTGGCCCTTTTGGGGTTGTAAACGCAACAGAAAATAAATCCATAATAGAAAACTAGCTGTCCATAAGAAAAGCTCACGAATGACACGCATTGCATAGGTTGTGCCGCCAACCGTCTTCGTGCGCACTCGTTCACTCATGCCAGCTCCAATGGCCTGCCGCCGAATAAAATCACTGGTAGTGCGTTCAACGGGCACGCAGTGATACACCACCGCTTCTGGATCATACCTTACCACTAATTTCGCTTTGTAAATGCGGTCGAAAAGTTCTTTCTCCTCTCCACCAATCATGCTTTTAGCGGTCCTTCCTAATGACGTGTTAAATCCTCCAACGTTCTCAAAAAGAGAGGTGCGAAACGTCATGTTTGATCCTCTTGGATAATTTTTTTCGGTAAAAACAAAGGCTACATCGCCCGGATTAAAATAACCGAGTAACGAATTTAGGTACTTGTTCTCCCAGGAAGGCACAATCGACTCGTAATGCAGAAGGATCTTCCCGCCGAGGGCAACTTGCGCAGGATGTTGCTCAAAGGAATGGATACACGACTCCAAGTAATCTTCCCGGATGAATGCATCGTCGTCAAGGAAGGTGATCAGCGGGTGTATTGCTATGTTTATGGCATGGTTGCGGGCAAAGGACAATCCTTGTTGCGTTTCTAAAGCATACACACTATTGATCTCAGGATTTTCCTGACTAAATAGTCGAAAAAGCTCCTCCGTATTTCCCGGGGAATTGTTATTGACCAGAATGACCTCCATCCGATTTTTTTCCAAGGATTGTTTTCTGATGGAATCGAAAAGTTGCGGCAAATACCGCTCCCTGTTATAGGTACAAATAGCTACGGAAATTTTTAACTCGGACGAAATCATACATTCAAAGTCGAAAGCAAAGATACGTTAACAATTTGAAGTTGGTTTTCAATATTTACAGCAATACCCGAAGTACATCCTTTATATGCTATCTTTGTTTGACGAATGGGAATCGTTCAGAAAGACGCGTTTAGAACCATGCTGATCTCTTATATAGGGATCTTTCTCGGCTACTTGAACAAAGGCTTGTTGTTTTTACTTGTCTTATCCACAGAGCAAATAGGTTTGGTCAACCTTATCGTTTCAGTGGGTCTGTTGTTCGCGCAGTTTGCCAATATGGGAACGATTTACACCACATGGAAATTCTTGCCGTATTTTAAAAACGAAGAAAAGCGACACCATGGTTTTCTTCCATTGATGCTTTTGATTGTTTGCGTAGGCTTGCTTGTTTGTTTACTCGCAACCTTTCTTTTCCAACCCCAGATTGTGGCACTTTATAAAGAACGCTCACCTTGGTTTGTGGATTATTACTACTGGATGCTGCCGATAGGCATTTCTTATGTGTTATTCATGTTGTTTGAGGTTTACCTCAGGAGTTTTTATAAAAACCTGGTTTCTGTCATTTCTCTGGAAATCGTTCTTCGTCTGCTAATTACCGCTTTGTTAGTGATGCTTTGGTTTCGGTGGCTGGATTTTCATGCATTTGTTTTGCTGCATAGCCTAACTTATCTGGTTCCAACCCTCCTTCTTTTGGTCTATTTATTTTCCATGAATCATTTTCGGTTTTCATGGCCAAACATTAGCGTATCAAGACGTTTTAGAAAAATTTTATTCCAATTTTCCGCCTTCAATTACCTTAATACCTTGGGAGTTGTCTTGGTCAATGCGTTGGATGTCATGATGATAGCCCAGTTCATGGGCTTGCAAGCGACAGGGGTTTATAGCACAATTGTGTTTTTGGCCAGTGCGCTCCAAGTTCCCTACAAATCGATCCTGCGTATTACCTCTCCGATGGTAGCCGACCAATGGAAGCAACGCAAATTCAATGAAATGAAGGCCTTGTATCAAAAAGTGAGTTCGGTTTCGATGGTGATTGGATTTACAGGATTTATTGCTGTGTGGGTGAATATCGATTTTTTATTCGGTTTTCTTAAACCAGAATTTCAACCAGGAATCTGGATGTTTTTCTTTCTTATGATGGGCCGATTGGTGGATATGTATGGTGGATTGAATGGTTCCATTTTTACGACCTCCAAGAAATACAAATACGACATCTGGTTCACTTTGTTATTAATGGGGACTGTCTTTTCCTTGAATTATATACTCATTCCTTTATGGGGGATTTCAGGTGCAGCGATTTCCACCTCCATTGCATTGATCGCCTATAACCTAATAAGAATTGGGTTTGTATACCAAGCCTTTCGCATCCATCCATTTATGCGTAACCAAGCCATTATCTTCTTACTAGCTTGTTGCGCGATTGGCACCGTAATGTTAGTTGGTTTCCCGCTCGATAACCTCTGGCTAAATGCGGTGATTCGCACCGCGACAGGATTACTTACATTTCTCGCTCCAATTTATTTCTTCAACTTGGAGCCGGAAACGATTGCTTATGTGCAGAATGGCATTTCTTTCCTGAGGAAAAAGAAGAGAACTAATTTTACAGGAAGGCATTAGTTTATTCTGGACACGATCGCTTGAATCGCTGCATCAATGCCCTGTGGATGCTTACCGCCAGCTGTGGCGAAAAAGGCCTGACCTCCTCCACCTCCCTGTATAAGTGGAGCGACCTCCTTTACGAGGTTACCAGCATGAATTCCTTTCTCCTGCACGACAACTTCGTCTGCAATGATGCTAATAGAACACTTGTCCCCTTCAACCCCGCCAATAACCCCAAAAAAATGAGAGGTCTCACCCTTTAATTGAAAAAGAATGTCTTTAATTGAACCTGCGTCCAGGTTGACTTGCGTGGCGATAAAGTTTATAGAACCCTTCGGTTGGATTTGAGACTTTAATTCCTTTTTTACCTGAAGTGCCTTTTCTTTCTGAAGTTTTTCTAGCTGCTTAGCAAGGTGTTGATTGCGTTCGATTAAATCTCCCACCGCTTTGACAGGATCCTTGGGGTTTCGAAGGAAATCGGTAATTTGTTCGAATTGATGTGCCTTTTCTTTATAGTATTGCTCGGCTGAAACCGAACTAATTGCTTCGATTCTTCGAACCCCTGCTGCTACCGCCGTTTCAGAAACAATTTTAAAAAGTCCGATTTGCCCAGTGTTTTTAACGTGGGTTCCACCGCAAAGCTCGATAGAGTCACCAAATTGAATCACCCTTACATGATCGCCGTATTTTTCTCCAAACAAGGCCATCGCACCCATTGCCATCGCATCCTCAACCTTTGTTTCCCGCTGCTCATGTAAATCTATTTGTCCCTGAACGGCTGCTTCAACAAGTTGTTGAATCTTGGCCAATTCTTCCTCTGTTACCTTCGAAAAATGGGAGAAATCAAACCTTAAGTAGCGGTCGTTTACTAATGAACCCTTTTGTTCCACGTGTGTGCCCAAAACCGAGCGCAATGCATGGTGCAATAAATGCGTGGCAGAATGATTGGCTGCTGTTTGGTTTCTGAGAACCTGATTGACCTCCGCCCGGAAAACCCTCGAAGGATCCTTAGGTAGAACGTCAGTGATGTGCAGAATGAGGTTGTTTTCTTTTCGGGTAGTAAGAATGGGAATCCGCTCATCTTCGAAAGAAATCCAACCTTGGTCTCCAACTTGGCCACCCCCTTCTGGGTAAAATGGGGTAGGGTTGAGTACCAATTGAAATTGCACCTTGTTCTTCTGTGTTACTTTACGGTAACGCAACAATTGTACATCGCATGCAAGTTGGTCGTACCCAACAAAGTGGTTGTTTTCATTGGGAAAGACTTGCACCCAATCCTCGGAAGTGGAGGCAGAGGCAGACCTTGAACGTTCTTTTTGCTTGTTCAATTCCTCCTGGAAGCCAACCTCATCGATGGTGAAATTATTTTCGCGGGCAATCAATGAAGTTAAATCCAGTGGAAAGCCGTAAGTGTCGTACAATTCAAAAACCGCAGTTCCTTCTAGCTCTGATTTAGTAGCCTCACGAAGTTGAAGTAGCAGGTGATCCATTCGCTTGATGCCCTGTTCGAGCGTGCGAAAAAAACTTTGCTCCTCTTCGTATACCACCCGCTTAATGAGCTCTCCTTGTTTGGTTAGCTCTGGAAAGGCTTCCCCCATGTTGTTGCCCAATTCAACGGATAAATCAGCCAAAAACGGTTCTTTTAACTGGAGCGTCTGGTAGCCGTATCTGACCGCGCGACGAAGTATGCGGCGAATAACGTATCCTGCCCCTGTGTTCGATGGTAATTGACCGTCAGCGATGGAAAACGAAATGGCCCTAATATGATCCGCAATAACACGTAATGCAATGTCATGCTGCTCGTTCATACCATAAGAAACACCAGATCGTTTTTCCATAAACGAAATGAGCGATTGAAATACATCGGTGTCGTAATTGGATGTTTTCCCTTGCAGTGCCATAGCTAGGCGCTCGAGTCCCATACCTGTATCCACATGGGTTTCAGGTAGTGCCTCCAGACTTCCATCGGCCTTGCGATTGAATTGCATGAATACAAGGTTCCAGATTTCGATCACTTGTGGATGGTCCTGATTCACCAAATGGGCTCCGTCGATTTTTTCGCGCTCTGCCTTTGAACGCAAATCTATGTGGATCTCTGTACATGGTCCGCAAGGGCCAACCTCGCCCATTTCCCAGAAATTGTCCTTTTTTGAACACCGAAGGATGCGGCTTTCGTCGATGTGCTGTTTCCACAGAGAGACAGATTCCTCATCGGCTGCAACCCCGTCGGAAGAATCGCCACCAAAAACGGTCACATACAGTTTATCACTCGGTAAATTGTATTCTTTGGTGAGTAACTCCCACGCCCATGCAATAGCATCCGCCTTGAAATAATCACCAAAAGACCAATTTCCCAACATTTCAAACATGGTATGGTGATAGGTGTCAACACCTACTTCTTCTAGGTCGTTGTGTTTTCCAGATACCCGAAGGCACTTCTGCGTATTTGCAATCCGCCGTTCAGTTGGAATGGAATTGCCTAAGAAGTAATCTTTGAACTGGTTCATTCCCGCATTTGTGAACATCAGCGTCGGGTCGTTTTTTATGACCATCGGGGCAGAGGCGACAATGCGGTGTCCTTTTTTTTCAAAAAAAGCGAAAAATGTTTGCCGAATTTCCGAAGTTGTCATAAGCGTTTTTTAAGGATGAACAAAGATAATAGTTTGTTACTTAATTCGGGTATTGCTTCTTCCCCATTCTGTGGAATGCCTAACCCCTTCAAGAGCATTGGATTCTGTCATTTATTTTTCATTTTGGTTCAATAAACAGATGATTTTGGGTGCAAAGGTTCTAGTATGTGTGGTACCTCCACTCATTTGTAGGTTACCTATGTATAAAGACATGAGGGGAAAGTACATCTATATTAGGGTATTAATTCATAGAAGTAAGGCAGTTCAGCCTTCAGGATCGTTCGTGTAGGAGTAAAAGTTCACTTTGTTGGAGGTGAAGTTATGAAATGGGAGAAAACTGGATGCAAATATTAAGGCGGTAAATACCAAGAAAGGTCAGGCTACTGTTTTGTACCCAGATAAAAACAACTTACTGATTGGGGTAAAATAGGGTTGGACTTAGGCCTCATGATTGTTTCAGTTCTTCCAGGGGTTAAACCTAAAAACGCAAGATAGGATCCGTCTTATTTCTTTGTTAGCTTAAATTTGCAAGCGTGAAGTAATAATGCAGACTTAAAGCAGGAAAAAGAAGGTTTGCTCACTGGTCCTATGAGATCAGTATTTTTCGATTTCTCCAATCTGTTGATGAGCCAAATAACAGTCCATTACGAATAGCTATGTGTGACATAGATAAGTTTAATGTGATATAAGTCAAAAAGTAGGTTTGATTTAAGAAACAAATCATTATTATTGGATTAGACTTATAATTTTAATGTGTTTACTATGAGAAAATCGAACAAATTTTTAATGTTCTTTCTTTCAGTTACAGTTGTTTTGGCAGCTTGCTCAAAGAAAGGAGCCTCGGGAACAACCGAGCAAAAAATCTCATCCACAGGTGTAACGCCAGTGATGGTTACAGGATCCTCTAATGGCGGAAACGTTACGTGTACGGAAGCTGCTGGAGCTGCAGGCTTGTCCGGATACGCTTATTCTACCGGAAAACAAGATTACCCATTTAGTAATTCCAGTTTTGGGAATGGCGTTCAAGTGACAACCGACGGTACATACGTAAGTTGGTCGATTACTCCACCAGCAGGCTATTGTGTATCTAGCGTTGCCGTTATCGTGAAGGGTGGGCCTAACGCAAATGTGTACTACTACAACGATGGACAAAGCAGTGATTCAGGATTAGCTTCTCCGCTAAACGCGAGCGGAAACCCTGCCGGATTGAGCAACCTTACCATTTGTTACAACCTTGTTGAATGTCCAACCGAAAACGAATGCGACTGGCAAGAAGAGACAGCATTTGGAGGTGGAGTTGCTGGTGCCGGAAATGCATGGTGGTTTGCCATTGATGCGTCAACAACAGGTAACTATCCTATTTATGCTGGACAGCAGCCAGTGGCTGGTGCTTCTGTGAATTACGATGCGGCCACAGATCAAATCACTATCGTTCTTGGCAATCAAATGCAACTTCAAAATGTAAGCGAACCAGTGAAGGTAGAAGGATATGATGTGTTACCAACTTCTCGTCCGTCGGCAGGGTTGTTCGACCTTTATAAAGGTTCAAACTTAACTGTACAAGGTAATGGTTCTGCTTTTTACGTTGTTCACCTGGATGTCGAAGTGTGTAATTAGCCAAATGTATTGAATTAAACACAGAGAGCTGTCAGGGGAAATCCCGGACAGCTCTTTTTTTTGGAGGGATTTATCGGTTGTGTCTGCCCGCTCAGAAATTGCTGAATTGCCGAAAAAAAAGTAAATTTGGCCTCCGAACAACGAATCTACGTACCACATGCTTAAAGCAAAGTACAAGTATAACCGCGAAAAAGCTGAATTCGAGCGCCAAAATCTGACTATCGGGCAATATATTCTGCGGGTTTCGCTGTGGACCCTTCCGAGCATGGTTCTGGGCATTGCTTTGGTGTTTGTATTATCGTCCAAACAGCGATCAACGACGCCTGGTCAAAAAGGTGCTGAATTGGCTTTCTATCAGAAAGAATTGAAGCGGTTAAACGAGAATTTGATTTTGATGGATAAGGTCCTAGATGATCTTCAACGGCGCGATGAGGACGTTTACAGGATTGCACTTTCGGTAGAGGAATTCCCTTCTAACCTACGTACTATGGGTACTGGTGGAAGTGACCGTTTTTCCTACTTTGATGAGTATGGTAACGCCAAACTTCTAAAAAAAACAGCATTGAAGGTTGCTGAGCTAGAGCAACGATTGAAAGCACAAAGCTTGTCTTTTCGCCAATTACTCAAGACAGCTAAAGGCAAGGAGGCGTATTTTGCACATTTGCCGTCTATTCAGCCGGTCAGCAACAGCGATCTGAAGCGAATTGCTTCCGGATTTGGGTACCGTATGGACCCAGTGTACAATATCGAGAAACTGCACGAAGGCATTGATTTTTCCGCGAAAGTAGGAACGCCCGTGTATGCTACTGCCGATGGTACGGTCGAATATGTACGCACCGCCAAAGAAGGATATGGAAAATCAATCATGATCAATCATGGAATGGGCTTCAAAACCAGATATGGTCATTTGAGTAAGTTTTTAGTGAAACGGGGCGAAAAAGTTAATCGTGGTCAGCTTATTGGCTTAGTTGGAAACACTGGAAAATCGACAGGTCCGCACTTGCATTATGAAGTTCATGTGAAGGGCAATCCTGTTAATCCCGTTAACTATTTCCATTCCGACTTGAATGCTAAACAATACAACGCTCTAGTCGATAGATGTAAACTCTCGCACAAATCGTTGGATTAATCTATTACCTATGAAAAAAATGTTTTTTACCTCAGGGCTGATACTAATAGGAGGTCTCTCGTTCCTATCATTGTCTTGCGCCGCCAACGAACAAGAAACGCGCAACGAAAACACATCTGGGCATGGCGAAAACCCTGACTCCCTTGAGGTGAAAGATTCCCTCATAACGCTCGTTGCTGTTGGAGATATCATGATGGGGTCAAATTACCCAACCAACGCCGGTTTACCACCCGAAGGAACGTTGCTACTAGAGCCTTTACAAGAATTTTTACGTGAGGCAGATATTGCCTTTGGTAATTTGGAAGGAACAGTGCTTAACAGTGGTGGTATTCCAAAGAAATGCGGTGACCCTTCCAAATGCTACGCATTCCGACAACCAGAGTATGTTGTTGATCAACTCAAGAATGCTGGTTTCGATTTTCTTTCAATTGCCAATAACCACATGGGAGATTTTGGTGATCCTGGAAGGCAAAACACCCAAAAAGTGCTTAGAAATAAGGGGATTCGCTACGCAGGACTTACTGCTTGTCCTTGGGATACGCTTACCGTTAAGGGCGTTAAAATTGGTATGACGGCATTCGCACCGAATACCGGTTGTTTGAAAATAAAAGACTATGCTACCCTAAAGTCGACAGTGAGTATGCTCAATAAAACCTGCGACATTGTCATTGTTTCGTTCCATGGAGGAGCGGAAGGATCCAGCAGGACACATGTGCCAAAAGAAACAGAGATTTTTTACGGAGAAGACCGAGGCAATGTATATGAATTTGCGCACGTGGCGATTGATGCTGGTGCCGATGTGGTTCTCGGTCATGGGCCCCACGTAACTCGTGCAATCGATTATTACAAAGGACGTTTCATAACCTATTCCATGGGTAATTTCTGTACCTATGACCAGTTCAATTTAAAGGGCGTGAGTGGAATGGCTCCATTGTTCAAACTAACGCTTCGTAAAGACGGTACCTTTGTTAAAGGGGAAGTGGTTTCGACTAAACAACTAGGTCGAGGAGGACCGGTTCTTGACCCAGATCAAGGTGCTTATGGTCAAATCAAATCATTGACTTCAACCGATTTTCCTGACTTGAAGTACCAGTTTGATGTGAACGGGATTTTCACCTATCCGAAGGACTAGTGGGTTATATGTGACAGTAGAAACTGACAATTCGTCACAAATTTTCAAATGAATTCGAGGGGTTCTGACAAATTAACCTCAAAAAAATGGGTTTAGGCCAGTGGCACAGACATTGACAAAACGTTCGCAATACCAACAAGAAAATAAGTAAACATGGGAAAAATAATTGGAATAGATCTAGGGACAACGAATTCATGTGTCTCCGTGATGGAAGGCAACGAACCGGTTGTCATTACAAATTCTGAAGGAAAAAGAACAACGCCCTCTGTGGTCGCATTCGTGGAAGGTGGCGAACGAAAAGTAGGAGATCCAGCTAAAAGACAAGCGATTACCAATCCTACAAAAACCATTTCGTCCATTAAGCGCTTTATGGGTTCGTCGTTCGATGAGTCGAAAAAAGAGGCAGATCGCATGCCATATGAAGTGGTTAAAGGGGATAACAATACCCCACGCGTGAAAATAGATGACCGCATGTATTCACCGCAAGAAATTTCAGCGATGATTTTGCAGAAGATGAAAAAAACGGCAGAGGATTACCTCGGTCAAGAGGTTTCAGAGGCTGTGGTTACAGTACCGGCGTATTTTAACGATGCCCAACGACAAGCAACCAAAGAGGCAGGAGAAATAGCTGGTTTGACCATCAAGCGTATTATCAATGAGCCTACTGCTGCGGCTTTGGCCTATGGTTTGGATAAAAAAGGCATTGACCAGAAAATTGCTGTTTTTGATTTTGGTGGTGGTACCCATGATGTATCGATTCTTGAGCTTGGTGACGGTGTATTTGAAGTCCTTTCAACAGATGGCGATACCCACCTCGGAGGTGACGATGTCGATGAAGCAATCATCCAATGGTTGGCTAACGAATTTAAAAACGACGAAGGACTTGATCTCCGCCAGGACCCAATGGCATTACAACGATTGAAAGAAGCCGCAGAGAAAGCAAAAATTGAACTTTCCTCTACGACTTCTACGGAGATTAACCTTCCATACATTATGCCTGTGAACGGCATTCCAAAGCATTTAGTTCGCACCTTGCAACGTGCTAAATTCGAGCAATTGATAAGCGACATTGTTGAGCGCACTATCGCGCCTTGTCGTTCGGCTCTGAAAAATGCCAATTTGTCTCCAAGTGACATCGATGAAATTATTTTAGTAGGAGGTTCTACTCGTATTCCGATAATTCAGGATGCAGTGCAACGCTTTTTCGGTAAAGCGCCATCAAAGGGTGTAAACCCGGATGAGGTAGTAGCTGTTGGTGCTGCGATTCAGGGTGGTGTATTGACAGGTGAGGTAAAGGATGTACTCTTGTTAGATGTTATTCCGCTTTCGTTGGGCATCGAAACAATGGGTGGGGTATTTACAAAGCTCATTGAAGCAAATACAACCATTCCAACCAAGAAGTCAGAGGTGTTTTCAACGGCATCAGACAACCAGCCTTCTGTTGATATTCACGTGTTGCAAGGAGAACGTTCCATGGCCTCTGATAACAAGACGCTCGGTCGTTTTCAGTTGACCGATATTCCACCTGCGCCGAGGGGTGTTCCGCAAATTGAAGTGACCTTTGACATCGATGCAAACGGAATCATGAACATTTCCGCTAAAGACAAGGGCACTGGAAAGCAGCAATCCATCAAAATTGAGGCGTCTTCAGGTTTGTCTGACGAGGAAATCGCACGAATGAAAGCGGAGGCAGAAGCCAATGCAGAAGCGGACAAAAAACTACGAGAAGACGCAGATTTGATCAACAAGGCGGATTCTACTATTTTCCAGACGGAGCGCCAGTTGAAAGAATATGGTGACAAAATTCCGGCGGATAAAAAACAACCTATTGAGGATGCCTTGTCCGAATTGAAAAAGGAATTCGAAGCTAAAAACACCCACAACCTTCAGCCAGCAATAGACCGACTGAACAATGCCTTCCAAGAAGCATCACAGGATTTATACAATGCTGCAAATGCGAATGAAGGAACGGCTCAAAATGCTTCGGAACCTGCAGACGAAGTTACAGATGTTGATTTCGAAGAGGTTGGAGACAAGAAATAAGTAAAGTAGATTTCAATGCGCAAGGCCTTCCGTTTGGGGGGCCTTTTTTTGTTGATTGGCTGTTGTTTAACTTAGGTCAAATCAAATAAGTTTGATACACCAATTTGCCTTTCTACGTTAAATCCTTCGGCATAGGCAACCCCAATTGATCGACCATGAACTTGCATGCTTCCTTTTATGTAATCCATGAACTCCTTGCTGGAAATAGGAGTGCTCGGTTCGGAACTATCAGAGTTCCAAAATTGGGTTTGAAAGGCAGCGATGGCAGCCATTTTTTGGTCTACAAAGGAAGTGATGTCCAAAACAAAATCGGGTTGCTGGAAACGATCCTGAATGTAATGGTAAACCGCATGAGGTCGATAAGCTTCTTGATCCACGCCATTGTAGGATGACTTAATTTTGCTTAGGCCACTTAAAAAACAAGCCTCTGAAACCAATTTTGCCGCTCGACCATGGTCGGGATGACGATCAGTAATAGCATTGGCCAGAACAATTTTGGGACGGTAGGCACGAAGCACTTCGATGACTTTCTTCAAGGAGGCTTCGTTGTGTTGAAAGAAACCATCTGCCAATTGTAAATTAGTACGAAGGGTTAAACCGAGTATGTCAGATGCCTTTTTGGCTTCGGCATACCTAGTTTCGATGGTTCCTCGTGTGCCCAGTTCTCCCTCGGTTAAATCCACAATGCCAATGGTTTTGCCCAAAGACCTGTGTAGAAGTAGGGTTCCACCAGCTGACAATTCCACGTCGTCTGGATGAGCGCCGAAAGCAAGGATGTCAAGTTGTGAACTCATGGGACCTTCAGGGTTAGTCGTTTTTAGTGTTTAATGCCTCCTCTTTAACAAGTTTAGCATATTGTTTGTTTTTTATTCCCGCAACAACGGTCAAACCTAAGAAAGCCAGCGCAGTGTAAAGAATCCAATCTGGAAATTGACCTAACCCCTCGCCTTGTGCATAAGAATGCAAACCAACCAAATAAAAATTCACGCCGAAGAAAGTGAATAGAATAGCACTATATCCCCAGAAACTGACTACGTTAAAGGTGAATTTACCATTGAGTGCCGGAATATACCGCAAGTGTAAAATCACCGCATAAACAAGTACAGATACAAGTGCCCAGGTTTCTTTTGGATCCCAGCCCCAATACCGACCCCAAGATTCATTGGCCCAAACCCCACCCAAAAAGGTACCAATTGTTAACATGAACAACCCGATCGTCATGGTCATTTCAGAAATATGGGTTAACTCATTTATATTCAGTGTGACTACCTTTCCATTTCCCCTGTTCCGGAATATGTAAAGGAGTAAATTCAGCAAGCCGAGAATCGCCGCTAAGCCCAAGAATCCGTAGCTGCTGGTGATGATGGCCACATGGATCATGAGCCAATAGGATTTTAAAACGGGCTGTAAATTGGTGACTTCTGGGTCCAATAAATTTAATTCGGTTACAAAAATCATCATCGATGCTAGGATAGCTGTACCTGCTAAAACAACTGGGTTTTTCTGTGCAAATATAAAGCCTGCTATTACGGTCGCCCAAGCAATGAAGACCACCGCTTCGTAGCCATTGCTCCAGGGAGCATGCCCACTGATGTACCAGCGTATGCCTAAACCTGAGCCGTGGTAAGCAAAAATGAGAATAACAAGTCCGGTAAAAACCCGATTGGTCCAAGTCATAAACGTTTTGCCATTTTCGCTTGGTTTAGCGAAAATTCGAACGAAGTAAATACATAAAAGAACAAATCCTAAGATGAGGTAAGATCGCCAACTCTGTTTAAATATGTTCATCTTATTATAACGAATTTCCATATTTACAGCTGTTTCGCTGGGTACCACCTTTGCGCCAACCAACCGTTGCATGGTTTTGAATTTTTTCAGGCTCGCGTTGGCTTTGGTATAATCATTTGAATTCGCTGCCTCGAACAAATCTCGGAAGTAACCCAGTGCAGTAAAAAATGCAAGTGAATCTGTCTTGTAAACACGCTCATCGATGGGAACATACCAAGTATTATTAGGAGCATTTTTTAAGGGTACCAAGCGCATATAATTCCATCCGGGAAAACTATGTATCACTTCGTATCGATCTACCAGCTTGATGAGGTTTTTGTCAAATTCATTCCGCTTAGATTCCGGTTTTTGGAAGGCAATCGCGTGTTCTTTCGAGAGTTTGAATTCATTTTTCTTGTTCAGCAGGTCCTCAACGGAGGCATACGTTCCCTTCACACCCAATTTTTCCCTTAGGTTGGAAGAGACATATACAATTTTCTTGTCAAACCAATATTGTGGGTACATGTGCATACTGACAATGGTTTGAACGGCATTGTATTTCTCAAATTTGTCTGCACGGTGAATCTTTCGTAGCAAGTTTAGGCATAAGGTGTGCATGGGTACAATCCGTCCTTGAAAGTCTTGCACCAAGAGGGAAGAAGCCTCTTCCGAATGTTCTGTGGACATCACACCAAAAGGTGCTTTTTTTGATGGATCAGCATGTTGGTGATTCTGTGCGCTAACGGAAAAAGAAAAAGGTAATGCCAATAGCATGACGATTACCCCTGCAAGTTTTTCGCGTTTTACCCTTGATTTTCGTAACATTTCGTTCAATTCACGCAGCCTTCCTTTAGGAGCAAATAACGACAAAACCATACCGATGGCCATGAGCAAATACCCCAAGTACGTAATGTTTGTTCCCCACCAATCTGCATTCACACTTAAACGTGTTCCTTCCTCGTTTTCTGGCGTAGAAGGAACGTCCAAGTCATACGAGGACTGGAAAAAACGGTACCCTTGGTAATCCATTACGTGGTTCATAAATATCCGTTGGCGGTGTTCTTTTTTGTTGGCTTTATCTAGTACAGTCACTTCACTCGCAAATGACGAAGGCGATTCAGAACCAGGGTATTTCTCCAACTGGAAGTCGTTACACCGAACGGAAAAGGGTAATTTTATTTCCATTGAGCCATAAGCTAATTCATAAGTCAATCCATTTAATTCAAATATCTCTGGGTTGGGAACAGCCCCTATTCCACCTTTGAGCGTCACTAGTTTCTGTTTCGCTCCGTCCGAAACCCGAATGGTAAGGTAGTCTTGCCCAACATTTTTCTTTCCAGAAGGAACGAGCATGCGCCTCGCATGGCGAATGAGTTGTTTGAATACGATTTGTTGTTCGCCCACCTTGTACAGGGTAGTGGTTTGAAAGGGGACTTCTTTATTAGCGGGTATTTCTGTGAATAACGAATCGGCTACTTGCCCAGTTTGACGTGCTTTTTGCATTTCGGCCATGGGAAGGTATCGTACAGGTTCATCGGCTTTCATAAGTATTTTCCCCCTCTCTTCTCTTAGCTGAATTCCTGGAGGAGGATTTTTACCCTCAAAAGTGACAGCGACATTTCCCGCTTGAATAAAATCGTTCTTGTTTAAATAATTGGATTTCATTCCGTCCGTAATGATCTCAAGGACAAACGAATTTAAGCTATCGTTTACAATCATAGAGTCCACCAACTTTTTCTTGAAATCAACGTATTCGATTTGAATGGGGCTGTTGTGGTTCGGAAAGGATACGGGAATCGAAAAATCATTTGAACAGATGAATGGAATGTTCAGCTCAGACAAGAATAATTTTTTGTTGTAAACAAACTGCATTTTTCCGTCGTGGACCCTTATCGAAATGTGAGGGTCAGAAGAATGAACCGTATTGCTTGCTTCCCCTTCCCGAATGATCATCATGCCCTCAAAGCTAATGTAACGTGTTACGGCCGCTCCAGCAATTATGACGATGAAGGATAAATGAAAGGACAACATGGCGATTTTCTCGCGTTGAAACATGTTGTAGCGGAAGATATTTGCTACCAAATTAAGGGTTAGGTAAACTAACAATAGTTCAAACCAAAGGGCATTGTAAACAACGATTTTAGCGGTTTGAATGTCATACGACGATTCCAACAAGGTGGCTCCACCGATTGCCACTAAAAACATGAACATGCCAAGCGCCATCATGCGCATTGAAAAAAAAGCTTGGGCGAGTTTTTCCATTCTATCAAATTGTGCTACAAAAATACACAATGCGAAAGGATTACCTGTCCTTTGAAGGAAGTTTAACGCATCGATTGACTGAACATTTTGTCCTGTTCATAAGTGTAAACAATGTCCCTATTGAACAAACTTTGGAAGAAGCGGCATCCCCTCTAATTTGCACTTAATTCTTGAATGGTAAATGTTTTTCGTTTAGGGAGCCCAATTCGTAAAAATGCAATCTATGTTTCACTTAAATAATAATCAATTATGAGTACTTTTCTCACAAGACAACGGTTTGTTCCAACCTTTAACAATTGGTTTGATGACGTTTTGTCAAGGGATCTTTTTGACCTTACAGACCGAAATTTCAGTGCCTTTGGTACCACTTTTCCGTCTGCCAATGTGCAAGAATCGGAGAAAGATTTTGCCATCGATCTTGCTGTTCCTGGAATGAAAAAGGAAGATTTCAAAATCGAATTAAATAACAATATCTTATCGGTTTCCTCAGAAATTAAAGAGGAAAAAGAAGAGAAAGATACCGATTTCCGCCGTCGTGAATTCCGGTATGAAGCTTTTTCGCGTTCGTTTCAATTGCCTGAGGCAATGGATGAAAAGAAAGTGGATGCAGCTTACAAAGATGGAATTTTGCATATTTCGGTAGGTAAAAGGAAAATCGAAGCCCCCAAAGCGGTGAAAGCCATCGCAGTGAAATAATTCACGGTTTTCGATGTATTAAAGTCATGGAATCGCTGGGACGGTTCCATGGCTTTTTTTATTCAATATTGACCGGTGGCAAGTAAAACCAATGTGCACGCCTCCATAAAAGGAATGCCTGCATCAGAAAGTTTGTTGTAAAAAATCGGATTTTCAGTTCCTGGATTGAAAATAACGCGCTTAGGTTTCAACTCAATGATTCGTTCCATATACGCTTCTTGACGTGCCGGATTGATATAAAGCGTGACAGTATCAATAACCCATTTTGTATTCCAATCTGTTACAATGTCCGTATGAAGGATGGTGCCTTTACGCAAACCGAAAGCGATTGCGTTATACCCGTGTTTTTCAAGGGACTTAACGGCCTTGTTGGCGTATCGATCAGGGTTTTCACTGACCCCGATGACAAGGGTCGAATGGGTGACTTTTTTCATAACATGACTTCTTCAAAGATAGCTAATTCATTTGCGCGCTTATAAATCGCTCCGTTGAAAATATTCCAAGCCATTTTCTAGATGACCTTGTTATTTCAAAAATCGAAATGCGTTGTTGAAAAAACCGACCGATTATGAAAACAGTTTCTTTCGTTATTCTGCTCCTTTCCATGCATACCAGTGCTCAATTATATGAACGAACAGGGAAAAATTTGGGTTTTTATCTCTCAGGAAATACGTCTCTTCATTCCTCGTTTTCCGAAGAGAGTATAGAATTCGCGAATAACGGTGGATCAATGGGGCTTACCCATATGCTACTCCCTGGAATCTATCCCAAATTGGGTTATTCCTATAGTTTAGTGAAAACAAGTTTTGATCGTGCCGAACAAATGGACCGTTTTGAAACACATGGGATTGAAGCGTCAGTTCTATTCGACAAACGCTTGTGTAAGCTGGTCAATGGCCGATTCGTTCGAAATGCGTGTCATTATGTGTCCATAGGCATGATTGGGGCGCCTGAAATTAGGGTACAACTGTCCTCTGCGCAAGAAGTGTTTAGGCGGTTTGAAACAACGGCGCTCCTCGGCCTTTCCTTAACGCACATTACAAAAAACAGAGGCCGTGCATCAATGGCGAGAACCAGGCAATTCGATTTTTACGTTCGACGAGGATTAACTCCCGCTGCACGTTTTGTTATCAATAATGAAACGCTGGATTATAAAAGGTTGGAAGTAGGGGTACAGCTAAGATGTGTATTTCACCAAGTGAATTCGTTTGTGCCTCAACGTGGCCGGAGAAGATAAGGTTTTGTTAGCCGTGTTGATAATGCTTAAAAAAGGATTCCACGTTTGACTGAATTCTAGCCGGAATTTGTTGAACATCGGATTTCTCAAATGTTTTTCCCGTTATTCGTTCATACAGTTCAATGTAGCGCTCCGTAATGGTATTAATAAAGGCATCTGGCATTTCCGGCATGGGTTGACCTTCCATTCCTTGGAATCCGTTTTCGATAAGCCATTGCCGCACAAATTCTTTGGAAAGTTGACGTTGGGGCTCATCGTTTTGCTGCCTTTCTTCATAACCATCAGCGTAAAAGTACCTCGAAGAATCAGGTGTGTGGATTTCGTCAATCAATATGGGTTCTCCGTTTTTTATACCGAATTCATACTTGGTATCTACTAGAATTAATCCCCGTTCAGCAGCCATCTCGGTCCCCCGCTGAAACAGTGCTTTCGTATACGCTTCCAATTTCAAATAGATGTGTTCTGGAACCAACCCTTGTTCAATGATTGCCTCCCTTGAAATGTCTTCGTCATGTCCCTCATCGGCCTTCACCGCAGGGGTTATAATCGGTTCGGGCAAGCGGTCATTTTCTTTTAGTCCCTCTGGTAAGGATACACCACAAAGTGTTCGTTTACCGGCCTTATATTCGCGTGCAGCATGACCTGCTAAATACCCGCGAATGACCATTTCAACACGTATGGGTTCACAGGCGTAGCCAATGGCAACACTCGGATCCGGCGTAGCAATGAGCCAATTCGGAACAATGTCTCTGGTAGCTTCTAGGAAATAGGTCGCTACCTGATTCAGCACTTGTCCCTTAAACGGAATACCCTTTGGCAACACATGATCAAAGGCCGAAATTCTATCTGAAGCCACCATGACCAAAAGACCATTGTCTAATGTATACACATCGCGGACTTTACCTCGGTAATGAGCGGTTTGACCCGGGAAATGAAAGACAGTATCTGTAAGTGTTTCAGCCATAGGGGTAGTTGTTTATTCTGGTTTTTTACGATCGTTTTGTTTGTGTTCACGTTCTTTTTCTTCCGCTTTTTCAAAAGCATCGATGATGCGCTTTACAAGGCTATGGCGAATGACGTCGCTCTGACCTAAGCGCACGATACCGATGCCATTGACGTCTTTAAGTACATCCAAAGCGTAGGCCAAACCGGACCGTTGCCGATGGGGTAGGTCCACTTGCGACATGTCACCTGTAATAACAAATTTAGCGGTCATTCCCATGCGTGTAAGGAACATTTTCATTTGCATGGAGGTAGTGTTTTGTGCTTCATCCAAAATCACGAAAGCCTTGTCTAGCGTACGTCCACGCATGAAGGCCAATGGGGCAATTTCGATCACACCATATTCGATCATATCGGAGAGCTTTTCACCTGGAATCATGTCCCGCAGCGCGTCGTACAACGGCATGAGGTAGGGGTCGAGTTTTTCCTTCAAATCGCCAGGTAGAAAACCTAGGTTCTCTCCCGCCTCTACAGCTGGACGTGTTAACACAATCCGTTTCACTTCTTTGGCTTTTAATGCCCTTACGGCAAGTGCGACAGCTGTATATGTTTTTCCCGTTCCTGCCGGACCAACGGCGAATACCATGTCGTTCTCGTCAACCGATTGTACCAGTTTTTTCTGATTCAGGGTTCGGGCTTTGATTTTAACACCGCCATTAGCATGAACAAGGGTCTCAGATCCGTAGTCGGTTGCAATCATTTTGGACCCTTCCTCTAGCATCAAGTTGTCGATATTGTTTTCGCTTAACGCATTGAATTGTTGAAAATGTCGGATCAGCAATTCGAGTTTTCGCTCAAATTCATCCATGGTTTCCTCGTCTCCCAAAACAGTTACCTCGTGTCCTCGAGCTATAATCTTTAGCGTAGGGAAAAAGGTTTTAAAATGATTGAAGAGGGAGTTGTTGGCCCCGAAAATGTCTGCCGGATGTACGCCCTGAAGTTCGATTTTTCTTTCCTGCAAGGTTATTTTATTAAATACGTGTTCGTAATTCTGCTGAGAAATGTAATTTTGAACGAAATTAATAAATATTTTTCTGCCTCCTTTCGGAACAGCAAACAAATGCACATTCTTACGCTCACAACAGACCTCGGAGAAAGCGATCAATACGTTGCCGCGTTGAAAGGGGCTGTTTATGCCCTAATCAAGGATCCCAGAATCATCGATATTTCGCATTCGGTTAGGCCTTTTGATGTGGTTCAAGCGGCCTTCTTATTGTCTTCATGTATCGATGACTTTCCTGAGGGTACGGTGCATGTCATGGGAGTGGACAGCGAACCAATTGTGCTGGCATCAGAGAACGATGCGGCTTACCCCTCCATTATGACCTATAAAGGCCAGTTTGTTTTGGGGAGCGATAATGGTTTTTTCGGGGTTTTTGCCCAATACAAAGCACCTGATGGCTTTTTTAGGCTTGACGATGTGCTATCGAATAAAGAGTTGTATAAATTTCCGATTAAAAACATTTTCATTCCTGTCGCGTGTAAACTACTCGAGGGAGCCCCAATTGATTCGTTAGCAAGCCCTCACAACAGGTACCGAACTTCCTATTCGCTTCAAGCTATAACCGAAGTAAATTTGATTAAAGGCAATATCATTCATATCGATGCATTCGGTAACCTGATTACCAACGTACAGGAAGAGCTGTTCAATTCGTTTGAGGATGCGCCATTCACCATTTATTATAGGAACAAGGAGTATTTCATAGATAAAATTTCCACCACATACAGTGCCGTTGCCGCGGGCGAACGATTGGCCTTATTTAATAGCGTTGGATTACTCGAAATTGCCGTTAATCGGGGAGCAAATGGGAACGGAGGCGGTGCAGATAAATTGTTTGGTGTTAGGGTAGGCGATGTAATCCGCATTGAATTTACTCCCCGTGGTTCCAGAACAACACTTGAATCGCTTTTCTGATGATAGTGCGCATTGTAAAACTGCATTTTCAGGAGGATAAAGTTGAAGACTTTCTGGCCTTTTTCGAAACAGTCAAAGACAGGGTAAATCATTTTCCCGGATGCAAAGGGATGCAATTATGGAAAGACCTGTCAAATGAGAATGTTTTTATGACACACAGCCATTGGGAGAGCGAGGAGGCGTTAAACGCTTACCGATATTCAGATACATTCAAGGTGGTTTGGCCAACCATAAAAAAATGGTTCAAATGTCCGGCAGAGGCTTGGAGCTTGAAAATCGAATTTGATGGCTTTAAGAATTAATTTGGTTTAATAAATTTCATTAATTGTCCGTTTGTAATACATTAACCGTACCTTTACGGAAATTATAAATAAATCAAATGAAAAATGGAATGGTAAAGTTCTTTAATGAAACCAAAGGTTTTGGTTTTATTATCGACGCCGAAACAAAACAAGAGTACTTCGTACACGTTTCAGGATTGGTTGACAAAATCAAAGAAAACGATGAGGTGGAATTCTCCCTTGAAGACGGAAGAAAAGGATTGAATGCCGTGAATGTGAAGTTAGCATAACAACATAGTTTACCGATTAATTCTGTAAGGGGTTTTCGTAAGAAAACCCCTTTTTTATGGGGTTCATCGAAACTGTTGTTCAAGGATGTATTATAGATTCAAAGGAAATCTTACTTTTGTACTAGCTATTATGTAAACCATGCGCGCACTATATTTCAAAGAAATAAAAAGTTTTTTAGGCTCTATTATTGGTTACATCTTTATCCTAATTTACCTTATTACCGCAGGATTATTTCATTGGGTGATTTCTTACAGTACCAATTTACTGGAGGGAACAGAGGCTGATTTGATTCCGTTTTTTAACCTTTCGCCCATCATATTTTTAATTCTAATTCCTGCAATTACCATGCGCTCGATTGCCGAAGAACGACGCACCGGTACCATCGAATTGTTGTTTACTAGGCCCATTTCTGACCTGAAAATCTTGCTGGCGAAATACTTTGCAGGTGTAACCTTGCTCATCATTGCCATCCTTCCAACATTGGTGTATTATTATTCGATGCATTCCCTTGGAAATCCGGTAGGAGTTATTGACGATGGTGCAACATTCACCTCATACATCGGTTTGGTTCTTTTGGGCGCTACCTTTGTTTCCATAGGTATTTTCGCTTCCTCTTTGACAAGCAATCAAATTGTGGCATTCATCCTGTCAATGTTCCTGTGTTGGGTGTTTTACGACGGCCTGAAATTACTCGGGTCATTCAACTTAATGGGTGAGTTCGATGCACTTGCGCAATACATGAGCCTTGCTTACCATTACGATTCGATTAAAAAAGGCGTTATCGATGTAGGAGATATGTTGTATTTCCTTACGATTATCGCCCTGTTTATTTATTCCGCACTTACCGTAATCAAAACGCTGAAAAGATAGCTATGTCGGAGAAAAAGCAAATGACGAAACGTATTTTTAACTGGACTTACCTGCTTTTGTTCATTGTAGGTGTGGCTTTCGTTAATATCATCGGTTCCTTGCTCACGATGCGCCTGGACATGACCGAAGACCAACGTTATTCACTCTCTGAAGGCACAGTCAAATTTCTGGAAAACGATAAGCAGTTTGAAAACCGACTGAACATAAAAATTTACTTGGATGGGAATTTGCCCGCGGAATTAAAATACTTCAGAAACGCCATCGAAGACAAATTAAAGGAGTTCAAA
Source organism: Crocinitomicaceae bacterium (assembly GCA_044372835.1). Classification (GTDB taxonomy): domain Bacteria; phylum Bacteroidota; class Bacteroidia; order Flavobacteriales_D; family Crocinitomicaceae; genus M0103. The sequence goes on along the minus strand of JBILRE010000008.1, from coordinate 77,060 downwards.
CAGATTGCTGGCGACCGCATAGAATACCAGTTCATCGATCCAACGGTCGGTCCAAAAAACGAACAGCAAGCCTTATTTGAAACCTTGTACGCGCGAGGTCAGGGCATCATTCCGATGGATGTAGTATACCTCAAAGATGGTTCGCAAAGCCAAATGTTGCTATGGCCTGGGGCGGTCATCGATTATGGGGGATCAACCGTCGAGACGATTCAGTTCTTGCCGGGCACACCACCCGGAAAGCCCTATCGCATCGATGGAATGACAGAGATGATTCAAAACTCTGTCAATAACCTTGAGTATATATTAGTTAGTTCCCTGCGTCGCGCTACCCAATTAGACAAACCGAGAATTGCCTTCTTGCAAGGACATGGAGAGTTGAACTTTCAGGAAACACAGCGGGCTAGAGCCTTGATCTCCCCTTATTTCGCTATCGCTGATGTAGAAATAAGGGATTCGTTGGCAGCCCTTGACGGTATTGATGGCTTGATTATAGCCCGCCCAACCCGAAAATTTAACGAAAAGGAGTTGTACATCATTGACCAATTTGTGATGCGCGGTGGTCGTTTGATGTGCTTTCTTGATGCGTTGAATATTAACGAAGATACCCTCAACGCATCGGGGTCAACCCATACAACCCGATATTCGACCGGGCTTGAGCGGATGTTGTTTGATTATGGACTCAAACTGAACGACAACCTTATTGTGGATAACCACTGCTTACCAAAACCAGTACCGCTTGCCGAAACGTCAGTCATACCTTGGTTTTTTCACGTATTAGCAACCCCCTCCAAACACCCCATCGCTCGGAACGTAGAGCCGGTGGCACTAAAATACGCCAGTGAGATTGAGTTTGTTGGAACGAGTAAAAACATGTTAACCCCAATTTTGACTTCGTCCACTAATTCAACCGTTACAGGTCTGGCTCCCCTCGTAAACCTAGCCATGCCCCTGAATTATGGTAAAAATCCACAACTTGTTCCGAACCCAAAAGACGAGTTAAACAAACGCATCTTAGCTGGGTTGGCCGAAGGGAAATTTTCTTCGCACTACAAAAACAGGATTGTAGAGGAATACGTGAACAATCCGATGGCAAAGTACAAAGAGGCCAGTACCAAAGAAGGAAAGGTCCTGCTGATTGGAAATGGTCGTTTCATTGCCAATTCCTACGACTCAACAATGAGTCAAGATGGACTAAATTACATGTACCGTCCCAGTGAATTCAATGACCTTCGTATGGACAAAGACCTTGCAGCGATTGGTTTTCATCAGCAGTTTGGATTGTTTTTTGGCAACCAAGAATTTTTTCAGAATTTAGTCGATTACATGATGGGCGATCAGTCTGTACTTGATATCCGAAGCCGACAAGTTGATGTACACGCCATCGATAAAGATAAGGTTAAAGCAGATGCTGGATTTTACAAATGGTTTAATATCGTACTGCCTATTTTGGTGGTGGTCATTTTTGGACTGGTTATGGCTTTTATTCGTAAACGAAAATATACGTTACAGTGATTCGTAAATTAGTTGTTCTCGTTTTGGCAGTAATTGGCCTATCGTTACTTGGTTGGTATGCCATTTCCTTGATGAATAACAAAGGGAAATCCGACACGGAATTGATTGAATTCAGTATTGCGGACACTGCTAGTGTTGACCGCATCATCATTACGGACCCATTTTCCAAGAAAATTGAATTGATTCGTAATGGGAATGCATGGACGGAAGCCGACGGCTCTTGCATTACTCAGCAAAATGTTACTTACATATTAGAGTCAATTAGGAACATTGAGTTCAAAGGGTATTTACCCGACAACTCGATTGAACGGTTTACAAACCTAATGAGTTCCCAACATACCAAAGTAGAGATCTATCAAAACGGAACGTGGTCAAAAACGTGGTACATTGGACCAGCTTCGCAAGATCATTATGGTCAAATTATGTTGTTGGACTCTGATGCGCATGGAAAAAGCGCCAAACCCGTAATGATGCGCATCAAAGGGGAAAATGGGATTATCGAACCGAAGTTTTTTGCAGACAGAAGAAAATGGATGTGTACGAATATTTTCGCCGTTCCGCTCAGTCGTATTTCTAAGATAGACGTTCGGATTTTTGACGATCCTGTGCTCAGTTTCAGCGTATCAAAGAAAGGCGCCAATGTCAGCGTTTACCAGCAAGGAAGAAAGCTGCCTAAAGTGGACACCGCAATGGCCTATCGCTACCTTCAGAATTACAAGAAGGTGCATTTTGATTTGGCTAATTTTCAATTGAACGAAAAACAGGTGGATAGCTTGAAGAAGAGCAGGCCTTTTGTCGTTTTGAGCTTAACGGAGACGAATGGAAAAACAACGAAACTTCGCATGTTTCGAATAAAATCGGAAGATTTATTCACAAACGAATTTGGTGATGTAGTAAATATGGATATGAATCACTTCTGGTGTGAATTACCTAATGGCGAAGTGGTAAAATGCCAGTATTTTGTCTTCAATCAATTGCTGATGGGACATGTGTATTTTCCAATGGACTTAAGTAAACGCAAAGTTCCGAAGAAACAAGCGGCTTCTAATTAGCCATCCTCCCTTGCTTAGAAGGATTTTTATTTTGCTTCCTGTTGAAAAATTCCTGAAAAAAAACGTGCGTTTTACGTCTATATTGAATAGGCTTTTATAGCTTTGAGGTAAATTTCGCAGTATCATGAATTTCATTACCTCGAGTTCTACCCTATTAAAGCATTTACAGAGCATTTCAGGTGTACTTAGTACCAGCACGTCTATGCCCATTTTGGATAATTTTTTATTTGAAATTGAGGGCGGGAGATTGACCGTTTCTGCTTCAGACCTCGAGACCACTATGCGTACTACCCTTGAGGTGGAATCGAAAGAATCGGGGAAAATTGCCATTCCAGCCAAACTTTTACTCGATGTATTGAAAAACCTTCCTGAGCAACCGTGTACGTTTCAAGTGGATGCCAAAACCTTTGCTGTAGAGATTGCCTACGACAATGGGAAATCCAAAATGGTTGGGTTCAATGGCGATGAATTTCCCAAAACTCCGGCTGTCGAAAACAGTGCTACCGTTACGCTTTCTGGTGAAATTGTTTCCCGAGCCATCAATAAAACTATTTTTGCGGCAGGAAATGACGACCTGCGACCGATCATGAGCGGCGTATATTGCGAGTTCAGCCCTAACGATATTGTGTTCGTCGCAACCGATGCACACAAACTCGTCCGTTACCGCCGAACAGATTCAAAATCCGATTCCGGTTCCGCATTCATTCTTCCTAAAAAACCATTGAACTTGTTAAAGTCAAACCTCAATGGCAGTGAAGACGTGCAAATCGAGTACAACGAGTCCAATGCCATATTTACCTTCAACGACCTCGTACTTGTGTGCCGGTTGATTGATGGGAAATACCCGAATTATGAGGCGGTGATTCCAAAAGTGAACCCGAACGTGTTAACGATTGATCGCCAGCAATTCTTGAGCTCTATTAAACGAGTTTCGATCTTTTCAAATAAAACCACCCATCAGGTAAAATTGAAGTTGGCCGGCTCTGAATTAGCGCTTTCTGCAGAAGACATCGATTTTTCCAATGAAGCCAACGAACGATTGACCTGTAGCTACGACGGAGAAGATATGGAAATTGCATTCAATTCGCGGTTTTTGATGGAAATGCTCAATAACATAGACACCGCTGAAGTTCGATTGGAAATGAGCGAGCCTTCTCGCGCTGGTCTTTTAATGCCTGCGCATTCTGATAACGAGCACGAAGACATTCTTATGCTCGTGATGCCTGTCATGGTAAATAGGTGATACCCAAATAGTATATAATAAAAAAGGTGCTGATTAATCAGCACCTTTTTTATTGATACTAACCTAGATGATAAATCACTGTGGTAAACATACCACATCTACCGATTTTGTGATGGATGTTCCATCATGGCTCAGGATAGCTTTAATGTCTATCTGAAGGTTTGAAGTATCCGTTACATTGTTAATCCAATGTTCGTGAAAACTGTAATTACTTAAATGTTCTTGACTCGAGGCCTCATAGACCAATGCGCCAGTCGTGGTATTGGTAATTGTCAGCGTAAATCCGTGCATTTCACCATTACCAGTGATGGTGCCTTCTGCATGTACCTCATCTGCAAGATTAAATGTGTCACCAATGGATGGTTCAATGAACTCGATTGTAGCATTGGTAGCAATTTGCTCTTTCGAACATCCTGCTAGTAGGATACCGAAAAGAATGAAGGAAAATGAAAGTTTTTTCATATTTTTTTGTTTTTGAATGGAAAGATATATTGTCCAGACAAACTAACCTGATACTTAAGTTTGTTCTGTCCATCATTAATATTTTGATAAAAGGGAATCGAGCCTCCGAGGCTGAAAAGGAACCGTCGTGTGAATAAATTAACCTGAATACGTCCTGAAAAACGTTGCCCTTTTCCATTAAAAGTACTTTGTACTTGGTCAATTGAACGATTTGAACCAAAATGTTCCGCGGTAAAACCCATGGCAGGGAATAACCGATATGCCTTCACTCTAAGGTCCCAAAACCAAACACTTGTAAGTTGCCATGAATGACCGTTAGCAAATCCCTCTTTATTTTTTCCTTTTAATGCAATACTGTTTTCGGTTTGCCATCCTGAATAACGAAATGGCCTGTGTGTTACAGTTTGCAAAAATAGGAGTTCGAAAGCTCCTGTTCCTGGATATAAGTTCCGAAAAGGATCCTGACTTGAGGTGTTTTTTCCAAAAGGAAATTTAAAACCGCTCCCAAGTGTCATGAAAAATCGGGTGACCTGATTACTGTCCTTTCTGTCTATTACCGTAAAATTACTGAGGAAAGTGGGGTCTCCAAATCCTTTTATTGCAGTCTGCCCTAACATTCTTTTTTGGAGAGCGATTTGGTAGGGCTGGAAAATAAATAGTTGGCACTTTTTTCCTAGCTGAAAGCGGGTATGCAGTTCAAAAAGCGATATGTACTCATTGGAATGTATGTTTCCATTGCTGTAGGTTGAATACTGGGTATATTGGGTGCGCAATCCTGCTGTATGAAAACGATTGGAGGCAAATAGGCCAATGGTTGCATTGCTGCCAACACCCCCGCAAATGTCACATGACCAAACAGATAATACACAAACCAACATCCCAAATAAGATGTATGATTTCATATTAAAAAAGTTAAGTGTTAAAGATTGAGTGAACAAGCTTGACCTTCAGGTGGATGAAAAACTCCTGCTAAGAAAATCGGAGGAGGAGATGTATAGGTGTGAGTCACCCGTTTGTTTTCTTTTAGTGTGTCAAAGTTCTGAATTGTTGGTGAACTAATTCTAAGCATCCAGTCTTTGTCCAATACAAGTTTCAAATCAAACAACGATCTCTGATTTTCTTTGCATAGAGATTGCTCTGCTTGAAAAGCCTTTCGCATTTTTTTAGCCAGAAAACACGTCCCATTGCACCTCATTTCAGGTCGATTTTTGTTTTCGCAGGATAATCGAATAATCTCTTGCTGGTTTATTTTAAAATCAACTACAATAAGAAAGGCTACCAATGCTTTTCCTGAAAGTATTGCCACTAAAATACCAACAAAAAAGAAGCCTTTCATAGAACAAAACTAAGGATATTATCTAGATAAAAATGTTAAATAGTTATGCGAAAGGCACCCTGTTTCAAAGAACGATAAACCGTTGTTTCCACCCAAGGCATTCCAATGGCAATGCCGCCTTTTCGAGGCTCAGCATAATCCGATAAAACAAGGTCAATTCGTTGCCTCGCAAGATTCACTTCAACTGTATTTTTTGTTCGTTCAATCGAAAATCGCTCTTCGTCAATCTCCAACTTCCATTTTTTATGTTCCAGGTTGCAATAGGTGATTTTGCCCGGATACAGTTTGGCGTAATTCATAACCGACATTTGCACTTTTTTGAAATCCTTCGGCTTAGAGCGGTAAAAACAAAATAAGCGTTGGTCGTGCTTGATTAAAACGATTACTTGACGGGCATTCAGGATACACACTTCATCCATTTTCATGTTTTCATGCCTTCGGTAAGCCAGTAAAGACAACATGCCCAAGAGAAGTACGTAGCCGGAAAACTGATAAATAGGTTTGGATTTCGGTAAAAACAACCAGCACGCCAGTAAGCCAAGTACGAAGACCTCGAAGAAGTTCAATTGAAATCCATAGGCGACCGAACCGGGTAGGGCAGAGGTCCATTCCACCACAAGGTAGGACAGAAATACACTTATGGCCAGCAGGTACCCTATGAATTTTCCAAACCACCACAGCCATCCAATGGCAAACAAACTCATTCCTAATCCTAGGATAACCCCCGAGGAAGCCATCAAGCCGATGTTGGTAAGGATGAAGTAGTTGGGGAATTGATGAAAGTAATACAGCGATAAGGGCGTGGTCATTAATTGAGCAGCAAAACCAACTGCTGTGCCTTGCCACATGTATCTTCCAACGGTATTCCGTATATACCAAAATTGTTCAATCGGACGGTAAAAAAGGTAGATGCCAAGCATGGCCAGAAATGATAATTGAAACCCAATATCAAAAACCATGAACGGATCAATGAGCACAAGCACAAAGCCGGTAAAGAAAAGGGTATTAATCGGTTCTTGTGTTTTGCTAAGGAGTTGAGCCATTACCAACACTGAAAACATAAATACCGCTCGTATCACCGAAGGTGAAAAACCTGTAATGAGGGCATAAATCCACATGAGAGCGACCACCAGTAAAATGGCTTGGTTACGGCTGATCCATCGGTTGAATTGGCCTAGGACAATAAGCAAAAATTGCATGATCAAACCGATGTGTAGGCCCGAAACGGCCAAAACATGCATAGCACCGGTATTCGTAAAGTTGGCGGTTATTTCTTGATCGATCAGGGATTTATCGCCAAGAATCAAAGCGAGTCCAATAGCCAGTTCGTTGCCTTCAAGTTGCTGTTCCAACTGTTTTTTCAACCACAAACGAATCGATTCCAACCAGCCGGAAACTAAGCCTTCCTGACCGCTTTCCAAGCGATGACACATCCCATCCGCGATAAAGGCCTGATGAAAGTAGCCCTTTCGATGCCAATATACCTCGCTGTCAAATTCTCCCGGATTTCCCGCGTTTCGGATCCTTTCTATCTCGTTGGGGATAAGTAGGAGGTCGCCCTTTTTTGGAATCAGTTTACCTTGTTGAATGAACAATACCAAAGGAACATTCACCTGGATCGCCGCTTCTTCATCGTAAACACTCACAATTCGCCCTGTTGCCTTTTTCCATGGTTTGTCTTTCGGGTCAATTTGTTCTAATCGAACGGACAGCAAAGCGTCTTTTTTCCAATCATCTGGCGAAATAGTTTTGTCCCAACTGCCAAGGTGGATGTGCATGTTCAGCACTCCAAGCAGCGAAAACAACGAAAAGTAGCCTGCCATCCTCAAGGTCGTTTGTTTTTTCCAAATCCAACGTAGCAGAGAAGTTATGGTAAAAATGGAAAGAAAAAGGACAATCGGAACCCATGGACTAGTTCGTAGTTGAAATCCAAGCACGGTACCTAATACAAGACCAGAGCCAAGCACAAGAAAAGGAAGCCGGAAAAAGAAGAACTTCGGCACCAAATAGCGGGTTTTAGGTAGAGCAAATGAACGAATAGTTGTTCGAATTACCGAGGAATTAACCGACTATTCAGCGAGTGAAACTTTCTACGATTCCATGGATTGACTATCTTTGATGCTAAATTTTATGTCAAGCATGATAGAAGTCATTTTGCCAGACGGTTCTACCCGCGAATATGCTGCTGGAACCACTGCTCTCGATGTGGCCAAAAGCATTTCAGAAGGCCTTGCACGTAACGTGTTGGCAGCCAAAGTCAATAACGAGGTCATCGATGCAACCCGAGCGCTGCCACAAAGCAGCCAACTGCAGTTGTTGACGTGGAATGACGAGGAAGGAAAATCCACCATGTGGCACTCTTCAGCCCATCTGATGGCTGAAGCACTCGAAGCGCTGTATCCGGGAATAAAGCTCGCCATCGGTCCGCCTATCACCAACGGTTTTTACTACGATGTGGATTTCATGGAACACAGCATCACTGAAAAAGACCTAGCGCGTATCGAGGAGAAGATGAAAGAGCTCGCGCGGCTAAAGAATCCCTTCCTGCGTAAAGAAATTTCCAAAAGCGAGGCGATTGGCTATTTCTCCGAAAAACAAGATCCATACAAACTCGAGTTGCTTGAAGGACTGGAAGATGGTTCCATCACTTTTTACACCCAAGGGAACTTTACAGACCTTTGCCGCGGACCACACATTCCCGACACCGGTTTTATCAAGGCGATTAAATTAATGTCCATCGCCGGCGCTTATTGGAAAGGTGACGAAAAAAACAAGCAGCTGACGCGTATTTATGGGATTACCTTCCCCAAACAAGCTGAACTCACTGAATACCTTGAACGTTTGGAGGAGGCCAAAAAGCGTGACCACAGGAAATTGGGAAAAGAACTCGAATTGTTCACCTTTTCCCAAAAAGTGGGTCAGGGCTTACCTATGTGGTTACCGAAAGGAGCTGCGTTGCGCGAACGATTAGAAAATTTCCTTAAAAAAGCACAACGCAAAGCGGGTTACGACCAAGTAATCACGCCACATATTGCCAATAAAGAATTGTATGTGACATCCGGACATTACGCCAAATACGGCGCGGATTCGTTTCAGCCCATCCGCACACCGGATGTAGACGAGGAGTTTTACCTAAAGCCGATGAACTGTCCGCACCATTGCGAGATTTTTAAGTCACGCCCGCGATCTTACCGTGAGCTTCCTGCCCGTTTTGCGGAGTTTGGAACCGTTTACCGGTACGAGCAATCGGGTGAGTTGCACGGCCTTACACGTGTGCGCGGATTCACGCAAGACGATGCGCACATCTTCTGTACGCAAGAGCAGGTGAAGGAAGAATTCAAGAACGTGATTGACATTGTGCTTTACGTGTTGAAAACCCTGAACTTCGAAAACTACAAGGCGCAGATTTCCCTTCGTGATCCAGAGGACAAAACCAAGTACATTGGCAGCGACGAAAACTGGGAAAAGGCCGAGCGTGCTATTATTGAAGCAGCGGAGGAGAAAGACCTTCCAACGGTGGTGGAGTACGGTGAAGCCGCATTTTATGGGCCGAAACTCGACTTTATGGTGCAAGATGCACTTGGGCGCTCTTGGCAATTGGGAACGATTCAGGTGGATTACAACCTTCCGGAACGGTTTGAGCTAGAATATATTGGGGCGGATAACCAAAAACACCGTCCGGTCATGATTCACCGTGCACCCTTTGGATCGATGGAGCGCTTCGTGGCGGTGCTATTGGAACATTGTGGTGGCGATTTTCCATTGTGGTTATCGGTGGAGCAGTTTGCGATTTTGCCAATCTCGGAGAAATACAACGACTACGCAGAAAAAGTTTCGCAATTGCTAAATAATTACGATATTCGCGGATTCGTGGACGACCGTAACGAGAAAATCGGGAAGAAAATCCGCGAGGCTGAGTTGGCAAAAGTTCCTTTCATGCTCATAGTTGGAGAGAAAGAAGCTGAAAGTCAGTCTGTTTCTGTTCGTCAGCGAGGCGTTGGTGACCACGGAAGCATGGAGCTCGACGCTTTTGTTGAATTAATACAAAAAACGATTGAAGACGAATTATCGTCTGCTGTTAATTAACTGAATGAGGAGAAATACACGAAAACCATTTGTGCGCCGCGAAGAAACCGCGAAGCATCGCATCAATGACAAAATTATTGCCAGAGAGATTCGTTTGGTAATCGAAGGGGCTGAACCCCAAATCATGTCTACCGTAGATGCCATTCGTTTGGCAGAATCTCGCGAGGAAGATTTGGTGGAGATTTCTCCAAACGCCGTTCCACCGGTATGTAAGATAATGGACTACCGAAAGTTCATTTACAACCAGAAGAAAAAGGAGAAAGAACTTAAGGCAAAGCAAAGTAAAGTGGTGTTGAAGGAAATCCGTTTCGGACCGAATACCGACGACCACGATTTTCAGTTCAAGTTGGCGCATGCCCGAAAATTTTTGGAAGAAGGTTCCAAGGTAAAGGCATACGTGTTTTTCCGTGGACGTACCATTGTGTTTAAGGACCGTGGAGAAATATTATTATTGAAGTTTGCGCAGGAACTGGCCGATATTGGTGCGGTGGAGCAATTGCCCAAGTTGGAAGGAAAGCGCATGATCATCATGATCAACCCCAAGAAGAAATAAGAGAATAATCGAGCTATACAGAGGTAACCTAAAAATTGTAGAGAGATGCCTAAAATGAAAACAAAATCCAGTGCTAAGAAGCGATTCACCATCACTGGAAGCGGTAAAATCAAACGAAAGCATGCGTTCAAGAGTCACATTCTTACAAAGAAGTCGACCAAACGCAAGCGAAACCTGACACATGCCGGTTTGGTACACGAATCGGATTTGTCGAACATCAAATTGCAATTGTGCATGAAATAAGCATGCGCAAGGTTTAACTTGTTTAACCCGGTAACGAGTAATGAAGTCTTTTGATCGCCTGCAGCTGTTAATACAGTCAACGAAGAAATAACAAAGCACTTGTCACCAAAAAACGTAACATTATGCCAAGATCAGTAAATCACGTAGCATCAAGAGCAAGAAGAAAAAACTTGATGAAACTAGCCAAAGGGTACTTTGGTAGAAGAAAAAATGTCTGGACTGTAGCGAAAAACGCCATTGAAAAAGGGTTGTTGTACGCGTACGAAGGACGTAAACAAAAGAAAAGAAACTTCCGCTCGTTGTGGATTCAGCGTATCAACGCAGGAGCACGCGAACACGGAATGAGCTACTCACAATTTATGGGAGCGGTGCACAAAAGCGGTATTGAACTAAACAGGAAAGTATTGGCAGACCTTGCCATGAACCATCCTGAAGCATTCAAGGCCGTTTGTGAGGCTGTGAAAAAATAACACATTCAACTCTGTATAGCGAAAATCCCAATCAAACGATTGGGATTTTTTTTGTTTCACATTCTCTGATGGACACATTTACGGTAGAGAGAAACGTTCTGATTGTATTTCAAAAGAACTTTTACAACACGGGGAAAATGAAACTCTTTGAAAGTTCATGTGAATATTCGTTAATGATACCTGAAAAATAGCGCCATCGATATGTCCTTCAACTTTAAATATGATTTTTTGGTAATTGGCTGTATGACAGCTTGGTATTCCCTGTAAAGTCAAACGAATTATAACGGTTTTCAGATTTAATTTAAGTTATTGTTAAACCTTTGTAAACCAGTTATTTGAAGTGTATATTCATTACCTTTGTGAGGTAATTTTACTTCATATGAAAACATTTAAACAAATTGCCGTAATTCTCATGTTTTCGCTTCTTCCCTGCGTTGCATTCTGTCAAAATAAAGTGTTCTACACGATGAGTGCTGAAGCGCATGCGCTAATGTGCCCCTTCCTTTCACCACAACTCATGGAGCGCCTTTCGAAAAAAGGAGCGCAAGATGTCAGAAAAAATGAATCACTACAATTGCTTTTTACCACAACGAAAGAAGAAGAATTGACCGACGAGGTATTGTTCAAATTAATAGATGCAGTGGGATACGAGTCTAAAAACTTTACGATTGCGCGTAGTTATGAGAACTAATTTGCTGTTTTCTTTGCTCGTTATCTCCCTGATCAGTGCCTTTTACACCTACGGTCAAAATAATACCTTTTACAGGAAATATAACTTGGGTGGTATGCAAGGGGCCTTGCAGTTGGACGTCACTGACGACGGTGGATTTATTGCAACAGGGCAGCATGAGGGGGTTGGTTCTCATGGGGATTGTGATATCTATGCTTACAAGTTAGATATTTGTGGGAATGTAGATTGGTTCAAGATTTATGGAACAACCGCTCAAGAAGGGGGGCGCAGTATTTTTCAAATGGACGATGGAAATTACATGGTTTCTGGTTTGTTTTCCGGAGGGTCCAATTTTAGGGCATTTAACATGAAAATTGACCAAAATGGTGATGTTATTTGGATAAAACGATACAATTTTGAGTGGATGATGTACGCTACCGAAGCGCAAAATGGTGACATCATTTCTTATGGTAGGAATGCAGGAGCGTTGTTTGTCATTCGGACAGATAATTTGGGTAATTTGATTTGGACGAAACAAATTACAGGCTTCGGAGACATGGGGTTATGGCTAGACGAACTACCAAATGGAGACATTATCCTAACTAGTGTAAATAATTCCATCTCAAAAGATTTTGCGGCCGCCCGATTGAGCTCTGTAGGCAATGTCATCTGGTCAAAGGCCTACGGAGGAAGTGGTTGGACAGATGTGGATCATACCAGCTGGTCGTGTAAAGGAACATTGGATTTAACCGATAATACTGTTGTACTCACCTCTCCAACCTTATTGGGAGGAATGGCAGATGAGAACATGTTGGTAACCAAACTTTCGCTTGCCGATGGTTCTGTAATTTGGTCGAAAGCTGTTGGGGGAGCCGGCCGCGATCAGTCCAGAGATATTACCACCTTTCCTGGCGGATATGCTATTATTGGACATACCAATTCTTTTCCTGTACCAGCAAATCCCGCGTTGAATATTTTTGAGGCAATGGGTGAAAAAGACATTGTTTTATTCACACTCAATACCAATGGAAATCTTATCTGGTCAAGGACTTATGGGGGGGCGGATCGCGATAAAGGAATTGGTGTTAAGTATAACCTCGATGAAGGTTTCTCCATTTCCGCGTTCACTACATCTCCCTATTTTGGAAATACAGATGCTAGTTTCGACCCTTTGTTTATAAAAACAGATAGTTTAGGTATAGTGAGTTGCCAGATGCAGACACCGCCTATTTCCGTTGTAAATGTTAGTTTGCAAAGTGTAAACGCAGGGAACTATCTGAATATTCAATTAGCTAGTGATGTCCCAACTTTAGGTACTACTTCTTTCAGTCCAGACGATCAATACATGTGTCAAGCGTGTATAAGTATTCCTGAATTTGATGTGTCTGACACTACCATTTGTGTCAATGATACCGTCTTTTTTACCAATATTTCCACCATCGGATTGACTTGTTTTCAGTCTTGGATCATAGAAAACCAAAATATAAGCGGTGGTGGGAATTTTTCTTGGGTATTTACTCAGCCCGGAACCTATGAGGTGGTTTTATATTCCACTTGTGCCAATTCCCCGGATTCCATGCGCATTAATATTCACGTGTACGATCCTCAAATTAATGCGATTAGTCCAGTGTGTGAAGATGGCGCCCTTGTTCAACTTGCGGCAAATATGCCCGGAGGAACATGGTCAGGAAATGGTATTATAGATCCCATACAGGGGATATTAGATCCTTCAAATTCGGGTGTAGGATATATAAACATAGCCTATACCATTCCAGAATTGTGTGCCGTTGATGATTCCATCAAAGTAAATCCTACCCCTATTGCCAATGCCGGACCTGACATGCAGCAATGTGATTCGCTAATAAGTGTTTTAGGTGGGGCGAGCCAAACAGGTCAGACGTATCTATGGACACCAGCCATTCATTTGAGTTCTAATTCAGCGAGTGATCCAATGTTTACCTATACCAATACCGGAAGCAGTATTTTTGAATTGGAGTACGTGCTAACCGCAACAATTGATTCCTCCAGTTGCTTCGATGCGGATACGGTCGTCTTAACGGTTTGGCCCGTACCTCCCGTATCAGCAGGGCCTGACCTTGAATTTTGTGAATTCGAATCATTGACATTGAATGGAAGCGGTGCAGTGAGTTACATTTGGACTCCTCCAGTTGTGAACGGTGTCCCCTTTGTTCAAAATCCCGGGACGCAAGAATATTTCGTTACAGGTACAGACGCCAATGGCTGTGTACATATTGATAGTGTTAATGTCATTGTTCACCCTCTGCCGGATGTTATAGCATATCAAGACACTTCCGTGTGTGAGGATGAATGGATTACACTTGTGAGTGAAGGAGCGTTGATTTATTCCTGGAATCCGACCATTGTGAGCGGTGTTCCGTTTCAGCAGCCACTAGGAACACAGGACTATACTGTTGTCGGTACAGATGCCTTTGGATGCGAAAATACCGCCATGGTTACAGTGACCGTTTGGCCCAATCCAACGGCTGCGTTTACAGTGACCGAACACGACTTGATGTTCGACTTCATGAACCAATCCACGGGCGCAGTGAGCTACGCATGGAATTTTGGTGATGGTACGGGATGGCAATACAACCAAGACGAGCAACATTACTATGATGACCTCAATGGACAATCCTACACCGTGATTCTGATTGCTGAGAGTGCGTTCGGTTGCTTGGATTCAATCACCCAAGTAATAATAAGTCCAGAACCCGTATTGGTGTATGTACCAAATACCTTTACGCCCGATGGAAATGAATTCAATAATTATTTTACTCCCGTGTTTACCAGCGGATTTGATCCATATGATTTCAATATGATTATTTACGACCGCTGGGGTGAAGTTATCTTTGAAACACAAAACGCCGACATTGGTTGGGACGGTACCTATAACGGTAAAATGGCCCAAATCGGAACGTACACGTGGGTAATCGAGTTTAAGTCAAGAATTTCTTCCGAGCGTGAAAAAATCAAAGGACATGTAAATTTGATGAAATAATTCGCTCCCACTCTCAATCTGAATTCTCCCGATATTTCGGGCCTTCACTATTGTTTCGATGCATTCGCTGATTAACGTGGTGTTTGCTTTGTGAAATTAATTCTACTTCTCATGTATTCTGAGCTCCCAAAGATGTTGGATCTATCTTTTTTCACAGCGCTAACAGCAAGCTTCGCGAAGATGCGGTGCTTGCACCAAAGCACGTAGCGGGTAGCTTGTCGGTGGTGGCATAGCCAAGCGCCTTGAAAAATGAAAAGCGCCTTTTTTAATCCTTTTTTGGCGCCACAAAAAAGGATATGAATACTACTCGCAATTTCGGAAGGGAACGTAACTAGATTAAATTTGCACCTCCATTGTTACACTTGTTCTGATTCATCGGAATTTCAAACTCAAACTGAGTTCACTCTCACACTCACACTTGTCCCGATTATTCAGGACTAACTCTTCGCTCTGTATTCATTGAATAAATAATTCCCTCAACCAGGAGAATATTTATTGGCTCGATGGGCGAAGGGAGGAAAATAAAACAGGCGAATGGAATAATGTGGCCGAAAAGCGCTTGTCGTTTGTAAGCCACATTCCATGAGTAGGTTTTCACCGAACGGCTTCCATGGAGCCTTGAATTGTTAGCTTCGCTGCTTCTTCGAGGTGCTTCTTTTGTTTCAATACAAAAGAAGGTAGAGTAAACTCAAACTGATTTCTCCCGACTCTTCGGATCTCCACACTCACACTCACACTCAAACTGATTTCTCTCACACTGATTTCACTCTCACACTTCACACTCACACTGATTTCTCTCACACTGATTTCACTCTCACACTCAAACTCAAACTGATTTCTCTCACACTGATTTCACTCTCACACTCAAACTCAAACTGATTTCTCTCACACTGATTTCTCTCTCACACTTCACACTCAAACTGATTTCTCTCACACTGATTTCACTCTCACACTCAAACTCAAACTGATTTCTGTCACACTGATTTCACTCTCACACTCAAACTCAAACTGATTTCTGTCACACTGATTTCACTCTCACACTCAAACTCAAACTGATTTCTCTCACACTGATTTCACTCTCACACTCAAACTCAAACTGATTTCTGTCTACTGTGTTTCCTCGGTGTATACTCCACCGGACTCTCCATAAACTCCTGCACATCAAAGTCAAATTTCAGTAGGTAGTGTGGTTCAATGTTCATCGCACTGGAAATTTTCAGCAAAGTCAGCACCTGAGGGTTGCTCTTTCCGTTCTCGATGACCGATAAATTCGACTTTTCCATCCCAATGCGATACGCCAAGTCTTGTTGCGATAAACCACGCTCTTTGCGCAGGGCAACAATGCGTTTACCCAACTGTTGCAAAAAGGCTTTATCGCTGGAAATGGACATGTTACAATTTCCATGTTTTGCCTCGCTTGAAAGATATGTATATACACAATATCTATATATTTGTATCAATTAAACACTTATTTCGATGAACAAGATTTACATGCTCCTGTTGTTGGGATTGTTTTCAGGGTTTTTGACGGCCCAAATTCCCAATTACGTACCTTCCAATGGCCTGGTAGGCTGGTGGCCCTTTAATGGCAATGCCAATGACGAAAGTGGGAATGGGAACAATGGAACCGTGAATGGGGCAACCTTGACAACAGACCGGTTTGGGGTGGCTAATAAGGCTTATAGTTTTGATGGGGTGAATGATTTTATTGAAGTTGTACATAGTCCTTCACTTTCATTAAGCACAGGGGTCAGTTTTACTTTTTGGATGTTTTCTTATGACTATTCATTGGGGACTACTGGACCAAATACTGAAAGGGTACCAATTGGAAAGCAACGGCAATCTCTGTCATCAGGCCTGTGTTTTGAAACTGTAGACGCTATTGGTACTTGTTGTGGTGCTCAATTTGATATTCGAGATGCCTCCGGAGCAGTCCAGTACGAACATGCGATCTCTATTCCTACTAATTCCTGGGTTCATATATCAGGAACATACGATGGAACTATCCTTAAACTTTATCAAAATGGCCTTCTGCTTGGCACTGGCAATGGCCCTATGAATTTATCAACAATAATTCAAAGCCTCTTTTTTGGTAAGGAAGGAGCCTTGGGAAGATATTTCAAAGGGAATCTCGACGACATCGGAATGTGGAACCGCGCCCTTACTCAACAAGAAATCACGAATTTATACAACACCGCTTTGCCTTTAACTTGTTCAATATCCGCCAGCTCTAATCAAATTTGTAACAGTTCGAGTTCAATACTTACGATGTCTGGTCCGACTTCAGATACTGTTTTAATGGACTCATATTCTGCAACTTTTGGTAGCGCTTGGTCCCATACTTTTAATACTCAAATTGGTGGCTTGTACATGTTGAAAATTTCAGGGAAATATACAACAGGGACCTACTGTCCGCAATTGGTGAAGGATGCTGCTTTTCAACTTCCTGGATTTTACGGTTCATCGAATGCTCAACCAATCGATTTTGGGTGTATACAAGACGGAGCGTACATTACCCAAAATTGCCCTTCTAATTTTATTCGACCAACCCCAGATGTTTATAATACAAGCAATTCATATAATTATTTTTTTACAGCAATATCTGCCTCATTTATAGCTGGTTTCAGCGATGTGGTCTATGGAGACAATTGTGGAAATCTAACCTATCAATTATATAAAATTATTCCAAGAGCCTATTCCTGGTCGAATGGCGCAACCACACCAAGCATCACTGTTTCACCCGCCCAAACGACAACCTATACCTGCACGGTCACAGCAAACGGTCAAAGCTGCAGCAGCTCACAGACCATTTCAGTTATTCCTGCGCCTTTAATTACAGCTGCCAATAATACCCTTTGCGCAGGGGCCTCAACAACCTTAACAGCAAGCTCCAGTGCTTCAAATGTTTCGGCTTGTGCTTCAAGCGCCTTACCAAGTAATTTACAAGCCGGCCTCGTCGGTTACTGGCCTTTCTGTGGCAATGCCAACGATGCCAGCGGCAATGGGAACAATGGTACGGTGAATGGAGCAACATTAACTACAGACCGCTTTGGTAATGCGAATAGTGCGTATAGTTTTGATGGGGTTGATGATAGAATTAGCTTAGGTAATATCCTAAATGGTTTGGGCGAAGCCAATCAAGCAAGCACGATTTCAATTTGGGTAAAATCCACTGATGGTTTTATTCCAGGACCAACGAATTCAGAAGGCACTTTAATAAGTGATTATCATAGAGATGGTTCCTGTTGTGAAACCACTTATATGGTAGGTTTGGTTTTAAAACAAAATCCTTCCCGATTAGTGTGGCGATCGGAATATCCAGGATCAGTTAATGAAACTGTTCACAATTCATCTTCATACACATCGAACGTATGGAACAACATTATTATAACTAGGAATGGAATAGGTAATCAGAGCGTCCATTTAAATGGTCAATTGGTGGTTTCTGCATTATATAATGCTTCAATTAATTATACTATACAGAATATTCCTTTTGAGCCTGATTGGCAAGTTGGCGCACAACGTTGGAATGATGGATCATTTATTTCTGATTACATTCATTTTTTCAAAGGCCAGCTTGACGACATAGCCATCTACAATCGAGCTCTAACAGTTTCCGAAATTCAACAATTATACAACCAAGGACAAACCACCTATTCCTGGTCCAACGGCGCCACAACGCCGAGCATCACTGTTTCACCTGCACAAACGACAACGTATACGTGCACCGTTACCACGAATGGCACTTCTTGTTCGTCTGATGTTACCGTAACGGTAAACCCATTGCCAACAGTCAACGCTGGTATCGACCAAACGGTCTGCGTTGGAACGGCCGTTACGCTTTCTGGTTCTGGAGCTAATACCTACTCGTGGAACAATGTTGTGAATAATGGCGTTGCATTTACACCTGCTTCAACAGCCACCTACATCGTAACCGGAACAAACACCGCAACGGGTTGCACCAATACCGATGAAGTGCTGGTTACTGTGAATCCACTGCCAATCGCGAACGCGGGTGCTGATTTCACCAAAACATGTGTTCAAAACCCAAGCGGTTTAGGAATTGGAGCTGCATCAGAGGCTGGTGTAAGCTACAGTTGGTCTCCTTCAGTAGGATTGTCATCATCGACAGTTTCAAATCCAGTGGCGAATCCTTCAGTGAATTCAACCTATACGGTAACAGCAACCAATACAGCAAGCGGATGTACAGCTAGTGATCAGGTGCTCGTTACGGTGAATACCACTGTCCCTGTTGCGAACGCAGGTGCTGATTTCACCAAAACATGTGTTCAAAACCCAAGCGGTTTAGGAATTGGAGCTGCATCAGAGGCTGGTGTAAGCTACAGTTGGTCTCCTTCAGTAGGATTGTCATCATCGACAGTTTCAAATCCGATGGCGAATCCATTGGTGACATCGACTTATACGGTAATAGCAACCAATACAGCAAGCGGATGTACAGCCAGTGATCAGGTGCTCGTTACGGTGAATACCACTGTCCCTGTTGCGAACGCAGGTGCTGATTTCACCAAAACATGTGTTCAAAACCCAAGCGGTTTAGGAATTGGAGCTTCTTCAGTGGCTGGTGTAAGCTACAGTTGGTCTCCTGCGACAGGATTGTCATCATCCACGGTTTCAAATCCATTGGCGAATCCTTCAATGACTTCAACCTATACGGTAACAGCAACCAATACGGCAAGCGGATGTACAGCCAGTGATCAGGTGCTCGTTACAGTGAACAATGCATTACCAACAGTCAACGCGGGTAACGACCAAACTGTATGTGCAGGAACAAGCGTTACGCTTTCAGGTTCTGGTGCCAATACCTATGCTTGGAGCAATAACATAAGCAATGGTGTAGCATTTACGCCGGTTTCAACAGCGACCTACACGGTCACAGGAACAAACACCACAACGGGTTGCACCAATACCGATCAGGTGGTGGTGAATGTGAATCCTATACCTAATGTCTTTCAACCAAATGACCAAGTGGTCTGTTGCCAGACCGTACTTTCCCCGATTGTGTTTGCTAGTTCTTTTCCAGGAACGAGTTTTTCATGGCAAGCCCAACAGAATCCAAACGTTACGGGTTATCCGTTGAGTGGAACGGGAATAATTCCTTCTATGACCTTGACTAACTCGGCATTGAATACCCAGTCAGTTATATTTACGGTAACACCTTCCTTGAATGGATGCTCTGGAATCCCTGTCTCTTTCTCCATAAATGTGTTGCCTTGTTCCGTTTTTGTCGTTCAGCCTTCTAGCCAAACGGCTTGCGCTGGGAGTAATTTGAATCCTGTACTTTTTTCTGGTAATTATACATCGGTCAACTGGATAAATACTAATGTTCAAACGGGTTTACCCATATCGGGAACGGGGGATATAGCGCAAGCAATTTTAACAAATGGCACATCCAACACCATTACTTCTTCCTTTACGGTTGTGCCTACTTATACAGATCCACTCTTTTTAGGAGCTTCGTGTCAGGGGCCTTCCCAAAGTTTTACGATTTCTGTTTTACCATTACCAAACGTTAGCGCAGGTCCAGACCAAGAACTTTGTCAAGGCCAATCCACCACCCTTTTTGGATCAGGAGCGAATACGTATAGCTGGTCCAATAACGTAACAAATGGTGTTGGTTTCCTGCCAACGGTTACGCAAGATTATGTGGTTAGCGGAACCAACGTAGCAACGGGGTGTGTGAATGTGGATACCGTTACTGTAATCGTTCATCCGTTACCCGCAGTTTCAGCAGGGTTAGATCAAACAGTTTGTAAAGGTGATTCCATTAGCTTATCGGGTTCGGGAGCACAGTCCTACCAATGGAATAACAACGTCATTGATGGAGTTTCCTTTGCGCCACAAAGCACCCAAACGTACACTGTTACCGGAACAGATGCCAATGGTTGCAGTGCCACGGATGGTGTCACGGTGAGTGTGAACGAGCCAAGTTTCAGTACCTTAACTGAATCAGCGCTTGATTCCTATACGCTGAACGGACAAACCTACACGCAATCGGGTACGTACACCCAAGTAATCACGAACGCTTCGGGTTGTGATAGCACGATTACCTTGAACCTTACCCTTAGTTTTACGGGCTTGGAGGGGCTTAATCATTATGAGTGGAACATTTATCCAAATCCAACCCACGATTACTTAACCATTGAATGCATGCACGAGGGGAATGAGCGATTAAGGCTAATGGATGCTATCGGACGTGTTGTCTTAGCTGGAAACTTGGCAGGTAAGAAAACCGAATTGGTACTAACTGAACTGTCCACTGGGGTGTATACACTTTGCATTGGAAATGTTTCCTTTCGAGTGGTAAAGCAATAGTAAGACTAATTCATTGGGGATGATAAGGAATCTCTGCTGAGAACGAATACGTTTAGCGCCCGATGATAGATTTACCCTTATCTTTTGGATGAAGTCCGACTTTAGCCAGAAATGCTTGCCCTTCGGTGGTCAATTGATATCGCTGCTGTTTGCTTTTGAGGTATTCTTTGTTCGTGTAATCAATCAAGCCAAGATCAATGAGCGGTTTCAGGTATTCCCGTTTGTTCCTTGATTGATAGGTGAACCCTTGCCCCTCAAGCAAGGTCCTGCCATTTTGGGGTCCTTCGCTGCAGGCATGGAGGAGTTGGAAATGTTTTTCATGTAGTTGAGCGATGGACCATTTTTTTTCGGGTTTTCTTCGTTCGTAGGCAATGGATGCCTCGCTGAGGAAGCCGATGTCGGAACTTAATGGCTTCGGAAGGGTGCTGACTACCCAGTCGATATAGTGTTCGATGCGACCAGCAAGGAAATAAGGCAGACTCACAAGGTGAAAGGCTTTCCCGGAAAGGGTTTTGACTTGTTCTATGCGTATGCTTCCGGCATAAAACCGGATGGCAAAATGTAAGTCGGTTTGATCCATGTAAGTATGCAGCGAACGCAAGGAACCGGTGGAACCGGATTTCACTTCGATAGGTATGAGTTTTCCTTTATAAGGATAAACAAAATCTACCTCGGCATCGGATTGTTTTTTCTGCCGAACCCAAAAATACAAGCTGCTTAAAGATAGGTGCTGAAAGGAGAGTAATTCTTGCCCGACTAAATGTTCAATCATTTTGCCTTGATGAATGGTGCACAGGTCCGAACTGCCGATGATGTCTTTTTGAATTCCACAGTAGTAGTTCATCAACCCGGTATCGAGAAACTGCAAACGCGGCGCTTTTCGGCTATCTTGTTCCAATGGAAGTTTGGTGCTAACAATGGGATGCATGATGTGTAGTAGGTGCGTTTTTTCAAGCGCGCGTAGTGCTTCACCGACTGCTTTCGAGGGATGGTTGGAGTTACCAAAGCCTTGATAGGTAATACGTTCACCAGCTAAATAAAGGCTTTGTTTGATGACAAATCGGAACAAGTGCAATTGCTGTTCACTTCTAGCATATTTTTCAGCGTCGTGTAGGTACGAACCGATGAGGTGGTCGTATGTTTTTTTTAAGGCGGTAAAATCCCGATGTTTTTGGTAATGGGCAATGACTTCTGGCATTCCACCCAAGATACAATAGGTGTGAAAGGCGCGTTTCAAAACG
The DNA here is from genome assembly GCA_044372835.1 of Crocinitomicaceae bacterium. Lineage (GTDB taxonomy): Bacteria > Bacteroidota > Bacteroidia > Flavobacteriales_D > Crocinitomicaceae > M0103. Next base: position 54,840 of record JBILRE010000008.1, on the reverse strand, counting down.
GGTATGGCGTAGGTGGGTATGGGAGTGGTCTGATAGGCTTCCAGCAATTGCGACTCGTCCATGGCGGTTAAATATTCTTCGAATGAGAAGGGACGCAAGACCATAAATTCAACTCTTCCAACGGGAAATATCAGGTTTTTGCCCATGAGTGATTCCAGCATGCTTCCCGCAGCAATAACGGCTAATTCAGGAAATACTTCGGCGAAATAGCGCAGTTGGTTCAGTACCCTGGGAATCTCTTGAATTTCGTCAATGAACAAAAGTGTATCCGAAAGGTGATTGAGTTGCATCCGTTTTTCAAGAAGCAATTTTGGAACGAGTTCTTCGATGTCTTCTTCTTCCTGAAAAAATGCAGCGTCTTTTTGTCGTTCTAGGTTCAAATAAATGTACTGTTTGAATTGCTTCCCGAGTTCGTGCACAATAGTGGTTTTGCCAACTTGTCGTGCACCTCTTAAAACCAAGGGTTTACGCGTGAATTCTGAGCGCCATTGGGTTAATTCAATGAAAAGGGTTCTTTTGAACATGGTTAGTGTTTTACACAAATATACAAAGTAAGGGTTAAAAAAGAAAATATATCTTACATCGTAAGGGATAAAAAATAAATTAAGTAAACTCAAAGTAAGGAGTAATAATGGCCATTTCTATACTCAAAGTAAGGGCAAATTAGTTTAATAAAATACCCAAAGTAAGGGATAATAATGGCTATTGCTACACCCAAAGTAAGGGCAAATTAGTTTAATAAAACACCCAAAGTAAGGGGTAATAATGGCTATTGCTACACCTAAAGTAAGGGCAAAAAATCTGAAAATGACACTCAAAGTAAGGGATAATTATTGGTTCTTCTTTTCTGATTTTTTGGTAATGATTGTTTTATCCAAACCTAATATTTTATAAAAAGGCAACATATTCAAGTGAAATCATCTATTTATACTTATGGAATTTCATCATTGAAATTTTCTTTAACGTAGGAAAGTGTCTTTTACGAATGCTTTAATCCTGTTCTCGAATTTTTACACAATCCAAAGATGTGTATGTGACATGCATTAAATGGGCTTACTCCGAAAAAGGATCTTCAGGTACTTCTTTTATCTGGCTTTCTTTACCTATAGGGAAGAAAAACGAAAGCCGATAGATAAGCGGTAAGTAACGGGCAATAGCGCCAGTTTGAGGGTTTTTAATGCTGAGCATGTAACTGCTCCTGAATGGACTGTTTAGGCTGTTAATGACATCGTAGTATAATCCGATGTTTAAACGTATCCAATGATTGAATTCTTTTGAAAATCCACCGCAGATAAATAGGGTTGGAACAACGCGTTTAAAAATGGCACTTGTATCAATGAAACCACTTGAGTTGCGAAGTACTTCTAGTTCAAACCCGCCATAAACGGAGTTCCTGTAACGCCCGTGAAGAAAAAAACCACCCCCGTAATTGTTGAAACTAAATTCCTGACCTGTAAAATTGTTCTTAGACCAGCTTCGCTGATACCTAATACTTGGACCTAAAATAAGGTTTTCGTTCATTCGGAATCCAAATTTTGGTCCTAATCCAATTCCGCCACCCATGGTGGAGGCACTGAAAAACCCATCTAATCCCAATTCGTATCCTTCTACTTGTGCGTGCGAATACCCAATGATATGGAGCATTGCCAAGGCTAATAAACGTCTCATACAAGACAAATATAGGTTCTTTTTTGTCATTCTTATGGCAGCAGGTATCTAAAGATTCTTCAGTGCTTGTATCTTTGTCAAAAAAAGATGTATGCAACTACTGGATGGTAATTCAACGGCGGATTTGATTAAAAGGGAACTGGCGGCTGAGGTGCAAAAACGGAAACAGGAAGGTAAAAAAATTCCCCACCTGGCAGCCGTCTTGGTGGGAAACGATGGTGGGTCGCTCACTTATGTCGGAGCCAAAGTCCGCGCTTGTGAGCAGATTGGTTTCGAAAGCACGCTCATTCGCTACGATGAATCGGTCCCTGAAGATATTCTTCTTGAAAAAGTTATGACGTTGAACAACGATCGAAGCATTGATGGGTTCATCGTTCAATTACCGCTTCCAAAACATATTGATGAGCTCAAAATTACGCAAGCAATTGACCCGAAGAAGGACGTGGACGGCTTTCATCCTGTCAATCTTGGTAATATGATTCTTAACCTTCCGGGTTTTTTACCGGCAACTCCCGCCGGTATTGTTGAATTGCTCCGCCGAAATGAGATTGATACAGAAGGAAAAAGGTGTGTCATCATTGGACGTAGTAACATAGTTGGTACACCGTTGAGTATTCTGATGGCACGGAATGCATCTCCTGGCAATTGTACGGTTACACTAGCTCATAGCCGAACAAAAAACATTGAAGAACTTTGTCGTGAGGCTGATATCCTTGTCGCAGCAATTGGTCAACCGGGATTTGTAAAAGCAGATATGGTTAAGCAAGGAGCAGTGGTAATCGATGTCGGTACAACACGCGTGACAGATGCGTCACGACAACGAGGTTGGAGGCTAAGTGGCGATGTGGATTTTGAGAACGTTGCTCCAAAGTGCAGTTTTATAACACCGGTTCCAGGAGGGGTCGGACCAATGACCATCGCTTCGCTGATGATTAATACCTTAAAGGCAATGGAACTAAAGGGGAAGTAACTATAGCCTTTCCAATGGGGTTTTTACCCCATCTACCAAAGAATAACATGCTAGCTTGTCTTTAAAAACGGCGGATTTGAAGATGGATTTGTTGAGTAACATCCTTACACATTCCTGAATGCCCTCCACAATGGATGGATGAGGGTGAACAAGTTCGGATAGCACTTCAATAGACATGTTTAGTTTGATGAGAAGGCCTACCGCTTGTATAGCCGTGGAGGCGTGCTCTCCCACCGCACGCATGCCCAAAATCCGCATCTCATTGTCGTTTGTGACAATAATCTTGAAAAAACCTTGTGTTTTTCGCATCGCAATGGCCCTTGTAATTACAGAAAAATCAACCTTTACCACTTTTACAGGTATGTTTCTCTGGATGCATTGCTGTTCATTCATGCCTACAGCCGCAACCTCGGGATGCAAAAACATGATTGTACAGACATTATCGTAACTAAGGCGTTCCTTTTTGTGTCCAAAGATTTTCTCAACAGCATGCCGTGCCTCGATCTCACCCATATTTACAAGTGCGATACGACCTGAGACATCACCAACAGCATATATATTAGGAACATTTGTCTGTGTGTCCGTATCTCCAATATGAATCCCTCGTTGTGACATCTGAACACCTGCATTTTCAAGGCCAAGGCTTTCAACATTCGGAACCCTTCCAATCGATAACAGTGCTTTTTCGACACGAATAACTTCTCGGCGACCGTCGGTATAAGAAAGTTCGTATTCTACTTCACCGCCTATATTTTCTAATCGTTCAAGTTTTGCGTTTGAGTGAATGGTTACGCCTTTGGCCATTAAGTTGTTTGCAACAAGCTTAGAAATATCCTCATCCTCAAAGGGTAGAATCCTTTCGGCTCGATCGATGATATGTACTTTTGTTTTGCCAAAATTGGAGAAAATAGTGGCGTATTCACAACCAATCACACCCGCACCAACAATTACCAAACTTTTCGGATAGTCATTGATTTGATCAATGCCATCACTGGTTAGAATCGTCTCCTCATCCACACGGATGTTGTCCACTTTTCTAGGCCTGCTTCCTGTGGCCAAAATAATGTGTTCGCCCCAAATGGTTTTTTCCACTCCTTCATGCGATACCAATATTTCATTTGCACTTTGTAAGGTACCCATACCTCGTTCGTAATGCAATAACTTTTGCATTGTTTCGGTCCGAAGCAGTTTAATATGACATGAATACTGAAATTTTCGTTCAAAAACCGCCTCTGCTAAGGTGGTTCTAACAGCAGACCATGGAATTTCAAAAGGGGGTCTTCCACTTGAAACCATCATTTCGTTCATGCCATTCACTTTGTTGGCAATTTCCCACAAGGTTTTTGAAGAAAGTGCCCCGTTGTAAACACCCGCTCCACCAACCTTGTCTCGTTCAATTAAACAAACTCTTTTCCCAAAATCAATGGATCGCATGGCTGCGGCATATCCAGCGGGTCCTCCTCCGATTACTACAAGATCAAATTTCTCCATTTCTTTGTTTAATTTCGGGTTAAATATAGAAATATAAAGATATCATTCGTTAGCTAACTAATATGAATCCTGATTACAAAAAGAAAATCAGTGCTTACAATGACAACTCGGTCGAGAACCGAAAGTTTTTGCGAAAAATAAAATCATCCAAACACCTGAACTTAGATAAGGCTTTTCATGATGCTCACGAGCGTGTTTTTCAAAAGATTGATTGCTTGGAATGTGCAAATTGTTGTAAGACAACCAGTCCCATTTTTCGAACAGTGGATATTGACCGATTATCCCTTTTCTTAAAAATGAAATCGGTTGTTTTTATACAACAATTTTTGTACAAAGACGAAGAGGGAGATTATGTGTTGAAAACGGCTCCTTGTCCATTCCTAGATGACGATAACCGATGCAAAGTATATGAAAGTAGGCCGTTGGCGTGCAAGGAATACCCGCATACCAACAGGAAGAAAATACACCAAATTCTTGATTTAACCCACAAAAACGGATTCATTTGTCCTGCCGTGGCAGAAATAGTGCATCAAATAAAATCTCGAGGTTGATCGAGCCAACTTTTTTTATGGTAATTTCGTCTTCCGTTTAAAATTTTAACAATATGTTTCAAAATAGAATCATCCTTGTTTTTGCCACTTTTCTTCTTGTTACCACATCCCTTTACAGCCAGCGCGGAAAACACGGTAGTTTTACTGTTACGACAACGCCTTATGTAATGAATTCGTATACCACCTTGACTGCTGATGTGACCGTAGGGAGTACAATAATTCCAGTGGCAAGCAGCACTCTAACGGGTGGTTTTTTTGGAGCAACGAACTTGTCCTCCGGTGATTTAATCATGATCATTCAAATGCAAGGAGCCAATATAAATGTGAATACGACGCCTACTGTTAGTTGGGGAGGGAATTATACATGGCCAAATGAATGGATAAATAGCTCCGTTGCTGTAGGAACCCAGCCATGGTTGTGGGGAGAAATTACCAACTATAATAACGTAGGTAAATACGAGTTGGTGGAGGTTCGTAACATAAACGTTGGTGGAGCAAACAACATACAGTTAAACTGTCCGCTTCAAAATGCATATTTCGCCGCAGGAAAAGTCCAAATTGTGCGTGTTCCAAGGTTTGTTAACTTAACGGTTAATACGGGGATGAATATCGAAGCTGCAGCTTGGAACGGAAGCACCGGTGGAGTTGTGGCGGTCGAAGTAAACGGAAATATTACACTGAATGGAACTTCTAAGATTTCTGCCAGCGGAAAAGGATTTAGGGGGGCTGTTGCCGATAATACAGGGTTTGGTGGTACAAACAACACACATGGAAACGGTACCGGAAATGGTTCAACAGCTGTGGGTTCTTCAGCTACTGGTGAAGGTGGTAGAAAAGGCGAAAGCATAGCTGGATTCACCACGGAATACACCTCTACCTTTCTTGCGCCATACGGCCGAGGCGCAGCAGCAAATGGCGGCGGTGGCGGCGGTTATAATAATACCGGCGGTGGCGGTGGCTCCAATATTGGGAATACGAACGGATATACAGGAAAAGGAACACCCTCAACAACATACTCAGCCACTTGGAACCTCGAATCTGCTGGATTAGGAGGTTCGGTAAGTCCGGGAGGAGGAAGAGGGGGATATTCATACGCTAATTCAAACCAAAATGAGCTTACTCTTGGACCCAATCAAACCGCATGGCTTGGAGATTCAAGAAAAGAGAATGGTGGTTTTGGTGGACATCCATTAGCTTACGATGCAACTCGTTTATTCATGGGTGGCGGTGGCGGTGCCGGTGATCAAAACGACACCCAAGGCGGTGGTGGTGGAAACGGTGGTGGAATTGTACACATCACATGCTATGGAGCAATCTCTGGTTCTGGAACAATAGAAGCAGATGGCGCCGCAGGTCAAAACTCCAATCCGTTGAATCAACCAGTTACTACATCTGCCACTATTAAAGGACGCGATGGTGCCGGCGGCGGCGGCGGCGGCGGAATGGTGTACGTCAAGAATTCAACGGCTTTGCCTGCATCAATTATTTTAAATGCCAGGGGTGGCGTAGGGGGTAATCAAGCGCTTTCCTACTTGTTTCCACCTGCTACACAGGAAGCTGGAGGTCCCGGCGGCGGCGGTGGCGGCGGCGGAATTGTATTTACATCCGGAACCCCCACACAATCGGTTATAGGTGGAAATGCCGGAACGACAAACTCAACCTCAGTAACCAATTTCCCAGTCAATGGCGCAACTGGAGGTTCGGCGGGAATTGCGAACTTAACGAGCACTATTTTCAACATTTCAACAACAAATACAACCATTTGCTCAGGTCAAACCGCTACGTTAACTGCAACCGTAACTGGTGTCCTGCCCGGAGCATTGACTTGGTACAGTGTTCAATTTGGGGGCGTTGCCTTGACAACAGGAAGCACTTATACCACCCCAGCTTTAACCGCTACAACAACATACTACGTTGGTGTTTGTCCAGGAACCTTCAGAGTTCCGGTTACAGTCACAGTCAACCAGCCAACAGCTGCATTGTTCACGCAAATCCCAGCGGTTTGTTCAGGAACGAGCTTTATACTTCCAACCACCTCAAACAATGGTTTTACGGGGTCATGGTCTCCCGCTGTTAACACAAGTGCCACAACAACATACACGTTTACGCCAACTGCAAACCAATGTGCAACAGGTACAACCATGACCGTCACTGTCAACCCGAAAACCGAACCCATCTTTGCAGCTGTAGGGCCTTTTTGTCAAGGGGCAAGCTTTACACTACCTTCATCCTCTTCAAATGCCATTACAGGAACTTGGACGCCTGCCATAAACAATCAGCAAACTACCGAGTACATGTTTACCCCTACAGCACCTCAATGTGCCGACACCATGTTGCTGGTAGTTGCAATCAACACCCCTATACTACCAACGTTTAATCAGTTGGGAGCAGTTTGTAATGGTAATCCAATTGCGTTACCAGGAACATCCTTAGAAAATATTCAAGGCACATGGAGTCCAGCTGTGAATAATACCCAAACCACCAGCTATACCTTTACTCCGAATGTTGGTTCATGTGCAACGAATACAGCCACAATGACGGTTACCGTAAATCAACCTGCTACGGCAACATTCAATCCAATTGCTCCAATTTGCTCTGGAGGTACTGTCTCTTTGCCAGCGACATCCTCCCAAGGGTTTACAGGATCGTGGTCCCCAGCTCCAAATAATGCGGCAACAACGACCTACACCTTCACACCAAATTCAGGTCAATGTGCATCGCCGGGTCAAGCTACGGTTAGTGTAGGAGCACCCGTGGCTGCAACGTTTAATCCGGTCACTCCCGTTTGTGCTGGTGGTACAGTCACACTTCCGGTTTCCTCCGTGGAAGGTTTTACGGGTACATGGTCTCCTGCGCCAAATAACCAAGTTACCACCTTATACACGTTTACTCCGACCGCTGGACAATGCGCAACAGGTGGCCAATTGAGCGTGCCCATTGCTCAGCCTGTAACACCACTTTTTAATGCCATTCCAGCGATATGCAGTGGTACTGTACTTGCTCTACCTGATTCTTCAACCAATGGAATCAGTGGAACATGGAGCCCAGCGGTGAATAATACCCAGACAACTACCTACACCTTTTCGCCATTGTCAACAGAATGCGCAAGCCAACAAACACTTTCTGTTACAGTGAATCCAATTGTAACCCCAACGTTTACACAGGTGCAGCCTGTCTGCTCAGGAACGGCTTTCACGTTAGCCACTTCTTCGATTGAAGGGGTACCCGGATCATGGTCACCTGCTGTAAATACGACTCAAACAACTCAGTATACATTTAGCCCGAACGCAGGGGTTTGTGCATCCAATTCGACCACAATGACGGTTACAATCAACCAACCGGTGAATCCAACATTCCCGTCCTATGGTCCATATTGTCAGAATGCCATTTTGCCTCAAGTGATGTTGCCGAGCACTTCGAATAACGGCATCAACGGATCCTGGAACCCGGGGATGCTTTCCACCCTAGTTGCAGGAAATATACAATATGTGTTCACACCAAATGCGAGCGAATGCGCCAATCCATTTACGTTAAATGTTCAAGTCGATCAAAATGTGACTCCTACTTTCGATCCAATTGCACCCATTTGTACGGGAGGAAATATTACACTTCAATCGCCTTCTTTGGAAGGAATTTCCGGTTCATGGACACCAGCGATTAACAATAACCAGACGACCACCTACACGTTTACCCCCAACGGTGGCGTTTGCGCAAATTCGGCCTCTTTGACCGTGACTGTCAGTAGTCCTATCACGCCAACCTTCACCGCTATCGCTCCCATATGTTCAGGGGACCCGCTATCATTGCCAACAACATCCATAGAGAATATCGCTGGGACATGGTCGCCAGCGGTCAATGCAAACGCCACAACAACATATACCTTTACACCTGATGCAGCTGCTTGTGCTAGTGCGGCAAGCTTAACTGTAAACGTCAATCAACCCATTACGCCAACGTTCGATCCAATTGAACCTATATGTGCTGGAACGAATTTAACCCTTCCATTACTTTCTTTAGGCGGGATATCCGGGACATGGTCTCCGGCTGTTAATAATACGGTAACCACGTCGTATTTATTTTCACCAGACCCAGGGGAGTGTGCCCAAAATATAACGGTTACAGTCGATGTTAACCAAAACCCGGTGATTGATGCAAGTGCTGTGATTGTTACTGAAGAAAGTTGCGACCAAAGCAATGGAAGTATTGGCGGGCTAATTGTAAACGGAGGAACTCCCAACTACACCATTGAATGGAATGGGAATGCCTCACTCAATACGCTTGATTTATCTTCATTGGTTGCTGGGAATTACGATTTATTGGTGACAGATGTGAATGGTTGTCAAGACGATGAAACACTAACGGTCACATCGATTGCTGGGCCTGCAGTGGATGCCGATAACCTACAGATTGTACAACCCACGTGTATTCAGCCCGGTCAAATCAGCGGTCTTGTTTTATCCGGAACCCCGTCCTTTACATATGCTTGGACCGGAACAAACGATCAAACACTTGATTTGACAGGTCTGGAGCCTGGAAGTTACTCCCTTACGGTTACAGATGCCAATGGATGTACGGTGGAATTTGGCCCCATAACATTAGACGCGCCACAAGCACCTACGGCTGCATTCACTTTTTCTCCTACCGAACCATCAACCGGAGATTTGGTGGAATTCAACAATACATCCTTAGGTACCAATCCATTGACATTTGTATGGAACATTGAGAACGAATTAATTCAGACTGAAAATGTCTCCCATGTTTTTGAACAGGAGGGAGCGTATTTTATACAATTGAATGTGATCGATGCCAATGGTTGTGTTGACTCTGTTATTGTTTCAATTTCTGTTTATGGTCAATTGATTGTGCCAAATGTAATCACAGCAAATGGTGACAACATCAATGATGCTTTCATTATTGAAGGATTGAAATCTGATGCTATTTTGCAAATCTTTAACCGCTGGGGAGAACTTGTTTTTGAGTCAATTGACTACCAGAACGACTGGAAAGGGATAGATCGCTCTGGTCTTGAATTGATAGAGGGTGTTTACACTTATCTCTTACAAACTAAAGAGGGTGAAATAAAACATGGTTTTGTACATCTTGAAAGGTAAATTGAAAGGTGATAGATTATTCCAAAAGTTCGATTGCTTCAAAAGTACGAGGTCGCTTTGTGCAGTTACTGGATGAATTAACCAATCAGGATTCCGGACATGTGGTGTTAAGTCATTTTGGCATAATTAATCAAGATTTGTCAAACGACCTAGCCAATGGGGTAGAACAACAACTTCGCAGCACGGGTGAAGACAAAAGAATCATTCAACGAATTTTTACGATAATAGTTGAGGGTTGCCAAAACGTTCGAATCCATGGGGAAAAAGACGATTTCGGACATCAACTCGCCTTTGTTTTTTTGTCCAGAAATAAAGGGTATTTCACCTTGATTTTTGGAAACCTTATGAAACATGAAGAGAGGGAAACATTATTGAAGTACATAACCAGAATCAACGCCTATTCCCAGCAAGAATTGGATGCCCTTTATGCTAAAGTGATTCACTTGAGCTTCCTTTCAAAGAAAGATGGTGCAGGATTGGGCTTACTCTTAATGCGAATGAGGTCTGGTAATGAATTACAAACTGAATTCATTCCAATGAATGAACAAAGGACATTGTTTTGCGTTAAAGCACGCATCAATCGAACTTAAATGAACAACAGCTTGTTTCCGGTAGCATTCTGTACGAAGTATGTACACCCATTGCCGGAAAATCATCGTTTTCCAATGGAAAAATACGCCCTTCTTCCTCAACAGTTACTTCATGAGGGAACATTGGAAGAACAAGATTTTTTTGAACCAACTGAACTTTCAAATCAATGGCTTGAAGAGGTACATCATAAGGAATATATCCAGCGTTTGTTTGGGCTTGAATTGAGTACTAGAGAGCAAAAAGTAACAGGTTTCGTTCATAATAGGGATTTAATTCATAGGGAACGATTGATCATGGAAGGAACAAGGTCATGTGCGGAAAAGGCGTTGATTTCTGGTGTGTCAATGAATGTGGCGGGTGGCACGCATCACGCATTTGCCGACAGAGGCGAAGGATTTTGCTTGTTGAATGACCAGGCCATTGCCATTAACTGGTTGTTCCAAGCAACGAACATAAAAAAAGTGCTCGTTATTGATCTTGACGTTCATCAGGGAAATGGAACGGCTTCCATTTTTCATGGATACGAAAATGTGTTTACGTTCAGCATGCATGCGGAAAACAATTACCCCCTGAAAAAAGAACAATCTGATTTAGACATCCCGTTGCCTGATGGCACCAATGATTCATCATATATGTTCGCCTTGAAAAAAGCGTTGGATAACATCTTGAACAGGTTTTCGCCAGAATTTATTTTTTACCAGTGTGGGGTAGATGTATTGCAAACAGATAAACTAGGCCGGCTTGCTCTGACCAGAAATGGTTGCAGAGAAAGGGATTTAACAGTGTTTGAATTGGTCAAGCAATTGTCTGTCCCAGTTGTTTGTAGCATGGGAGGAGGCTATAGTCCGAACATCGCAGATATTATTGAGGCACATGCCAATACTTTTCGTGTAGCAAGAAGCTTGTTTTCATGAGTGTTTTGTACCTTTAACCGTATGCCATTGTTTTTAGGTCAACGCTCGCTTGTATTTCTGTTTTTTATGATGGGAATTGTTGGGTATAGTCAAAAGAATGAAATGGGTATACGCATGAGCTTTGCCCGAATGGATGCGTTCAATGGCCTGCAGTACACAAGAGCATACAGTCGATTTAAGCATAATGCCGCATTCGAATGGGGCGTCAACAGAAGCTACCTCCAACGAAGGTTTTTTCCAAGGTTTACCTTTAGTTCATCCTTCTCCGTCTTAGATAATAAGGTGTTCAAATTAGCACCGCTGGCATCCTATGGATATGCATTTTTAAAAACCAACGACTTAACCAAAAGATTCCACCATTGGCATGAAATCTACGGTGGTTTCAAAATAGAAGTTGGTGCTAAATGGAAAGGAATCATCGCCATGTCCGGAGGATGGTTGATGGAACATTATTTTAATGCCTACCTCAACAGGCAATCTTTCATTCATACAATCGGATTTAATGGATCGGTTTCTTTGGTGTATTGTTGGTAGTGCGTTTTTTTTCGCCGCTTGCCAAAAACGGCAAAAGGACATCCCTGTTTCAGTCTTTGGCCACGCAGGAGCGGGTTTAGAGAACATTACAACTCCTTTCCATGCGAATAGTGAGGAAGCGGTTAATTATGCCCTTTCGATTGACGGATGTGATGGGGTTGAGGTAGATATTCAAGCCGATAAAGAAGGCAGGCTTTGGTTATTCCATGACAATCAATTGGAGGAAACTACCGATGGTACGGGCTGTATTCCCACGTTGCTTACCTCAGAGGTGGATGGTTTAAGGTATAAGTCGGTAAATAGGGAATCGCTCATTCGACTTAGCCAACTTGATCAAAAAAGACTAAAGGGAAAAACACTCTTTTTGGATATTAGGCACTACAACCACTGCACGCAGAAATTCCTTTCGGCGCAATTAGTATTAGATGAGTTACTTGCTTTGGGTTATATCCATCCAACTGGTTTTCAAACGTATGCGATTTTATTAGCTCCCTCTTGGATTCAACCCTTTTATCTATCAGGAATGAACGTGTTGCTGCACCTAACAACGTTCGAGGATGTCGTAGAAGCCGCAAACGATTACCCAATGCTGGCTGGATTTGTATTGAAGAACAACGATTTTTCCGCAGAAGAGGTGAACGAAATTCAACAAATGAACAAAAAAGTGTATCTTTTTGAAATGAGATCGGCCAAAAGCATTCGCGAGGCATTTCACAAAAAACCTGATGGCGTCATTACGGATGACATCCTTTCAACAATTATAGAGAAATTCTGATGGCAAAGAAAAAAAACGTGCGCAATGTCGTGTATTCCACAAATCCAGACTTTAACTACGAATTCGAACCGGAGCAATCCATTGAGACCCTTCCAAATAACCACCAAAAATTATATGTTTCTATTGATCGCAAGCAAAGGGGTGGAAAGGAAGTAACACTCGTGGAGGGATTTGTGGGTACAGAGGATGACCTAAAAAACCTTGGCAAAAACTTAAAAAGCAAGTGCGGTGTTGGTGGCTCAGTCAAAGACGGAGTAATACTGATTCAGGGAAATTTTAGGGATAAATTGGTTGAACTACTAATTAAAGATCATTTTCAGGTAAAGAAAAAAGGAGGATAGGTGTTTAACCTTTCCTCCCAATCAATTTGATCAATCTATAAAATAGAAGAATTACAGTATAAAGGTAGTTCTTTCTATTCACCACAAGTTTGAAAATGAATGGATTTCCGTTTAATATGAACATACAAGCGACCTACGTTCATATTCTGCAAGTTCACCTTTTTCATATTCTAATGGGGTTCAATCAGAAGATTTATTCAAAGGACAGCATGCCGCACTAAAAACCTGTTATCTTTGTGGCAATGGAACGCCAAGTCATTTTAAACGCGGTTCAATTGGACCTTACCATTCAAAGGCTTTGTTACCAACTAATTGAAAACCATAACGATTTTTCCTCCACTGTTCTAATCGGACTTCAACCCAGAGGTGTGAACCTGTTACAGCGAATACAAACACGCTTGAATGAGGTTTTAGATAAGCCAATCGCATGTGGTAAACTCGATATTACCTTCTACCGAGACGATTTTAGGAGACGCGAAAAGCCAATTATTCCAAGCGTAACAAACATCGACTTCGTCGTCGAAAATAAAAAGGTTATTCTTATCGATGATGTCCTTTACACTGGTCGTACTATTCGTTCTGGAATGGATGCCTTGCTGGCCTATGGAAGACCGGAAAGGGTAGAATTATTAGTTCTCATTGACCGACGCTTTCACCGCGACCTCCCGATTCAAGCCGATTACGTTGGAAAAAGCGTCGATACATTAAACAAGGAAAGGGTATCCGTGGAATGGCAAGAATTGGAAGGGGAAGATAAAGTAATATTATTTACACCGTAATGACATGCAACAATTGAGCGTTGAACATTTAACCGGTATTAGAGAATTAACTTCCAAAGACATCGAAATGATTCTTGAAACAGCCGATCGTTTTAAAGACATTATTAACCGACCAATTAAAAAAGTTCCTTCTCTGCGTGACCTCACGATTGCCAACCTATTCTTCGAAAATTCAACACGAACAAGGCTCTCTTTTGAGCTTGCAGAAAAAAGATTGTCCGCCGATGTAGTTAACTTTAGCGCAGCAAGCAGTTCGGTTAAAAAAGGGGAGACGTTGATGGACACCGTTAACAACATCCTCGCAATGAAAGTGGACATGGTAGTGATGCGGCACCCAAACCCTGGAGCTGCACGCTTTTTGTCGGAACGAATTCCTGCCCGCGTCATAAACGCTGGGGATGGGACACATGAACATCCTACCCAAGCCCTCCTTGACGCCTATTCGATTCGTGAAAAGTTGGGTTCCGTTCAAGGCAAGAAAGTAGTTATCGTAGGTGATATTTTGCATTCACGTGTGGCTTTATCCAATATATTTTGCCTTCAAAAGTTGGGTGCTGAAGTGATGGTTTGTGGCCCTCCAACACTCATCCCGAAGTACATTGATCAACTTGGTGTGAAGGTCGAGTATAATTTGATGCGTGCGTTAGAATGGTGCGATGTAGCAAATATGCTGCGAATTCAACTCGAGCGACAAGATACAGCATACTTCCCTTCCCTTCGGGAATACGCTATGCAGTATGGACTCAACAAAGAAATATTAGATCAATTATCGAAAGAAATCGTGGTAATGCATCCAGGACCCATCAACAGAGGAGTCGAAATTACCAGCGACGTCGCTGACTCGAAACAATCCATCATCTTACAGCAAGTTGAAAATGGTGTGGCTGTGAGGATGGCCGTTATCTATTTGTTAGCAGCAGGCATCAATCGTTGATTAGGGTTAAAACAGGTTTAAAAATTTTCGTACATTTGAACAAAGTAAAGTGCAATGAACTTTCAGACCACAAAAAACGCGAACGTTGCCGTTGTTAAAACCTTGGTAAATAAGTTAGATGCAACCAATGCACCTGAGTTAAAGGCAGAGTTATTGGTTCTAAACAACAGCGGTATTAACCAAGTGGTAATCGACATGGTCGAAACAAAATACTGCGATTCCTCAGGCTTAAGTGCCATACTTACGGCTAACAGACTTTGTAAAGATAGCAGTGGGAAATTCGTGCTGTGTGGATTGCAAACAAATGTTCAGAAATTAATTGAAATTGCCCAATTGGATAAAGTCCTTCTTATTTCTTCCGACGAACATTCCGCTCTGGAATTACTCAAGTGAGCTTTAAAGTTACGATTCTAGGTTCTGGAGCCGCCGTTCCCACTGGTAAAAGAAACCCTTCTTCCCAATACGTTGAATGCAATGACAGGCATATCTTAATCGATTGCGGTGAAGGAACCCAAATGCAAATACGCAAATTTGGCATTAAAATCCAACGCATAAACCATATACTTATTTCCCATTTACATGGGGATCATTTTTTTGGATTGGTAGGTTTGATCAGTACAATGCACTTACTGGGAAGAAACAAACGTTTAACTATTTATGGACCTGTTCAATTGGAGTCCATCATTCGTTCACAGCTCGAAATTGGTCACCATAAATTAGCTTTTGATATCGTTTTTGTTCCTTTGTTTGGGAATGAAAACAAGGTGTTGTTTGATGATAACCTCATTGAAATAAGCACGTTTCCCTTGAATCACCGGATACCTACAAACGGTTTTTTAATAAAAGAAAAAACCAAAGATCGGCGCTTGTTGAACGAAGAACTAAAAGGAACAGGAGTAAAATTGGAACACTTGCCAAAATTGAAAAAAGGATTCGATATTCAATTGGAAAGCGGTGACATGATTTATTTCGAAGATGTAACACTCCCTCCTAAACCAAGTTACAGTTATGCATATTGTTCAGATACTGCTTACTATGAGCCAATCTGTGATTGCATTTCTGGAGCTACCGTGCTCTATCATGAAGCTACTTTCACCGGTGAAAACGAAGAACGCGCTACCTCAACCTTTCATTCAACCGCTAAACAGGCAGCGCTAATTGCGAAGAAAGCAAAGGTGAACAAATTACTCCTTGGTCATTTTAGCGCACGTTATGAGCATGAAATACATCATTTGGAGGAGGCTACAGCGGTTTTCAAAAACGTTGTCGCGGTCACCGATGGATTAACCATCGATGTTTCTTTCTGAAGCTATTTCCCCAAATCTCCACGAATGTATCGCTCGCTAAGGGCAGATTTATTTAATTTCGCCAAGCATTCAACGTATTTCGTAGCAGAGGAAATATAGCTCATTTCCCTTGCATTTATCATGAACAACGAGCTTTCACCTAAGTCAAACATGCGTGTTTCGGCAATGCTCAACGCTTCGTAACTTGTAGCCACTTGCGCACTCAAAATCGCTTGATCGTAATTAGCAGACCACTCATTCTGTATTTGTTTCAATTTTGTTTCGAGTTCTCGCTGCTTATTCGATAATTCCAATTTCGTGTTTTCCAATTTTAAACCTGTAATTCGGAGTGAATTGCGTTCCTTACGGAGCAATAATGGCATGTAAAAACCAAGTCCCCACTTATAGTTAGCAAAATTAAACTGTGCTGAAACCAATTGGTTCGGCGTCTGGAGCAAATTGTAATTGATGTTAAACTCGGGTTTAAGCTGCTCAAGTTTTAGTTTACGTTCAAGGGTCAAATCACGCAGTTTGTAACCATATGTTGCCAGGTATGGATTGAGTAATGAGTCATTTGTATTCAAAACAGGTTTAAGTAATATTAACGGGGAAATGGTCAATGCTGAATCGAACTTTAATGGAACTAAACCCTGATCCCAGAGAAATTGTTCCACTTGTAAGCATGCATTGTCCCATAAAAGTTGGCGTTGCCTCAAATCAATTGTGCGTTGTTGGAACTGCGCGGAGGCCTCCATCGTATCAATAGCAGCACGATCACCATATTGCTCATAAGTGCGCATTTGCGCCAAGCGGTTTTTAGCAAGGTCTGCCATTTTGCGAGCGAGGGCCAATTGTGCAGCTTGTTCCTGCAACACTAAGAATGCTTGACCTGCATCGTACAAAAGTTCATTTAAGGCAATTTGCTGTTCGGTGCTGGAAAGCTCTAGCGCAACTTGTGCGCGCTTCAACTGGGTTCGCTGTTCATCGGTGAACATTCCCCTGCCCAATGGAATTTCAAGCCCAAGGTAACTCAATCCCGCATCAGGAACGTTGTTTTCAGGGTTTAAAAAAGAACCACGGTTCCAGTCGCCTAAAACCTTAACGTCCCAACCGATTCTGGTCGGTATTTTTATACCTGATGTCAACGTACTATAGTAGGTTTTATCATCAAAATATTTCTGATCCAAGCCGCTGAAAAAAACAGGATCAAAGGCCCCTTTGGACATTTTGACATAATAATCGGCCGCGTCAACCCGATTGGAAGCTACAAGTGCCAAAGGGTGATGCTCCTTTACCTGCGATAAAAAGGTCAAGAGATCAAGTTGAAAAAGGGTGTCTTGTGATTTCATTGGGGATTGAAAGCACAAAAGAATGATGAATAGGTATATTGGTTTCAAACTCATTTCTTTTTGGCTGTTTTTTTCAAGTTGTCACGTGTGTAATAATCGGGAGGGAACCCATTTATTTTACGCCAGAGCTCGTACCAAATTGGAACATCATTTAAAAGTGCAAATCCGTTGACAGCAACCCCCATTCGTAATCCTTTTGGCCATGTATAATCTGCGGTATCGGGTTTGACTAATATGCGGTATTTTCCTTGGTCATTTACATGGTTATCAATAGCCATAATGATTCCCCCATAGGTGCCATGACTTACATTGGGCCATCCAGAGAATACAATTGCAGGCCATCCATCAAATTGCAACCGAACTTTTTCACCTGCATGTAAAAGTGGAAGGTCCGTGGGTGAGGCGAACAGTTCTACTGCATAATCCGATAAAGTAGGAACGATACTCAAAATCGGTGTTCCCTCCTTGATGGTTTCTCCCACACCGCTTTTCAATGCTTGGGAAATAAATCCATCTTGAGGTGCTGTTACGTAATAATAACCCGAACGAATCGTATAATTCGAGACCTCGTTTTGCATTTTTGTAACAGTGGCTTCGGTATCATACAACTCGGAAAGCGTACTTGCTTTGTCCGCTTCAGACTTAGCGATTTTGTCTCGGTAGTCAGAGTCGATGGCATTCAATTCGGCAATGGCATTCAATAGTTCATTTCTGGAGGTCAATAAGCGGTTTTCTAAGCTCACCACTTTGGCCTCCATTTCTTGCACTTTCAATCGCTTGTTTTCAAGCTCTGTTGTCGATTTTATTTTTTCTTTAACCAAAGCCTCTGTTCGTTCGTATTGCTTAATGGCAATATCCAATTGCTTGGAATTTGCCTTGAAATCCATACTGTCCGTTTTTATTTTGAGGCGTCCTTGACGAATTTTATTTTCAGATTGTTTGAGTTTTATCAAACGGTTGTCATTTAACGCATCAATTTGATGATCTAAGGCCCTGATTTTCTCCATGTAGGAGTTGGCACTTCCTTCTTTGGAACGAATTTGAGATTCTGTTCTTGAAATCAACTTAGGATCCATATATTCGGGTTTCACTTCCGTAAGAAAAACCAGTGTATCCCCTTTTTTAACAAAATCCCCCTCTTGAACAAACCATTTTTCAATCCTGCCCCCAATGATCGCTTGAACGGTTTGTGGGCGGTTTGAAGGACTGAAAGCAGTAACACTTCCCGTAGAACGAACGGTCTGAGTCCATGGTAAGAAAAGAATGATGAATAAAAGTAGTAAAGAAATGAGCATTATGCGCGCAAGCCTCTTTGGAACATGGTGCGATTCAACAAAAGAGACAGATTCAAATTTTTGGTACTTTTCCATTTCTTTTTTAATTAGTGTGCAGATTGACTGTTTTCCAATTGACATGCGGCGCAAATGGAATCGCACAAACGATGGTAGAATGCGTATTGGAACGATCAATGTTTTGTAGAATCTCGTCAATCTCGTTTTTCTCCAACGACAATCCGTGAAACGAAAGTATCAGTAATTCAGGATGATGAACAAGAGCCCGGGCAATCAATAAACGCTCGCGCTGTTTTTCAGATAGTTTTCGCGTAGATCGACTTATTAACGTATCGTATCCATTGAGCTGTGTTTTGATAAAGTCATGCATGCCAACGCACTGAAGTGATTTGTCAATTTCAGCTTGACTAACATCCGTCCTTCCCATGAGTAAATTGTCCCTCAATGTTCCATCAAACAAATGAACCCCTTTTTCATACCAGCCTACATTGTCAAACATTAAAGCAATTTGTTCTGCATCGGGCAGGCGGTAATTCCAACGAGGAGAGTGGGTAGAAGACATGCTGTCATCAATCAACTGACGCAAAAGGAAGGTGATGTGATGTTGTTCACCGCCTCGGATTAAAAGTTTGTCTCCTCGGTGTATTGTCAGCAAGGCATTCGATGGGTCTTCTACTTTTATTAATTCAATCGGATAAATATCTTCCAATTGTTTAGTTGATTCGGAATCAATACGTTCAATCGAAGTTGGTAGGTCTTTCACTTGACTGATTTTCTCCAACGAAGTGAATACGTCATATAATGTCTCCAATAATTGTATGAGCTTTTCTACGGCACTCAGGATAAGAAGAATCAGCACTTCCGCCGCAACGAACTGCCCCAGGTTCATCTGTTGGTCAATGACAAGGTAACCGCCTAAACCAAGCAAAGAAGCAACAATGATCGCCTTTATAGCAATCATCCAACTGTATTGTTTCCACAATACAATAAAGTGTTTCTCGCGGTTTTCAAGGTAATTTTTTGTGTGGTAATCCAAACGCTTTAGGGAGTGATTTCCGGAGGGGGTAAGCCTAAAACTCCAATCTGCGCGTGCGATTTCCTGTAACCAAAAGGCGACTTGATACTTATTGTCCGATTCAGCCAAACTCGTTTCAAAACCCCTTCGGATCATTGGCTTGAAAATAATGTAAAGCACCACTAACAAAGCAATGGAAAATGCGATGTAAAATGAGTGGTAAAAAGACAATACGATCAAGCAGAATAAAATCTGTAAAGAAGAGGAGGTAAAATCTAATAACACCTTTGCAATTCCCTTTTGTAAGCTTACCACATCAAAAAATCGGTTCATTAATTCATTTGGGTTTTTATCTTGCAAAGACATTCGGTTTATCCGAGGAAAAGAGTCTGCCATTTCGAAAGAATACCTCGTGAAAACGCGTTGCTGAATGGTTTCGGTAAGTCTTAGTTGCATGATCTGAAGCATTCCAGTAAGTACGATGCCGAGGATAACCAAAATAACCAATATGACCCACGAGGTACTAATTTGCCCACCTTGAATAAAATTGATGACCGATTGAATACCTAAGGGTAGACTTAAGCCCAAAAAGCCACTCAAAAGGGCATAAATATACAATTGCGAAACCTCCCTTTTATCCAAGTTTAAAAGGTCAAATAATCGCTTCCAAGGGGTTATTGGTTTTTTATCTAGGTCTGGCATAAAATCATTTTTTCTAACATGGACATGAAAAAGAACTCAACGTCGTCCTTCATTTCTGTTTTATTCGTTAATCGTGGCAAATGGTCACTAAAAAAGTGCTGAATGTGTGCGCCTTCAATAAGGGTCGAAACGAGCATATTGGGATGGGCGAATGTTGGATTGGCTTCCAAAATCCAGCCGGATAAGAGGGAAACAACTTGTTTGTAGTTTTCAAATGCACCCGTTTGGTTCACCAAATCCACTTCTTTAGTTAAAAGTGATTTGGTTCCTTCCCTTTCAATAATCCTCAACAGTTTCTTCTGGTCTATAAACTGAAAATGAGTATCGTTTTCAGACCGCTTTACCAGTAATTTTATGGCATGGCAAAGCTTTTTATATCCGTCAGACTCGCCTTGAGTACCTTGAACAATATTAAAATGCATCCATGCCCAATACCAAGAAAAGATGTATAACAAAAGCTGTTGTTTATTTTTGAAATACCGGTAAATGGAAGCTTCAGTCGAACCTATATGTAAAGCAAGTTTTTTGAATGTAAAGTGTTCATAGCCCAACTCATCGATTAAATCGATGCAAGCCGAAATAATGGCGCCGCCAAGTTTCGTTTCCTGTGGGTCTCGAATGTACGCACAAGGGGGAATAGAAAGCTTTACCTGAATTAACATGTGATAGTAATACTTTTAAACATGAAAGTACTTAACAAAAATACAAAAGACATGTTCTTTCAAATGTGAAAAAAGAATAAAAAAAGCACAAAGCTGTTTTTTCTTTTAGCGTTGGAACAACACCAGAAAAACAGTGTAAATCCAACACAGGTTTTGTTTTTTACATTTTTGTTGTAATTTGTGCCCGCTACAAACGCAATATGTACTACTTAAAGCAAATACTTTTTTTACTTTTTCTGTTGTTTGGCCTTTGCGGTTGTGGAAGTGGTGTTGTCCAGACAACTGAGAAATACCCAGATCGGGTGAAAATGGACCTTGATCAAATTCGGAAGCGTGGTAAGCTAATTGTCCTAACTGAAAACAGCTTGGCTTCCTTTTTTATATACAAAGGAAAAAAACTGGGCTTTGAATACGATATTTTATCAGAATTTGCCAAACACTTAGGTGTTAAACTGGAAATCAGGGTCATTGAAAACAAGGACAATATGATCGCCATGCTAAAGGAAGGTGAAGGTGACATTCTTGCTTGCAACCTTACGGTGACGCGCCAAAGAAAAGAATTGGTGGCTTTTTCATTACCCTTTCTCAAAACCAAACAAGTATTGGTTCAGCGTTCAGCTCTGTTGTCGGACACTCTTAACAAGCAGAATTCAAGTGGTTTAATACGTGAATTGGGTCAACTTGCACGAAAAAAAATACACGTTTGGAAAAATTCCAGCTATTTTCAACGGTTAATTCATATTCAGGAGGAAATCGGAGATACCATCTTTGTTATACCGCAAGGAGGAGAAAATGGCGTCGAAGAGCTGATTGAAAAAGTCTCTGAAGGAACCATTGATTACACGGTAGTCGAAGATAACATTGCCTGGATCAATTGCTATTTTTACCCTAACTTGGACGTATCAACGAAACTTTCGTTCGATCAAAACATGGCTTTCGCATTGAGAAAATCCAGTCCGATCTTGATGAAAGAACTCAATAGATGGCTGGTTAAGTTTAAGAGAACAGAGCGATTTGCAGCGATTAAACGAAGTTACTTTTTTATGCCAAGCTTGCGCTTTAAACCGGAGGAGTTTCTAACAAACTCTCGAAAAGGGCAATTATCTGAGTACGACATGTTATTCAAAGAAGCGGCAGCTCAATTCAAAATGAACTGGCTTTTTCTTGCTGCCATTTCCTTTCAAGAGTCCAAATTTAACCCCAAAGCCAGAGGCCTTGGCGGTGCCTTCGGGTTGATGCAATTCATGCCATCCACAGGAAGGAAATATGGTGTCAATGCGTCGTCGAGTCCTTTGGAACAAGTTATGGCAGCCGGTAAAATGATCCAAAAAAACAAGGAGTATTGGAGTGAGATTAAAGATTCAACCCAACGAGAAAAATTTATCCTGGCTTCCTACAATGCTGGTTCGAACCACATTCAAGATGCCCGCAAACTTGCCCGAAAGTATGGATTGAATGCCTTCATCTGGGATGGAAATGTGGAGGTAATGGTCAGAAATCTTTCCAAAAGCCAATATTACCGCGACCCAGTTGTTCGATTCGGTTCCATGAGAGGACCATTTACCTGCAACTATGTTCGTAAAATCCATGGTCTTTACACCGAATGGATTGCTGTTTATGGAGATAACAACCTTCAAAAGCAGAAGACAAATAAGTGATGTATACTAAACACCTGGTTGTTATTGAGGGACCAACGGCAAGTGGCAAAACCAATGCAGCTGTGGAATTGGCCTTAAAGTGGAAAACGGTGGTAGTATCTGCCGATTCACGCCAGTTTTACAGTGAATTATCCATTGGTACGGCCAAGCCAACGCATGAAGAAATGAAAGGTGTCCCACATTTTTTTATTGATTCGCACTCGGTCTTGGAAGAAGTAAGTGCAGGTAAATTTGCAGATTTGGCTTCAAGGGTTTTGGAAGAACAGTTTAAAAGGCACGATATTATTGTGCTTGTAGGTGGTTCCGGAATGTTCATTGATGCCCTATGTGAAGGACTTCACCCCATTCCAGTTGATGCTCAATTACGTGAAGCATTGACCGCGCAAGTAAAAGAAAATGGATTAGTTGCACTCTTAAATGAGCTCAAAAAAAGTGATATTCAGACCTTCCAAACGATTGATAAGCGCAACCCTGTGCGTGTTATTCGCGCAGTTGAAGCAATTCGGCTCCTCGGAAAACCGTTGAGTGAGGTGACAATAAGCGCGAAAAAAAAACCATCATTTTCCGTTAATCGCTATGTCCTTGATCATCCAAGGGAAATGTTGTACGGACGAATAAACAGTCGGGTAGACCTCATGATGGAAATAGGGTTACTTCAGGAGGTAAAAGATGTTTACCAGTTCAGGCATCTGAAAACACTTAAAACGGTTGGTTATTCTGAACTGTTTGATTTTTTGGAGGGAAAGTGCACCATCGACGATGCGGTTTCCTTAATAAAACAGCATACGCGAAATTATGCTAAGCGCCAATTGACCTGGTTTCGAAGACATAAGGATGCTACGTGGTTGAGTTGTGGTGAGGTTGAGCAACCGGCACAATGGATTTTTGAAAATGTCCGAAGTAAATATGGCACGTAATTTAGTGGACGTAAAATTCGCTTCGATTGCCCATGTATATAAACCAAACCTTGGTATATTCGTTATAATAAATTGATTCCCTACATCAAATAAATCATGAACATACGTTTTAGTGGGGTTATGCCCCTACCTTTGAAAAACATACAGCACAAGGAAAACAGCCTATGGAGTAAATCGTTCTCATTTCCCCATGGAACAACCACCTGTGTAGATGCGGCAAGCGGAAAGGGGAAAACCACCTTTACACATATTTTGGCCGGTCTCAGACATGATTTTGAGGGTGAAGTTCGTTTCGATGAAAGAGACATCCGAACGTTCAATCACAACGAATGGAGTTTGCTTCGTCAAGAAAAACTAGCATTTGTGTTCCAAGATCTTCAGTTGTTTAATCAGTTAACAGTAATGGAAAACCTACGGATCAAAAACCAATTGATGCCCGTTTTTTCGGAAGAAGAGCTTGTCATGATGTTAGATCAACTCGGCATTGGCGATAAAATCAATGCACCATGTCATCAGATTTCAATGGGACAACAACAACGTGTGGCCATTGTTCGGGCATTGTGTCAGCCATTTGAAATACTGGTAATGGACGAACCATTTTCTCATTTGGATGAACACTCAACACAACTTTGCCTTGAACTAGTCTCGAAGGAATGCAAACGAAGAAATGCCGGATTTATCTTGACCACCTTAGGGGAATCATACGGATTGACTTTTGACCAGAACTTATTTATTTGATGGCTATGCTTAAACGCTTATTGTTCAATTTTCAACACAAAAGGCAACTTTTCTTGGCGGCCGCTGGTACGCTATTAGGCCTAACGTTTTTACTTCTGTCGACCCAATTCCTTGTTCGAATCATGGAATTCGGGGAGGGAAGTGACATGCTTGGATCCAACGCAGTCATTGTACAAAAAAAGGTAACGAATACAAGTAGCCTTAACTTGAATAAAACGGATTTTACAGAAAATGAAATCAAAAAGATAAAGGCAATGCCATTTATTGAAGATGTTCAACCTGTAATCAGCAATAGCTTTGATGTTTCTTTTGAAACGGCTGACCCCATGGTGCCAAGGTTTAGAACAGATGTATTCATTCAAACGGTGCCTGCCAAGTTTCTGGATGTCAAAACAAACCGCTGGTCTTGGAATAAAAAGGATGCCTTTTTGCCAATTATTTTACCACGGGATTTTTTAGTCATGCTCAATACCTTTATGAGTGCGAATGGAATTCCCCAGGTGTCGGATGATCTCGCGAAACAAATAACATTTCGATTTACCTTGAAAAAAGATGGTAAAAAAGAATGGGTCAATGCCAAAATTATTGGTTTTACCAACGAAGTATCCGCCATTCTGGTGCCGGAGGAATTTATGGCTTATGGTAATGCAACATACGGGTACGAGGAGGAGCCACTTTTCACCCAACTAATGATTGCCAGTAAAAAAGGAGCATTCGGATCCTTAGAGAAAATGTTGGGGGAAAGAGGGTTGGAGGCGAAAAATGCACAACTTATGATCGGCCGTCTGAAAAGTATTGTGGGAACCTTGTTTTTTGTTGTTTTTCTGGTCTCAATCATGGCAGTTATTGCTTCCGCTTTGGTGTTAATCCAGTACATGCAACTTCTTACCGCTCAGAATGCCTACGAAATACGGACACTTATCCGATTAGGCTACAAGGACCAACAACTAGTTAGCACCTTTCTTACCTATTTCGTCCGCTTATTTTTAATCCTTTCTGCGGTTGCCTTTTTGACCTTTTGGCTCGCTTCGTTCTATATTCAATCCCTTTTCGAATCGGGTGGTTTGTATTTGAATCCCGCTATTTCATGGTTCGTTGCGTTGATTCTGTGTATTTCTAGCACCATTTTTGCCATAGTGGCTCTGGCTTCCGCAAAGAGGGAAATCAACCGACAGCACGTGTGAATAACCGTTAAAAAAATGTTAATTCAATCTACTTTTTTAACTTTGTGGCGTCTTGGTACTAAAATGAAATTTTAAGGATTATGAGAACATTAGCAACAGCCTTTTTTATGATTTCAACATCGTTCCTTTTCGGGCAAAAAATCCGATTTAAAGTAGAGGGACACAAAGACACAACCGTCTTTCTGTTCAAATACGTCGGAAAACCGTATTATGCCGATACCGCTCAAATGAAAGGTGGTATCGTTGAATTCAATGGGGCCAAGCAACAACCTGGAATGATGGGCTTGCTTTTGCCAGGTCAAAAAACCATAGAGTTCATCTACAACAATGAGGAAGTGCAGATCGAAACGACCCAAGCTGACTTGATGGGTTCGGTCAAAGTAAAAAAATCGGTAGAAAATAAACTGTTCTTTGATTACGTCCAATTTATCAATACCAAGAAAAAAACAGCCGATAGCCTCGTGGCAGCTCGAGGGAAATATAAAGCGGAAGATGCTGAATATAAAAAGTTTTCGGATGAATTGGATGCGCTAAATAAACAAGTGCTGGGCAAACAAAAAAAGATGATTGCGGATAATCCTCAAACATTGTATGCCAAAATCCTTACAATGCAAACTGAAATTGAGGTTCCCGAAGCACCGAAAGACGAGAATGGGGTTATCCTTGACTCAAATTTTCGCTTTAATTACTACCGAGCGCACTACTGGGACAATGTTGACCTTAAAGATGATCGTTTGGTAAACACACCGTTCTTTCACACAAAAATAGAACAGCTTTTTGGCAAAAACATGATGATTCAACATTGGGACACCGTGCTCTATCATGCGTTTAAATTATGTGATGGACTGAATCCAAAATCAAAAGCCTTTGAATACATTGTTTCTTACATTACCTCTACCTATGGAAAAAGCAATATCATGGGGATGGATAAGGTATATGTAATGATGGCTGACCGCTACTATTGTTCGAAAAATGCAGAAGGGAAATCTCCTGCCTATTGGGTGAAACCTGATAAATTGGATGAACTGTGTGAAAAAATACCAGTTCAGAAAAACTTGGTGATGGGTGTAAAGCCTCCGAATTTGATTCTGCGTGATTCTACTGATGTCAACTGGCGAGACTTTTACAGTTTGACTTCTGAATATACCATTCTTTATTTCTGGGATCCGGAGTGCGGTCACTGTAAAAAAACAACTCCAAAACTGGAAACGCTCTATAAAGAAAAGTTCAAAGCTAGAAATGTCGAAATTTTTGCAGTCGGTAAAGCCATCGGAGAGGAGTTTGGAAAATGGAAAAAGTTTATACACGAGAATAAGTTAACCTACATTAATGTGGCAGTAACTGATCCTCTTTACAAAGCCGCTTTGGAAGATGCCCGACAATTTGTTCCAAAATACACCACAATTGAGTCGCTTAATTACCAAACGACCTATGATGTGTTCTCAACCCCGCGTGTATTTGTGTTAGACAAAGACAAGAAAATCATTGCGAAAAGTATTTCAGTATCTCAATTGGAAGATTTGATTGATCGATTGCAAGGACACCAAGATGACCCGAAACTATTTCCTCCAGATCCAGAAGAGGACGAAAAAATGCATTAATTATCAGGCAGCGTTTAGCTGCCTTTTTTGTTAATGATATTTTCATCTTATCGCTAGTGGTATTCCCATTGTTCTTTTGTAGATTTGCAATAAATTTTCAAGGTATGGGCAAGTGGATACTTCCAGTTTTATTAGGTGTGTTTATAGCGGACTGTTACTATGCGCAGAATATCGAATCGTTTAATTTTAACGGATCCTTAAATGCTAATGGTTGGACTACACACAGTGGAACGATTCCCGGACAGCAACAAACGATTGTAACCCCTTCTGATCAAGGTAGTAGTCTATATTTAAATAACCTGCCTAACTCTGCAGGAAATCGAGCCAATTTTGTGGCCGGTAATACAGAAGATGTGAATAAAGCCATCAGTGGTATAACGGGTACCGGATATTATTCGTTTTTATTGAAAGTTCAGAATACCACCGGATTAACTACGACCGGAGAATATTTTACCGGATTTGGTCAAACAACCGGACCTTCAGTAACTATTTTTGCTCCCAGAGTGTTTATTAAAGCAGGACTAACTCCAAATACGTTTCAGTTAGGTGTGCAAAATACAACTGGCGGAACACCTACGCCTGCTCCAACATATGGATCAACAGAGTATACTGTTGGTACAACCATCATGGTCGTTGTGAAGCTAAATGCCACTGTGTCACCTATTGAAGCTAGTTTATTCGTGAATCCCAATGTGTCAGCGTCTGAGCCTGCACCCACTGTTAGTAGCAATGCCGGAACGAATCCGTTTACCACATTTGCATCTATTTTTTTAAGGCAAGCAGGAACAGCAGCTGCCGGAACGGGTAACCTAGAAATCGATGAGATTCGATGGGGGGCAACTTGGGAGTCTGTCACCCCCGAAAATTCATGTGTTACAACAAACACCATTGCAGTTACTACATGTAACAGCTACACGGTGCCTAGCGGAACGGCTACGTATACCCAATCAGGAACCTATACCGATACTCTTACAAATGCAGCCCAATGTGATAGCATTTTAACCGTAAACCTTACTATTGTAAACGGGATAACCTACTTCGCGGATGCTGATGGGGATGGTTTAGGTAATCCTTTAGTTTCCCAAACGGCCTGTGCATTACCTGTAGGGTATGTTACGAATAGCGACGATTGCAATGATAATAATAACCAAATTGGACTGCCGACAACCACTTATTATCAAGACACGGACGGAGATGGCTTCGGTTCATCAACGAACACATTACTTTCTTGTTCGCAGCCGCAAGGTTATGTCTCAAACGCACTTGATTGCAACGACAATGCAATATCAATTAATCCGAACGGTTTTGATGTTCCAGATAACGGAATAGATGAAAATTGCAATGGCGCCGACTCTACTACTGCGGGAAGCGTGCTTGGCTTATATGAATTTACGCAGGCCGCAGCCTGTCCAGTAACCGCTGTAGATGTCACTACTCAACCCTCATTTGCAGTATTCTCCTCATTTGCAACAGCTGGCACATCATGTAATGCGGCCAACAATGTATTTAACAACAGCGGCTGGAATACAGGCCCATCCATCGATTTAACGGAGTATAATGAATTTTCCGTTCAAGCAGCGGATTGTTACTCTCTTGATCTTAACCAAGTGATTTTTACCCACCGTATAAGTGCCTCAGGGGGGACACCCACTTGGACATTGCGTTCTAGCCTCGACAATTTTACAAGCGACCTAGGCACTGGTACGCCAATTAGTACCGATCAGGTCGATACCATTTTCCTTGGTGCGGCATTCGCTGCGGTTAATCAGGTTACCTTCCGGTTTTATATTACCAATATGGGCCAAACTGGTTCTACATGGAGGAACGATAACGTGAAAGTGGTTGGGAACGTTGCAACCTTAACCCCGCAGCTTTTTTATGCTGACACGGACGGTGATGGCTATGGAAACCCCAACAGTTCTCAATTGGTTTGTACCCCGCCTGCAGGATATGTGAGTGACAATTTCGATTGCAACGATAACGATTCTTTAATCAATCCAACAACTGTTTGGTATGCGGATACAGATGGGGATGGGGTTGGTAATACACAAAGCACCCAAATTGGATGTTCACAACCACAAGGTTATGTTCTTTTAGATGGGGATTGCAACGATAACGATAATACAGTACTTGGCCCTGTTGAATACTTCACCGATGCTGATAACGATGGTTTTGGTAGCAACAGTATTCAAAGTTTGTTTTTCTGTACCAATCCAGGTCAGGGTTATGCAACACAAAATGGGGACTGTGATGATTCGGAATCAACAGTGTATCCTGGGGCTCCTGAACTATGTGATGGTTTGGACAACGATTGCTTAAATGGGGTCGATAATGGCTTGACATTCGTCAATTATTACACCGATAACGACCAAGACGGCTATGGAACCGGAACGGCACTTTCACTTTGCGAGGCTCCTGTTGGAAATTATGCGGAGCAAGGAGGCGATTGCAACGATGCCGATTCATTGATTTATCCAAATGCTCCCGAGGTTTTGAATAATGGCATTGATGAAAACTGCGATGGCACAGACAATTATGCCGCGTTGGATGAATTGGAAAAAGCAGCTATTTTATGCATGCCTAATCCAACCAATGGCAGGTTTCAATTAAAAGTTGGAATGGAATTTATTGCTGGACAATTGGTTATCAATGATGTGCATGGCCGTGTGTTAGTCGGTTCAATGGTGTCGTCCGAATGGAGCGAAATAGAACTACAAGATGTATTACCGGGGACATATTACGTAACCGTTACCAATGGTTCGAATATCGCTCGTGTTAGGTTGGTAATTTTGTAGTAATAGCTACCTCCTATTTTTCAATGTTTAGTTGATTTTCTGAGGAAAAGAGTATTTTTAGGTCTCAGAAAACCAATTTATGAACGCTTTCCGTCTTTTAGTATTTGTATCCTTGAGTCAGTTGTCTTATGCACAGAACTACTGGCAGCAGGAGGTGAATTATGTCATTGATGTAAAATTGAACGATGTAACGCATTCCTTGAGTGCATTTGAATCGTTTGAATATATCAACCATTCCCCCAATGAATTAACCCAATTGTGGATTCATCTTTGGCCGAATGCCTACAGAGGTAAAAATTCCGCTTTAGCTAAACAACAGCATGAACAAGGAGAAGAGTTGCTTTATTTTGGAGAATCCAAAGACAAAGGTTTTATAGATTCGCTTGATTTCAAAGTGGACGGAGTATCTGTCGGCTGGCAATTTGATTCAAAGCATAAAGATATTTGTGTCCTCACCTTATCGAAGCCGCTCAAATCAGGTGAAAAAATCGTCGTTTCCACGCCATTTTATGTGAAGATTCCTTCCGGTGAGATTTCTCGTCTAGGTCATGTAGGACAATCCTATCAAATAACACAATGGTACCCTAAACCTGCCGTTTACGACCACAAAGGTTGGCATGCCATGCCTTATTTAAATCAGGGCGAGTTTTACTCAGAGTACGGATCGTTTGATGTTCGAATTACTTTGCCTTCCAATTATGTGGTAGGCGCCACTGGAGATTTACAGACAACTGAAGAAATTCAATTCATGGATTCTTTGGCTGGTATTCCTTTTGAAGAGGTCAATTTATCGGATAAGGGAAATAGAAAAAACATCAATGCATTCCCTCCAACAAGTCCTTCTTGGAAAACAATTCAGTTTACGCAAAAGAATGTACATGATTTTGGTTGGTTTGCCGATAAGCGTTTCAAGGTGTTAAAAGGCAAGGTAACCTTGCCGCATTCAGGTCGCGAAGTTACGTCTTGGGCACTCTACACACCTGGAAATGCCAGCGTATGGAAGAATGCGATTGAATACATAAACGACGGAACTTACTACTATTCGCTTTGGAACGGTGATTACCCTTACAATCAAGTGACGGCTGTTGACGGTACTATTTCAGCGGGTGGAGGAATGGAATACCCCAATGTTACTGTCATTGGAACCTCCCGTACTCCTATGGAACTGGAGATTGTTATTGTACATGAGGTAGGGCATAACTGGTTTTATGGAATTATTGGTTCTAACGAACGCAAACATGGTTGGATGGACGAAGGAATGAATACGTTGAACGAAATGCGCTACGTGGCGACGAAATACCCGGACAATCAGCAAATGTCGGACATGGTACTTGGGGGACGCTTTCATTTCAATGATTTGGATCATCACGACATGGGAGATATTTCGTACCGGGCCATCGCGGGATTTGGTGAAGATCAGCCGATTGAAACACCCTCTGAAGATTTTACGCCGGCCAATTATGGCGTGGTTATGTACCAGAAAACTGGATTAGTGTTCTTTTACCTCAAGGATTATCTCGGAGAAGAGTTATTTGATGAATGTATGCATGCATATTTTGAAGCATGGAAGTTCAAACATCCTTATCCTGAAGATATGCAATCCATATTAGAACGCGTTTCGGGAAAAGACCTCAATTGGTTGTTCAAGGATTTAATTCAGACCCGAGCGCACGTCGATTATAAAATTTCCAAGGTGAAACAGAAGGACGGAAAAACCGACGTGACAGTTACTAATAAAGGTCAAGTGAATGGTCCTGTAGAGGTGAGTCTGTTCTCCGGTGAAAAAAAGCTTGCTACAAAATGGGCAGAACCTATTGCATTAGACAACCCATTCAAAAGGAAATATACACTCAGTTTTGATGGGGTAGAAGCGAATAAGGTAAAGATTGATCCTGAAAAGGACATTCCAGAGATGTACCGATACAACAACAATTGGCATAAAAAAGGATTGTTTCACAGGTTAGAGCCTGTTAAAATTGAGTTTTTGTTTGGCGACAAGGAGCAGGGAAAAACGAACTTATTCTGGACACCTGTCATAGCCGGAAATTACTTTGACAAGTTGATGCTGGGCGCGGCCATACACAACATGGGTATACCATTTAGTAAGTGGCAGTATCTTTTTGCCCCGATGTACTCTTTTGGCCGTAAAATGGTTTCAGGAGTGGGTGAACTTTCATATACCCATTTGCCAAAACGAAATTGTGAATTGGTCCGAATGGGTGTTTCGATTAAATCCTTCAAAGAGGATTCAAGTAGTGTTCTTCCTAATCAATACGGTGCTTATTTGGCTTATTCACCTTATGTACTTGTTAAGTTGAACTCAAAAAAACCGAGTAAATTTGACCACTCTGTATTAGCTCAAGGAATTATTCACTATAATATTTATGGAAGCCTAAGGAAAAGTTATTCTGGTGCTTTTTTAAGGTACCAGGCACGAATTACCACGCCGGATCATCAGTTTTCATTTAACCTACGACCCGAATACATCGAAAATGAGCAAGTGCGAGCTATACGAGCTATGTTTACTGGAACTTACCGCTTTCGCTACCTTCGTCAATCCATGAGCCGTTGGATAGAGTTACGCCTATTTGCGGGAAAAATGAGTTTTGAAGATAAGATGTTCCCATCAATTAGCCCATACCCTTATGCGCTGTCGTTAAGCGGTGCGGATGGTAACCAAGATTTGTTTTTGGAGGAGTATTATTTTGGTCGTGGATTAACAAGCGGTATTTGGTCGCAGCAACGCGCTGAAAACATGGGCGGATTTAAAAGCACCAGTTATTTCGGTGTCACCTCAAATTGGTTGACATCGGGTAACTTGTTGTTCCAATTGCCTATACCGCGTTTTTCATTGTTGTACGGGTTCGTCGATGCCGGTTTGTTTGACAACGGAAATGGCTTACAAAAGGCGGTTAATGCAGGTGTAGGTTTACGTATTTCGTCCATTTTTGGACTTTATTTCCCACTTTGGATGAGCGATGATTTGAATGCTTCCTTTGGGAATGCTGGGTATGCGGAGAAGATTCGGTTTACGCTTCGTTTTAATCCTATAAACAGTGGAATAAAGGTAAGAGGATTGTTTTAGTCGATTGCGATTTCAAGCCCCACCGCATAAATGGGCACATCTTCCCAAAAGTTGTAAGTGTAAAGGTCTATTCCCAGCCATTTGTGTTGAAACCTCAATATAGGGCTTATTTGTGGAATGAAATCACCTCGGTAATAAGCTGAAAGTTGAATACTCGTGCCCAAGGCAATGTTTTTATGAACTGAATACAAGGCATTTGCCCAATTCCAGAAATAATTTTGATAAGGGTCTTTCGTGTCAAAAGTGAATTGTCCTTCCGAGGCAAAAACAAAATTCCCCACTTTATACTCATAATTATAACCGGGGGCAACGCCGTTTCGTTCACCGAAAAATCCACCGAAAAAGGGCGTTACACTAAATTTGCCCCTTGTTGCATGTTCAAATGAAAACCCATAACCTACGTAGAACGATCCGGTATTTAAGTATTCGTAGTTGAATCGGGCTTCGACGAACACTTTTTTAATCGTACCGAATACTTGAGGACAAAGAAAAAGTGATTGTTCAGAAGTCCACTGAAAAGTATTGTATAAGCCTGGTGAAGAAATAACTTTTTGCTTTTCTGTACCTTGGGCAAAACTATCTGACGATAAAAGTATATAAAACCATACTGCCGCAATCGAAAACCAATACCGACAGATATGTACAGAAAAATAAGCAGGGGGAACATGTACTTCGTTTCTTTTCACAAGCAGGTCCTTTGGTTTGGCTAAATTCATATTTTATTTATCGGCACTGAACAGGTAAGTTAAGTACCTAAATCAACGCTTTTATTTCTAAGATAATTCGTTCTGCAAGGGCATTGGCTTTATGTTCGTCACTGCTCTCCGCATATATGCGAATGATGGGTTCGGTATTGCTTTTACGGAGATGTACCCATTCTTTACCTATGTAGATTTTCACCCCATCGGTAGTATCGACCTCCTCATGGGCATAGTTTAACGACATATGCATTAACACTTGATCTACATCCACATCCGGTGTGAGTTCGATTTTGTTTTTGGAAATGGTGTAACGAGGGTAAGAATCGCGCAATTCCGAAGCTTTCAATTTTTTGTGAGCTAAATGCGAAAGGAAAAGAGCAATGCCAACAAGTGCATCTCTTCCATAATGCGATGCAGGATAAATAACGCCACCGTTTCCTTCGCCTCCAATAACCGCATGGATTTCTTTCATTTTGGCTACTACATTCACTTCTCCAACAGCGGCTGCAGCATAGGTCAATCCCCTTTCCTCCGTCACATCCCTCAAAGCGCGGGTTGAAGACAGGTTTGAAACGGTGGATCCGGGTGTATGCGTAAGTACATAATCTGAAACGGCTACCAATGTGTATTCCTCTCCAAACATACTTCCGTCTTCACAAACAAGCGCGAGGCGATCCACGTCAGGATCCACAGTGATCCCTATATCTGCACCATGTGTTTTGATGGCGTTAGATAAATCGCTTAAATGCTCAGGTAGAGGTTCGGGATTGTGGGGAAAGTGTCCTGTTGGCTCGCAGTATAATTTGGTAATGTTCTCTACACCGAGTGCTTCAAGCAAAGCGGGTACAAAAATGCCACCACTTGAATTGACAGCGTCTATAATGACGTTGAATTGAGCGCTTCGTATGGCATCGATATCCACCAATGGTAAATCCAAGATGGATTGGATGTGTTTATTCATGTAGGAATCGTCTTGTGTAATGGTTCCTAAGTCATCAACGGAAGCATAGTCATATGCATTGGATTCGGCTAGCTGCAGAAGGTGTTCACCGTCAGCACCTGAAATGAATTCTCCTTTTTCGTTCAGTAATTTCAGCGCGTTCCATTGTTTGGGGTTGTGACTGGCTGTTAAAATGATACCACCTTGTGCCTTTTCCATCGGTACCGCAATTTCAACCGTCGGAGTGGTAGAAAGCCCAAGATTAACGACATCTATTCCCAATCCTACAAGGGATGCCATAACAAGGTCAGCAATCATGGGACCTGAGATGCGCGCATCGCGACCAATCACTACTTTAATGCGCTGATTGGGGTAGGTATGTTTCAGCCAAGTGCCATATGCACTGGCAAAACGAACCGTGTCTAGTGGAGTTAATCCTTCAGTGGGTTTTCCGCCAATAGTTCCGCGAATCCCGGAAATGGATTTGATTAAGGTCATAAAAAAGCGTTTATGGGTTATTTTTTACGATGCGTTTTTTTAGTGCGATCATGTCCAGGCAGGCATAAGCGCATTCGACGCCTTTGTTTCCATGTTTTCCTCCCGCACGATCAATAGATTGCTGTTCGTTTTGATCGGTAAGCACACAAAAAGAAATGGGGATACCTTGTTCCAACATCACTTTTTGAATGCCCATTGTGGTGCCTTCACACACAAAATCAAAATGCCGCGTTTCTCCTTGAATGACACAGCCAATGGCAATTATTCCATCGAATTTTTTTGTTTCGGAGATGGTTAAGCAACCAAAAGGAATATCGAAAGCACCAGGTACAATTTCCACCTGAATGTGCTCGATGGCTACGCCGCTTTCAATCAAGGCCTGTTTCGCTCCCTCAAGTAATTTGAACGTGATGTGTTCGTTCCACCTAGCTACCACAATGGCAACCTTGTATGTCTCTACGTTTGGGTAGCTGTTTTCTTGCTTCTCAGATAGGTTTTTACCTTCTGTAGCCATTATTTTTTGGTCGTTTTATTAGCTGACCTTTCGATGTATTTTTCGATGGCTTTTTGAGTAGCAAACTGCGGGTAATCGTCTTTGATTTTTGTGTAACACTCAACCGCTTTTTCAAAATCTTTGTTCTTTTCTGAACATAATCCTGCTTTAAAAAGATACATAGGGGTTGTCATTTCATTCTCACTTACCCCCGCAGCATCTAGGTAGACAGTAGCTGCTTTTTTGTAATCTTTCATTTCGCTGTAGCAATCTCCCTGAAGACCTACTGCCATAGCTGAGACATAAGTGTCTGCTACATCAACACCTTCAAGTTCTTTCAATGCTTTTTTAAATTCACCCTTACTCATGTACTGACGTGCTAAGGTGAACTGCGCCAATTCACCACCTACTTTCCCGTCGAATTTTTTCACAACCGGGCGCAAGACGTCAATGGCCTTGTCAGTGGAGTCCTTAGCGGCGTAATTCAATCCTTCCCAGTACGCGTCTTTTGATTTTTCTTCTGCCGGTTTAAAGATAAACTGGTAATAGGCGAGGTATACAACTATTAGTCCCACAATACCCGCAGCGATATACGTGTAAACTCGTAGGTTTTTGTTCTCGTTGAATTTGTTTTTGTATTTCTGAACTGAAAAGTTTTCAATCATTTCAATGGGTGTTAAAAAGCCTTGCAAAAATACGTTTTTTTTTATTTCATCAAAGCATTTTTCTGTTCACTTCAATTGTGCCATAAAACAGGGGATTTGATCCTGTAAAATCAACTGTTATTATTGATTATCTGCTACCTTTGTTGCATGTTTCTCAAGCATCTTGACGTTTTACAATTTAAAAACCACGAGCAGGTACAACTTGAGTTATCACCCGGAATCAATTGTTTTTTTGGTCCGAACGGTGTGGGAAAAACCAATTTACTAGATGCGGTATATTACCTGAGTATGTGTAAATCGTATCTCAATCCATTGGATCGACAGAATATTCGCTTTGGGCAAACTTTTTTCATGGTGCAAGGCGATTGGATCAAAGGGGAGGAGGAGTTTCGCATTCAATGTTCGGTTAAACAAGGGGCAAAAAAGGTGGTTCGTCGCAACAAAAAGGAGTACGAAAGGCTTTCTGATCACGTGGGGGAATTTCCTGTGGTTATCATTTCTCCGTACGACCGCGATTTGATTTCTGAAGGAAGCGAGTGGCGGCGTAAATGGATGGACGGCATCATTTGTCAAACGGATAAAAGTTACCTACACGATTTGCAACAATACATGCGCGTGCTTGAACAACGAAACGCTTTGCTTAAGTCGATGTATGAACGTGCCGTTTTTGACCGCGATTCGTTGGAGGTATGGAACGAGCAACTGATGGATTATGGTGTTCGGGTTCATGGTAAAAGACTCGATTTCATAGCGCAATTTTTGCCTGTTTTTCATCGCTTTTATTCCATTTTTGGGCAGGCCACCGAACATACGGAAATCGAGTATAGATCGCAGCTAAATGAAGCCAGTTTTCCAGACTTGCTGCATGCAATGGAACGCAAAGACGCTTTTTCACATTACACTAATGCCGGTCCCCACAAAGATGATTTGTTGTTCGTTTTGAATGATGTTCCGATTAAAAAATTTGGTTCGCAAGGACAGCAAAAGTCGTTTTTAATTGCACTTCGTTTGGCGCAACACCATTGGCTTGGCAAAGCACTGAACGTTGTTCCTGTGTTGATGCTGGACGACATCTTTGATAAATTAGATGGAAACCGCATCGAACAGCTGATGGAATTGGTTTGCTCTGATGCGTTTGGTCAGGTAATGATTACCGACACCGATGGCGAGCGCATCAAGGAACTGTTTAAACGCAAAGAAGCGGAGGTACATTTATTTGAATTACGAAGCAATGAAGTATCGCTCGTCCAATAGCAACCGAAGAGAAGCCATGCGTTCTGGGGACAGCCGCCCATTAGAGGACTTGGTTGATCAGCTGATGCGCGCGTACGGGTTGGAGTCGAAAATGCAGGAGTTAACCGTTTTAGAAGCGTGGCCTGAGTTGATGGGTGTGGCGGTAGCTAATCGAACTTCTAAGCTGACCATTCGCAACCGCGTTTTGCGCGTAAAGATGGATTCGGCCGTCATGCGCGACGAACTGGCCGCCGGTAAAGCGATTATTCTCGATCGGGTGAATCAGTTTGCGGGGAAGGAAATGATCACAGATATATGGTTTGAGTAATCAAACATCTCTTAATTAATACCGGTAGAAAAGCCAAAAATCATTTCAGTAATTTCTACAATCCAAGTATGTTGGGTAAAAAGAGTGGCTAGTCCATGCTGTTACAATAGATTATTTCTTTTGTCCGTTTTATGGTTCTTTCGTTAACAGTCTTTTAACACCTAAATCCTTTCAATTCGGCTAACTTTGCGCTTTCAAAAAAGTTGCTCTGTTAAAGTATTTAATTTTAGGTATGTTAACAGTGAAATAATAACGAAGGATACTATGAAAAAAAATATACTGATAACTGTTGTAGCCGTTTTATTTAGTTCGTTCTCCTGGTCACAACTTTCTGCCGTTCGTGGAAAAGCAGACTATAATTACTGGTTGTACCTGCCAGAGGACAGTATTCTTCAAAATAATCCACCGGTTTTGATCTTTCTACATGGAAGAAGCTTGTCTGGCTCGGATTTGAATACCGTGAAAAGGTATGGGGTTATTCATGAGATTGAAAAAGGCCGAAAAATCCCTGGAATTGTCATTGCGCCACAAGTACCTTCTGGAAAGTCTTGGGAGCCGGCAAAAATTAAAAATGTATTAGAAACAGTTCGCGCTCAGTATAAAACCGATACCAACAGACTCTATGTTACTGGAATGAGTCTCGGAGGATATGGTACCTTAAACTTTGCAGGTGCCTATCCAGAATTAGTTACGGCAGCGGTGGCATTGTGCGGGGGTGGAAATGTTAAAGACGGTTGCGACCTTGCGCAGGTCCCATTGTGGATTCAGCACGGGAATCGGGATGCGGCTGTGCCAATTTCGGAGTCAGAAAAAATCGTCAAAGCAATCAAGGCATGTAATGGAGGCGAAAACCTAAAATACACGGTTATTAATGGCGCCGATCATGGAGACCTCGAAAGGGCATTTCGTACTGATGAAATATATAACTGGATGTTTCAGTACAACAAAGCTATTGAAACATTGACGGAGGAGAAAAAATAACTACGGTTGTTTCTCTAATTCGTATAAGGCAGCCTATAATTGCTTGAAATTCTTACCTGAAGAAAAACCAACTTCGATGGTTTTATCTGAAAATTCAAAATTGAATCCAGCGCCTCTGACAGATTGTAGAGCCTTTTGGAACCTCTTGTTTCTTGTGTGGCTTTGTTTCCCATAACGTCGCTTTTTTCCATTCAGCGATTTAAACGAAAATCATTAAAAAGGTGTACTCAAAACATTGGTGTTCACGCATAAACCTTGATGGTAATTTTAGTTGCCAACAGAAATGGAAATTTAAATAGCCCGTTATGAAAAGGAAAACAATAGAAATTCCGAAATACCTGGACTGCTAGATAAAGAGTTAAAACAATGAAATACCAACATGTCTAAAATCAAAAAGACGTAATGTATAATTTAATTAAATGGTTTAAATATAAAATATAAATAATAATTTATGATATTTTAAGAAACCAGTGTCATCTATTTTCTGTTCTTGTCAATAAAAAAGTCATGAGGAAATTAGTTGTATTGATTTGTTTAGGAGCCTTGGTATTGCCTTCTTGCGCTGTGGTAAGGCCCAATCAAGTGGCCGTGAAAAGTAAACTGGGTCGCATTAATGAAAAAATAAGACAACCAGGTCCCGTTTTTTATAATCCTTTTGTTACGAGAGTCATTAAAATGAACGTCGGGACATTGAATTTATCTATCAGGGAAAATTTGCCGTCAAAGGAAGGATTAACCATTCTTTCAGAAAGTTCCATTTTGTACCACATAAAACCTACAGATGCCGCAAAAATAATCCGAGAGACTGGTTTGAATTATGAGGAGAATTTGATTCTTCCTGTGTTTCGTTCGGCAGCTTCTGATGTCTGTTCACGTTATTTCGCCAAGGATATGCACAGCGCAAAGCGCAATGAGATCGAACTAGAAATTCTAGCCCGATTATCTGAAGTTTGTGAAGCAAAGGGATTTGTTATTGAAGCTGTTTTACTTAAAAGTATTACGTTACCGTCTGGATTGACTCGCTCTATTGAAGCAAAGCTTGAAGCCGAACAAGAAGCTTTACGGATGGAGTTTGTACTTAATCGACAAACCAAGGAGATGGAACGCTTGGTCATTGAGGCAGAGGGTCAGAAAAAAACCAATGTCATTCAGGCAGAGGCGAAAGCAGAAGCGAAGAGAATCGAGGCCGAAGGAAATGCGAAAAGTATTGAAATTGAGGCTCAAGCAAATAAAAAAGCGAACGAGCTATTGAATTCCAGCCTCTCCACCAGCATATTAAAATTGAAGCAGATTGAAGCATTTATTGAATTGTCCAAATCTACAAACACTAAAACCATTGTTACGGATGGCAGCAGCGGAGTGCTAAATTTGTTGAACGAGAAGTAAGCAACGAATCAGTGCTGGAATTCGTTCAGTGTTTTTTCAATTATCGCTACGCATTCCAACAACTGAGTTTCGGTCATTACCAATGGCGGAGCAAAACGGATGATATTTCCGTGCGTGGGTTTAGCCAATAGTCCGTTTTCCATCAGTTTTACACAGATGTTCCAAGCCGTTTCGCTGTCAGGAGTATCGTTGATGACAATGGCGTTGAGTAATCCCTTTCCTCGGACAAGTGATACCAACCCGTTTTGTTCAATGATTCTGTTCATTTCGGCCCGAAAGCGTTTCCCCAGTTTTCGGGCATTGCTTATGAGGTCTTCGTCTTCAACAACCTTCAATGCTTCTACGGCCACGCGGGCAGCTAGGGGATTTCCTCCAAATGTGGAACCGTGCTGGCCGGGTTGAATGACATCCATGATATGGTTGTCGGCCAAGACTGCTGAAACAGGGTAAACGCCACCAGAAAGGGCCTTACCAAGAACGAGCATATCCGGTTTACGGTAGGTGTTGGAACGCTCGCATTTTTTGGTACAATCGCAATCCCCACAAACAGCGAGCATACTACCTGTACGCGCGATACCAGTTTGAATTTCGTCTGCAATGAATAAGACATTCCTGGCCTTGCACATGGCATGAGCTTGCGCAAGGTAATGGCTCTCGGGAACAAAGACTCCTGCTTCCCCTTGAATTGGTTCTACAAGGAATCCGGCTACATGTGGGTCTTGAAGTGCTTTTTCCAAGGCTTCAAGGTTATTGTGCGGTATGGCTACAAATCCTGGGGTAAATGGACCAAAATGTCCTTGGGCATCGGGGTCATTGGAAAAAGAAACGATGGTTGTGGTTCTTCCATGAAAATTTCCTTGACAAACGATGATTTTGGCTTGGTTTTCAGGAATCCCTTTCTTTTCATATCCCCATTTACGGCAAATTTTGATGGCTGTTTCCACGGCCTCCGCCCCGGTATTCATGGGCAATACCTTGTCAAAGCCAAAAAAGGAGGTAATGTACTGTTCGTAAGGTCCAAGCGCGTCGTTGTAAAAAGCGCGCGAAGTCAAGGTAAGTTTTTGCGCCTGCTCGGTCAGGGCATCAATGATTCTTGGATGACAATGGCCTTGGTTTACGGCAGAATACGCCGAAAGAAAATCGTAGTATTTTTTTCCTTCGACATCCCAAACATGAACGCCGTCGCCTCGTTCTAGAACGACCGGGAGCGGATGGTAATTGTGTGCTCCATGTTTGTCTTCAAGTTCGATTAATTCTGCGGATATCGGCGTATTTGTTGGGTGATTCATAAGGTTTTTTTTAACGATTCAACGTGGTTGCGAAGATACAGAGATTATGTATGTTCGGCAAACGAATGGAAAGGATTTCAGGGAGTTTTTGAAGTAGGTTATCATTTAATAGATTATTACAAGGTGACCCCAACCAAAAACAAAAAAGCGAAACAACAGTGTTTCGCTTTTTTGTTCATTAAATTGGTATTTAGCTTCTTTATTTTCCTAGCAACACAATTCCATAGTATGCTGCTCCACCTAGTATTACCAGACCACCAACCGCATAAGCAAGTGGCGACTTTTTCGCTTTAAACGTGTCAATGTTAACCAGCGTTGAAGGGGTTGAATTAATCGAAGCAGTTGAAACGGTAATATCGTAAATCCCTCTACCGCTGGAAAGCATCGATTTTTCATTCTGTACAGCAGTTTGGTATTCTTGAGAGTTGGAGGTTTTGAAAATGAGTTGGTCTTTTTTCAAAAACACTTGCCCCTTTTCTGCTTTGCGGGAAACGCTATAGCTGAAGCGATCTTCCGTAAACATGTATTCTCCGTTCTCTCTATATTCATCCAAATTGAGGTAGCTAAGTGTTGATTTAATGGATTCTGCCAAGGGGTTACTCGCCGAAAAATCCAATGTTGTTTTTCCAGTGGTATCCACTTTTACGATGACATCAAAACTGGCTTGCATGTCCTCATTCGTATTTTTCATTGCTCGCTTGACAGCATCGTCAATCGTTTGTTGCAGTGAGCTATGTTGCTTTTCATTCACCTCCTTGAACGAAAATACAGTTGAGGCACGGCGCTTTTCAAAAGCCAATCGGGCGTTTCGGTCGGCGGTAATTTTTTTACTTAATGCGGCTTTAAATTTATTGAAATCCTTGATCACCGTATTATTCACTTCGAGCCAAATCAATTGTTCACTGCTTTTGGGATCTTTTTTCGTTTGAACGGAAGCTTTGTCCTGCATGAAGGTATGTGACATTACCTCACCTGATTGTGTGTATTTTGCATCAATCTTTGGTATGTAAAACCCGCCATAAAATTCTCCAACATAGCTTTCAAGCCCACTGAATTTAGCACTTAATATAATGCGTATACCTTCCACCATGGCGGTTTTGTATTCGACTTCTAAAAAGCGACGTTGCGGCACCAATTCGTCGTTGTACCTGCTTTTGTACTTTCGTTTGTAAACTTCAAACTCGCCTTGTTTTGAGATGCGGTATTCTTCAAATGGCACCAACGCATTCGTTTCGTCCAAGGCACTGTGAACTCTTGGCTCGACAAAATCAAAAGGGAAATAAGTGATTTGAGTCACTCCAGGACCTCCTCCTATTGAGGACATCTGTTGACGTGTGGCCGATTCACCGTTTTCAAAATAGGGAGATAATTGTCCGAAAGACAATGAAAAAAAGGATAAGCCGCAAACGAGCAACTTCCATCGAAGGGTAAATAAATGCATATCTAAGGTCTTATTTGATTGGCGCAAAATTAGGCATAATGTTAGTGAATGCGCTTTATTTGCACCTAATAAATGTTGAATTAAAACGTAAATCTTTCATTTTCTATGGGGTCAACAATGAGTTTGTCAAAACCTTGGTTATCTTTATGTTTGAATAAATTCATCTTGTGTTTCGATCTTTCTTTTTCTTTTTCATTTTTTCTTTTGCGATTGTAAGTTCATCTTGTGGTGGAAAACAAGCAAAAGTGGAGGAATCTGGTTCTGCGCAACGTATTCATGGCAATTGCCGCGTGGCCACTTCTTACCTTCCATCCAAACCATTAGCACGAAATGCACTTATTCAAGCAGGTTGTGTCGAATGCCAAGACAAGTCTTCATGGCGCTCCACCGCGTCAAATTCGCCCGCTTTTTTGGTGCTTAAATCGAAAAGCGAAGATTCCTTTGTTCTAGTCAACCATCAGGCAGCGTTGCTCCTTGAGAAAAAAAAGATGATTCAGTTACCAAGCCTTCAAATGGCCATTGACTTATCAAAAAGGAACTATACAAAAACGGAATTACTAACTGCATTCCGAAACCAAAAATCCGATTTCATCAATTTCTATGGAAAGTTGTTTGACCTAAAGGTGTACAGTATTTGGATAAGCGATAAAATAACCCCTTCCGGTAAAACCAAGGTACTAAATGTATCGCCCAGAGAAGGTCGTGTATACATTTCCGAAGGACTTGCCTCCAATGGGTACTTACTAAGAACGATAAAAAACAAAACACCATGAGTTGGAAACACGCTGTCTTATTTTCATTGCCATTCGTAGCTGCTTTTTCACAAAGTGTGAGCAGAACAACGGTGGGCAACAAATCAACAGGAAACGGAGAAGTAACCCTGGAGTTAATTGCCCGAAAACAAGCTTTCAATAGTAAACCTTCAAATGGTTCGGATACCTATGAAACA
Source organism: Crocinitomicaceae bacterium (assembly GCA_044372835.1). GTDB lineage: Bacteria > Bacteroidota > Bacteroidia > Flavobacteriales_D > Crocinitomicaceae > M0103. The sequence goes on along the minus strand of JBILRE010000008.1, from coordinate 10,993 downwards.
GCCATCAATTCTCCAAAATCGGTGGTGTTTGGTGCAGATGGAAACAAATTCTATGTGCATTCCCTAGAAGGACATACGACGGCTGTTTTTGAAACAGGTACATGGAAAAAACTCAAAGAAATTAAACATGAGTTTAACCAGGCCAACAACAGTCTTTTTTTGAACAACGAAACCACTGTTTTCGATTATCCCTATTATGGAGATGAAAAAGACAAGAATACGTTTGAGGGAAAACCTGTGGAGAGTTGCCTATCTCACAACGGGAAATACCTGTGGGTGACTTATTACCGCCGCAGTTACGATAAAAATGCGCAATGTCCTTCTGCTGTTGCCATTATAGATACGGAAAAGGACGAAATTGTGCGGGTAATGCCTACAGGACCTCTTCCTAAAATGATTGCTTGTTCTCCGCAAAATGAATACATCGCTGTGACTCATTGGGGAGACAATACCGTAGGCATCATCGATATCCGTTCAGAAAACCCAATGGAGTTCAAGTATATCAAGCATTGCATTGTGGATAGCAAGCTCAATTTGGATTTTACTACTGCCGGAAAGATTGACCGCGATTCGGAATGTGGGCATTGCTTGCGAGGTACTACCTTCACGCCTGACGAACAGTTTTTGATGGTTGGCAAAATGGGGGGAAGCGGTGGCATTGCCTTTTTCGATACGCGCGATTTCAGTCCTCTCGGAACCGTGCTTGGGATGCAAACGAACCTGCGGCATTTGGTGATTTCTGGTGAGTATCTATACCTAAGTGCGAACGCCCCTGGTTATGTCCAACGTACTTCATGGCGGGAACTCACCAAATTTAGGCTTGAAAACAGCGGTCAACCCATTTCTTACACGAAATGGGAAAGCGTACAAGTCGGTACAGGAGCCCGCACTATTAGCCTTTCTCCCAATGGGAAGTACGTTTTTGCAGCAGTAAACAACCAATCAAAAGTGGTAGGAGTCAGTACCGCCACCATGCAAAAAGTAGTGGAGATTACTGCGGATTCCTATCCGGTCGGAATGGCAGCCTCACCCGATGGAAAATACCTAATCGTTACCGCTCAAGGTAAAAACAACGGCGGGGGAAATTCGGTCATGATCTTTGGGGTGAAGTATCGGGAGGAGTAGGGGAATTGCATAGTGGTATTGAGGTTTAAAGACCTCAACAATAATTTCTCAATAAAAAACATCGGTAAGGTTTTGGGTTTCAAGAGTTGTTGATTTTTTCTTGCTAATTCAATGTGTGGGGGTAAATAAAGAGTGCCTAACTTAGCCAATTGCATTCGTTTTTCTTTTAATTAGCCCTAAAGAGCAATCACCTTAATCGTTAAATTACACCTATTTTGTTATTAAAATACATAACTTTACGAGGTGTAAATTTAAATTTTCTTCAAAATGAATAAAAAAGCTCTTTTTAAATATGCGTTATTTTGTTTGCTTCTTTTAACCCATAGAAGTCTGTTAGCACAATCAATTGTCAGTCAACCGGAGTATCATTTTCTTTATGCCCATTATGAAAATGTGGTTGAAATTGGTGGTTCAACAGGAATGAGTCAATTGACTTATAAAATTCAACATGCTGAAAGCAAAGAGGATAAAGAAAATAATCGCTTGATCATTATCCCTAACGAGGGTGCCACAGAAGTAATTTTCAGCTTTTTCAATAAGGCTGACCAAACGCTTGTAAATGAGGTGAAATATGCCATAAGAGAATTGCCGAAACCTGAATTACTATTTACATATGGTCAACAAGCTTTAAAAGTGGGGTATGGACCCGAAATCCCCATCAATGCTTCTAAGTTGCGCTTCACAGTTACAGACTGGAAAGTAAGTTTAATTGGCTCTGAACAAAAACCTCTAACAGGAAAAGGTCCTGTTCTTTCCCCTGAAGTAATCTCATTAATAATGCGCGCACCTAAAGGGACCACGTTTTTCATTGAAGCACGTTATGAAGGTGCGGGTGTAAAAGATGGCTTGTTGATTAAGGAGTATATGAAAGAGGCTTCCCAAGAAAATCCTGGTGATTTGGACGAGTTTGGAAACCAAATTGAAACGGAACAAGTTGTAGAAAAAGAGTATTTAATATCAGAGGGTATTGTTGGTTTACCGGAATTAAGCATACTGTATAAAAATTACGAAAACATCGTTCAGATTGGTTCGGTCAAAGGCGAGGTGCAGCAAGTGAGTGCAGAAAATGCGGTAATCAAGAAATCAAGACAGAATAAATACCTCATTACACCTTCTGGAGATGCTAAAATGGTAGAACTACGAGTTAAAACTTCATCGGGGGAAAATGTTCATTTGTTCAAGGTCATGGCTCTGCCTAAACCCACTTTGTTCATTAATAACCTGGATAAATTAAGCCTTAATACTAGTGAAAATCATCAAATTACAATGACAGTTGGTTATCCTCCATATGTACCTCTTGATCTTCCCTATACTATAACGAAGTGGTATATTTCCTACGGTTCTGGTAATAAGCCTTTTGTTGGTATTGGAAACACATTCCCAAAAGCATTGGTGGATGAATTGAAAAAACAAAAGGACCATCGTCAAATTTCTGTTGAATGTACTTACAAAGGGAACGGGTTATCAAGTATTGTTTCTTCTGTGTTTAGTTATTAACATTTGAATCATGTTCTTGTAAAAGCAGCATTCAAGCGCTGCTTTTTTCATTTACCTTCTATTCAATGAAAATACTGCATACCTCCGACTGGAATGTTGGGAAAGCTACAAGTCGGTACTAGGGCCCGCACTATTAGCCTTTCTCCCAATGGGAAGTACGTTTTTGCAGCAGTAAACAACCAATCAAAAGTGGTAGGAGTCAGTACCGCCACCATGAAAAAAGTAGTGGAGATTTCTGCGGATTCTTATCCGGTCGGAATGGCAGCCTCACCCGATGGAAAACACCTAATCGTTACCGCTCAAGGAAAAAACAACGGCGGGGGAAATTCGGTCATGATCTTTGGGGTGAAGTATCGGGAGGAGTGATTGAATTAGATGTCCTCTTGTATAGCTTGATTTTAAGCTTTTTTTACCCTTTATCCTTGTTTTTTCACTTGTTATTACAAAGTTAAACGATTATGTTTGTTCGCTCAATCCCTTGAAAAGATTAAAAACATGAAGACGATTAGATTATTTGTTTTAATACTCCTAAGTGTTTTATCAACTTATACCTCCAACGCCCAGATTATAGTAGGGCAACCTGAAGCTAAAAAAGTACTTTACCGGGGTTATGACAATGTCCTGCAAATTAGTTCAGCTGAAGGAGGTGAGTTAGAGATTCAATCCGACGGAATGACCCTAACGAAGTCGGGAAATTCTACTTATATTGCTCGAGTGTCAGGAAATGTTGAAACAGCTTGGCTAATGGTATACTCAGGTTATCATGGCGATACCATAGCTTTTGAGGTGAAATCAATCCCATCTCCGATGTTGAAAGCATGGAACATTGAACGCCTCCGAACAGATACGGATTATAATGTTGATTACACCCTTAGTGTGCTTTATCCAGAAGAGTTAATGCTCGAAGTGAGCAGGTATTTTACCGTTAACAGCTGGACAGCTAAATGCAGTTGCAGCAACAAAGAATTTTCCGGGGTAGGAAACATGTTATCAAAGGGTTTAATAGATCAGTTGAGGTCGCCAAAGGTCCAAGGGGAAATAACGTTAACCATTGAATGCGAATACGAACAAGACGGTGTTTTAAAGAAAACAGCAAGTGCTTTTAGTTTATAGCTATAGATTTTTCATTCCCTAAAAAAGCAGTACCGATGTGCTGCTTTTTTCATTTACCTTTATTCAATGAAAATACTGCATACCTCTGATTGGCATCTTGGGAAAGAGCTCATGAACGTTTCCTTTTTCGAGGACATGAAACGTTTTTTTGATTGGCTCATTGAAACCATTCAACAGCACGAAGTGGATGTGTTGCTGATGTCCGGTGACCTTTTCGATCAGGTAAATCCCTCTCAACAAGCCCTGCGACAATACTACGATTTTCTTAAAAAGATGATTCCCCTGAATTGTCGCATTATCCTAACAGGTGGGAATCACGATTCCCCGGCGGTGTTGAATGCGCCTCGCGAATTACTGAATGCCCTTGATGTAGTGGTGGTAGGCGGCGCACCCAAGGAACTGGATAACCTTTTTGTTCCGATTAATAAAAACAACCAACAACTAATCGTTGCTGCTGTTCCATACCTTCGCGATAAAGACATCCGTCAATCCATACCTGGAGAATCCTACCACGATAAGGTGGAAATGACCAAACGCGGATTACAGGCGTATTTTGAGAATGTCAATGCCCATTATAACGCTCATTACAAGGATATACCTTACATTGTAATGGCACATGTGTATGCCCAAGGCGCTCATATTTCTGAAAGCGAACGCGACATTCAAGTGGGAAACCTCGCTGGAGTGGAGGCAGGTATTTTCGGCAAGGAGCCACATTACGTTGCACTCGGACACATTCATAAACCCCAGCAGGTACAGTTCCCTCATATACGTTACTCAGGTTCGCCGATTCCCCTAAGTTTCAGTGAAAAGGAAGACCAGAAACAAGTCGTTTTGCTGGAATGGAAAGAAGGGGGATTTGAACAGCAAGTACTTCATATTCCTCTTTTCCGACGCCTAGTGGCGTTTGAAGGAACCTTCGAGGAGGTGAAAGATCAAGTGGAGAAATACCAAAGCACTTCTCCTTTAGAGGATCTTTGCGAATTGCGCATACGTGAACAATTCCACAGCCAGTCCACGTTGAATGCATTGGAAACATTGATGTCCGAACCTGAGAAAGCTGGATTTCGCCTATTAAAGGCAAGCGTCGTTTTTGAAAATGACCGTGGCACCCTTTCATCAACCCTGAATGAAAGCCAGGAGATAGAGCACCTCAAGCCAGAAGAGATTTTTGAAAAACGGCTGGATCTAGAGGCAAACCTAGAAAACAGGGAGGAACTGGTTATGGCTTTTAAAGAATTGATGCAGTCATTGAATGAAACCTCTGAAACACACTAAGTCATGAGAATTGTTCAAATCCATGTCAATAACCTGAATTCGTTGAAAGGCGAACACCGGATCGATTTTGATGAGGAACCGCTCGCTTCCTCTGGTTTATTTGTTATTACGGGACCAACTGGTTCGGGGAAGTCGAGTTTGCTCGATGCGATTACCTTGGCACTTTTTGGCGTTGTACCAAGGCTTTCCGATCAGAAAATCACTAAAACCCATATCGAGAAAGACGGCGTAATACTCACAAGGAATACCAACGAATGTCTTGCAGAGGTGGTCTATGAGGTGAATGGGGTGCGCTATCGTTCCTCGTGGTCCATTGCTAAAAACCGTAACAATAACCTCAACGAACGCAAGCATGAGCTGGTTATACACGATTCGGGTGCACTTGTCGCTACCAAACCCGCGGATGTGATTGCTAAGAACGAGGCAATCATTGGACTTAGCTACAAACAATTCATGCAGTCGGTATTGCTTGCTCAGGGACAGTTCGCTCGTTTGTTACAGGCCCCGAAGTCAGACCGAAATGCCTTATTGGAAACCATCACGGGAGCCGAAATTTACCGCCGAATTGGAAAAAAAGCCTTCGAATTCTTCTCTAAAGCACATGCAGCGGTAAATAACCAGCAGCAACTCTTGAAGGGAATCGAATTTTTAGACGATGCGCTTAGGCACTCCTTACAACATAAATTGATAGAACACGAACCAATTCGTGCCAAGTGGGAGGATGAACAAAAAGACTTGAGAACGCTTTTAAACGTGAAGGTTCAATTAGAGAAAAATACCATTCAATGGCTTGAAAACCAAACGAAAATTCAGGAAATCGAAGCAGAATTGGAGGCCTTTTATCCTTCACTTCAACAGCTTAGCTTACACCGTTATGTACTTCCTTTGCGTGAACCGCTGCAGCAAGTAGAGGCCTTACAAGTGAAACTTGAGTCCCAGAAAAACCTTTTGAAAACCGCAAGTGAAGAGCTCCAACGGTCTAAGATTGAACAGGAACAATTGATAGACAACATTGCAGCATTTATTCACTTACCGGCCACAACGCCAGAAATCATTGCTGAATTCCATGCTTTTTGTACCGATTACCGGTCACTTAAAGGGACTTTTGAAGAAGAACGATCACATGTATCCAATGGCAGGATAAACCTCACGAACGCTTTAGAGCAATTGAGGGATCTTGGCGTTTTACTCGAAATTTGGGACCCAGATGAGGTAGATTTTGGAAATCAGATCGAACACATGGCTAAAGAGATGGGGAGTCAGTCCTTACCCGAACTTGGGTTTCTCCAGGAAGAAAAAGAGCGGTTAAGAAAAACCAGGGCCATTGCCAATGGCATCACTCCGGCTTTTACGCTGAAGAAAGAATGGGAAAAACAGAGCAAAGAAAAGGAAAAAACACTCAGAGAGAAACAGGTGCGTTTAAGCGAATTGCGGGAAGAGTTAATCATCCAGCAACAATTGGTTAATACACAAAAGGAATCCATAAAATCGGAGGAAATAAGGTTGACAGACCTACAGAAATACATGAGTTTGGAGGAGCATCGTACCAACCTGCTTCCCAATCAGCCCTGCCCTTTGTGCGGAAGTACGCACCATTCATTGTTGAGCAATGCTGAAGTTCAAGGTGTTCAGGAAGACCAACTTCAGTTGAGTCGTTCCCGTGAACATTTTGAAAAAGCCTCAAGTATGTTGTCTGGTACTACAGCCCTGTTAAATCGTATGGAACAGGAAATACAACATGAAAATGACGCCGTTTCGCAACTCAAAAAGCAGATTGACGAGAAGCAAAAGGAAATGTCCGAGGTCCTTGCATCTCTAAATTGGGAATCAACTGGAGATACTGAACAGGATTGGGCTGAACGGATGAACGAATTGGACAGTTGTATCCAGAAGGTGGAGGACCAGGAACGCTTGGTAAAGGCCAAAGATCTTTTAACGCGCGTGGTAGTTATGTTCGAAGATTACCGTGCAAAATGGAATAAATGCGACGAGTTATTAGCGGAATTGGCAAAAAAATACAATGGGACAAATTTTGAAGAAGAAACCGCGCGCATTTCTAGAGATTGGACCCGGTTAGAAAAAACCATCGAACTGCAGCGAGATAACCACACCAAAGCTGAGTTGGAACTAAAACGGAATCATCGACTTTTATTGGAGGCAGAACATGAAATGAGCGAATTGCTGGTTCAAAAGAACCTTTCCGGTATAGCTGAATTGAAAGCCAACCTGTTGCCTGAGACCCAGGCAAATGAATGGAGCCAAAGAGAAGCGGCGCTCCATAGCCAGAAAATGTCAGTTACACAGGTAGGTGAGCGCTTGCTGAAAGAAAAAGACGATCTTGAGAAACAAAATAACCTTAGCCTCGAAAAAGTGCAGGTGGAAACAGCGCTGAGTGATGTGGGACAACGTTTGAGTTTTCTTCTTCAAGAAATGGGGGGATGGAAGAGGGAACTGGAGCTTGATGAACAGATCCGGCAGCGTCACGCGGATGCATTGCAGGTATTGAATCAATTGAAAGGGGAGGAAGCCCGTTGGTCAAGAATGAATAAGTTGATAGGTGAAAGTTCTGGTAATAAGTTCGCCAATTTTGTTTTGGATTTGATGTTCGAAAAACTCCTACAACATGGAAATACTCGCCTGCAGTCCTTCTCTGGGCGTTATTTGCTCGCGCTACCCGAAACCAACGACAAGGAGCACCTCGAGGTTCTTGATACCTACATGGGCAACACACGCCGTTCGGTAAAATCCCTTTCAGGCGGTGAAACCTTTAAATTAAGCTTGGCATTGGCGTTCGGCTTGTCTGATTTGGCATCGAGAAAAGTCCGAATCGAATCCTTATTCATCGACGAGGGCTTCGGTAGCCTAGATCCGGATTCCCTCGACGAAGCGATTTCACTTCTTGAATCCATTCAGCACAGTGGAAATAAGTCCATCGGTATTATTTCGCACGTTAGCGAACTGAATGAACGCATTGGTACACGTGTTCAACTTATACCAAGCGGAAATGGGTACAGCGAATTGAAGGTGGGGGATTGATCCATTTTAAGAATTAAAAATTCCTAGCTTTCTAGTCCAAAGGATTTTTGAATTTGATTTGAACAAAACGGAACCATTAATCACTGATACCCCTTCTTTCCTTTCTTACCTACCTGTTCGTTCGAGGCATTCATGCGGAAAACATCACCGTCTTTTTCGCAGATGAACAGCCCGTTGTAATCCACTGATACGGCATCATAGATGCACGGAATCACGACATTGTTATGCCAGTCGATGACTCCATATTGGAAGGCATTGCCACCTGTACCGTTGCATTTGGCTACCACAAGGTAGGTATCGCCCGTGGTGAGGGCATCGCAGTATTGTGCTTGAATGAGCACCTCCCCCTTGATGTTCATGTAGCCCCAGGAACCTTCTTTGGAACGATAGGCCAGTAGAAATTCGCTGTAAGGAATGTAATCCGGTACATTGAATTGTGCGACAGGCTCTCGTAGGATGCTTTTCTTCGAAAGGACATTAAACAACATGGATTGGCCGTCATTCTCTACGACAAAAAGCGTATCGTTCAGCCTGATGATGCTCTTTTGTTTGGTGAGTATTTCCTGTCCTTTATCGTCGATCAAATCGAAGCCGGTCAAATCCATATGCTGACATATAGAAGCGCGGGAATAGCTTAAAATATTTCTGTATTTGGTTGGTATAAGAAGCTTGCCATGTGCATCTGATATGCCAAATTCACCTTCTTCAGGTTCGTTGTATTCTTCGTTGATTTTCACGTTCTTTCCAACTAGAAAGTAGGGGAAGTCGTAGCTGTTTGACTGGATGTACTGGTAGTTACCGCTAAGAACGAACTGTTTGGAACGAACATTAAACAAGTGGAAAAATCCGTCGTAGTCTTTTAATATGACGAGAGAGTCATTGGTAAATTGAAGGTCTTGGTACTGGATACCTATGATGGAGTCTCCTTTAGCGTTGATTAGTCCCCATTTACCGCCTTTCACTTCCGTTCCAAAATCTTCTTCGGAAACTTCGCCGTATTGGTTCACCCGAAAGACATTGTCAACCATGTACTGCTCACTGGCACCAATAAAACTGTAGGTAGCGGGGAGAACCACCTTCCCTTTGGTGCTCATTAAACCGTATTTCCCATTTTCTTTATAGGTGAGGTAGCGGTCATTTGAATACATTTTCGAAATCAGGTCGTACCTTTTTTCGGTCAACACCTTGCCTTCGGAACGGTCGAGCAAAAGGTATTGGTAACTTTCCTTTTTTTCAATGTATTCGGCAGCAATGCACACTTCGTCGTTGCATTCAATTTGGGCATATGCAGGTTTTACCAATTCCTTACCATTTATGGTGAAAAGGCCATAAACACCATCTTTTTTTAGTTTTAAGATGCCCGATTCGCCATAACCCTCGAGTTGTATGTCCTCATAGACCGGAGGAAGAAGGGTGTTTCCATTCCTGTCCATCAAGCCATAAACACCACCAACGGTTTTGTACTGATAGTCGTCGTACATTCCTCCTTTCTGGTATTTAATGTAATGGTTATCGTAAGACCACAATACTTCAATATAGGAGTACTCCGGTGCCAGCAATTGAACGAAATTGTCGTTGTACGCGCACCATTTACCTTTTAATTCGAACAAAACAAGGTCAGATTCCATACGTCCATTGCTGAATTTTAAAGGAACAACTACCTTACCTTGTGCATCTAATATTCCGTATTTACTGTTTTGAACGTACCCATATTTGTCCATTTTTCCTCCAGCAGCAACGAGAAGGTGGGTGTCAAATGCAGATGTTATTTCGTTGTATTTGGGTTTTAACAATATATCCCCTTGGGTATTAAATAATCCATATTTCGTGTTTTGTTCAAAGCGAAGGAAAGTTCCACTTTTCAAGCGAATATCACTCAAGTTGCTATATTTGGTAGGAATACGCAGTTGTAATCCCTTGTCCAAGTATCCATAGTAGCCTTTTGAACGCACAATATAACCATCGGCGTCGTAATCACTGTTTCTTACCTGCCTTATTTCGTCATATGACTCTGTTACAACCTGTTTGCCATTTGCATCGAGGATGGTCATTTTGTTGTATTGATCTTTTACTATAAAGCGACCATCCAACTCTTGTATTTCTTGGTAAATGAGTGGTATGATTGGTTGAAAGGCATTGTCAACATATCCCGAACGGCCATTCCGGGTGACAAGGAAACCGTCTTGAAACGGATAGATATAACTATAACCTCTTGCCAGAATTTCACCTTCGCGGTTGCACACATCATATACAAACCTTTGAGGTTCAAGGTAGAATAAGCCGTCCTTGGAATAAGTCGGTGAAACCGAGAAATACAACGCATCTACTACTCTTTCTCCTTTGCTTGTCATCAATCCATATAACCCACCTTGGCTAAAAATGGCTACGCTGTCCGTACCAAAGTCTTCTATTTTATCGTAGGTGGCAGGTAAAACGATTGTTCCGTTTCTCTGAATAATGCCGTATTTTCCTCCAACAATGCTGTAAGGATAAACCGTATCTTTGTATCCGCCAATAGCGAATACCGCAATAGATTTAGTTCCAAAGTCCTCCAGATAAGAAAGTGCCGGAGAAACTTTGTTCCCATTGTTATCTATGATGTAATGTTCCGTTATCGACCTGTAACTTTCCTGTGCGAGGCAAGTAACAAGGCAAAACAAGGAAATCGGTAAAATCGTTAGAATTTTCATTCGATTGGTTCATTGGTTTCAGAGTTAAAAATAATTCAATTAAGTGATACAGCATTTGAAAAAGTTTAATTTTTTTATTGGGTTGATGGTGTTTTTAAGCGTTCAACTGCTTCATGCTCAAAGCAATGACTTGTTGTCAGAGAATGAAGAAATGCACAAGGAGGAAAAATCCGTAGAAGGTAAGTCAAAACTTGTGCAGGAGTCAGGATGGATACCTCAAGCATTTTCGTTAGAAAGATACTTGCCGCCCATTG
>JBILRE010000022.1:0-39779 GCA_044372835.1 Crocinitomicaceae bacterium | reverse complement strand
TGGGTTCGTGTGTTGGCTGGGCGACTACTTACTATGGGATGACCATGATTAAACGCATGGAAAAGGGAATAGATATAGCTCCCTTTTCACCATGGAGTACGTTTAACCGATACAAAGCCATGAATAAAGAAAATCCCTGTCATGGTGGCGCAAAAATGTACGATTGCCTCGAAATGTTGAAAAAACAAGGAGCGCCATTCCACAGCGCCTATGCATTTCCTTATTGTTCGACAGATAACCCTAAGCTGCGCTACACCGATAAACTAAGTGGTTTTAAAGAAGTGCAGGCACAAAATGCCCAACAGATTAAAAAATCACTAGTTGACGGTTGCCCTGTGGTTATCGGATTGAAAATTTTTGATGGTGGAAAAGGAAACAGCCTTAATTCCTACATGCTCGATTCAAACGGCGTGATTAAAATGGAATGTTTCAGGGACACCTACACTGCTGGGGCCCATGCGATGTGTATTGTTGGTTTCGATGATCAAATGGATGGTGGGGCATTCAAGTTGGTCAATAGCTGGGGAGAGGATTGGGGAAAGGACGGTTTTTGCTGGTTGCGATACTCGGATTTAAAAATACTGATTTGTGCTTACGTACTTTTTCCAGAAAGCTACCTTACACCATCAAAACCAAATGCTTCTGATAGAAATGCTACAAATGCACTTCGCATTAAAAACAAGAGTAAGGTCAAGCTTTTGTTAGCCTATAGTGTTATTAGTGAGAATGGACGAATCACCAAGGGATGGTATACACTTCCTGCAAGGGAGGAAAGCGTCATCATCTTGAGCGAATGTATCCAGCCTACGTTGGACATTGCATTATTGGACGAAAATCGAAACCCAATCACCTTAAACGGAATTGAGTCGCTAAAAATGCATGCGGATACTAAAAGAACTTTTCATTATTTTGGCCATATGACTTCGAACATGGAATCAGAGATTGCTTTTTACCGCTTACAATGTTGGAGAAATAGAAGGCTAAACATATCCACTACAAAAGACAACACACTGCAAATTCATTGAAGGTAATTCACGTTCAATACACAAATAACCTGGTAGTGTAGGAGGTTTGATTTTCATACTCAGTGCGAATGACATACAACCCAGGAACTGAAGGAGCATTCATTTTCACTTGCTTTGAATGAAAAGAATTTGTTGCTATTGTTCTACCATATGAGTCGGTAATAAAAACGGATTCGATTGCCACTGCAGATTCAAGAAAAAAGGAACCTCCGACATGTGCTGGATTAGGAAAGATACGAGTATTTTGTGTTTGGCGGGCATCTAAATCGGCTTCACTCAAAGAAAGTTTTACTAAGCCAGCACTATAAGTACCTATCCAAATGGTTGATGCATCGCCTCGGATTACAGATAATACATGGTTTTCGGGTAACGAAGAATTGGTGGAGTTGTATGGTATCCAGTCACCGTCGACCGTTCGAATGACCAGGCCATCCATGTGTGTGCCAATCAGAAAATGACCGAGAGAATCGATGGAAAAAGCAGTTAAACTGTTGGTAGGAAGGGCTGAATTTTCCACGTTCAACGAGAGCCATGTTTGGTTTCCTGGATCGGTAAATAGCCCTTGCGAAGTACTTGCAAACCATGGTTTGTTGTTCTCGTCAAGGCAGATGGCAAGTACCGAATTATCCGGAATCCCTGAATTAGCTATTGTAAATGTCTGGATGGCACTGCCGTTCATATAATTCATACCGCCGTTGATGGTTCCAATATAGCGCAATCCACTGCTGTCGGCTTTGATCGAGGTGATATTATTGGTCAATAATCCCGTATTGGTCATGCTCCATGATGTCCAGCCTTGGTTGTTGAGACGTGCAAATCCTTCCACCGTCCCGACCCAAACGGTATTGCTATCTTCCGCACTGATGCATCGGATAAAATTATCAGGAATTCCAGAATTGCTTGTATTGTATTGTGCCCAGTTCGTTCCATCAAACGAAAACAAGCCGCCCAAGGTGGTACCTACCCAAAGTGTTCCATCCGGAGATACCGAAAGCGCACGTATGTAATTGTCTGTAAGTCCCGAATTACTGCTGTCGAAAATACTCCAACTCCCATTGTGGAATTTTACCAGTCCGTTGTCTGTTCCGATCCAAAGTGCATTGGATGCATCCACCGTCAAAACGTGAATGCTATTGTCTGGCAAGGGGGAATTCACCGTATTGTAAACGTCGATTTCTTGCCCTAAAACATAAAAAAAACTTCCGCCTGTAAAAAGCGGAAGTAAAAGATTAAATACCCATCTAGGAATCAGTATCATTCAATAATCAAGCGCTGTGTGTATGTTTTGCCTTCATAAACTAGGTTAAACAAGTAGATACCAGAAGAAATATTCGCATGATTGAAACTCAAGCTATTCAAGCCATTTTTGTGTTCGATTGTTTTATGTAAAATAGTTTGCCCTTGGATACTCACCAATTCAACATCCATTTCTCCAGCGTTCGGAGTACTAAATTGAACAGCATATTGACCCTGGTTCGGGTTAGGAGAAAGTTTGATGGATTGACGGAAAGGTACGTTTTCACCAAGGCTTGCACATGAACTAACAACCGCCTGCACAGGAACCATATCGCTTGAACAAGAACTGTTCTCAGTATGCACTTCCCAATCGTAGAAGAAATAGTAATAAGATGCTCCGGCGGAGGCACCGGTAATAGATAGAATCCCAGGAAGCTCGTAAGGATATGTCGCACTGTTATTATTGCGGTACAATCCTACGCCCAAACTTTTTCCAACTAGCCTTAAATTGCTGGCTACGGGTACAGAAAAATTGGTTTCAATACGACTTGTTCCAGAAGGGACATTGGTGGTAAGTGTTTCCAGCATTTGCCCTGTTTCATCTTGAAGTTCGATGGTGATGGGGCCATTCCCTTGTGAGTTTACAAGTACAGATTGTAATGTGAAAGGAACATAACTACTAAAAATCTCATACTGATCTGAGGTAACATAGCCTCCGCCACCAATGCCCGTGGAGTGTGGCTCTGCAAAAACACTGTCCGTGTATATATCCGTATTCTGAACATAATAAGTGGTGTTTGCATTTATGGTTGGTGTAACGAACGTGTTTCCTGTTCCAAGGAAATTATTTTGACCATCGTACCAATACAATTCACCTGTACCTGTGGCAGTCAAGACAGCCTCACCGGAAACGCAAATCGTATCTCCTGTTACCTGTGGCGCGTCGGGAATAACACTGTTTACCAAAAACGGGTCAGATGTATTTGTTCCACAATAGTTGGTTACAGTACATGTGTATGAACCTGGTGTTGAGACCACAATACTTTGGGTTGTTTCTCCAGTGTTCCATAAGTAACTAAGTCCCGCAGTAGCGGTCAAAGTCAAAGACTGACCTGAACATAAATTGTTCGAATTATCGGATGAAATGAGCGGCAATTGTGGAGTTCCAGCAGGATGTTGAAGTGTAAGAGTGACAGGTACAGCCGTGAAGTTGTTGTTGTCATTTTCTTCTAGGAAAATATTATTCTTATCCACCTCCATCACAATGTAATAATCTCCGTTGCATGTGTTCGGTGGAATGTTAATCCACATACCGTCTAAGTGTTTTCCATATACGTCGGTCCAACCTGAGGAAATTCCCTGCTCAATCACAGAACAGTTGTAATTTCCACCTCCAAGGTTCCAATTTGGAAAATCGACATTGTGTAGCGTTGTTCCACCCTGGTAGATAGTATTATCGTCACGGCAATGTCCGTCGTAGGTGCTTCCGGTGGTTCCACATTGGCCATAATCCATTAAGCAAAAGCCAATTTTTGCGCCTGTCCCAACAATGGGCCAATTCAACGGATTTGGATCAGAAGTTTGGATTCGCAAGGTCATAACCGCCCAGTCATCTACGTGGTTGTGCCCATGCGCAGGGTGATAGGTAACACTTCCTGCATATTGGTCAACGTACGTCATTGCGTTTCCTTCTTTTTTGTAGATTCGTTGAGTGATAAGCTGCTTCGGATTGGGATAGCCGTTGGGGCATGTAAACTGACCTGTGGCTGTTACGTTGAAAACAGTATCATTTCCACATAGAAACGTGCGTTTCCCGTTGGCATCTTGACCTCTTACGGTAAACGATCCGTGACCAATATTTGGTGTGGAACCAGTTACACGTAAACGGCCATTATCTGGTCCTTGGCCATTGTAGTTGGTGCCTGCACCCGATTGAGGGTACTCGGTAAAACCGTTATTGGAAATACCTTTCCATGAAGCAGTAATGTCCGGCAATAACAAACATGAGCTAGTACCATCTGCACAAACACACGAGGTGGCATTCGTTGTAGTACATTGTGCATTTACCTGCTGAAAAAGGGCAAATAAAGCCATAAAAGCGAGTGTAGGGATTCTCATTTTCAAAAATTTAGCCCTAAGCTACTATTTTTTTTTATTTAATGAGTATGTGTTGAAAAGTTTAGAAATAGTATAAATAAGGGTTAGTGCAACTTTGGTAACATGCTCACAGCTCATTTGTCCTTAACTTTGATTTACAAATGAATCAGACATGAAAAGCAATTCCACCCTCAAAAGCATATTTACGTTCAAATGCCCCAAGTGCCATGAAGGCGATTTTTTTCAATCGGGAATTTACGATTTGAAAAGAGTGGGGGATTTGCACGAGCAGTGTCCTAGGTGTGGATTAAAATATGAACCAGAACCTGGTTTTTATTATGGCGCCATGTATGTGGCCTATGCGTTGGGTGTAGCATTGTTCGTTACTATTTGGGTTTCTTTCATCCTTTTTATTCCTGCCGCTTCGGTGTGGTGGCAAATTGGGACCATTATCTTTGCAACTGTGGCGCTCGGGCCTTACCTTTACGCCCTGTCCAAGATTATCTGGGCCAATTTTTTCATGCATTATGATCAAAAAGCCATCCAACGAGACAAGCAATCAACGCATTGATGACCTGTTAGCGTACCAATTTGGTGCAAGTTTGTTAACGGAACTAAAACGTCATGGTCAATTGATGCGTTTTGATGCCGATGAAGTGGTTATATCGATTGGTGATACAATGCGTTTTATGCCCATCGTTCTTCAAGGATCCATCAAGGTTTTACGGGAAAATGACAAAGAAGAAGACTTGCTTTTATATTACATCGAAGGAGGTGATACATGCGCGATGACAATGCAATGCTGTGTTCGAAACAGTAAAAGTCAAGTAAAAGCGGTGGTGGTGGAAGAAGCTGAATTGTTGATGGTGCCAGTAGAACACATGGAGGCATGGATGGGTAAATTCCCTGAATGGCGTAATTATGTACTCAATAGTTACCACACGCGCATGCTGGAACTGCTCGAAACGATAGATGCCATTGCTTTCATGCGGCTTGATGAGCGCTTATTAAAGTATTTAAAGGATCAGGCCAAGTTGATGGGCTCTTTAGAATTACATGCTACCCATCAACAGATCGCCGACGATTTGCATTCCTCCAGAGTAGTTATTTCTAGGTTACTCAAGCAGTTGGAACAAAAAGGACTTGTGAAATTGCACCGTAACCGAATCGAATTGGCTGGGATTTAAAAAGAAATTTCCCGAATCCATTACCTTTGTTCAAAACCTATGGGTATGACAAAAGAAATTATTGTGGTAACGGGCTTGCCCCGGTCAGGTACATCCCTGATGATGCAGCTTTTTGATTGCTCCCAATTTCCAGTTCTTTCAGACGGGAAGAGGGAAAAAGACATCAGTAATCCTGAAGGATATTATGAGCTTGAAGCCGTGAAAGGTATTGTCAAATCAAATGCATTTTTAGCAGATGCTCAAGGGAAGGTGGTTAAAATCGTTGCGCCACTTCCCATGTATTTGGATACAAGCTATCAGTACAAAGTCGTTTTCATGCGCAGGGACATGGATGAAATTTTGCGTTCTCAAGAAAAAATGCTCCAAAAAGACCAAGTAAGTGAGCGAGAAAAATTTCGAACTATCTACGATTTTCACCTCAAAAAAACGTACCGTTTTTTCAAAGAAAACGACATTCCATTTTTGGATGTGGATTATAAGTCGTTGGTGGTCTCGCCCGAAGAAGTGTTGCCTGAATTAATATCTTTTGTGAACATTACCACCCCCATTCAACAGTTAATTGAGGTAGTCAAACCCGATTTATATAGAAACCGAAATGAACAATAAACCGATTGAAAATAAGGTGCGCATCTTACTGCATGGGAAGGAATTTATGATTCCGCCCGGTGGCTCCTTAGGCTTACTTGCCTTGGGTAATGTGGGTATACGGGCCTGGAAAAAAGCCAAATCTGAATGGGAGAAAAACCAAACGCATGACAAAAAATAAAAGAAAAGTACTGCTTATTGGTTGGGACGCTGCTGACTGGAAAATCATCGATCAATTAATGGAATCCGGACTTATGCCCGCCATGAAGTCATTGGTGGATCGGGGTGTACGAGGAAGGTTGGCAACAATGGATCCACCGCTTTCGCCAATGTTGTGGACCAGTATGGCTACAGGTGTCAGACCTTTTAAACATGGCGTTCTTGGATTTGTGGAGGCGGATGGACATGGGGGAGTACGTCCTGTGTCGTCCCATTCAAGGAAAGTAAAGGCCATTTGGAACATGCTGTCCATGGAAGGTTATACTTCGAATATTGTCGGCTGGTGGCCGAGTAATCCCGTAGAATCAATAAACGGATGCATGGTTTCAAATCTCTTTCAGCAGGAAAAGAAAGGTAAGGAAACCATGGATATCGACCAATGGGAAATGCCTGAAGGAACGATTTTTCCTGAGCGTATCAAAGAGCGGCTCATGGAACTCCGGGTTCATCCACATGAAATTACGGGTAATCTCGTGATGCCTTTTGTGCCCCAAGCATTGACATTAGACAAAAAGAAAGATAAGCGTCTGGTTGTAATTGCTAAAATTTTAGCCCATGCAACGACTATTCATGGGGCATGCACGGAACTTATGGAAACCGAGCCTTGGGATTTTACCGCCGTTTACCACGATGCCATAGATCATTTGAGTCATGCGTTTATGAAGTACAATCCGCCCAGAATGGAAGGATTAGATGAGGAAGCATTCGAATTGTTCAAAGATGTGGTGAAGGGCGCCTATGTTTTCCATGATATGATGCTTGACCGCTTATTGAAAATGGTGGATGAGGATACAACGGTAATCGTAGTGTCTGATCATGGGTTTCATTCCGATAACCTTAGGCCAAACTATGTGCCAAAAGTTCCATCTGGTCCAGCCGTAGAACATGCTCCATATGGAATTTTTGCAGCGATGGGACCCGGAATTAAAAAAGGCGAACGCATCCATGGCGCCAGGGTGTTGGATTTAACCCCTACCTTACTTGCCCTTTATGATCTTCCTATTGGGCGTGATATGGACGGAAAACCGTTGATGGATATTTTTGAAGAACCACCTAAAGTGACGTACATTGACAGCTGGGAGCAGTTAGAAAAAGAGGGTGGACAACTTGTGACGCAGTCGAGCATTGATGAGGCGATGAACGAAGCAGCTTTGCAGCAACTTATTGATCTCGGGTATATTGATGACATGGATGTTTCCGGCAACGGCGGAGAGACCAGTAATGAGTACTTGCGAAATGTAATTAGGGAAAATAACTTCTACCTGGCGAAATCCTACGCCAATGGCCAAAAATTTGATGAAGCATTGGAATTGTTGCTTGAAATCGAAGACCGGCAACATCCCGATTTTCGCTATTTATTAGAAATAATTCATTGTGCCATAAAAACCAAACGATTTGCTTTAGCAGAAGAATATTTGGCCTTTTTAAAGCAAGAGAAAATCCTGTCAGAGAATTACCTTTTGGTGGTGGAAGCCAAAGTCCAATTTGGATTGAACAATCCGAACCTAGCCGTGAAATGCCTCGAGCAAGCTATGAAGTCCTTTCCGGAGGCTCCTGATGTACTCATTGAAATGGGGAAGTTATACACAGTGGTGCGGGAGCTAGGGCAGGCAAAAAAGTGTTTTGAACGCTCTATTGAACTTGACCCGGATAGTCCTTTTGCCTATCATGGGCTCGGAGTGGCTGCCCTTCGAAGTGAAAATTATGAAATGGCCCTTTCCAATCTACTGACTACGGTGGAGAAGAGTTACCATTTTCCACAAGCTCACTTTCATCTAGGTGAATGCTTGGTATTTATGAAAGAATATGATGCGGCTATACATTCTTTTGAGGTAGTGGCCGCCATGGCACCAAACCTTCCTAAAACCTTTAAATGGCTCAAGGATATCCATGAGATTTTAGGCAACAAAAAAGAAGCGCTGCACTATGCTCAGATTGCGAATAACATGAAGTTGGGTGAGAAAATCATCGTTTCAGGGCTTCCTGGCGCAAAGCTTCGCAAAACAATCGAAAGCATCGAGAGAATGGGAATCCACGTCGGGGGAGATATGGACGATATGCTTGGCGAACACATTCAGATCACCGAGAAAAACTGGTTCGCTCGATTCGATCAAAAGGTCTGTTACCTTCCAATGAAAATTATAGGAAGCCTTCCGGCTAAATACGACTACACATTTTTGTTTGTACAGGACGAGTTGAACGATGTCGTTGATGAAATAACCAGAGTAAAGCAGGAAAAAGGCGGTGCTTTCGATTCCGATTTATACAATGCCCTAACCAGACAACTTCATTTTGTTCAAAGTTGGTTTGGACAACAACCAGACCTTGATATTTTTTATCTTCAATCTCCGGAAGACCTTGATTCTGATTTTTTTAGGCAGTATATCAAGTAGTCGTTTGCATAATTCATTAAAAAACCTTAACATTGGCCGGAATTTTAAATGACAACTATGAAAAAAGATTTACAAAAAAGACTAGGTAAATATACCGCCGCTGCCGCTGCTTTAGTTGGTGCTGCCGGAGCTAACGCACAAGTAGTATATACAGACGTTAATCCAGATATTTCTGTGGATGCTGCTCCCGGTGTGCCTTCACTTGAAGAGTTGGATTTAAACAACGATGCCAATCCAGACTTCGCCCTTGTCTCAGGCGATACGATTGCTACTTCAGGAAGCCGCGTTCGATACACAATTGTTGCTCCTTACGGTACAGCAGCTTCTTCCAATGCCATCGCTGGTGAATCGCCAAGTGGTTACGATTATGCATTGGCCCTTAACAGTGGTGACATGATTAACGCTACGCTGAACTGGATTGCAGCGACGAATACTATGGCATACAACGTTGATAGCGCTAATCCTTACAGCGAAAACTGGAATGGGGTAACAGACAAGTACCTTGGTTTGAAGTTTGTTGTGGCAGGAAATACGCACTACGGATGGGCACGATTGGATGTAAATGCGATTGGAGATGTATGGACGTTGAAAGACTATGCATACCAAAGCACCCCAGACAGCACCATTCTAGCTGGTGAGGGAGGTCCAGCAGTTTCGATTAATGAGGCAGCTATGGAGAACTTGGTTCACTTCATCAACCAATCAAACAATTCGGTTAAATTGATGATTAACGAGGCTTTAACCGAAGGAGTAGTTTCGTTGGTGTCAACAAGTGGTCAGTTAGTTTCTAAAGGAAATGTGTCTGGTAAAGAGTATTTCGTTGACCTAAACGGATTGCCTGCAGGAATCTATGTGATTAACGCACAATTTGCCGAGGGTGCTATGACTAAAAAAGTGATTGTTCACTAATTCGATCATAAATCTATTTGTTAAAAGCCATCGTTTCGATGGCTTTTTTTATTTTCGTTCCTCTGAAAACCAAATCATGAAAAAGAAACAATCTTACACCGTCACGCCGCAAGGATCATTAGGGCTTTTAGCTCTGGGAGATGTGGGCGTTCGACTTTGGCGTGAAGCGCGTGAGAAAGGGAAGTCTGAAACAGGTACTGAGAAAAAGCAGCAACATGAGCGAAAAGGCAAAAAGTAAGAAAAAAGTACTTGTTATTGGCTGGGATTCTGCTGATTGGAAGGTGATAGATCCATTGATTCAACAAGGAAAAATGCCTGCGCTCAAGGGGTTGATAGAACGCGGAGTTTTCGGAAAGATTCAAACACTCGACCCACCTCTTTCGCCCATGTTGTGGACAAGTATTGCCACTGGTTTTCGAGCAGATAAGCATGGGATTGGTGGTTTTATAGAACCAATGCCCGATGGTACTGGATTGAGACCGGTTACCACTACCTCACGAAAAGTGAAAGCTATTTGGAACATCTTGCATTACCATAAATACAAATCGAATGTGGTGGCTTGGTGGCCAAGCAATCCCGCAGAACCGATCAATGGAGTGATGGTCTCTAACCTCTTTCACAATGCGACAAAACCCTTTGGAGAGGAATGGGAAGTACTTAAAGGGAGCGTTCATCCAAAGGAACTCACCGATGAGTTAAAAGAGTGGCGCGTTCATCCTGGGGAAATAACCCTTACCATGGCCATGCCGTTTATCCCTAACCTAAAAGACAACAAGGAACTTCGTGATGCCCGACGCTCCAATGGCGTTGCTAAGGTGTTGGCAAATGCTTCTTCAGTTCATGCCGTTTCCACGAACCTCATTCGCACTACTGAATGGGATTTCATGGCCGTGTACCACGATGCCTTGGATCATTTCTCCCACCTCGCTATGAAGTTTCACCCTCCGCGTCGACCGGAAATCGATGAGCAGGAGTTCGAAGATTACAAACATGTAGTGGAATCCGGATACCGCTTCCATGACATGATGCTCGAACGTACCCTAGAGTTGGTAGACGAAGACACCACCATCGTTATTTTATCCGACCATGGCTTTCACTCGGATCACCAAAGACCTTTATATATTCCGAAAGAACCGTCTGGGCCAGCTGTCGAGCATAGTCCATATGGGATTTTCGTTATGGCAGGACCCGGAATCCGTTCCGGTGGTCAACGTATCAGTGGCGCTTCTGTATTGGATGTAACGCCCACCTTACTTGCCCACATGGATATCCCTATTGGGGAAGATATGGAAGGGAAAGTGCTTCACGCTATTTTCGATGGACCAAAAGAAGTAAAATCGATACCATCTTGGGAACTCGTACAAGGTGATTTCGGCATGCACGATCCTGATTTACAGGAAGACCCATGGGAAGCCATGGAGGCTATGCAGCAATTGGTGGAGCTGGGTTACATCGAAGAAATTGGGGAAGATAAGATAGAGGCGGTCGAAAAAGCGCGAAGGGAAAACAGGTATTATGTTGCCAGAAACCTTCTCAATGGGAAGAAATGGGACGAGGCCATTGCTATCCTTGAACACATCTTCGAGGAATCAAAAATCACACGCTACGGTCAGCGGTTAGCTTTTGCCTATTTATCAACGAACCGTTTGATGAAATGTAGAACCCTTATCAATGAGTTAAGGGAACTTGAAAAAGAAGCAACCTCCCTGCGTAAGACCGAAGCAAAACAACGAGACCCAAAAGATCCGTTTGGCAATAGCGAATACGAAGAACCTATGTACCTTGAATTGGTCGAGGGCTTGTTGAACTTAAAAATTAACCGCCCTAAGAAGGCACTTCCCATCTTAGAGCGCATTCAAAAGAAAAACCCCTATAATTTTCAAGTGGCTTTGCAAATAGGTAGGATTCACAACATGCGGAAAAACTACAAGTTGTCGGAAAACCAATACATACGTGCCCTTGCCATTGATGACCGCAATGCATACGCCCATCATGGTTTGGGCTTATCCTTTTTACGGCGCAATATGTTGGAGCAAGCGGTGGATGAGTTTTTTGCAGCCATCGAAGAAAATTTTTACATGCCAAATGTCCATTACCATTTAGGAGAAGCGTTTTTCCGAGCGGAATATTTTGAAGAGGCCGAACAAGCCTTTCAGGTGGCAATCCGACTTTCTCCAGGTATGACCAAAGCACATAAATGGCTCGTTACCATCTACACTGAAAAATTAAAACAGCCTGAAAAGGCAGCAGAACATGAGGCTTTTTTGGGGAACAACATTCGGGGCAATGTACATATTGTCACGGCATTACCCGGTTCAGACTATCAGCAAGTCCTTAAGTTCTTGGAGGATAACGAAGTACCTATTTATTCCACAAGAAGTGAAGACGTCAACAAGCGATTCGTTTCGTCGAAGGTTCGAACATTGGGACGATCAAGCGATTGGCTAAAGGAACAGCAAGGAAAGTTAACCTATATTCCGCCACAGTTTTTAAGTCAGCTACCACCCACCTTTAATTACAAAGTCATTTTCCTGAGGAGAGATATTGCTGAAACCGTAAGCCTAGGAGCTAAAAATCAAACGCTTTCAGTTCGGAAGTTAAACATTGCCCAAAAAAATGTACTGAAGATTGACAGTTGGTTACAAGCGCAGCCTGGCATTGATTTAATGGTTCTCGACTACGAAGAGTTTGAAAAAAAACCGAAAGCTTTGGTCAACCTTGTTAAAGGTTTTATCGTTTAATTAAAGGTGAAAAAAAAATGCTATATTTACCCATCAAATCGATTCACTTATGAAGAAAAAATTACAATTTAACGAAAAGAAGCTTGCTAGCTTTACAGCGGTTGCTTCAGCCGTTATTGCCGGAAACAGCGTAGATGCTCAAATCGTTTATACAGATGTTAGTCCGGATGTTGTTATCGATACAACCCTGGGAACATACGCCATTGATTTTAACAACGATGCCGCTCCTGATGTTCAGTTTTTTGTTGATCATGTAGTTGGTTCTGGAACATACCAAGCATCTGTTGGAACATTTACATATACGTACAGCGGAACATATGCCGCAGCAGGAACTCCTCCAGGAGGAGGCATGCAACAGGCTTTGGTTCCGAGCGGCTCAAGCTCTACTATGACAAGTGCTGTGGTTCCGTTAAATAACGGAGATGCCATCAACGGGTTGGCGAATTTTGGGACCTCTAGCGGTCTCGGATATGATATCACCTTTAGTATTCCTGCGTTTGGTTACTCACTTCCATACATCGGTGGTGAATTCCTTGGGGTGACAGACAAATACTTGGGAGTGAAGTTTACAGCTGGGGCAACAACTCACTATGGTTGGGTTCGCTTGGACGTAGCTGCTGATGCAAGCACCATTACCATCAAAGATTATGCATACAACCAGTTCCCTGACGGAGAAATCCTTGCAGGTCAGATGGTAAACTTGGACGATATCGCTTTGGATAACAAAGTAACTATCAAACCAACATTGAACGAAGCAGTTGTTAACGTGACTCCTGATTTGATTGGTGGTTCTGTCAACCTTTACAACATGGCTGGACAAATAGTAACCTCCGTTATCATTAAGGAGGTAAATACAAAACTATCGTTCAACGGAATTGATACAGGAATTTACACGGTAGTAGCTCAGTTTGAGTCAGGCCAAGTGAATAAGAAAGTGTACGTGAAGTAAAACTCTTTCGCTTACTGAAAAGGGTGTCTAAAATAGACACCCTTTTTTTGTTGATTCATGTTTACTTAAATTTTTCCCGGATACACTTTGAGCGCTTCCTCCAAAACACGTATAGCATGTGTTAAGTCTTCTTGGTTGAGCACATACGCCAAACGAGCCTCTTGTTGACCTTCGCCTTTCGTGGCATAAAACCCATTTGCTGGTGCCATCATAACAGTAGCACCTTCAAACGAAAAGGATTCTAACAACCATTGACAAAAATGCTCGGCGTCCTTCACAGGGAATTTTGCCACGCAATAAAATGCACCACTCGGCTTCGGACAAAATACACCAGGAATGCGGTTCAATCCATCTACCAGAATATTTCGTCGACCAACGTATTCTTTAACGACATTTTCGAAATAGGAGGAAGGAGTATTCAGGGCTGCCTCTGCTGCGATTTGATCCACTGTGGGGGGAGAAAGACGTGCTTGGCCGAATTTTAGGGCCGCTTGCATGACTTCCTGATTTTTGGAAATTAGGGCACCGATTCGTGCGCCACACATCGAATACCGTTTGGAAACGGAATCAATCATAATTACGTGCTGCTCCATGTCGGTTAAATTCATTACCGAAAAAGGCATAGCTCCATCGTAACAAAATTCTCGGTAAACTTCATCTGCAAATAGGAATAAATCGTGCTTTTTAACAACAGTTTTCAATTGTTCCAACTCTTCCTTCGAATAAAGGTATCCTGTCGGATTGCCCGGATTACAAATAACAATCGCCTTTGTTTTTGGGGTGATTTTAGCTTCAATTTCTTCCACAGGTGGAAGGGCAAAACCCGTTTCAATGTTGGCGGTGACCGGAATTACATTGAGTCCTGCCATAACAGCAAAACCGTTGTAGTTCGCATAAAATGGTTCAGGAATGATGATTTCATCCCCGGGATTGCAAGTGCTCATGAAACCAAAAATCAAGGCCTCTGACCCCCCAGTTGTAATCAAAATGTCATCCGATCCCACATTGATGCCTACAGATTGGTAGTATTTCGCAAGGCCTTTTCGGTAACTTTCAAAGCCTGCGGAATGGCTGTATTCAATCACTTTTCGATCCATCTGGTGAATCGCATCCAACGCTACTTGTGGTGTCTCGATATCTGGTTGACCAATGTTCAGGTGATAGACTCTGGTTCCTTGTAGCTTCGCTTTTTCCGCGAAAGGAACAAGCTTACGAATTGGAGAGGCCGGCATTTCGACCGCTTTGTTGGATATTGTTGGCATATTAGCGTTAATTTAGGCAACAAAAATAAGGGCATTTAACTCAAAAACCTTCTTTTTTTTGATTTAAAACGTGTAAATAATGAAACACCTTTGTTGCTTCTTTCTAACGCTTCTCTTGGCTTCTGCTTGTCAGTCCCAAATGAATTCAGAACTTGATGATAAAACGGATTCTTCCACAACCAAAACAATTGAAAAGAGAAGTGCGAACAATCCCGATTCGCTTGCAGCAGAAGAGGAAAAAATGGACAACTACATGCGCTCATTTGGGTTGATTCGAGTTTCAACTCTAGATCCTGCGATTAGAGTCGAATTAAAATATGCGACTGCTGATAATTTCATGCATCAAGTGCTCTATACACGCATAAAAACAGCCTATCTTCAGCAAGATGTGGCAGAACGTTTGGTAGCATGTCAAACGTATTTATCAACCCTTGATACAGGATTGCATCTATTGATCTACGATGCCGTTCGTCCAGTGAGCGTTCAACGAAAAATGTGGAAGGCACTGGATTCGATACCGCCGAAGGAAAGGGTGAAATTTGTTTCTAATCCGAGAAATCGAAGTGTACACAATTATGGAGCTGCAGTGGATCTGACGATTTGCAAATCAGATGGAACACCTTTAGACATGGGTGCCGGGTATGACGATATCCGAAAAATTGCCTATCCAAGTCTCGAAGGCACGTTTGTCGCCTCAGGACAATTGAGTAAAGAACACATTGAAAATCGGAATTTATTGAGGAAGGTCATGAAGAAAGGCCAGTTTTCTCAACTTTCCACTGAATGGTGGCATTTCAATGCGTGTAACCGCAAGGTTGCTTCTAAAAAATACCTCTTATTGGAGAAGGAACTCTAACTTCTTTTTATTGTTTAATGAACTTTTTTCTGAAGAATCCATCATCGCTTTTCAATTCAATCCAATAATTTCCTGGCAGGAGGTCGTTTACGGAAAGTGCTGTTTGTAAATTCAATTTTTGGTATGTACGAATTAACCTTCCGTCCATAGCAGTGATGCTTACTGAATAGTTCGAAAGATAAGTATTCGGTGGTTCAATGGCCAATATACCAGTCACTGGATTTGGAAAACATTTCCAACCGTCAACGAGTGTTGTTTGAAGTCCCACAGTAAGATCAGGGTTGTAGGTATTGGTTCCTACGCGATTCACCAACCAATTGTTAGGATCAATCGAAACTACATCGGTAATATTGCTAAGTCCGGGGAGGATAAATTGCGCATAAGGTCCGGAAATGTCAAACCGAATGGTGGTATCAACACCTGTTGTTCTGCTAAAACGGATTTCTAGCGGCACAGAGAAAAAAGGCGTAACGGCAGGCATCGAAACCGTGTGGGTGATATCTATAAGTAAGTCATTACCAATTACATTTCGCTGCGTGGAAAAAGTAGGATAGCCTTCGCCTGTATACCATTGATCAAAGAAGGGAACCAAGTTTATACCGAGTTCAGTTTCCATAAAGACTCTGAAATCTTGCCCTGTACCAACACTGTCGTTGTAGGTGGTTAAAAAGGAACTTAATGCAGCAAAGAATAAGGCGTCGTCATTAACGATATGGCGCAACGTATGTATGATAGATGCACCTTTTTTATAGCTCAGGCGACTGCTGTAAATACGGTTTATATTCAGGGTATCTGTGTGGTACACACTTCCCCCAGGGGAAGATAGCACGGAGTTATGCCATCCGGCTAGTAAAGAGGCTTTTTCTGTGGGATAAAATTGTTCGAGCATAAGGTATTCCGAATAGGTAGCAAAACCTTCACTCAACCATACATCTGAAAACGAAGCGATTCCGACGGCATCTCCCCACCACGAATGCGCCAATTCATGCGCCGTAATGCGTTTGTCATTGACCCCCATCGTAGTCATGGTTTGATGTTCCATGCCACCACCTAAGGGTGCTAGGCATTGGCCGTATTTTTCATCATGAAAAGGATATAAGCCAAATTTTTCGGAAAAATGTTCCAGAAAACTTGGCAGTAGGTCGCATTGAGCAATTGCCAGTGGAAGTCCTGTAGCATTTCCGTAAATGAAGTTTTGAACAGGAATTGAGTCTCCCTGCATAGCCGATGGATGCGCGTATACCGTGTACTCCGTGTAAGGTGCAACATGCGCACAAATTAAATAGTAGAGAATGGGAGAACGGTGTTTCCAAAAATACGTTTTAGTACCATTGCCATTGGTTTGAACCTGCTCTAGCATGCCGTTGGAAGTTCCTATACAATTTGAAGGAACGGTCAAGGTGACAGCGCAACTATCTGCTTTGTCTTTTAACAGTTGCTTGCACGGAAACCATTCATGCGCCAAAAAAGGACATGATACTGTGAACGTTACTTTATCGTTAATGGAACTTACCGTTGAACAACTTACCCCACTTCCTCCGAAAGGGTTGGTATTTGGTGTTGGCGGGATTCCATTGTACTGTATTTCTAAAACAAACGTTGATCCAACCGATAGGTTGTTGGGAATGGTTAAAACAGAGGTGTTTCGGTGATAGGTGCTATTGATTCCATTCAATTTCAAATCCGTAATGGTGTGGGAAGGAAATAACTCTAGAATCAATGAGTCCAAAGATTGGGTTATGATACCATGAATGAAAGCGGTTCCCGAAACACTGGTGTTCTGATTGGTGAGTTGCAGTTGTAAATCATAAAACGTCACGTCAAACTTACTTGCCTGCCATTCCTGTGCAGTGGTTAGGGTTTTATGTCCTTGAGCGATATGCGTTTTTGATTTTTTGGATTGCGAACAACTGTGCTCTAAGGCTTCGGTTTGGGAAAATAACGATGGAGAAAGGACCGTTATGAAGAAAAAACAAACTGCTCGCATATCCCTATAATTTGATGAACCGCTTCGAGGCGACAATTGATCCATTTTTCACCAAACCGATTTGATAGGTGCCGTCGGGCATTCCGCTCAAAGAAAGTTGCGTGAAGGAATTAGGGAAGGTGTCAAGTATACGTCCCGAAACATCCAAAACAAATATTTCGTCAAAGGATAGGTTTTCATCGACCCGAATAATGGCCTCTTCCATGGCTGGATTGGGATAGACGGAAAAATCCAACGGATTGCTTAATTCTTCCATTCCAACGAAAAAGTTGGGATCGTTAACCTTGGTTCCGGTTTTATTGATGACCCAATTATTTGGATCAAAAAGTACGATATTGGTAACGGTTCCAATTCCCTGAACCAGGTATTGTTCCAGGTTGGATCCTATTGGAAAACGAACGATGGTATCTGCAGCGCCCAACCGGCTGAAACGCAGCTCAAGGGGATTGGTAAAGGTTGGCGTAACAGCAGGCATGGATGCGGTATGAGTGATTTCAAGGTTTAAATCGTTTCCAACCGAATTCCACCGAGCCGAATAGGTGGGGTACCCCTCTCCGAAGTACCATTCATCGAAAAAGGCATTCAAATTCAATCCGGTAATGGCTTCCATGGTGTTTTTCACATCAAGTCCTTTGGCAACACTGTCTGCAAAGGTGCTTTGGTAATTCTTGAGTCCCTGAAAAAACAGGTTATCGTCGTTTAGCATAAAACGAAGGGTGTGTACAATCGATGAGCCCTTATCGTACGACAAACGACCACTAAAAAGCCTGCTTTCATTTAGGCTGTCAAGGACATACACACTTCCTCCGGGTTGTGTCATGACGTTGGCATGGACGTCCAGCATGAACTGTGCTCGTTCTGCAGGATAAAGTGCTTCAATCATGAGGTATTCTGAATAACTGGCAAATCCTTCGTTCACCCATATATCTGCCCATGAGGCACACGTAACGTGATCTCCCCACCATTGATGAGCTAATTCATGTGCAGTGAGCGTTTTATTAAAAAAGCCTTGCGTTGTCATGGTTTGGTGTTCCATTCCGCCTGAAAAGGGAGCCATGCAATGTCCGTATTTTTCATCCGCAAACGGGTAGGGGCCGAATTGATCGGCATACAATTCCATGAAATCCACTGTTTCGTCTATGTCAGCTTGAAAATTGGGCAGAGTTCCCGGATTGTCGTAGATGAAATTCTGTATCAAAACAGGATTGGGAGAACCAACAGGATTCGCAAAAATAGAATAGTCCACATACTCGGCAATGGAAACAGAGATCAAGTAATAATCGATGGCGTGGCGGTGCTTCCATTCGTACCTGCTGGTGCCGTTACCAAGGTCAACCACGTTTTCTAAAACGCCGTTTGATCCTGCTTTACATGCTGAGGGGACCGTAATTTTAACGGCACAACTATCCGCTTTATCCGACAAAGATTGTTTGCATGGCCACCATTCATAGGCCGAAAAAGGTTGAGATAACGACCAAGTTACTTGATTACCCCAAGAAGGAGAATCGTCGTTGGACATACCTGCTCCACCCAAAGGATTGGTAGCTGCAGTTGGAGGGGTACCGTTGTAATCAACGGCAATTGTAAACGCTTGACCTTGAATGGCATTTACAGGTACACGCACCTTTGATCCGGAACGACTGTAAACGACTTGGTTTCCATTCACTCGAATATCGGTAATCGTCAATGTGTTGAATAATTCGAACAAGGCAGAATCCATGTTTTGACGTGCATGGGCGTGGATTTCCACTGTTCCACCTACTTGAGTAGAAAGGTTGTTCATGGATAAGTCCAAGCTATAAAAATGTACGTCGTACCTTTCTGTTTCAGCAATTTCTGTCGTGTTTAGGCTGTTGCTTTTGAGGTGCTGGCCTTTAAAAGCATCGCGTTTGAAACAATATGGATGGTTTTCGAGGGATTGACCGAAGCTTAATGCCCAGGTTCCCAAAAGTGAAAGAAAAAGGAATAATCGGTTCATTTTTTCTGTTTTAAAGTTCTTTCGTTCATTTATAAAGGTAATGCTTAATATGTTGTTGACCTTTTTAGTTCTTTATTTCGTATTCGTTTTCATTGATGACAACGAGCTTGTTACTAGGTGTTGTCATTACCCTTTTGACTCCTTGAATAGTTGTTTTCTGTACGTTCAGGTATTCGTCTAAAACGGTACCATTAAGATCAAGCGAAAAAAGCAACCCATTCGCCACTACATGTAGATTTGAGTCAATAAGGCAAAAGTCTTCAAAATTCCGTTTTCCTACCTTGTCGCCAAGGTTTTCTTTTTTTCGTTCGTCCCATGGTTCAACAAAATGCAAGCGCCCCGAGGATTTTCCCTCTACCACAATGTACTTGGATGAGCCATACGATCCATAGCACGACGAGAAAAGTACCATATAATTGTCATTGACATCGCCTTTAATAATGTGTTCGTAGGTGCCGTTATTCGGAAGTTCTTTCGTACTCACATGAACCGGCTCATTGGCATTCGTAATGTCATACTCAAGAATGTATTTTGGAAAAATGAAATTATCCACTAAAATCAATTTGTTGTTCTGAATTAATACGTCGTCAATTGCTTTTCCATTGGTGATTTCAATGGGAAGAATCACTTTGTTCAATTCGAAATGGGCATTGTTTAGGTCAAGTAAAGCAAAAATTTCTCCTGGATTTTCTCTGTTTTCTGTCGATTTTCCTCCCAGGTATACCACTCGGTTTTTGGAATGAAGGCTGACGGGTTTGAACTCACTTGAAATCTTTTTCAATAGGGTGCCATTCAGGTCGAAAATGGAAACAACCGAATCGACCACGCAGATAAATTCGTCGTTGACCACCTTGCTTTTGGATTCGTTGGTTATCGGAAGCCTTCGGATCTCTTGCACGCGACCTGCCTCTTCTTTGCATAGAACGACTTCTTTTCTTAAAGGAATAATGAAATGCTGATTAATATGTGTGGCTGTATCTCTTGTTTCAGAGATCTCGGTGGGTTGAGAAATTTCAGGAATTACCGTATTGTCACTTTGAATGGCAGGTTCTTGAATCACCTCAGGTGATGTGGTGGCACATGCCTGCAAAATCATGATTAAAGCAGCTATTAGCGTTATGGAGCTGGCACTTTTAAATTGTTTTCTAGTCATAGCAAAGCACGAGATTCGGAAAATTCAACCTAAAGGTAAGCTTATTTCTTTTTATTACGAGGTTTTCCATGCCCGCACTGTCCCTATTGAATTATTCGCCAACCTATTACCTCCGCCGCAATACTTTTTCCTTAAACAAAGCCTGCCATTCATGGAAAATGACTTTGACAGGATTTACTGAATCGATGTTTTTGGTGATGCCATAGGTAACGGGTTGGTTGGTCTTTTCCGATATGAACGTGCCAAACATGCGGTCAAAAATAATCAGTACGTTACCGTAATTGTGATTGATGTAGTCTGGATTGGATGCATGGTGTATTTTGTGGTGTTTCGGGGTATTGAACCAAAATTCCATCCAGCCGAGATCCCCGATCAACGTGGTGTGCTGAAAGACGCCGAATAAAAAACCAATGTTGGAAATGGCGAATACCATGTAGGGATCAAAACCAAGGAGAATGAGCGGCGTCCAGAAAAGGATATGAACAAGAATATTCAGAAATGGCAAGCGGGCTGCAGTGGTGAAGTTGAATAATTGGGAGGAATGGTGGTTGACGTGAATCGCCCAAAGCAATCGGAATTCATGACTGAACCTGTGAAACCAGTAATACACGAATTCATTTACCACGAATAATATAATCCATATCGTCGCGGTATTGGGCAATTTAAACGAGGAATAAGAAGAACAATAAATCCATAGCGCTAACCATGCTCCTTCAAAGATAACCCGATTCAGTACCGCCAATATGCCCAATGAAATGTTGAGTACAGAATCTTTAAAATCGTATAACTGGAGTTGCTTCTTGCGGTCGTGTCGCACCTCCACCGCAATAGCGATGGCGTATAAAACGATGAATATGAAGAAGGAAATGGACATTACTTACAGCATTTGTTGGAGGTATGATGCGATGGTCTGATTGACTTCATCCGGCAACTCGTACATGCACAAATGACCTGACTTGTCAATAATCTTTACGTGCTGATTTTGTAGTAAACGTTTATGGATGGTTCCGTGCGATTTTAATAAACTCACTTTATTTTCTTTTCCCCAGACCAATAAATGCTCAGGAATTTCATAAGATTGCGTTATCAACTCCATGTTAAAGGTGGGAACAGCATAAAGAAGGTTTACCCTAGCATCGGTTTGCTTCTGTTCCTTAAGTTTATCAATGTAACGCTGAAATAGCTCCGAAGTTGGGTTGTAGTTCTTCCCAAAAAGAATCTTAGGAAATTGCCGGCTGAACCATGTCTTATTGAAAAGAAAAATGAAAAAGGGCTTCAATTTTTGTTGTAAACGATTGCTCTTATGCACACGTTTCACCAACCAACGCATAGGAGGAAAAGGGAAAATCAAATCACCAGGGCAAGGATTGAACAAGATTAAGGAACGAACGCTTTGGGGATACCGGAGGTTGTATTGAAGCGCGACAGAGGCACCAATGCAATTCCCGATTAAAATGGGATTGTTTAGATTTAGTTTGATGATAAATTCCTCTAAAATATCGGTTAAGTAGGAAACGGTTACTAATTCCTCTGGTTGCGAAGAACCTCCGAACCCAGGCCAGTCGATACCAAAAACGCGGTAATGTTGACTAAAATATTCCAATTGAAAGCGCCAACTCTGCCAGAAACCGCCGCCATTATGCAAGAAGAGCATGGCTTGACCGGTTCCTGCTTCGACATAATTTAGATCTACTCCGGAAAGATGTATCCTTTTCTCTGTCATGGGAGCTGTGTTGATGATGGTGTACAAAAGTCAACTAAAAAGGGTAATTTTTCCAATATTGAAGCGGTTTCTTGATCCGAAAGGAGGGTATAACTATGTTGGCTTTTGTGTCCGGTTTTTTCTTTTCGCTCGTCCATTTTGAGTGTTCCGATGGCAAGATCAAGGAATTCCTCAATACCTTGCCAAGCAGGTAAATGGCGTTGAACCAAGTCGTAAAAATTGATTTTCAAGTGTTGATGAGCATAGTGCTTTTGAAGGTTTTTCTCCGCCGCGCCGTACCATTCTAAGAGTAATTCCTTGGTCTCTAGTTGAATACGTTCCGGTTGACGTATCGACGTGAAAAAACCAAAAAGGGTATGGTTTAATTGAATGGTAGATGGCAAGGTTTCTTTGGGATTTCGGTTGATGTTGAGTATTTGGGCGTCTGGGAAAACCAGCGACAATGCCCCGATTTTATTCATCATTAAAGGGTTTTTAGAAACAAACCGCTTTTCATTGTTGCGGTTGAAAACCCAATTATGTCGAACAATCAAACGCCGATAACGCCGCATAATACGTTCTTTTCTTCGTTGAGGCATGGCTTGGTCAAAATGATAGAAGTCATTGAAAATTGTGGAGTCAGGATAAAAAAAGCTGAGGTACAAGGTAGACAATGACCAAAGCAATAGTGCCTCGTCTTCTTCCGGCATTTGAAGACCGATGAGGTGGATTTTCTTTAATTTACCAATAAAGAGGGTCTCTATTTTTAATAACAAACGCTTTATAGGTGCACCGACCAAACGGTCGATGTTGAATGTACCAATCACCAAGTACTTTTGAATGATGGATGGAGCAAAAGCGATTTCCCATAGTCGAACAGCGGTGAAATGGTCGGAATTATTCGCCAACGAATGAAATAAAAAGGTCGTTCCACTTCGCGGTGCAGCGATAATAAAAACCGGCCGAACAATACGATGCGTAAAAAACCGCGGAAAAATCAAGAAATCGAGGAGTAAAAAGAGGTTATTGATGAGCAGTAGGGTTAAAAAAACGGGCATCAGGAGCATACAAATGACTATTCTGCGGACATTAAACCAGCGCATATTTCCCCGTTTCAAGGAAAAAACACCGAAGGCAAGTCGAAAATAATACGTCATTCTCTATTTAATATTTAATTAAAACGCCACCAATAGAAAAACCGGCGGATGTGCCGCTCAGAAGGCAATAATCACCGCGCTTTATTTCATTTTTTTCGACGGCATCAATAAAGGTCAATGGTATGGAAGCCGCAATGCAATTGCCATATTTATGTATGGTTTCCTTCATTTGATTTGGCTTAAAGGGGTACAATTTAGTAAAAACGCTTAAACCCATCCGCGAAGCCTGATGTGGAACGATTACGTCAGTATCCAACAGATTGAAGGGAAGGTCTTGGTAGAACCAATCCATGAAATCCGGTATATAATCTTTGGCCATTTTTAGCAGTTTTCGACCGTTCATTTTAAAAGAGTGAAGTTCCCTGTCGTAGGGGTAATCGCGGAAGAAAAATCGGTTGCCGCCACCTTCAATGATGGTATCGTACACCCCTTCTGAATAGGTGCGTTGACCGCCTTTGATGAATGCCGATTCGGAATTCGCTGAATAACTCAATACGAATGCCGCCGCCCCATCACCGAATAAAGTCAATGTTTCCCAGTTCTTTGGGTTGATTCCTTTCGATGAAATTTCTGAACTGACAATCAATATATGTTGGTATGCTTTGCCATCTAACAATGCCGCCGCATATTCGATGGCTGCGACAAAACTTAAGCACGTACTATCAATATCAATAGCGGGAAAATGGCAATGATTTCCACCTTTCATTTGTGCTTTGATCACACTGGCCTGATTGGGTAAAGGATAATCATAGGTACCACTGGCAGATATCAGCATGTCAATGTGTTCCAATGATAATCCGGCATTTTCCAGTGCTTGTTCTGCTGCTAATGCACCCATTTCCCCATTCGTTTCAGTTTGAGCAATGTGCCGGCATTTCACACCCGAGTACTTCTCTGACCACCCCGACGGAAGTCCGTAAGCGATTTCGAGCATGTCAGAAGTGACTAGCTTGGGCAAATATTTTCCCATGCCAGTAATGCGTATTGGTTTAGGTAGATTCATTTCGTATGCGTCTAAGTTTACTTCCCCGTTCCAAGCCTGGATTTGGAAGCTGGATAATTTCTACATCGTTGCAGTCGTATTCATTCAATAACTTTCGGATGCCCACACTCGCTTTGATATACATTTCAGAAGAGCCTCCTACGAAAAGGAAAAGTTGTTTTGGGTTGTGCTGTATGAGAAAATAATCTTGAATAAGTTCGTCCGATAGGACAATTGCTTTACGAAAAAAATCTGGGTAAATCGAAACATCTTGATTGTCAGAATTAATAAATCGTAAGATGTCGTCGGACCTACCTTCGATTTGTGCAATACCCATCATGGTAGATCCGCAAGGGCAATTCTTTAATTCATGAATGATGTCGTTCAATTCGTAGCGAATAACAGGTTGAGAATGCCGCATCAAATCCGTTACAATAGGATGGAAGCGTGTTTGATCCGCATCCAGGTATTTTTTTTCAATGAGTAGAAAATCTTCATGAAAATGCAAGTTCCCAAGCGAACAAGTACTAGCCAAAAAACCTTCTGTGCATTGATACACTTGATGAATGGTTTGGCCAAAAACGTGTTCCAGTACCTTTTTATCCTCCGGGTACAAGACTTCGGCTACTGAAATGATTTTTTCGGGTCGAAGATTGAGTTTTCCTTCACGCACATATGCAGCCAGTTCCAATAGGCAACTTGGTTGAGCAACCAAAATAGTTGGTTGCAAGGCATTTAATTTCAGTAGATGCTTCTCGGTTGGCTGCAAGAGGTCGAAAAATTCGAATTGTAGCAAGCGCGATTGAACGGAACTATACAAATTGCTGTTTGCGCGGAGGAAAAAGGCAACCTTTCGTTTGCGCAGGCTGAATCCAATCACACGATCAAGTACCGCTGCCACCCATTGGGCACGTTCGTTTTCAGAGGCTAGAAACACGCCTCGGTTCCCACTTGTCCCAGTCGACAATCCTACCGTAATTCCGTTTATAGTCGAACTGAAATTACGGGATTGTTCTGCTTCCAATGCAATTTGTTGAGCCTGCTCCAATGAAATCTGACAGGTATTTAATGCATTAAAATGCGTCATAAATTCGGTCTTGTTCATCAAGGGAAAATCTTTGTGCTGGCGATTTTCTCTTATCAACGGAGCATAAAACGGAGCGCTTAGAAGCTGTTTTCGTAATGCGTTCCATCTTTTTTGTTGCAAAGAATGCAACTTGTTGGCATACCACATGCGCCTCCATTTTAGTTGTATCAACCCCAATAGTATGTTGAGTTTAAAGTACATTCAGGTCGATAAGTGGTTGAATCAGTGGGTCGGTAGTTTGTTGGCAATGCGTAGGTACAAGCACAACCTCAGGGTATCGTTGATGAAAGGAATGCAGTTGATTTACTGTTCGTTTAAAATCGTTCCATGAATCAAAGAACAAACGAACAATCGGGTGAGGAAGAAGTTTTTCCTTAAACGTTCTGTGGTTCCAACAGGCATCCGCAATCAGAAAATAGGATTTTTTAGTGGTGTGCAATTTAACACCAATTTGTCCTGCTGCATGACCGGGAAGTGTTACAATGATGAGCGATCCATCGTGAAAAAGGTCATGTACCGCTCCGAAAATGGGGTCCATTAGTTTTAGTCCGACTTCGTCCGTAAAAACAACACGCGAATCCAAGTTGTTGGGGAGGTGTTCTTTTAAAACGCCTTTGGAAAATGCCCAACGATTTGAAAGCTTCTGTGTATGCTCGTAGGCCTTACGCGAAGTGTAAATACGCGCATTTGGGAAATCAAGCAAGCCGCCAATGTGGTCAGCATGAAAATGCGTTAACAAGACGTGTTGGATGGACAAGGGATCAATTCCGTTTCGAAGCAACTGCTGTTTAATTTCCTCTTCAGGTGATATTTCCACCTTGGTGAGTTTCCCATAAATGGCATTGGGAAACTGTTTTGTGGCCTCGTAAAATCGCGTGGTATAAGCCGTGTCGTACAAAATGAGGCCTTTTTCTGGGTGCTCAATTAAGCCCCATAGCGCGTGAAACTTGATGTTTTTTTTACGGCCACCACGAATGGAATGGTGTTCCTTGGCCCAGCAAAAGCCAGCGTAATTTAGGTAAAGTTTAGTGTGAACCATTTTGCATGTACCAATTAACAAATTCTTGAATAGCCTCGTCCGTGCTGACTCTTGGAACATACCCCAAATATTCCTTGGCCAAAGAAATATCCATCGTAAACGATTTTGCCAAGGTTCCCACCCCATAAACAGTTAGCGGCGGTTCTTTTCGATGCGTCCATTTTGACTTGAGCTCCATGGCTTTTGCAATGGTTTTTACAAGGGAATATGGAATGTTTTTCGTGTTTAGCGATTTACCTAAACTGGATAAAACAAGTTCTATTTTCTCCCAAAGAAGTACGGGTTCTCCATTGGTGATATTATAATGCTTTCCAAGTGCTGTTTCCCGCGCGTTGATGGATAGTTCAATGGCGTCCACCACGTTGGCTACGGATGTCAAGTCCACGATGTTTTTTCCCGACCCGATGATTTTCAATCGACCTTCGTCGTATGCACGAACAAGACGAGGCATGATAACCGTATCACCTCGGCCCGTCAAAGCACGGGGTCGTAATGAGATGAAAGGTAAACCCGATTGTTCTAACAGGATTTCGGCCTGTCGTTTTGTCGCAGCATAGGCATTAATGAATGTTGCAGGTAGCGGTTCGTTTTCACGGATATGTAGGCGGTCTTTTCCATTAAAATAGAGGCTTGGGGTGGAAATGTAAACAAAGCGCTTAATTCCATGTTCTTTGGCATTTTTTATTAAATGCTGCATGGTCAGCACATTGGCTGCATGGAATTGGGTAAAGTCTCCCCAAGGGGAGGATAAGGCAGCAGCATGTATGACAATATCGACTTGGTCGAACACGTTCTGAACGAAAAGGCTATCCGACAAATCCCCCAACACATAGGTCACCTTTGGGTGATTTACAAAATGGGTCGGTCTGATTTTTCTTCCTATCGCAGTAATTTTTGTAATGTCTGCTGATTGGGCAAAATGCTCAAGCGTTCGAAATCCCAGAAAACCGGTCGCACCGGTAAGAAGAATGTGCATACGTTGCGGTTACAGGCACTAAAAGTAAGGGGAAAACGCATAACCCGAAAACCATTTCACGCAAAACTTGAATCTAGGTTTGCGGAAATCGCAACTGTAACTTGACGTAAGCGTTTACGAAATTCGATCTGAAAATGGTTATTGACCCATGTGATGCACCTTTACCCGGTCCCAGTATATGTAGCCTTTGCTTCCGTCCGGAGCGATTACTTTTAACCAATTCTCGTTGGTAATGGTTACGGCAAAAAATTCCCCTTCGTTAATTTGTGTAACTATTTGCGAGGAACTCGATGGAGATTTACGCACATTGGTATAGCCATCTTTATCTTTTATTTCTGCCGTATACATCTCCCCAATCACACAAGTGGTACCTTTAATGTCCTTAATACGTGCAATTGATGAGGAATTTGTTGACGGTTCAGATGTTGTTTTTTCATTCTTTGACTCCTCCATCATTTTTTCCCGTTCATTGAGCAATTTTTCTCGCTCATTCATTAAAGCCTCTTTTTCCTTTCGCAATTCTTCCTCTGCAGCCGATGTGTCTGGCGTGGGATTGGATTGGCAAGAAAAGAACAACGCAAGTAGGAAGAAGGAGAAAAAGTGAAGTCTGTTCATGGATGAAAATTTTATGAGGTTATCAACAAAAATAGCAATGTTTATTTAAATAACCTTGTTAAGGAAATAGTATCAAAAAAAATGCTACCGAAAGGCAGCATTTTGTTGTACGAATATGTGAAATCTGTTATCGCTCAAATCGGTACGTGGTACTGTCAGCAGCGGAGGTAACCACTAGAAAGTCGTCGCCTTGATCAACGATGTTCAACGCATCCGTGGTGACAAGGTCCTGGAAAGTCAGTTGGATGGAACTTGCGGCTTCTAGGATGTAATAATCTCCGCTGTCTGTGTAACCTGGAGTGCCATCGGTGTAGGCATAGGTTATAAGGAAATCACCCGATTTTTTATCAAACTTGGTGAATTCCAATTTCATAGTGTAGTCTGTAACAGGTACTCCATTCTCTTCTGTTAAATTCCAAACCCCTTGGATGTCTTTGTTTAATTTTCGTTGATCGGAACATGCCGTAGTGACCAACACAAGCCCTAGGGCAATAAATAGGAAATGTTTCAATGTATTATGTTTATTGGTTACTGTCTGCTAAATTTCCATTTACTGTTGGCTTCACCTATTACGACCAATTCGTTGTCGGTGCAGGAATCAACTGGAAGGGTATCGGTAGCACCGCCGGAGGTTAAAATGATTTCTTTGTCTTCATTCAATGTATATGTACCTGTTTCGGTAACATCAGGTGAACCATCTGTGTACGTATAAAAAAGTTGGTAAGAACCGCCTTTTTTCTCAAACCAATTGAAGGCAAGCACCATGGTGAAATCGGTCACAGCAACACCATCAATCGTTTGAAGTTTCCAGACACCGTCGATGTTTTTGTTCAATTTGCGTTCCTTGGAACAAGCCGTAGTCATCAACACAAGACCTAGGGCAATAAATAGTAAATGTTTCATTTTTTTCGTTTAAGATTTACCGTAAAGGTAAATGCCAAAAATGAATGGCTAAAAGAATACACCGCCAAAATCAAAAAAATCCCCTAATGAGGGGATAAGGTGAGGGGATTTCGGGGTTACTTTTTCTTCATCAATCCCACCAATAGCGCAATTGCTGCCAAGGGCAACGGCAGCCAGAAGAGGTCACCTAGCTCGCTTAAATGTGAGGAATTCGAACCAATGTTGTACATAGCGGCTGAGGCGACAAAACAAAGACTACTTAAGGTGAATGCTATTTTTCGAACCATGTTTTTTTATCTAATTTAAAAAAAGTAAATGATGTGGCATTAAGCGGAATAATCACCTCAACATAGCCTCATCCAGCACATGTATAAAATGAAATCCTTTTGGGACATAACCTTCATTGTAAAAAAACTTGTGTGCCTGGAAATTGACGGTGTACGAATCCAACGCCATCATAGAGCATCCATTTTGCTTGGCTATTTCCTCCGCACGATTGAATAACAATTTACCTACACCTGCCGACCTATATTTTTCTGAAACCACTAGGTTGTCAATTTCGAGGTATTTTCCGCACCATAGCTTTGTTCCAATCCAAATGCCAGTGATGCCCACACACAACTCACCATCGAAGGCGGCTACTTGAAAATAGTTGTTGTTTGGAAGCATTTCCCGCAAATCGTTTGAATAAGCTTCTAAAGTCAAACTGGGATAGAGTTCTTTCAATACCTCGATGTGCTTCAACATTTCCTCTAGCGAATGCAGCTCTTTTAATGCAAATCGACTCATTTCTTCCATAAATAAGTATGAAACAATTCATAAATTCTTCTGTATTCGTCATACCAAGAATCGGACTCCCTGAAACCATGAGCCTCCACGGGATAAACGGCCAAGTTCCAGTCCGTTTTATTTAATTCAATAAAGCGTTGACTTAGTCTCACCACATCTTGAAATTGCACATTGTCGTCGACCATTCCATGTAACATAAGTAGAGGGTCCGTAAGTCCATTTGCATAAGTAATGGGAGAACTCCTCCGATAGGCTTCTGGGTCATTTTCCGGGTAATTCAGGATATTTGTCGTGTATTCGTGGTTGTAATGCGCCCAATCGGTTACCGAACGAAGTGCCGCGCCACAAGCGAACTGGCCTGGAGTTTTCAGTAAGCCCATCAAGGTAATGAAACCACCGTACGAACCGCCGTAGATACCAATCCTTGTTGAATCGATTGCGAAGGAATCCACCAACCAATTTTTTCCATCAATGTAGTCCTGCAAATCCCTGCCGCCCATTTCACGGTAAATAGCGACGCGGTGATCACGTCCGTAACCTTCACTGGCTCGATAATCGATGTCAAGCACTGTAAAACCATCATCGCACAAAAGGTTATGGAACATGTACTCTCTGTAGTAATTGCTCCAGTAATTATGCGCATTTTGCAAGTAGCCTGCACCATGAACAAATAATACAGCGGCGCCATTCTTAACCTCCTTACTGGGGTGGTAAACCCTGGCATAGACAGGCTTTCCATCGGAACCATTAAAGGTTATTACTTCCGGTGCACGCCAAGAGTAAGCCTTGAATGCTTCGGTAAGCGAAGTGGTAATTGGAATAAGGGTCGTATTGGTTTTATTGAGGGCATAATACAATTCCCAAGGTTTGTTTTTGTACGAATACCTAACGGCTAACATTGATTCGTCGGGGGACAATGTCACTTCATGGTACCCATCGCCACAAAGGATACAATCCACTTTTCCTGTAGCAATTTCAACCTTTAAAAAATCGCGGTTACCTGGGTGAGATCGATTGGCAGTTAAGTAAAAATAGCGTTGATCCTTGCTGAGTTGAACGTTATGAACTTCCCAATTTCCTTGTGTGAGGGATTTTAACTCCCTGTTTGTAACAGACATGGTATAAAGGTGCGAGAAACCGCTTTTTTCAGACTGGAAAAAGAACGCATCGCTATTGCCTAACCAATCTAATGTTCCTAGTTCGGTGTTCCATCCTGAAATACCCGGACCTCCAATCCAGGCATCGTCGTGCTGTCGGTCCATTTCAGTTATTTTTCCGGATGAAAAGTCAATCAGTACGATCCAACGGTCTTTGTTGTCGTAGGCGCGAACATCGCACAACGCAAGGTCGCGGGTTGGATGAAAAACCAAACGGTGCATAACGATTTTTCGGTCTTCGGAATAGGCGGAAGTGTCGTTGAGAAAAGCAGCCTTCTCACGTATGCCCGTCAACGATGAAAAATCAACTTTTTTTAAGTTGTCTTTTCCTGTTTCAAAGAAATACAATGCATGATCGGGTTCTGGTGCTCCTGCTTTTGCTCTGGCAGGAGTGGTGTAAGCATATCCGTCACTTGCTATATCATGAAGCACAACTGTTTCGCGTTCCTTTGGGTACTGGCTTAGCCGAAAAAATAGGTATTTTTCCGAAGGTGCTACCTGGACCTGTTCTAACGTACCCTCTCCATAATAGATTTCAACTGGTGCGGAGGCCATGGGATGTTTTTTCTTCCATTCACTCTTGTTGTTCTGGAGTTGTAAGAATTCAAACTGGGCCATTTCTTCCTTCATGATAAACGAAGAG
Source organism: Crocinitomicaceae bacterium (assembly GCA_044372835.1). Classification (GTDB taxonomy): domain Bacteria; phylum Bacteroidota; class Bacteroidia; order Flavobacteriales_D; family Crocinitomicaceae; genus M0103. Next base: position 8,152 of record JBILRE010000022.1, on the reverse strand, counting down.
TCTTTAGAGGAGGAAGGTTTTTTACCAGGTCTTAGGTGGGTGATTTGTTGGATGGATCCTTCGGTCTTTTTACGGAGAAACAGTTGATCGTTTTGAACAAAATAGACGTGCTGGTCATTTGTTACACGTTGCACATCGTAAATCACCTGATCAGTTCTGTAGAGAAGGGTTTTCTGTTGCGTTTTGTTATTGTACTTAGTAAGTCCTCCGTTCTCCTCAAAATACACTTCTTCGGTTTGATGTTGATTTGGAACAAAAACTACGTATTTCAAGCTGTCAAAAAGTTGAATCCCGCTTTTAGGATTTTTCACCGAGAATTCATGCCGCGTTGAGAATAACTCATTTGTTGGGTTCCAATCAAAATAAATGCGTGTCCCGTCTGCCGACCAATGGATGTATTCAGGAGAATGGCCAATGAACTCGTTTCCTTTCATGATTTCCATCAGTTGCAATGGACGTTGGGAGTGGGCAGTCTGTATGCACAAAACGCACGAACAAAAGAAAAGGATGAAAGGAAAAGGAACTTTATGCATCGGTTTTTTTTGTAAAAGTAAAAACTCCCGCCGAATTAATCGGCGGGAGTTTTAGTTAGCTAGCGGAATGGTAAGGTATCCGCACCTAGGCGTTTGTGGTCAATGTTTTTTGACTATTTGGTCGCAGTAAGGAAGTGGTTAGGTTAAGTGCCAATCGCATATGCAATTTGAATGAATCATTTTAATTGCCTCGTTCAGGTAGTCGCACTGGTAGTAAGTCAAATAAAGTTAACTTCTCAAATTAGTTGTTGATGTTCGTCTTGTTTGTGGTGACATTGAACCCAACATTGATTCCGACCATGCCGCCATTGCGTTGCGAAGAATAAAAGACGTTGACGGGTAAGTTAAGGGAACCAGCTCGGAAGGTTCTACCGAATGCAATTACGAACATGGTGTTGAGGCCTACACTGCCGTTCATGTCTCCATGTCTTTTATCAAAATTATAATCTGGATTATTCGAAACTTCTGCGGGCGTAGGTGTTTTAAAATAACCAAATTGGTCAAAGTACTGCGGGTATAGAGACTGATCAGCGTATTCTTCGTATGCATATTGATTCCAATCACTTTCGGAAAAGTACCGTTGATCATTACCGAATTTGTTGTCTACATCTACAAATCCAAATGAACTTCTTTTGATCCCAAATGCCGGACCAAAAGCAAATTCCCATCCACGCTTACCAAAACGGAAACCATTTAATATGGAAATGGAAGGGATGAATTTGCCTTGCTCCAGGCCAGAGATATTGATGATTCCTTCTAATAGCGCTGAAAATTTTTCGGTTCCAACGTATTGTATTTCCTCCTGGTATCCAATCATACTAACTACGGGGAAAATATCCATGCCTCCATACACCGATTTTCGAGTGGCAAACTCATACATGGACCCGACCATGCAAGCCACCCCAACGCGCGGACCATTATTCGAAATAGTACCGACATTGTTTGAGGTTATCGGTTCATTTTTGTAAGTGAGGCGGTCAATTAGTTCTTTCTCAACAGGCAATCCAAACATTTCGCGCAACATAACCTCACTCATGCGTTGAAGTTCTCCCTGCTGGTTGTCAAATTCACGGATGGCACTTTTATAGACCTGTCCGCTTTCGACGTCGATTATTTTCAGGGAAATAGCTATTTTTTGCTCCAATAAATCATAGGATCCGCCGACAATGTAGTTTACCTTTAACGCCTTTCCAAGTTCAGTAAGGCAGCTCATTCCAAAACAGTTGGTTTTGAATTTTTCATTTGAGTTCACGACGTCCGACATGTCAAACTCGTCCATCACATAAAATTTATTGAGCTTATTTAATTCGAGCCGTATCATTTTGGCAATGACATCCGGTTTTGAATTAATGAGGTTGACATTGGGATTCGTTACGGCAATGGAAACAGTTGTATCCCCTGAGGCCAGTGTAAGCATAGGTGTGAACGTGATTGCCACAGCCAATAAAAAGTAAATTGATTTCATGTTTTTATGTTTTATTTGAGACAAAGATGGCGCTTGTTTTTGTTATTTTAAAACTAATTTGCGTAAGAAAGAGAATTTAGTTGCGTAATTCGCAAATAACCATTATTGAATTTCCAAGTCAGCCTCGATTTTTTTGCGAAAGAAACCGATGGTACGGTCAAATTCATGGAAGAAATGGTTTCTTTCTTTTTCATTTACTACGCTTATAATGCTCGAATTAGCCAACTGTTTTCCTAAAATAAGTTCGGTATCCGTTACGTAAGTGGAGTCAGTGGTTTGCAAATAGTTCATAATATTGTGTGTCAAAAACAGGCCATGGTGCGCATCGCTTTTGTAGAGAAAAGTAGAATCTGTATTTATGGTTTCATTGAGGTACATTTCAAACTGGTTCCCATTTGCAGGTGCTTGAGTACCAAATATAAATTTTTTCCCCTCGTTTGCCTGTTCTTTCAGGTGATTAGAGAGCAGAGAAACCCGATCACATAGAAAAAGGGCATAGTCCGGGTCTTCAAAAAAATGTCCTTTAAAGTAGTACAAAATCTGTCGCATGAATCCTCGCATTAGTTCAAAGTCATAAATTTCTTTTGAGGGAATGCTGTTATACAATTGAAGGATTTCTCTTCCTAGTTCGTAGGCCGTTTCTGAAGGCTTTTCATGCCGAAACGGTTTGTTTTTGTAGGCCTCCATTTGCAGGTGTGTTTTTGCCCAGAAATACAAACGAAAGCGAACTAATTGTGGGAAATTTAACAATTGAAACAAAGGCGTATTATTGATGGAAATAACGATTTCCGGATGTTTGAGTGCTTTCAGTTGTTTTAGAGCGTTCAATATCCCGGACAGGTAAGATTCTAAGCTAAAGTCATACGTTTCCAGCGGAGAATAAGTAAAGGTTACTTTATTGGAAGATAACTCAATCAAGGCATCGAATGAAATCGCAAAGTGCTTGCATATTTTCCTAACTTCCTCAATTGTAAGCAAGGTTTCACCTCGGTACCTTCGATAAACGGCATCTTGACTGATGTGAAGTACCGAGGACAGGGCATTGCCAATCGTATCTGAACCTGCAATACGTTCTTTGATCATCTGAAACAGGGTAGATTGAATCGAGGTGTGCATGCTGTGAACGATTAAAACAAAATAAATCGGTGGGTTCACAAATATATGATTATCTTTGTCGCCCGAATTAAATTTATTTATAAACAGGGGTTTCGTACCTCAAACTGTAAAACAACTATGGCAACACGAATCAGATTGCAAAGACACGGAAGAAAAGGAAAGGCTTTTTTTCACATTGTAGCTGCAGACAGCAGAGCGAAAAGAGATGGTAAATTCATCGAGAAATTAGGGGTTTACAACCCAAATACGAACCCTGCTACCATCGACATCAATTTCGACAGCACGTTGAAGTGGGTACAAGTGGGTGCGGAAATGAGCGACACGGCAAGAGCTATTCTTTCCTACAAAGGAGTGCTTTACAAAAATCACTTATTGAATGGTGTGAAAAAAGGGGCATTCTCTGAGGATGAGGCTGAAAAACGCTTTGCTGCTTGGCAAGCGGAGAAAGAATCAAAAATCACCGGTAAAAAAGATAACCTTGCAAAAAGCGCTGCCCAAGAAAAAGCGGCACGCATGAAAGCAGAAGAGGATAGCAATGCTGCGAGGGCTGCTGCCATTGAAGCCAAGAATGCCCCTGAAGTAATAGAGGAGGAGGTTGCAGAGAACAGCGAAGCTACTGAGGCATCAACTGACGCATCCACAGAAGAAACTCCTGCTGCCGAGGAAACTCCTGCTGCCGAGGAAACTCCTGCTGCCGAGGAGACTCCTGCTGCTGAGGAAACCCCTGCTGCCGAAGAAAACAGCGAAGAGGAAAAGCCAGCAGAATAAAACGACTTTCAAACAAATGGAAAAGTCTGAAACATTCCATTTAGGATATATTGCGAAACTTCACGGATTTAAAGGTGAAGTTTCGTTGTTTTTGGATGTTACCGATCCAAGCCAATATAAAAACATGGACATGGTGTTCATCGAAATCGACGGGCAACTCGTTCCACACTTTATTTCCTTCCTTAAACTTAAAAACAAAGGATTCGCTGCTGTAAAGTTTGAAGGGGTTGATTCAGAAGAGCAGGCTAGAAAACTCAACCGAAAGAACGTCTATCTGCCAGCGGCTATGTTGCCCGAATTAAAAGGAAACGAGTTCTATGACCACGAAGTGGTGGGCTTTACAGTCATTGATAAAGATTTTGGAAAGGTAGGTAAACTGAGCGCCGTTATTGACAATGCCGTGAATCCCTTGTTACAAGTATTCCATGAAAACACAGAAGTGCTTATTCCTTTAGGAAAAGATACAGTTCAAAAAGTGGATCGCAAGCAAAAAGAATTGCACATTGTATCTCCACCCGGCCTGATTGCCATGTATATGGAGTAATAGATTTTCCTTTGATTTATGTACTGATTGTCCTACCTTTAGGCAATGAGATTAATTCCTTTATTGCTGCGATTCGTAGCATCCTTAAGTCCGTTTATTCTTTTTGCTCAAGGAAACACCAATACCAAATATTACAGCCCATCTCAGCCGATTAACGCTTCTGACTATGTGTTAAATCAAGCCGATGAGGTGTTTGTGGTTGGTGGGAGCGAATGGGCTAATAATGCCTGGTTTTTACATTTGGATACGCTGGGTTCTGTGGTTTCAGCCAAATCTTATGGCACAGGAAACTTGAAGAAGATGCTTCGTTTCACGGATTCTACCTTTGTCGCAGTGGGTGACTGCTATGCGGGACCTGCCTCTGCCTGGAATCATGCCGTCGTAATGGGTTTAAGCGCTAGCGGCGACACCATTTGGACGCGTGAGTTATACAGTTCATCAGCGAACTCATCGTTTGCATGGGATGTGCAATTGACAATAGATTCGAACATTCTTGTGGCGGGCGAATGCAACAATGGCCTCAACGCATTTGTGGCTAAGTTGGACATCACTGGAAATGTCCTCTGGAGCCGTGTTTTTGCTTCTCAGGAACCCTTAACCTCCTCTTTTAAATTTTTTGCGGTTCAAACGGATTCGACAGGAGCTGTTGCGTTAGCAGGTCAGCGCGTTACCGATTTACAAGTATATGGGGTATTGATGAAAATGCAAGAAGATGGAACAGTGCTTTGGTCGAAGTCGGGCGGGGTGGGTTCTTCTTTCCAGGCTTTATTGGCTTTGGGTACTGAATATTACGGTGTGAATGCCTACGCCTCAACCTTGTTCAAAACGGATAGTATGGGCACCGTTCAATGGTCAGAATATGTTATTCCAACTTTAAATATGTTTAATGGAATAGAGTTTTCGCTGGTAAAAGAAACCGATAGTACGCTATTGTTGACCGGTCACGATATGTGGAGCGGCAGCACCGCACGAGTCAATACTGCTGGCGACATGATGGAATATGGAAGCCTTATTGGGAGAGCCTTCAAGACCAGAAAACGCTCTGATGGAAAATTTATAATGATGTTGAACGGACCCATTTACGGGATAAAATCTGCCATTGTGTTAACGCCACATCTCGGGATAAGTGTTCTTGATTCCCTTTCTCAAGCGCTTTTATGTTCCGTTCTCCAAACAACAACACCAGCGAATGTTCCGATGTCGATGGCCAACTCAACCGTATTGCAAACAGGTCAACTAACGGTGTCATATCCTGGCATACAGGTTTCTTCTTTGGACCTTCTTACTGAAGATGGATGCATTGATGTTTTGGGAGGTATAAATGAGCAATCACTATTGAGCATTGACTTGTTTCCAAATCCCGTTTCGGATGTGCTTCACGTAAAATGGAAAGTAGAAGGACCATCAGAATACCGTATTTTTAATTCGTATGGGGTGGAGGTAGTTTCGGGCAATTCGCTATATCAGGAAGTTGACATAGACATTTCTCATTTGGCCAGCGGGATTTATTTCTTTCGAACAGGGGCTTCAATTTGTAAATTCTACGTTTCTAAGTAATTTCCACCCGTTTCATGGTTTTTCGATTCAAGCAATTTGAGGTGAAACACGAGAAATCGGCAATGAAGGTTGGAACCGATGCACTGTTATTGGGTGCGATGGTACATGCCGAAAATGCTGGAAAATGCCTGGATGTTGGTGCAGGTTGTGGTGTCATTTCGCTGATGCTCGCTCAACGTTTCCCATTGTTAGAAATTGATGCGGTTGAACTGGATCCCGCAAGTTCGGAGGAATGCGCGGGTAATTTCACGAATGCACCATGGAACAATCGATTAAAAACCATTCTTGGGGATTTTCTTACGTACGTTCCTAATCAGCAATACGATTTAATTGTTAGTAATCCACCTTTTTATACGAATGGTATACTGTCGAAAGACCATCGAAAATCATCCGCAAAACACAACGCCTATATGCCTTTTAGTGACTTTTTTGAAAAGGTAGCAGCATTGCTATCATCCGACGGTCAGTGTTGGGTAATTTTGTCATCCTCGGATGTGATTGCGGTCGAAAAAATGGCTGAGAATGAAGGGCTTCATCCCTTCATTAAGCATTGGGTTTTTGGAAAGCCAGGCAAGAAAAACCGCTGTGTTTTGGCATTTAGAAAAGTGCGTATTCAGCCTATCGAAATGGAGTTTGTTGTTCGAAATGAAAATGGATCTTACACAGATGCTTACAAGGAGTTAACAAAAGAATTTCATTTCAACAATCTGTAACCTTTAATTAAGGGGATTTTTGACTTTGATAACATGGTAACCTTTGCTTCGTCGAAAAAAAACAGGTATTTGGGATTCATTCTCTGTATTGAGACGAAAAAAAAGTAGAAAAATCGTCACCCACTTAAAAGGAAAGAATAAATTTGTATCAAGGAATGCTGTATCTAAACATCGTCCTTTTAACAATAGTCAAGATGCAAACGGGAAGTGTAGATTATTTGCCTATTCTGCTCCAAATCGGAGTGGTGGGAGGTTTTGTGGTATTCGTTCTTATCATCACGCATTTTTTAGGCCCGCGGTTAAAGTCCGGTAAAAAAGATGCGAACTGGGAATGTGGGATTGAATCGCAGGGTGATGCGCGATTTCCCGTATCCATTCGCTATTTTATGACGGCCATTCTTTTTGTTTTGTTCGATGTTGAGGTGATTTTCTTTTATCCATATGCGGTAAATTTCAAGCAACTAGAACTCGAAGGCCTTTTGGCTGTTATTCTATTTGTTGCCCTGTTCTTGACGGGCTTCATTTACGTATTGAAAAAAGGTGCTTTAGAATGGGAAAAATAGAAGATCTTCAAGTAATCAACGGAGAAGGATACCAGCTCTCCGTTTTAGACAAAGTAGTCGCCAGTGCGCGCATCAATTCGGTGTGGCCACTTCCGTTTGCAACATCGTGCTGTGGGATTGAGTACATGGCTACGATGGGCAGTAATTACGACTTGGCACGATTTGGAATGGAACGCATGTCTTTCTCGCCTCGACAAGCGGATTTATTGATAGTTGCAGGAACCATTTCCAAAAAGCTTGGTCCCATATTGCGCCAGGTTTACGAACAAATGGCAGAACCCGAATGGGTGCTTTCAGTAGGTGCTTGCGCCTCTTCAGGAGGTATTTTTGATACATACAGCGTCCTGCAAGGAATAGACCGTGTCATACCTGTGGATGTTTATGTGCCTGGTTGCCCGCCGCGTCCGGAGCAAATCATTGACGGCATTATGAAAATCCACGATATGGTGGGACATGAGCCCCTTCGAAGAAGGCACTCTGAGGAATACAAAGCGTTGATGAACAAATACGATATCGAAAGCAATGCAGAATAACATGGATAATGCTTATGCCCTAGGGCTTTTGAAAGCGCATTTTGGCGAACTCATCCTTGATATGAGCGAGCCTTTTGGTTTGCTTACCTTGGAAGTTCCAGCAGAAAATGCCCATGAAATGGTCGAATGGTTAAAGAACCATGCTGAATTGAAGGTAAACTACCTTACCAACATTGGTGCGGTACATTACCCAGAAGACACTGGAAAGGAACTAGCCATTGTCTATCACCTACACAGTCTAACTAATAATTTACGCATTCGTTTAAAGGCTTTTCTATCCATTGAACAACCCGAAATTAAATCGCTTGTAGATTTATTTGTAGGTGCCAACTGGATGGAGCGAGAAACCTATGATTTTTA
>JBILRE010000016.1:0-61159 GCA_044372835.1 Crocinitomicaceae bacterium | reverse complement strand
CATAATAGGTGGTGTTTGAGGTCAAAACGGGGGTTGTGAAGCTTGAACCTGTACCCACCTGTGTTGTTCCAGCCGCATTCGAAAACCAAGTGTACCCCCCACCCGCTGGTGCTCCACTCGCTGTCAACGTGGCTGTTTGAGAACAATTGATGGTTTGACCTGATGAAGTTGGGCTTGGAACAACTGTATTAACGGTAACTGTAATTGGAACAAGGGAAGAAGCACATCCACCACTTCCTGCCTGAACATAGTAGGTAGTTGTTGTTGTTAATGCCGGTGTTGTAAATGACGAACCTGTTCCTACTTGAGTTGTTCCAGATGAATTAGAATACCATACAAGCGATGCATTGCTACTTGCAGACAAAGTGGCTGTTTGCCCGCAATTAATTGTCGTATTGGAAACCGATGGGGTTGTTGCGGCTGTGACATTAGCAACAACAGGGACAAGAGAGGAAGCACACGAACCATTCCCGGCTTGGACATAATAAGTTGTCGTTGCTGTTAATGCTGGAGTAGTAAAGGATGTACCTGTTCCCACTTGCGTTGTTCCCGCTGAGTTTGCGTACCATGTAAGCGTTGAATTACTGGTGGCTGACAAATTAGCTGTTTGATTGCAATTAACCGTCGCATTCGTCACAGAAGGCACAGATGCTGAATTTACTGTTACTGTTATCGGAACAAGACTTGAAAGACATCCGCCGCCGATCGCATAAGAAACGGTAAAATACACCTCATAAGCGTTTGCATTGCACTGATTGGTATTGACACCGGATCCAGGAATAAAAGTCATCGTTAAACTGCCATCACTTAACCAATTGTTCAAGGTTGCCAAGGGTACGGTGTAGGTACCGGTATACCAATTACAATTGGTTGGGCCATCTATCTGACCGAGTAAGGTACTATTTTCACCAAACACTTGAAGGAATTCATTTGATGTCGGAACATCAAAATCCCCTCTGGCGCTTACCGTAATCGTTGCATTTCCAGCTGCTTGAGGAGTGCTTGGTGCCGTATACGTCGAAGTTGTACCTGGATTTGAAACGTTTGTTATCGTAGGAGAGCTAAAATTGAATGTCCCCGAGGAAGCTCCTGAAGAAGCAGCCACATAATAGGTGGTGTTTGAGGTCAAAACGGGGGTTGTGAAGCTTGAACCTGTACCCACCTGTGTTGTTCCAGCCGCATTCGAAAACCAAGTGTACCCCCCACCCGCTGGTGCTCCACTCGCTGTCAAGGTGGCTGTTTGAGAACAATTGATGGTTTGACCTGATGAAGTTGGGCTTGGAACAACTGTATTAACGGTAACTGTAACTGGAACAAGGGAAGAAGCACATCCACCACTTCCTGCCTGAACGTAGTAGGTTGTTGTTGTTGTTAATGCCGGTGTAGTAAATGACGCACCTGTTCCTACTTGAGTCGTTCCCGTTGAATTCGAATACCAGACAAGCGATGCATTGCTACTTGCAGACAAAGTGGCTGTTTGCCCGCAATCAATTGTCGTATTGGAAACCGATGGGGTTGTTGCAGGAATAACCGTGATAGTAACCGGGACCAAGGAGGAATTGCAAAGCGCTAAATAGGATCGGACATAATAGGTAGTTGAGACTGTTAATGAGGGTGAAGTAAAAGTTGAACCAGTACCAACTTGTATGGTTCCTGCTGCATCCGAGTACCATATGTATCCACCACCTGCAGGTGCTCCACTAGCTGAAAGGGTAGCGGTTTGACCGCAAAATGTGGATTGGTTTGAAACTGTTGGATTATTGATACTGCTGTAGGTTACATCTAGAACATTCGAATAACTTGATAGTCCAGAGTTGGAGCAAGTAACCCTGTAACGGTAATATTGCGTTGAAGTTGTCGAAGTGGTGTAGGTAGAAGCTGTAGCACCTGATATATCCGCAAACGGACCAACCGCAGAACTACCTATTTGCCAGTTTGTAGTTATGCCTGTTCCGGATGATGCACCCACACTATTTAAGTTAAAAGTTGAATTATCACAAACTTGAATTGAACTGGCTCCGTTAACATTTGCTGTGCCTGCGTTGGGTGTACCGGAACACGATGGATTCGTGTAAGTTACCAAAAGCCTTACGCGATACGTTGTGTTTGAATACCCATAAATGGCATGAAGGTTTGATGAACTCCTTACAAAACCAAAATTTACGTACCCCGTGGCAAGTTGAGATTGCACAAAAGCTTGTGCCGTAAGCGCACGCGAATTCAAAGAAGGCGTTGTCGTTGTGCCAATCGTCCAGGTGGAGGAATTATAACTAGTTCCAGCACCTATAGTATTGTATAACGTAGTACCCGTCATTGTAACAGGATCACCAGTAAATCCACGAATGTTATTAGCTCCTGTTGACGTTGTGCCTGAATAAGTATAAAATTGTATCGTAACAGCAGTTACTGTTGCTCCTGCCGGGATAGTGTTCAGGGGGAACTTTGCCCATCCCCGACCATACGTTGTTGACGTCGAAACTTGCATATTATCCGTGTATTTCAAACCCGATGATGTAACATAACCAGTATTCATATTAGCATTTAATGGATAAATGGTTACCGTTGTTTGAGCAATGGAGTAGTTAGCTATTGAGAATAAAATACATCCTAAAAAATAATATCCAAAACGAATTAAAAAAAATGGTACACTAATTTTCATATACATTGTTTTGCGTTAAAAAGAATTACCCGGGTCTAATCAGGTGCTTCCATAAAAATCAAAATAAGGCTATACCGATTAATTCATTGTTAATTACTAATTAAAAGCATTTAAATTGTTTGGAAGTTTTAGGTGTTAGATGCTTTTTTTTCGAAATCTTGTAAATTGAAATGTCAATGATCAAGTTAACAAGTAAGGACCAACATCTATAAAATCAAATAGAGATCAATATAATCAGGCTAAATAAAGTCTGTTTATACCAAGTCTGAACACTATTTAGACTCCCTAAAGAATCAAGCGGTAACTCCAAAATGGCTATAGGAAATTGAATTTACAACTTATTTTATATTGAAAGAATCGTTTAACGGTGTGACTAGTATTGATGCATTGAGGACCCTGAATCAAGTTCAACTCAGTTTACAGCCTAAACGATAAAAGCACCATCCTATTGGACAGTGCTTTTATCAGGAGTGGGAAATGAGGGATTCGAACCCCCGACCCCCTGCTTGTAAGGCAGGTGCTCTAAACCAACTGAGCTAATTTCCCTTAATAATTCACCCCACCGCGTTTGTTGGGAGTGCAAAGATAAGAGGGATTTTATTTTTCACAAGCATTCGAGGCTAAAAATTGAAAAAAATCCGCAACCAAAAAGAAACTCCCGAAAATTAACAAGGTATCTTTTGATGTCATTTGGGAAAAAATAGAGGGATAAGCCTCCGATACCTTATTGAATAAATCAACCTCCCTGTGCGTTTCCCTGAAAAAAGACTTCAATTGGTCATATGTCATAGACCTTGGACTACTGAAAACACAAAGGGATACAGAGGCATCTAAAGGGAATGAGTTCATAACCTCCTTAATATCTTTGTCGGAACTTGCACCATAAATAAGAAATAAGCGACCGTTTTGAATCGTTTGAATAGCTTTTAGCGCAGATTGAACCCCTGCTGGATTATGTGCACCGTCTACGATGACCAAAGGCGATTTGTTCACCACCTGCATGCGACCCATGTAACCCGTATTCTTAGACAGGGCGTTGAGGCCTGATTGAAAATGCTCATTGGTAATCGTTAACCCTTTTTTCCTCAACACCAGAACTGCACCCCAAGCAGTCAAAGCATTTTCCCGTTGATGGTCACCAAGTAAAGGCAGATCAAAAGCATTGAAGTCTTGTTTGTAGTCTTTGGGGAAAAAGATGTCAGAGCTACGATCCTTTGCTGCCAAGGCAAAAACACCTCCTGTTTCTTCCCTTGATTCACCCAGGACGACAGGTATAGACGGCTTGATGATACCTGCCTTTTCCCTTGCAATTTCTGCTAAGGTATTTCCTAAAATGGCTGTGTGATCCAAGGAAATATTGGTAATAACCGACAACATTGGGGTAATGACGTTCGTAGCGTCAAGCCTTCCTCCCAAACCCGTCTCAATGACACAGATCGAAGACTTTTTGTATCGGAAATAATCCAACGCCATAGAGAAGGACACTTCAAAAAAAGAGGGAGGGTCTACAAATTCAACGTTCTTAATTCGATCAACGAAATCGCAAATAAAGGCTGAATCAACCACCTTTCCATTCACTCGGATGCGTTCGGAAAAATCCAGCAAATGAGGTGAGGTAAACATCCCAACCTTCTCACCAGACTCGAAAAGGACAGATGACAACATAGCGGTAACCGTTCCTTTTCCATTCGTTCCTGCGACATGGATAAAGCGTAATTCTTTTTCCGGATTTCCTAACCACTTGCATAGAAATGCAATCCTTTCCAGATTTGGCTTATAAGCGGAGGCACCAACTTGCTGATAGGCCGGGAACTGATTCTCAAGCCAGGCAATTTGTTCTTTCGCGTCTCTACTGGGCAACGACATTCACCGTAATGGCAGTGGTAAACAAACCGGCACCAGGATCCGAATTATACTTGGCACCGTTGAGAATGTAATTTTTTACTTTGTTGATAATGCTTTGATCGGTTGTGGAGGGATTTGCCGATTTAAATGAGGCAGAAACAACGTTCCCATCCTCATTCACGGTGACTCGAAAAATCATTTTAATGTTCGAGGCGACATCCATAGGAGGAACACTAGGCTTTTGCACCAATTTTCGTCCGTTACCACTCCCCCCTTTTCCACCTGGGCCATCACCGGAAGAACCTTTATCGTTTCCAAAAGGACCGCCGTAACCGGCCCCATTTTTACCTCCATGTCCACCAGAACCAAAGGGATTGTCCGATTTTTTTGTCGATGATGTTCCGTTGGTTTTGTTATTGGGTGAATTGTGTGCATTAGAGTTTCCCGAGAATATTTTGGTGTCCGAATGCGCGTTCTGCGTTACGAATTTCTCGCTTTGCTCGCGGGGTTCGTCGATTCGTGCATCTATGGGTTCACCCCCACCCATTCCACCGCTTTCTGCGGCCGTTTGCATTTCTACATTGTCAATCATGAATTCCTCAATGACCTCATCAGATTTCAAAGGCGGAGTATCGGGCGGAATTGGGGGAGTCACAAAAAAGCTAATGAAAAACGTAAGTACCATGAAAGCCGTTATACCGATGGCAGAATAAATCATGGCCATCCGTTGGTCTTGACCTTGTAGGACCCTAAAGTCTTTTTCCTGCTGTGAGTATTGGTCTAATGGGGCTGCATAATTCATAGCTCAGAAATTTGGATTCAACTTCGTTAGAACGAAAGTTTGTAGAAAAGGTTTCAAGCGTTATTCACCTCCTCCTTCGCCTTTCGTGGCAATAATGACTTTTAAGTTGTTTTTCATGCCAATCTGCAACAAATCGACTAGGTCTTGGACCTTCAAGTCAAAAGGTATTCGCAAAATAACCGTATTGTCATTTAACTGTTGTGTTGCCGCTAACAGTTCCGCCTCCAAAGAAGAAAAGGCAATCTCTTTTTTATCGATGAAGTATTTTTTCTCTTGTGTAACGGTAAGTGTTACGTGTGCTTTTTGTGTCTTTTCATTTCCTTTTGATTCCGGCAATGGGACTTTAATCACATTCGGATTGGCCAACGTTGAAATAATAAGAAAGAAAAGCAACAAGAAAAACATAATGTCGCTCAGGGCAGAGGTGGCAACCTCCGCATGGAAGCGTCGGTTGCGTTTAATTGCCATCTGGTCGCTGAATAAGGTTAACGAACTCTAAATTGATTTTCTGGATGGAAAGCGCATATCGGTCAATCATTCCGTTGAGCAAATGGTAACCGGTAAATGCTATAATCCCGACAATAAGTCCTGCACCACTGGAAATCATTTTTTCATACAGACCACCAGAAATATTACCAATACTCACGTTTTCAGTGATGGAGATGCTGTAGAAAATCTTAATAACTCCAGAAATGGTACCGATAAATCCAAGGGTTGGAGCAACACCCGCCACAAGGCCAAGGTGAGCGATTTTTGCTTCCATACGTCCAATTTCAATGTTTGCCATCTTCTCCAAATTGGATTCTACTTCCTGTATCGGTCTGGAAGCCGTCAAGACCCCTTCCCTCACAACAGAACCAAACGCAGTTTGATCGCGACTCAATGTCTCGAGCACCTTTCGGGTGTCTCCCTGCTGCAGGTCTGTGCGTATTTCTAAAAGCAAATTGGGATTTAATTTCCCCATACGCGTGATGTAACGGACTTTTTCTACTATCACTACAAGCGTGTAAAAAAGAAGAATGGCGATTGGAATAAGGAATACCCCTCCTTTCATAAGGAACTCGAAGGCTGAAATTTCCTCAACAAGTTTTTTCGTTTCTGCACCTTCTTCTTTTACCTGAGCCAGCAAGGGATTGGTAATAAAAAACAAGGCAATTAAAGTCAATAGTTGAAATGCTCTTTTCATAAATACGGAATTTGAAGTGTAAAAATACGACGCATCAGATTGATTTCTTCAGCATGTAAATGTGAGATATTCACATGCAAATGTTACTTGAACATGTGGATATAAGACTTGAGCCCAGAAATCAAATTGTCAATTACGAATCATTAACAACCATTTTCACTTAAAATGAGCCACAATTCAAGCAATACACTCATGTCATTTTGTTTCTTCGTAATGTGGTAAATAAATTGAAAATGGGTCAAAACACTCATTGTTTTACTCATATAAAACTGACCTTACCCGCGCACATCTTCCTGCAGAAGTATGAGTCACTTTCTCTACAAACGGATGCAACAATTTCTATTTTCTCTCTTATTCGCGATTTGATTTCAACCTGACTGAACAAGCATGTAGTATAATCCCATGACCTTGTAAGGTATGTTTGCTCAATTTACCCAACATCATAGGAGAAATAACCTAAACTCATCAACTATTAAAAGGGAAGATCGATAAACTCATCCGTTTGATAGACTTGAAAAACGAAAGCAAACAACCCGTACATGTTAATTTGTCAGTAACCAAGTACTTATTGCTTTCGATTTGGTATCATTGTGCAGAAATTCGTTTAATCAGCAGTCAAATGAGAACCATCAAAAAGCTTTTAATCCTGTACTTCGTTTCCGTTGCAGGAGTAAGTTTATGCCAGGAAATTGAGTTCGAGGTAATTCCAAACGTGTCAAACATTCCTTTTTACACAACCGAATTTAACCCCACAATTTCCACAGAATTACGTGTATTTGATTTCGACAACGACGGCGATTTAGATGTGTTGGGTGGCGACCGAACGGAGGATACATACTTCGGCTTTATTGGGCTTTATGAAAACGACGGGAACGGTAATTTTAGAACAATAGACGATAACCCTTTTTTACAAGTGGAGGAGGCTTTTGCGGATGTTGCCGATATCGATCAGGACGGCGACTTGGATGTACTAATTTCAGGAAGAAGCATCAATACACCTCAAACAACCCTTTACCGAAACGAATGCGGTGTTTTCACCATAGATCAACAATCCACCTTCGTAGGGTATGAAAATGGTCGGGTTGCATTCGCTGATATCGACAGCGATACAGATCAAGATGTGGTACTTTCTGGTGTCACAGCATCCGGCGCGGACAATACCCGCATTTACAAGAACGACGGGCAGGGCATTTTCACCCTTTCTGATTCGACAAGTTTACCCGTGTGTTATTACGGGTCGATTGATTTTGCCGACATTGATAACGACAACGACCAGGATGTACTGATGACAGGACAAGTAGGTTCAGGAGCATACTATGCCTCTATGTTTCTGAACGACGGATTGGGGAATTTTACCCTGCAATCGCCTTCGCCTTTCCCTCCCGTTCGAAACAGTAACGTTGAATTTGGAGACGTAGACAACGATGGTGACCTTGATGTCTTTGTCATGGGAATTACCTCCTCCAACGCATATTACACCCGTATGTATTCAAACAACGGTTCAGGAGTGTTTTCATATACAGCGCAACTAGCTCTTACAACCATGGCTTTTGGAAACATTCAACTGGCCGACGCGGACAACGACAACGACCTCGATTTATTCATCGCGGGAAGCAATGCCACCACTAAGAACTGTAAACTTTATCGCAACAATGGAAGCGGTGCATTTACTTACACAACCGGTGACATGTTTAACTGGTTCAATGGTATGGCGATGGAGGTTTTCGACATAAACAACAACGGCTGGCAAGACTTGGTTACCATTGGTGGAAAAATAAATAGTTTCATCCATGTCAACAATGGCTCAGGCGTACTCACTAGTATACCAAATTCGCCTTTAACTAGGGTCTCATACAGTGCTTCAGATATTGGCGACATGGACGGTGACAATGACCTCGACTTACTGATTTCGGGAGAAAGTTATGCTCCCGGAGCTACTTCACCCTATCCCCTCACCTCGATGTATGTCAATAATGGAACAGGAAATTACACCTTGGTTGCCGCAACACCTTTCCAAAACATGCAAAATGGAGACATCGAGTTTGCGGATGTCGATAACGACGGCGACCTTGATGCATTTCTATGCGGAGCGACCATTAATTTATCCATCAAAGCTGCTAAACTTTACCTCAACAACGGCCTGGGCACCTTCACCCTTTCATCCGCCACATTTGAAGGGGTTTCCTTTTCCAGCGCTGCTTTTGGCGATATTGACGGCGACCAAGATTTGGACCTTGTTGTTTCGGGTTCGGCAGCTTCCAATATAGCATCCACCAAGCTCTACCTAAACAATGGGCTAGGAGCCTTCACGGAGCAAGTTTCTTTTCCAGTGGTTGACGTGAAAGAAAGCCACATCGATCTTGCTGACCTAGACGGCGATTCAGACCTTGATCTTTTTATCACTGGAATCGACCAAAGTGCTACGTACCATAGCAAGCTATACCTGAACACAAACGGCGTGTTTAATTTGCTCCCAGGTACACCATTCACCAACTTGAAAGGCCCCTTCGGTCTTGGTGACGTAGATGGAGATACCGATGTGGATGTATTTCTGACAGGTGAAAATGCCAGCGGCGTATCTTCCGGGTTATACCTGAATCAAGGTGGCGGAGTTTTTTCATTAAGTACCAATAGCTTTTCAGCGTTTTCCAACGGTTTTGCGAAACTTTTTGATACCGACCAAGACGGAGATCTTGATTTATTTGTCAGTGGAAATTCCAACAACAGCAAGGTTTCAAAACTCTACGTAAACAATGGAGCAGGAACTTTTACCCTCATTGAAAACATGCCTTTCATGGGTGTGAATAACAGCGATGTTTCGGTAGGAGATGTGAACAACGATCAAAAAACCGACATTGTTTTGACTGGCATGGGACCATATGGTTTCGGCGAAATCAGTCAAATTTACCTACAGAAAAACTGCAAGGCCAAGGTTTACGAACAAACCGTTAGTTCTTGTGGCGCTTATCTGTCCAATGCTGGCGTACTCTACACGACTGATGGTATCTATTACGAAGAATTCACGGGAGTAAACGGCTGTGACAGTATTGTAAGGTATTGCGTTACTATTTTGGGCAATAACGCACCAACACAAACAACCGTTTCCTCATGCGATGATTATACTTCTGACTCCGGCCAAACGTACACTACATCAGGTATGTTCACGGAGACTTTCACCAACCAATTTGGATGCGACAGTGTAGTCGTTCTAGACGTGAGCATTCAAAACAGTAGCGGCAGCACAGAAAATGTTTACGCATGCGGTTCGTTTAGCACTCCGCAAGGAAATACTTACACTGGCTCAGGAAGCTACACAGAAACCATTTTAAATACAGTAGGCTGCGACAGTGTAATCCAATGGAACATTACTATTGAAACGTTAAACACCAACGTCAACCTCAATGGCAACATGTTATCAGCGGAGCAGACTGGTGTGACCTACCAGTGGATTGACTGTTCCAACGGGCTTTTCATTAACAATGCTAATGGGAATACCTATTCTCCTGTGATAACAGGCGATTATGCCGTTGTTCTGAACAGTGCGGTGTGCAGCGACACATCGGATTGTATTACTGTAAATCTGAGTTCACTTTCGGAACAAAGCGCTTCAGGAAGTATCTTCGTATACCCCAATCCTGCGAAGGATTTCATTGTCATCAAGGTACCTGCTGAATACATTGGTAAACCTGTTGCCCTATTCAATTTGCATGGAGGCTTGATGCAAACGAATGAATTGACCTCCGAAATCACTTCCATCAACCTTGCACCGTTGGCTACAGGAATGTACCTACTGATGGTTGGCGAGGAGCGATTTCAGTTGATAGTGGAGCAATGAACCGGCTAACCTCCGTTTCAAATCAGTCATAACAACAGCTGCCTATTGTTGCCTTAATCACCACTTTCCTCCTCCCCGCAAGGCTTTAATGGCCAGTGTCCGAAAATATCGAGGACTTCAGCAACTTGAACCGGTGTTTTAACGGACTCAATCAACGATTTCACTTCGTCCCAATCTTCGTCGTTCAATTTCATCAATCCGAGGCATTCATTGAAGGAATCGCAACGTGCACAAAATCCAGGCTCAATCCACATCCCAGGTAAACCGGGGGGCTGAATCCACGATTCAATTCTCCCAGTTTCAGAATTGATACGCGTTTTGCGATTAGAATGACTCAATGAATTGGATTTCATGCTTCCTGTTTTTTGATCCCGACGTGTCAATCATTGTGCCGAGGGTGATTTTTGGGCAAAACCCTTCCTTTCAGGAAGCCAAAATATAAACTTTTGGAATTTACATGTCATTTTTTGATACATTTAAACAACTGGATTCGCTGAATTCAAAACCGGTAAAAATCTTCCCTTCCTTATGAAAACACTTGTTTCATGGTACGACCGATCGGATTTTCAAGATTCTACAATCAACCCAGATGGCCCTACCCTATCCTATCACGCGCATTTTTACAAACACGAACGTCATGTCATTTTGTCTACTCGGAAAAATGAAGACGACGACACACCTGGCATTCACTTGTATTCGACCCTGAAACGGTTTTATCCGGACCGCATCATTGAGTTTCTATACCTAGATATTGACGACCCCATCAACCATCGGCAGATTCAAACCAAAGTTCAAAAGGTATTAGTTGGAATGCAGGAGGATAACATTGACGTTTTCGTATCTCCTGGTACGCCCGCTATGCAAGTGGTTTGGTACCTCGCTCATATCAGTTTAGGCCTTAAAACAACGTTGTATCAAACCCGGCCTGCTCGTTTCACCAAAAAGAAAGAGAAACCCGAACTCATTAAAATCGAAATAGATAAATCATTTCTTGGTGCAACGGCACTTTTTCATCAGGAAGAAGTCAAACGATCCGGACAGGACGGTTATTTTAAAACCCCTGCCATCGAGAAAATCTACGAACATGCGCGCAGGGTAGCGCAGACAGACGATGTAACCGTCTTGATTTTGGGGGAGAGCGGAACTGGAAAAGAAAACCTGGCTCATCACATCCATAAAAACTCGATTCGAAAAGACAAGCCCTACCTACCCATTAATTGTTCTGCATTCAGCGATACCTTACTAGAGTCACGTTTGTTTGGGCACAAAAAGGGAGCATATACCGGCGCCGACAAAGACAGTGTTGGTTTATTTGAACAAGCAAATGAAGGGACCATTTTCCTTGACGAAATTGGCGATATTTCCCCGTACATGCAGCAGGCGTTACTGCGAGTGCTTCAAGAGAAGGAAATCATGCCCATAGGTGGAAAGTCTAAAAAAGTCAATGTACGAGTGATTGCGGCCACCAATCAAAACCTCATCAAGCACTGCGAGGAAGGGAAATTTCGATGGGATTTGTATTACCGGCTTTCCGTTGTAGAACTTGATCTTCCAACACTCCATCAGCGCGGTAAAGCCGACATCAAAGCCATGATTGATCATTTCCTGGGCCAGAAAAGAAAACAACTTCACAAACCCAAAAAACTTGTTATTGAAAAGGAGGCAATGGATGTCTTATTAAACTACACTTACCCGGGAAACATTAGAGAATTGGAAAATTTGATTTCACGTCTGTATGTGTTCAACGATGATACCGTGACCATGGATGTGTTGCCAAAACGCTTGTTTCAAGAACCTGTTAATCAACCCATGAATTGGGAACACGTAGAAAAAGAGCACATTAAAAAAGTCCTTAAACACTTCCGAGGAAACAAACGACAATCTGCATTGGCAATTGGATGGGCAATTAATACGCTCGTATCAAAAATGGACCGCTATGGATTGGAATAAATCCAACAAACACCCATTCATTTCATCTAAACGAATAGATTTGTATGACTAATAAACTTTTGTTTTATGCGTATTTACCTTGATTTTGACGGAACAGTTGTTGAACATCATTATCCAGCGATTGGGGCTGAAAACCCCGGTGCATTGCGCATCATTTCCCTTTTACAGGCCAAAGGACACCACATCACCTTAAATACCTACCGGGCGGACATTGATTTAGAAAGTGTTCATTCCGCTTTGAACTTTATCAATGCATCCGAATTTATTTCAAATCCAATTACCCAATTCATGCCGAGAAAACTGGATCCGAAACCTTTTGATATCCAAGCCGCTATTGCATGCAATCAATTGTACATCGACGATGTGTCAGAAGGAACCCCTATGCGGAGAAACATCGTTCTTGAATACGGAATGATGGTCAATTGGGAGGAACTCGAAAAAGTATTTCTAACCTATGGTGTTATGTAAGAATACCGGATTTCAATTATACATTACGTTTTAACGCTATTGAACACAAACAAGCGTGAGCTAAACGGGATGGCAGCACACATTTTCTTGACATATCGTAATGCCACCTAGTAGAGCTCATTTTCGTTTCATTGGTGAAAACAAATTTCAATGCACTTCACAATTTTTCAAAAAATCTAAAAGAATACTGCTTACCAAACAGCGTATCTTTTTTTGTTTTTAGTTTTTGACAAATCGCGTAACCTTGATGTCGCCATTTTCAGATTTAACCGTTAGAAAATATGCTCCCAACATTAATTCTGAAATGTCAAGCATTTCATTTTCTATGCCTTCACCATTTACTATCTGTTTTCCAGTAAAATCAACAATTTCATATTCAAACGCTTCCAATCCTTTGATTTGAATGTAATGATTCGCCGGATTAGGATAAACGCCCCAACCATTTATTACATCTTCTCCTATACCACCAACAGTTTCATTCACATTATAGGTTGTGTTGGTGACTATTGCATCGTTCCAGTCGAAATAAATGTATGCGGTATTTTCAATCTCACATCCAACTAAACATGTCGCTTTTTCAGCTATACGATAGACAAGATTTCCATGACTTTCTGGCTCATTGGTGGTTGAATCAGCTAACCAAATTTGATCGAATTCAAATCGAACAAGGCCATTTGATTGATGAACAACCTGAACTGGATGTGAGGCATTTATCAAACTAAATGTTGACCAATCCAGGTTAGTGCTTAATGTATCTAAGATGTAAATATTTTGGGCAGGAGCTGTACCTGTATTTTGAAAACGAATAGTGTAAGTCAACACATCTTGTTGATTTGCATCTATGATTTCTGAGCCAATTGAAGGTGGTGTAGACGTATAATAGTCAGAGCGTTGCACCGTCTTATCATTTGGATCGTAACTATTACCTAAAATTTGGAGCAATGATCCTGTATTATTTACTTGATTGCAATCCGTTGTATTTATTGGTAAGATACTCGATGAAAAATAGTGTTGTGCCCCATTTATTAGTCCTCCAGGAACTTGAAACGTAATGATATCATAAGTAGAGAAGGAAGAACTTAAATTTGCTAAATTCCATGTGATTGTATTACCAGAAATGGTATATCCTGCATTTTGAATTGAAGTCTGATTAAGTGTTACACCTAATGGGAAGGTAAGTGTTAATTGATAATTCCCTGCTTGTGTTGGACCATAATTCCCCCAATTTAATTTAATGTGTGCAGTTGTATTTTGATAATACCCTATCCAAGGCGTAACGGTCGTCCACAAATCGGAACAAGGTGTTCCTCCACAATTAACGGCAAAAAAACCGGGTTGATTATTCCCGATTGGGGACCCGCTAAGGGTTATGGCCGTGGATGCAGCCGTATATCCTTGATAACCTAACCATTGGGAATTTATCCAACCAATGGCATTATTTGATGTTCCAATTTGACCACAATAAGTAAAATAACCACTTGAATCTGTATAAACAGTAACGCTACTATTACTTGTTGGAGATACCCCAAGGTAAACTGGTGCAAATGGAATCGGTAGTTCTCCCGTATTCATTATCCCATTATTATTCGCATCACAAAATACATAACCACTGAAACAATTACTTGGTAAATTAGACCCGCAATTAACACCAAGATTTATTGATGTAGGAGGTATACCGAGAGCACATGGCGTACTTAAAACATAGAGTCCTGCATTTAATACAGGGGTACAACCCGTTGAATTTAACCAATTTGAATTTAGACTAATCCATGCTGAATCACCTGTAGTTCCATTATAGGTAATACTGTAATTACCACTGGTATTGCTGTAGGTCACATAATTTTGTCCATTATAACTTACATTTACTGCAGCATTAGAAACCGCACTTTCTCCATTATCCCATATGCCATTTCCATTTAAATCGTAATATACATTTCCGGTTACACATTGTAACGAACTACCTGTGGTACAACCAAGTGATAGTGCAAAAGTATAGGCTCCACCACTTGTAATTGAAAGCATGTTAGGATTTATTGAAGTCAACAGGTATCCATTTGCATTTAACCAATTTGGATCGACCGCAACCGAATAATTCCCGGGCGAAATATTTTGAAGCATGAAACTTCCGTTTTGTGTAGTTCCGTTGTATGAATTTGTGCTTGAATAAACAACCATTGGGACCCCATTGGTTAAAGTCGAATCAATTGTACCATCATTATTGCAATCAACTTGGGCTATTGCATAAACCATAGCATTAATAGGCGCACAACTACCAGTATATTGCACTTGCAATGAAAATCCAGCTCCGACAACAGACTGATCTGTAACTAACTGAACAGTAACTGGTTGCCCAGGCTGTGAGGTAAAAGGGGTTATTATACCTCCGTTTGAACCATTATAAGCATACAGCAGTTGCCCTCCCACTCCACTTCCAGCAAAGATTTTTAACGTATCGTAGGTTGTTTCTAGATAGGTATAATTACCAGAGATCGTTATTTGTGAAGTCCCTGAATTTGCTAAAATGCTATATCCAGAGCTATTCGCATTGTAATTTCCGTTTGGACCACCTGCATCGTACAACATAACATTGCTTCCACATTGCACAGAATTTGAACCACTTGTAGGTACTTGCATTGTTCCACAACTTATCCGTGTATACACAAAAGTGAGCGTACCTACCGGCCCACCATTGGTACTGGTATAAGTCAATACTATTGTATAAGTGCCGTCTATGGAATACGTGTGCTGCATGGGAGGGTTAAATGAAATGATGCTAGCTACATTTAAATTATTCCCAGTGCCTTGATAACTCGAGGTTGTTCCGTCTCCCCAATTGACCGAAAAAATGAGGGCGTAGGTTCCCGCATTTAGATTATTTGCCACCAAATTGAAATCTCCGGACAAATTGGATGGAGACTGGGCATTATACACCGAAAAATTTAAAATACTATCACATGTAGTGAGGGTCGAAGAACCAATTATGTTCATTGTGCTCACTTGCCCATTAACTCCTTTCCAAGAGGCTAATAACAGACAAATTAGAAGGGTTTTTTTCATGAAAACTGTTTATTAAGTGGGAAGACACGAAATTAGAGAAAATAGTTGCACTTACAAATTCTCATTAATCATAGGTGTGAAAACACTTCCTCCAATACCGCGTTCAAAAAGGGAATATTTCGAACTGTAATTTGACTTACCAAAAGTTAGTCGATTATAAAAAGGCTTAAATATCTGTTGCAGCGTCTTTTTACAAAATTTCGACTTTTATGGACTACAAAACAGATGAACAGTAAATCCTCGTTGAAACAAAAAATACCCCACATTACATTAGGCATTTCAAGTAACCCAGTTTTAACTAAAAAAGCACTGACCATCGGCCAGTGCTTTCATTAGAGTGATTCCGCTGGGATTCGAACCCAGGGCCCATACATTAAAAGTGTATTGCTCTACCAGCTGAGCTACGGAATCATCATTTCTCGTTCGAAACGGGTGCAAAGATAATGGTAAAATTTGTTCGAGCAACAAAAACTCATTTTTTTTAAGGCATAACAAAAACAAGTCCCTGAAAATCCCATTTTTACATAAATTAGTTCATGCAAAAATTCGTTTTACTTGTCCCTTTGGTAGCGATTTATCTGAATATTCGCGCTCAAAGTCCTGAACTTATTCTACCAACAGGGCATTCTCTGAACATTGAATCGGTGCAATTCAGTCCAGACAATCAATACGCCCTGACCGCCTCTTGGGACAAGTTGGCAAAATTGTACGAGGTTAGCAGTGGAAAAGAAATAAGGACTTTTAAGGGGCATCGAGGGTATGTGAACAGTGCTGTTTTTAGTCCAGATGGAACAAAAGTACTCACAGCTTCTTGGGATTCTACCGCTCGTGTTTTCGAGATGAGTACAGGTGAACTTCTATTTGAACTGCAAGGACATCAAGGACAAGTGAATACAGCTGTTTTCAGCTCAAATGGTGAAAAAATCCTAACGGCCTCATGGGACGGTAACGCTCGTGTTTGGAATGCCCAAAACGGGCAACTAATCCATAAACTGGCTGGTCAATATGCACCGATACAATCCGCAGAGTTCAGTCCTGATGGCGACCGAGCTTTGTTCGCTTCCCTCCTTGGTACTATTTTTCAATTCGATGTCAATTCAGGAACTGAACTTCACCGTATTCAAGCCCATAAGCTGATGATTAACAGCCTTCACTACAGCCCCAATGGGAAAAAAATCGTTTCTGCATCGATGGATTCGACGGCCAAAATATTTGATGCTCAGACAGGCGAAGAACTGCTAAAATTGAAAGGCCACAAAAACAATGTTTTTTGCGCCGTTTTCAGTGCGAAAAACGATACAGATCCTGTCGGTGGAAAATACGTTCTTACAGGATCATGGGATGGTACTTCCATCCTTTTCAATGCAATGACCGGAACGATCACTCAAGCCTTTGCAGGTGACAAATCCTATGTGGCGGCGGCTTCGATCAGTCAGGATGGGAATTGGGTGGCTTGCGGTTATTATGACAGTAAGGTGCGTGTTTTTGACGTTAAATCAGGTAAAGTTAAATGCCTGTACACGCGGCACAAAGCAATGATTAGTGACCTACAATTTGACAAAACAAATACGCTTATTATGTCGGCGGCATTTGATAACACAGTACATATTGTGAAGTTCCAACAAAATAACCCGGTCTCTATCCTTGATGGACATACGCAGTATGTTGCCAACGCAGCATTCAATCCTCGAGGAGACCGATTTGCCGTAATTACTTCAAATGCACTGTATATCTATGCCTCGAATACAGGACGATTACTCGAAAAGTTTGAAGGAACTAACTACTTCGGAAAAAAAATGACCTACCATCCGTCAGGAGAATCCATTGCCGTTGCAAAATTTGATAACACATCTGTGCTGGTAGATGCGTATACCGGTGAATTGCTTCATACCTATAAAGGTCATAAAGGCTACATTAGTGACATACAGTTCAGTCCGGATGGTAAAAAACTCGTTACCTGCTCTTACGACTCTACCGTTCGGGTTTATGATGCCTTTTCAGAAAAACAACTCTTTGTATCCACAATTCACAAAGGGATGGTCCACTCAGCGAAATTCAGCCCGGATGGAAAACAATTGGTTACCACTTGCTCAGATTTCAAGGTTCGCCTATTGGATGCATCGACAGGAAAGCTTATGAGGGAATTTGATCGTATTCCAGAATACCTTTCTGGAGCTGAGTTTAGTCCGAAAACCACTGAAGATCCCAATGGAGGAAAATACCTGCTTGTAATGGGATACACCAACGGGTTCACCCTTCTTGATAGCCAGTCAGGTAACCAGGTGAATGCCTACAGCACAGAAACAAAATTTGTTGTGAGCGCGCACTTCAGTCCTGATGGGAGTCGAATCATTGCCTGTCATGACCACTACGTAGAGCAATTTGATACAAAGTCGGCGGCCTTGATAGGAAGCATGAACAGCCATAAGAATATTGTGAACGATGCGGTCTATAACGCAGATGGATCTTACATTCTAACATCTGGTTTTGATCACCTTATCAACCTTTGGGATGGAAAAAGTGAACTTCCCTTGTGGACAATGATGCATGTAAATACCAGCGATCAACTCATCCATGACGCCAATTTTCGGTACGATGGAACCGCTGGAGCAAGGGACTTGCTCTATTTTGTATGTGGAATGGAAGTTGTCGAACTAGATCAAGTAAAAGAGGCCCTTTACATTCCTAACCTCGTTGAACGGATTATGTCGAACGAAAACTTGGAAAACCTTCCCAAATTGTCCACTATTGAAATTTGTGGGGTTGCACCAATCGTAGATCCAATCGATAAGAAAGACGGTGGTTACCATTTTAGGATCGAACCTAGAAAAGGTGGTTTATCGGGAATTGAAGTCTACATCAATGGAACATTGAGGGAAACTGTCCCTGTAACCGGGCTAAAATCAAATGGGAACTATTATGAATATTCGGTTCCTTCTCTTCTTTTGGAAAAATACAGTTTGAGCACCAATGCGAAGGTTAAGGTAATTGCCCTCCCAACCAAATCGACTATACATTCACGCGGAGTATCCTCTGAACAAGAACCTATTCAAGTCGCAACAGAGAGGAAACCAAGCCTTCATGCGATTATGATTGGAATTGATGATTATCAAGGAGAGGAACTTGACTTAAATTTTGCCAGCAAAGATGCGAATGACCTGGAAAAAGTGCTGAAAAAATCAGCAGAAAATTTTTTGAATGAAGATGGTACCAACAGGGTACATTTTTACAACCTCACCATGCCAAAAAATGGAAGCAATGAAACAACCAAACGCTTGGTTCCAGACCGTAAAACTATTTTAAGTACCTTTCATACCATCGTTGACAACTGCCGACCAGAGGATATTCTCCTTTTATTTTTTGCCGGTCACGGTGAATTACAGGATAAAAAACACTTGATTTTACTTACTTCCGAGGCGTCAAAAGAAGAAGCACCAAATTTTTCAGGAATTGCCTTTACCGAATTGTTGACCTTTTTAAAAGAAGCACCGGCGAATAAACGGGTTCTCATTCTGGATGCATGCTATTCTGGCGCGGCCATAAATGAATTGGGGGTTACAGATATAGCGGGAACACGCGGCGTGCTGCAAGGCGAAGAGGCCTCAAATTTAACGAAGGACCTAGATGAATTGGCCAGTAAATCAGGTTTAGCTATACTTTCAGCCTCAGCCTCGGATCAAAAAGCATTGGAATTACCCCAATACGAGCATGGTTTACTTACGTATGCATTGCTTGAAACATTTCTGTATGACCCGGAAGTAATCAATGATAAAAACCTTGTTCAATTAGAAGATTGGTTTCGTAAAACGGAAAAAGCGGTACATCGCATAAAAGAAACACAGGAAGCACAACGATTTGTCCCTTCAAATTATGCCATTGGTTTAATGAATGAATCAGTGCGTTCGCTTCTTAACCTGCGTGAAATACCTATGATATGGATTGAAAATGTTATGAACGATGAACTTAAATACGACGACCTAGATTTACGAGCTGGCTTGATAGTGCAACTAAAAGATGGCGGAGACAGAATGGTTGATAAGCAACTTTTGCTGGCAGAAAAACGTTCTGAGCAAGCCATTTCTGTCAATGTCCTGTATCATACGCAAGGCAATGATTTTTCTGCTAGGGTCATGTTCATAAAAAACAAAAAACTGCTTTCTGAATTTCAATTCAAGCATTCACAAGTAGATGTATCCGAACTATCCAAATTGCTTCTGAACGAACTTGAACTCAATGTGCAAAAAATTAAGCCTTGATGAATCTTGATGAAAACGATATAGCAGCCATTCAGGATATATTCGAAGACTTGAAAGCAGGCGTGTTTCCCTTAGATGATCATTTTGATCGGTTTTATCCTGCCTTGTCAACCGAACTTTCAGCCCAACATTTTAGTTCGTTTTACACTTGTAAACAGGTGCTTGACTTTTTCGGTTCAGACGAATCCTTGAACGTTCTTGACATTGGATCAGGAATTGGAAAGTTTTGTTTTTTAGGGGCCCTACTGACTAAAAGTAATTTCACCGGAATCGAACTTCGTGAATCACTGCATAAATGGGCGGAACACGTACGATCAGTAGCTCAAATGAACCAAATTCAATTCTTAAACGGCGATGTTAAAGACCTGAATTTCCAAGCATACAATTGTTTCTATTTATTCAATCCCTTTATGGAATATAAAGATGGAAAACGAAAAATAGACGCAACTATCTCGACGGAGAGGGGGGCTTACACTGATCTACTTAGCAGCCTATTCAACAAACTGGAGGCACTGCCATCAGGAATTAAACTGGCCACCTATCATGTTGGGATGGATCTTATTCCTACAACTTACCAATTGGTGGATCGAAAACTAGGGAACACCCTGTGCTTATATGTAAAAGACTAATTGCCAGCCCAATACTTACGCATGGATTCACAGATGTACAATTCTCCTTGTCGCACAGCCTTAATGGCATTGTGCAGTTCAATTATTGGTGAACTTTTCGTGATATACGATCGAGCACCGGCATCCATCGCTAATTCGAACATATGTGGCTGACCGTGCATGGACAAAAAAATGACGGGTAAACCCGGATGAATGACCAACAAATCACGTACGGCCTCAATGCCATTTCGTCGACCTTTTAGGTTGATATCCATAAGAACTAAATCGGGTTGAAGATTGGCAATGAGTTCCTCTAACACATCCGTATCGTCGGTATGTTCAATGTTGGTAAACCCCTCCTTAGCGAGTGCTTGGCGCCAAATTTCCGCAAGTGGTTTGAAATCCTCTACAATTAATCCTTTTTTCACTTCAATGGGGAGCGTATGATCACAAAACGTATTTGACCGAGCCGAATATAGTATTTTTTCCAAACATTCTGAAATCAAAAGTGGGCTACTTTTTTCGGGTATTTCTGTCAAATACGTATTAATACGTAGTGCATATAAGGGTAACTACTGAATTAGCCATTGTTTCCAATGAAGTTTAGCAAAATCGGCATAAGAATGTACTAATTTTATAGTGGAGATAGTTATCTCCCGGTTTATTAAGTAGTAGTATAGTTTTAGGTTTAGGTAATGAAAAAAAGCAGCTTTCGCTGCTTTTTTTCATTTACATTTTCTCAATCACAAAATCTGTTCGTCGGTTCTGAGACCTATTCGCATCGTTTGTATTTGGAACTTTTGGTTTAGTTTCACCGAACCCCTTGTGCGACAGCCTAGCGGCATCTATCCCAAGAGAAATCAAGTAATCTTTGACACCCTTTGCTCGATTTTCCGAGAGTGTCAAATTTCGGGCATCTTCTCCCACATCATCGGTATGCCCTTGAATGGAAATGGTGACGGTTGGATGCTCGGTTAAAAACCTTGCGAAACTTTTCAAAATAAACTTGCTCTTATCTGTAAGTGCATACGAGCTTGTAGCATACAATATATTATTTATGGTATAGGCCTCTCCCACTTTTAATTCTCTTACGGAAAGGTCATTTCCTCTAAGTGTAACATCCTCCGTTGGTATGTCTTTTTGCTCAATTAATTTCGCGTCAAAGGCGTGCCCCTCTTTTTTGACCGTTACCATCACGTCTGATTGCCCGTCGGTTTTAATCACCGCTGCATATTTTCCATCGTCTCCATTGACTTTGACTTGTGTGATTTCATCCGTTCCGGAATAAGATATCTCAACTGTTGCGTCTTTAACGGGTTGTCCTTTTTCATCCTTTAACTCACCTTTCAGAATCGCTACATTTTTAGGGCGGGCTTGCTCGTACAACTCAAACGAATAGATGTCCCAGCCATTATCAATTTTTGAGGCATAATAAGCAAGCTTTCCATCTGTAGAAACGATGAGTCCAATTTCATCCTCTTTGGTATTTATAGGGTAACCGATATTTTTAGGCTCGGCCCATGCACCGTTTTCCTTCCGGATATAAAAGATATCTAATCCACCAAACCCTTTACGTTTATCCGAACAAGACGAGACAAAATAAAGGGTTTCACTGTCCTGATGCAAGAAGGGACTTTTGTCTTTTCCAGCCGTGTTTATTATATCAAATGGGACAGCATCTCCCCATGAACCATCAGGTTTTCGTTGCGCTACCATGATATCGTTGTCCCGAGTCGTTGGTCGATTTGCCGTATAGTAAAGCGTATTTCCATCTGCTGACAAAGTTGGTTGGGCCTCCCACCCGTTTTGGGTATTGATACCGGTTCCCATGTTTTTTAATGGACTCCAGATATAATCGTTTCCCCCTTTTCCCGAACGCACAAAGGTCGTGGTATATAAATCGCAATTAAGGTATTGCTGCCCCATGACGTCTTCTGTTTTACACGCACAAATAATCATTTCTTTGTTATCCACTGAAAGGGTTGCAGAACCGTAATTGGTAAAAGAACCGTCGTTAAAGGGCTTTGGCAAAGGATTTCCATTATCAAAATCGGTTTTAATGTTTGGTCGTTGAGAAAACGTAAATTCTTCTATCACATTCGACTTGAGATCGCCAAGATTAGCACGGTCGAGTTTTCGGGTGTAAAAAACCAATTCATTATCTGGAGAAATCATGGGGAAATATTCTTCATTTGAAGAACTTACATTCCTAACCTTAGATGGGTCGAAAGGAACCTGATTGGTCAACATTTCCGCTTCCTGAAGCATATCCCCCAACACTTCGTTTACATCCTTGACTTTTTTTGAAAAATCATCTGGGTAACGGGCATTGTCCTCGTGCTTAAATTCAGTGAATACCTTAAACCACTTGGCAGCGGTGGGCATATCTTGAAAACTATAAGCAATTACGCCCAGGTAATAGCTTACACTGGCGTGGTAATCGTTGCACAATTCGTATGATTTTAAAAAGTAATCCCTCGAAGATTCAAACATTCGATCGCCTTGGGCTGGGTTAGGCTGGGATTCGTACATCTTCACACCATTTTCATAAAGATACATCCCATATTCAAAGTAGACCATCGCAGAACCAGGTGACAAAGCAAGTGCCTCACGATACAACTCCGATGCCTTTTTACGGTCTTTTTCTTCTTTTGCCGAGGCGATTAATTTCTCGGTTTTTTTACCTGGTGAAATACAAGCCTCGTCCTCCTCCTGAGCTAATAGCGCCGGACTGATAAAAAATATGGTAAGAACAAGAAATAGGTTCAAGTAATTTTTAGTCATCTGATTACTTTTTTCAATTTTTAAAGACAAAGGATGTATATCGTATTTATCCTAATAAAGTTACACCAAATGAAGAAAATAAATCCTTTTTAAACGGCATAATAAAGCACTTTCGTATTTTTACCACTCAGTAAAAAATTATGAAAAAATTCTTATCCCTCTTCTTACTTATTGTGCTCTTGATGCCGTTGAATCTTTTGTCACAAAAGAAAAACCCGGAACCAAGTCCAATCTACGATGCTTCCACCGTGAATGCGCTTGGTTTCCGTATGGTTGGACCGGCGCTTACCTCGGGAAGGGTGGGCGACATCGCTATCGATCCAAAAAGACCGGATAAATGGTTCGTTGCAGCGGCATCGGGTGGTGTTTGGCTTACAACCAACCATGGCACAAGCTTTCAGCCTATTTTTGATTCCTATGGATCGTATTCCATTGGATGCGTGAAAATTGCTCCAAGCAACTCGAACACCATTTGGGTGGGAACAGGCGAAAACAACAACCAGCGATCGGTTTCTTATGGCGATGGTGTATATAAATCACTAGATGGGGGTAAGTCTTTTACCAACATGGGACTAAAATTATCAGAGCATATTGGGAACATCGTGATTCATCCGGAAGACGAGCAAACGGTAATTGTAGCCGCTTATGGACCCGTTTGGAGTGCGGGAGGTGAACGCGGTATTTATAAAACAAGCGATGGCGGAAAAACATGGACTCGAACCCTGTTCATTTCTGACGAAACGGGTATTTCTGACATCGTGATGGATCCGACAAATCCATCGGTACTCTATGCTGCAGCACATCAACGTCGCCGTCATGAGTGGACCTACATCGGTGGAGGACCTGAATCTGCCATTTACAAATCAACCGATGGCGGCAACACTTGGCGCGAGGTTTCTTCTGGACTTCCGAAAGGTGATATGGGACGAATCGGACTTGCTATATCACCCGTTGATGCCAGTTATGTTTATGCCATTATAGAAGGCAGAAACGATCAGGGAGGATTTTACAGGTCGACGAATTACGGCGAGAATTGGTCTAAAATGTCAGGATTTAATACTAGTGGAAACTACTACCAGGAAATCGTTTGTGACCCAAAAGACCGAAACAAAGTGTTTGCAATGGATACCTACTTGCATCATACCGAGGACGGTGGAAAATCTTTTAAACAGACAGGAGAACATCAAAAACACGTGGACAACCATGCCATGTGGATTGATCCAAACAATACAGAACATTGGATTGTGGGATGTGACGGAGGTATTTACGAGACATATAACAGTGCCAAAGAATGGAAATATTACGCCAATTTACCTATCACCCAATTTTATAAAGTGGTGACCGATGCATCTGCCCCCTTTTACAATATTTATGGTGGAACACAAGACAACAACTCCATGGGGGGTCCATCTGCCACGACAAATGTGGCGGGCATTCTCAATTCAGACTGGTATATCACCAACGGAGGAGATGGATTTGAATCGGCTACAGATCCTGTAGACCCCAATATTGCCTATGCACAGGCACAATACGGCTGGTTGGTTCGGTACGACAAAGCATCCGGGGAAAAAGTGTACATTCAGCCTTTACCAGGAAAAGATGAAGCTGCCTATCGTTGGAACTGGGACGCTCCTTTACTCGTTTCTCCCCATGACCACAAAACACTTTATTTTGCAGCAAACAAAGTGTTCAAATCCACGAACCGTGGTGACGACTGGACAACCATTTCACCTGATTTAACGCGTCAAATTGACCGAAATAAGCTGAAAGTCATGGGGCAGGTTTGGTCCATGGATGCCGTGATGAAAAATGGATCTACCACCATTTATGGGAACATCATTGCCTTAGATGAATCCCCAAAAAAGAAAGGTCTTTTGTATGCCGGTACCGATGATGGTTTGGTTCAAGTGTCTAAGGACGATGGAGCAAACTGGAGTGCACTCGGAACGATTGCCGGAGTTCCTGCCAATACACGTGTCAATATGCTTACAGCATCTCTTCACGATGAAAATGTGGTCTTTGCTGCTTTCAACAACCAACGAATGGGCGATTTTAAACCCTACCTTTTCAAAAGTGTAGATCAAGGAAAAACGTGGACACCCATAGCTGGCAACCTACCTGAACGTGGTACCGTTTATTGCTTAAAACAAGACCACATCAACCCCGATTTGCTTTTCGCCGGAACGGAATTTGGGGCCTTTTTCACAACGGATGGAGGCAAAAACTGGACAAAATTAGCTGGACTCCCAACCATTGCTGTATACGATTTAGACATCCAAAAACGCGAAAACGATTTGGTCGCCGCAACGTTCGGGAGGGGATTTTACGTACTAGATAATTACAGCCCACTTCGTGAACTAACAAAGGAAAACTTGGATAAAAAAGCGTATTTATTTCCCATTAAAGATGCACTTCTTTACGTTCCAGCCGATCCGCTTGGTTTGGAGGGAACAGGCTTTCAAGGTGCCAACCTATGGTCAGCAGACAACCCTAGCTTTGGAGCAACCTTCACCCTACATGTCAAAGCGGCGTTCAAATCCCTGAAATCGCAGCGACAAGAAAAGGAAAAACAATTGGAAAAAGAGAAAAAAGACGTTTTTTATCCTTCATTCGATGAAATGCGGGCTGAAACCCAAGAGGAGCAAGCGCAATTAATTTATATCATTCGTGATAAGGACGGAAAAGAGGTTCGGCGATTGACAAGTACACCTAACAAGGGAATTTCACGCATCACATGGAACTTGCGGGGAGAGAATACCAATCCCATAAATCCTTCCGGTCACAACAATAAAAACAATGGTTTTTTAGTTCCTCCCGGAACGTATTCTGTTGAAGTGGTGTACCTATACAATGGTACCATCGAGCCTTTGACACCAAAGGTATCGTTTCAGGTAAAAGGACTTAACAACCAAACATTACTTGCTCAAAACAACTCAGAACTCGATGCCTTTAGGAAGGAGATAGCAGAATGGAACCGAAAAATAAGCGGAACAGGTAAGTTAATGCGTGAAAGCAATGACCGGTTGACAGTGTACAAACAAGCAGTAATTGGTTTTCCAAATGCGGATCTTTCGCTTCTTTCTTCTCTTAGAGAACTCAGACTGCAATTGGATGAATGCAATGTTGCGATGTATGGTGATGGCATAAAAACATCCAAAGAATTTGAGGATAAACCATCTATTTCTGGTCGATTGGGACTGATTGAGTATATGCTTTACGAGAATACTACGGGCGTAACTTCTTCGCAACGAAGGAATTTATCCATTGTTGAAAACGAATATAACGTGATGCGAAATGTGTTGGATAAAGCTATTGAGGCATTGAATGGCATTGAATCAAAGCTGGACGCATTGGGAATCCCCTATACTATTAATAAAGACAAGGACTGGAAGGAAGAATAAAAGCCATCCTTTGACTGAAACAATTAGTTGATTGATAGAAATTTTCAACAGCAGAAGAAATGGTTTGCTTAGTTTAGGCAGGTCAACTTTATACATGTGGAGAATCCAATCGACGAAGTTCAAGAGTTAAGGGTACCCTATCGTTCAACGGAAGACAAGTTGAACAAATCCTATGGCAACACGGAAACACCTGCGAAGGAAAGCAAACACATTCAAGACTTACACCATAAAATCGGAAATCAGGCACAGTTAGTTGCCAGTATCATCAATCTTCAGAAACACCTTACGCAAGAACTCGACACATTGAAGCATCTTGAATCATTGCATGGACGGGTTCATTTTATTGCCTTTTTGGAGCGCTTAGCAATTCGATATAGAAATGGCACAACCATACCTTTAAAAGCGTTCATTGAAGAACTTATCAAAGAAATTGATCGCACTGGAATGAAAGTACAAAAAACCAATATCAACAAGCGCATTAGCGATGTGCAACTTCAAGAAAAAAAAGCGGTTGCCTTTGGTTTATTTCTATTTGAAGCGCTTGGAAATGCTTTGAAACATGCTTTTACTGGAAAGCAGTACGGTTCCATAAGTATCTTGTTGATGCCATGTGGGTTAGGAAAGTGTCTAGTAGAAATCTCTGACAATGGACAGGGCTATGCTCACGATCAACACAATACAGGAATTGGCCTTTCGCTGATTTCGGCGTTGTCTCAACAACTTGAAGGCAACATAAAAACGATGTGTTCAAGCCAAGGAACAACAGTCAAATTAGTATTTGACTTATGACAAAACCACGGGTTCTTTCACGGAATCGGTTGTGAGCGCGATATTCAACACCTCCTTCATTTTGGTAACGTAATGAAAAGTTAACCCTTTGAGGTATTGTTCGCTGATTTCATCAATGTCTTTTTTATTCTTTTCACAAAGGATCACCTCTTTGATCCCCGCCCGACGGGCTGCCAGAATTTTTTCCTTTATTCCTCCAACAGGGAGAACTTCGCCTCTTAGGGTGATTTCACCTGTCATTGCAAGGTTTTTCTTCACACGACGTTGCGTAAACAAAGATGCCAGGGATGTCAACATCGTAATTCCTGCTGAAGGACCATCCTTGGGCGTTGCGCCTTCCGGAACATGTATATGGACATTATGTTTATCAAACAACTCTTGAGACAATCCCAACCAATGGCTATGTGCTTTTAAGTATTCCAGCGCAATAACTGCTGATTCTTTCATTACATCGCCCAGGTTACCAGTAAGGGTAAGCTTACCCTTTCCTTTGGTGATGGAAGATTCAATAAACAAGATATCGCCACCAACGCTTGTCCATGCCAAACCAGTAACCACTCCTGCTACTTCATTGTGCTCGTACTTTTGTTTTCCTCTACCTGCCCCCAGAAACGTGAACAAATCGTCTGTGCTCACTTTTGGAACATACTCCTCTTCCATAGCAATTTGACGGGCCCTAGTACGCACCAGTTTTGCAACCATTTTATCCAAGCCCCTTACTCCAGACTCGTTAGTATACTCCTCAATTAATTTCTCCCATACCTTTTTATCGACGGAAATATTGTCTTTTACGATACCATGTTCTTCCAATTGTTTGGGAAGTAAATGCCTGCGAGCAATTTCAATTTTCTCTTCCACAGTATACCCATTCACTTCAATGACTTCCATCCGGTCTTTCAATGGTCCTTGAATAGAGGAAAGGCTGTTTGCCGTGGCGATGAACAATACTTTCGATAAATCGTATTCAGTTTCGATGTAGTTGTCGTAAAACGCACTGTTCTGCTCTGGGTCAAGAACTTCCAGCAAGGCCGAAGACGGATCCCCATGGTTGCTGCGTCCAAGCTTATCGATTTCATCCAGAATAAAAACTGGATTTGAACTCTCACTTTTTTTGATGTTTTGAATGATACGTCCTGGCATGGCACCGATGTAGGTTTTGCGGTGCCCACGAATTTCTGCCTCGTCGTGCAATCCACCAAGTGACATTCTGACATACTTTCTACCAAGCGCCTCTGCAATGGATTTACCTAGGGATGTTTTTCCTACACCCGGAGGGCCATAAAAACAAAGTATAGGAGACTTCATATTTCCCTTCAACTTCAATACTGCGAGGTATTCCAAAATGCGTTCTTTGACTTTCTCTAATCCAAAATGATCGCGTTCTAAAATGCGTTTTGCGCGGTTTAAATCCAAGTTATCTTTCGTGTATTCCCCCCAAGGCAAGTCTAATAATAAATCAAGAAAATTCAGCTGCACTGAATATTCAGCCCCTTGGGGATTCATACGTTGTAACTTTTCCAGTTCTTTTTTGAAAAGCTTCGCAACCGCATCGCTCCATTTTTTTTTGTGCGCACGCTTTCTCATTTCGCGGACATCCATTTCATGTGGGTTATCTCCCAACTCGTCCTGAATAGTTCGCATTTGCTGATGCAGGAAATACTCGCGCTGTTGTTTGTCCATGTCACGCTTGACTTTCGATTGAATTTCGTTGCGCATCTCCAACATCTGCATTTCCATGGTGAGGTGCTCCATAACCTTATGTACCCGAACCTTGAAATCCAACTCCTCCAACATTTCCTGTTTAGTCGAAACATCTGCATTCATGTTCGATGAAATAAAGTTGACTAAAAATGTTGGGCTGTCAATGTTTCCAATGGCAAAGGAGGCCTCCGTCGGAATGTTGGGACTTTCTTTAATAATCTGAAGAGCAAGGTCCTTAACGGACTTAAACATGAGTTGAAGTTCTTTGTCCTCTTGATCTACCGGAGTTTCATCCAGCATTCCCACCCTAGCTGTCAAATATGGCTCACTCCCAATTGGATCAAGGATTTCAAAACGCCGTTTTCCTTGAATGATAATCGTGGAACTCCCATCGGGCATTTTGAGCAGGCGAATAATTTGAGCCACAGTTCCAACGTTGTGCAAGTCACTGAATCCCGGATTTTCCTCCTCTTGGTTCTTTTGCGACACCACTCCAACGATTTTATGTCCAGTGTTGGCATCCTGAACGAGTTTAATGGACTTATCTCTCCCGACCGTTATTGGAATTACCACTCCAGGGAATAAGACGTTGTTGCGAAGAGGTAAAATAGGCAATACTTCCGGGAAAACCTCACGATTCATGTCCTCCTCCTGTTCCGCCGTAATCAATGGAATAAACTCGGCATCCGGATTTATGGATTGATTAAACTCTAAACTATCATTGTCAAAAAAATCATTCATACATGTGAATTTACGGCCTTAAGAACTTCTTCTAGGATGCAAAAGCAATAGGTTGGCCGTTCTGGCTTTGTCAAAGTACATGCCACTGACAGAAGTCTGCTATTTTGTCTTATTTTTTGCCAAATACGTGTTTAAAAATCGCCATATCCTCGTCAGAAAGTGCCAAACCGCGTCGATTCATCATGTTGTTGGCATGTTGAATTGCTCGTTCCAATTGGTAGGTGTTAAAGCCAGAGGCACCTCCCCAACTAAAGGAGGGGATATGTTTTGTGGGAAATTCAGCACCAAATATATTGCAATGGGTCCCAACAATGGTTCCTGTATTAAACATGGTATTTATTCCGGATTTTGAATGGTCCCCCATGCACAACCCAACAAACTGTTCGTTCGATGAAACATACGAATTGGTTTCATAAGAATATACCTCTATATTTCCATACGTATTTTTCAAATTGGAGGCATTCGTGTCGGCCCCTAAGTTACACCATTCCCCCACGACAGCATTACCCAGAAAACCATCATGGCCTTTGTTGGAATATCCGAAAAACACCACATTATTCACTTCTCCTCCAACCTTACAATGAGGACCAATAGACGTTGCTCCATATACCTTTGCTCCCATTTTAAGGCACGCATGTTGGGAAAGTGCTAAAGGACCTCGTATGAGGCATCCTTCCATCACTTCGGCATTTTGTCCGATGTAAACAGGTCCACTAGTTACGTTTATTACCGCAGCTTCTACCGTTGCCCCTTCCTCTATAAATAAGTGAGATGGATTACCGATTAAGGTATTGCTTTTACTAAGCGGAGACGTTTTTCGTCCTTTGGTAAATTGTTCAAAATCCTGTCGTAAAACGGCCTCGTTGTGCTGAAATAAATGCCACCTTTGAGAAAGAATAAGGGGGGTATCCCCCTTAAAATCAAGGGAATTAATCCCCAAACCCTTACGCGCGATCCAAGTTTCACCGACAGTCAAAATGGAGTCATCAGGAAGGGACTGAATGGCCTCAATCATGGATTGACTAGGAATAACCGATGCATTTATTTCAAGTGATGCATTTTCGATTGCCGCATATTTTCGCGATAAATACGCTTCGGTAATGTATCCTAGTTCTACTTCTGGAAAGTACATTTTCCATCGTTCGCGAATGGTAAACACTCCTATTCTCAATTCTGCCAAGGGCCTGGTCAGGGTCAGAGGGGCAAACCTCAAGTGTAAACCGTTATCGTGTAAATTGATAGTCATCTTTCTCTTTTTGTTAGCTTTAACTGATCGTATTTACCATGCTTTAGTTAAAACCTAGCTTTTATTTATCAATGGTTCTGTTCAATAGACATGTTCGCTGTGCGAGTACTTGAAAGGAACAGCAATGAAAACGTTATGCAGCCATTAACGATGAGCATTTCGTTGCCAAAAATATAACCACTGAACAATTCTTTCGAATATTTATCGAGGAAATAACATATCAAGGGCGAAGCGATGCAAACCACAGGCACCATCCAGTCGTTGATTTTGCGTTTGGTTAAAATTCCAAAGGCGAATAATCCCAGTAGTGGGCCATAGGTATAAGCGGCAATAAGGAAAATCAAATCAACAATGCTTTTCTCATTGATCCATTTAAAGAGGAATACAAGCGATGTAAATAACAAAGCAAAGACCATGTGCACTATTTGGCGTCTCTTGACTTGTTGTTCTTCAGTGAGCACGTTCTTTCGCTGAAATCCCAAAATATCGATGCAAAACGACGCGGTTAATGCGGTTATGGCGCCATCTACAGAGGGGAAAAGCGCCGAAATGAGTCCAATAATGAAGATAATAAAAATGCCTTTCGGCAAATGATCTTTGACGATCGTTGGAAAGGTATCGTCAGGAGCGAACTCCCATCCATTTTGTTTCGCATAAAGGTAAAGCATTCCACCAAGGAACAGGAAGAGGGCATTCACTAGCAGCAATACAAAACTGAACGTTACCATGTTTTTCTGTGCATCCTTCAAGGTTTTGACACTGATGTTTTTTTGCATCATTTCTTGATCAAGACCCGTCATAGCTATCGTAATAAACGCACCACCAAGAATATGCTTTAGAAAGTGGTCCTTTTTCAGTATATCTGTTCCCCACATCCTTGTCATGTCATCTTTCTTCATGCTCGCCCAGACATCTGCCCACGACCAGTTCATTGCATCCTGTATGGCAAATATGCATACCACAAGCGCCAATAACATGAACGTCGTTTGCAAGGTATCGGTCCATACAATTGTTTTCACCCCACCTTTCAAGGTATACAAAACGATCATGGTCATAATTAGCAAAGTGGTAAACCAGAAAGGCATTCCCAGCTCTTCAAAAACAAAAAGTTGAAGGACATTTATAACGAGGTAAAGCCTGACTGTGGCGCCAAGCGTCCGAGATAGTATGAAATACCCTGCACCCCATTGGTAAGCATTAAAACCAAGGCGAATTTCGAGGTATTTATAGATGGAATTCAAATTGTACTTATAGTACAACGGAAGGAGCACATAAGCTACGACGAAATATCCAATGAAAAAACCAAGGACCAACTGGTAATATGACCACGCATTCGCGCCCACTGAACCGGGAACAGATATGAACGTCACGCCCGAGAGTGAGGTCCCTATCATACCGAAGGCCACGATGTACCAAGGGCTTTGTTTATTTCCCGTAAAAAATGATTCTGAATCTGCGTTGCGCGAGGTTAACCAGGCGATGACAACCAGTACACCGAAATACACGCCCAATACAGTAACAATAATCCAACTGTCCATTTTTCGATTTTGGCTTGAAATTAATATAAATTGCCGATTGAACAGGCAAATGTGTTACCACAGCTAAGAAATCCGTTTTTGCGTTGTATCTTTGTTTAAAAGAGTGTGTATGGATGTTGTTTTACAGATTGCCTTGATTATTTTTCCTGCTGGAGGCGTTTTATTAACAGCGATTTTCTTTTTACGTCGTGAAACTTCTAAAGAAGTAATTCAAATGCAAGTGGAACTCCGTCGTCAGCGTCAGGAGTATTTTCTCCCTTCCCGA
Source organism: Crocinitomicaceae bacterium (assembly GCA_044372835.1). Lineage (GTDB taxonomy): Bacteria > Bacteroidota > Bacteroidia > Flavobacteriales_D > Crocinitomicaceae > M0103. The sequence continues at coordinate 28,028 of JBILRE010000016.1, read as the reverse complement.
GTGGAAGCCTATCAGCGATCTGTGCTGCTTATGGAGCGCATTCATCCGAATAGTCTGGTCATGCGTTTACACAATCCAGGCTTACCTGCAAAGGCGTTACAAGCTGAATTTCTTAAGGCAATAAGAGAAGAGTACGATCACAATGTTGCACAGCAGTTGTTTGTTTCTCCTCAAGGATGGCAAATGGTAAAGAACTCAAAGGAAGAAACCATAAAGATTATCAATATAGCTGGGAATCAGATGCAGCCAACATCTACAGGAATGGACTTATCAGCAAAAGTTTTCGAACTTGTAGCAGAAATTGGTCAGTTGCCAACCGAAATTACGACCGAGTACTTAAAGAAAGAATTGCAGGATTTGTTTTAACAATTCTTCATTGCAAGCGTACTTTAATTCCCTTCATCTCGACCACGTCGCCCCGTTTCAACTTTGCTCGTTTGCGGAATTCAGGCTCGCCATTTCGAACTATCAATCCTTCTTCCACCATTATTTTCGCATGACCTCCAGTCGAAGCAATCCCGGTGGCTTTGAGCAATTGCAACAAATCGATGTAATCGCCCTCAATTGAAAAGGGTATTTCTTGTTTTTTCATGTTGATTTAAACGAGTTGAAAAGTAATTCTGCTCCTTGAAGTGAGGTTATTTCCCCTTGGCGAACCTGCTCTTCCATTTCTTGTAATCTATCCTTCCAATAGGTATCTTGAAAAAAGTCCTTCAGTATCAAATCCTTCAACACTTCCATTAGCCATTGTTTATCCTGTTCCTTTCGTTGATGGGCTATCCATCCATTGGCCTGTGCATGCCGGTAAAAGCGTTCTATGATCTCCCAAACTGCTTCCAAATTTTTCTCCTCAAGCGCACTGCAGGTTGTTGCTTTTGCTGTCCAGTTGCTTTCTTTTTTTGGGAAAAGATGTAAGGCATTGTTATAGGTTTTAGCCGCTACTTCTGCTTGTGCGACGTTGTTTCCATCCGCCTTAGTGATAACCAACAAATCCGCCATTTCCATGATGCCACGCTTCATTCCCTGCAGTTCATCTCCAGCACCACTGAGCATAAGAAGTAAAAAAAAGTCAACCATGGAATGTACCAATGTCTCAGATTGTCCTACGCCAACCGTTTCAATCAAAATGATGTCGAACCCAGCAGCTTCGCAGAGATAAATTGACTCTCGGGTTGTTGCAGCTACGCCTCCAAGCGTTGAACCTGCAGCCGAGGGCCGAACAAAGGCATTTGGATGAACGGAAAGATGGGGCATGCGCGTTTTGTCCCCAAGTATACTTCCTCCACTACTCAAACTAGAGGGATCTATGGCCAAAACAGCGACCCGCTTTCCAAGCTGCACTAACAAGCTTCCAAACGCCTCAATAAAGGTGCTTTTACCCACCCCTGGCACGCCTGTGATACCGATCCTTAATGCATTTCCACTATGTGGTAAGCATTTTTTAACCAGGCTTTGTGCTTCTTTTTTATGCACGATAGCCGAGCTTTCAACCAGTGTAATGGCTGAACTAAGCGCCTGTTTATCACCAGAAACAATCTTAGAAAACAAATTGTCAGAAGTTAACTCTTTTCTTCGAGCGCGGCGCTTACTGAACCACTCATCCAAATTCCCTGGCTCCATGGATCAAAGGTACAACTTTAAAAACCTTAAACTTCTTTTTAACGATCAAGCAGTTCAAGTATTGGTTCGCCTGTCATGGCGCCATTGCGTTGCAAATTCAGCAGCGGAATGAGCGTTGCTGCTATATCCGTTATTTCGATGTGTCGGTGTACTTCTTGACTTTTAATTCCTGCGCCATACCATAATAAGGGCACATGCGTATCGTAATTGAATGCTGAACCATGTGTAGTCCCAACATGCTCAGTTGGATCGTCACGGTCTACTGAAATATAGCCTGGTTCGAGAATAAATAGGACATCCCCACTTTCCTCTTTGTGGTACCCTTTTCTGAGCATATCTTTCCATTCATCGTCAGAAGCTGAATTTTCTAGTTCCATGGCAGGATAAACAGCCTTCACATTTTCCCAGCCCGAAATCCATTTTGAAACTTCCTGTTGAATCGAAAACAAGTTGAGACCAAGTGAATCAATAACTTGATGATTTAGGTAAATGTTCAAGTTATCTTCTTTCAAGAAAACAGGTGCATTATAGTTGACTTTCAATGCACTGTCCAGGGCCGTCAACTTTTCAGCGAGGGCAACATACCCCCCAGGCATTTTGAGGTCAATCAGTTGCTGTGGGACAGGAACAACGGCATGGTCCGCTGTTAAAAAAAGGGTAAACCCTTTTTTACCGCAGGATTTCCTTAAAGATGTCAATAAACGTGCGATTTCCTTGTCCAAGCGAAGGTACATATCCTCAATTTCAACCGAATATGGACCAAAGGTATGACCAGCAATGTCGGGAGTAGAATAACTAATACATAGCATATCTGGAGCTTGATCAATACCAAGGCTTTCGTTTGCTAATGCAGCAATCGCAAGGTCTGTAAGGGCTGTATTGGCTGCAGGAAGTAGTGTAAACAGACGAGTTGAGGGAACAGATTCCTTTAATTTCGGTAAGTCATAAGGAAAAGTTGGCGTTGTTTTACCGGGTAAAATACGTTCGTAAGGTGAATTGTCAGGATTGGAGGATGTATAGGTTTCTGCAGGATAAAGCGTAACCCAAGGAGTTTTCAAAGCCTCCTCGACTACATTTCGGTTATTGAAATCGTTGACCCATGTTGGTAACGATTGCTTATAAAAACTACTAGTGATGAACTTTCCTGTTTGGTAATCAAACCAATAACTTCCATTGCTTAGATGACCTCCTGGAAGGATGGCTCCTCGGTCTTTGATCGACATGGCAATAACCTTTGAAGCATTAGATGTCAGGCGCAATTGGTCGCCAACGGTATGTGTTTTGTAATTTTTTGGTGAACAGTTCCCATCGCTCGAGGAGGAACCGACTGGTTGAACACTGAAATCATCTACGCAATTTATAGATTGACTTGATTTCCGATCGTACCAATCGTTCCCAACAATTCCATGGTTGGAAGGTGTGGTACCAGTATATATAGATGCATGCCCAGGCCCTGTGTATGTCGGTACATAATTATAATGCGTATTCCGGCAGTTGGTACCATTGTTCATTAGTTCCTTAAATCCGTCTTTTCCGAAACGGTCATAAAACCGGTAGAGGTAATCGTAACACATTTGATCTACGACAATACCTACGACCAATTTTGGAGCCTTTTTGGTTTGAGAAAAAACAGGAACCGAAAAAAGGGATACAAATCCCAAAGAAATAAAGAAACGCGTCATTTTAAACTAAATCTATAACAATCAAAGGTAAGCAATAGCCCGATATTCAATGCCATCGTCACTGTTAATTCATATTTCCTTGACATATTCAGAAAAACAGGCTGTTTTTTCTCTGACAAAGACTCGTTCTTTGTCGAATTTATTTTCTTTGCACACATGTTAGGATTGAGATTGGCAACCGACCCAAGGTGGGTGAATATAGTAGAGAAAAATATTCAGGAAATATTGGTAGATCATGCCTATTGCGAACAAAAAGCAGCGAGCAATGCCATTTCCATGATCATACAGTACCCACATTTCAACGATTTGGTCGAGGCCATGATAGCCATTTCACAGGAGGAAATGGAACATTTCCGTATGGTACATCAAAAACTTTTAGATCGTGGAATGCAATTAGGCTTTGAGCGTAAGGATCCCTATGTGAATGATTTGGCAGCCTATTTGCGTCAACATAAAAGTGGCGGACCAAAAGAAAGCCATTTTGTGAATCAAATGCTATTTGCTGCCATGATTGAGGCCCGGAGTTGTGAACGGTTTAAAATTTTATCGGAACAAATTAATGACGATGATTTAAAGGTGTTTTACCGGGATTTAATGGAAAGCGAAGCGAGGCATTACAGCACATTCATTGGATTTGCAAGAAAGTATGGCAAGGGTATCGATGTGGATGAGCGATGGCAGGATTTTTTGGAATTTGAAGCGTCGTTAATGGAGAAATACGGAAAAAGTGAAACCATGCATGGCTAGTGGAAGGCACCACTAAAAATCCGAGCGTTCTTAACTATTCAAAAACTCTTTCAAGCGTGACATCGGCAACGATGCCCTATACAAGCGGTCGTTAACAGCCAATCCCATTCCTTCATCAGGAAAAGCTTGAAGCAAAAGTAGGTCAAACCCGCCACGATCCAACTCACTCAACGTAGCAAATAGGTTTTTAGAAGCCTCCTCCAAACTTCCACTTTTTGATAACACCACGCTATAGATACCAATCGGTACATTCAATTGCTCAGTAAAGAACACACATCCGACATTCAAGTTTGATACATCGTGTAGAACCTCCATTGGATTTTGCATGAAAAACGCGGGTGTGGTTGGTGCGTAATGAGTACGAATCATTCCTGGAGCTTCGGGTTTTTCGGTGGGGGTGTTTTTCACCTCCACTCGACCAATTAACGACTCAATTTCGTTTTGTGTGATTTTTCCCAAACGAAGTATTTGCGGCAAATCTTCCTTGAATGACAAAATGGTTGACTCAATACCGACATCACAAGGACCTCCGTCCAATACCAACAAAGCGTCTCCGAAATAAGCATCGACGCTCTTTGCATCGGTTGGGCTGATCCTGCTGAAAGGATTTGCACTTGGCGCTACCAAGGGAAAAGGCAACTGTTGAAGAAGGTCCAATGCAACTGGATGCGCAGGCATTCTGATTGCAACTGTCTTATGTCCGGAGGTAACGGAATCTGGCACAGCATCCGCCTTGGTTAAAACAACCGTTAATGGTCCGGGCCAAAAATGTTCCATTACTAACCTCGCCTTTTGAGGAATCTCTACCACAAGGCTCGATAACTGTTCCATTTTGCCAATATGAACAATCAACGGATTCCACTCTGGACGACCTTTCAATTGGTATACTTTTGAGATCGCATCGAGATCGAAGGCATTTGCAGCCAATCCGTAAACGGTTTCTGTTGGAATCGCTACCGGTTCACCTGAAACAAGGCGACTTATGGCATCTGTAAGAGCGTTTGTAATCATTTTAAGGATTGCAATTTAAACAAAATTGTGGCTCCTCCCACTTCTTCTGATTGTCGAAAGGTTCCTTCTCATCATACCCACATCCCTTGCATACCTTTCTCTTTTCCTTGGGAGTGGCTGTTGGCAAACCACAAGAAATACAAGGCAATCCGTTCATTACTTCAGTAACTACGAAGCCATACCGCATGCAATTTGGACATCTCGACAGAAGTTCATCGACGAAAAAACGAGTTGCCTCGCCGATTTCGAACATTCTGGTAGGGTTGTTCATGGCTCGCAGGTCCGTTTCGATGGTAAGTTCTCCTGCTCCAACAGCTAAAAGCGCGTTAACGTTAGTTATCACATCCTTCCTATCTAAAAAGTCCTTGTATGCATGAAATACGCCATCCAATCGACATGAAATAATGACGTTATGGTTAGGGAAATCGGTTTTATCAAGAAACCTGAATACATCGAGATCGTTGGTGATTTGCTCAGAGAAAGCGGTAATATTCTTTGAAATACGTTTAGTGTAAAATTCAAAATCATTGCGCCGATCAAGCAAGATAATTACCTCTTCGCTAATTGTTAGAAAGGGAACCATGGGATGAGGAAAGAAAGAACCTTCATTTGCCACTATTAGGTCTACATCATGACCGTTAATGGCCATGTTGCATTTGGCTCGAGCTGCATCCACAGGAGATTGTGTACGTTCAATTTCACCAGAAAATGTTCCAAGTAGGTCGGTATCAATACCATGGGATGAAGTACAAATAACGCCAAGACCTTCGCTTAAAATTGGACCAATGGCTTTTTCCTTATCATGTTTGGTTATTATCGTTAATTTCCTACCCTCAAACATAGCCAATCCACTTGAATACAAGCTGTTCTTAACCTAACCTTTAAAGCGAATCTACATTTCGTTGCCGATTGTTTGAAATCAGTAATTCAATGTCTATTTCACAGTTTATTTTCATCAACATGTCTGTAGCATTCGCAAGACTTAAATGAATAACAACCTGTTCTTTAAGCTCTTTAAGTTCACGAATGCGCTCGCCATGGCTTTCAATGTCAATGTCTCGAAATTCATGGCTTTTAAATATTTCAAATTCATGAAACTTAATTTTAAATCCTATCAGTGCAAGCAGTAATTCACGCGCTTGATCTGCGGTGAATTCCCCATCTATAAGTTTTCCCGTCATAATTACAAAGTTGATTTAAATAGATTGATAATTTTTATTTAATTTTATTAAATAAATCATGATCTTTTTTTATGGACTTTACCTTGCATCAATTAAGAATATTTTTGGCTGTAGCTGAAAACGCTAGTATGACCCGAGCTGCTGAACAAATGCACATGACCCAGCCTGCCGTTTCCATACAGATGCGCAACCTTCAGGACCAATTTCCTTTTCCTTTGACGGAGGTAATCGGACGTCAATTATACCTCACGGAATACGGGCGAGAAATTCTGGTTAAGGCTCAAGAAATCGTAGGTCAAGTAGACGCTATCGAGGAGCATACACAGCGTATGATGGGTAATTTAAGCGGTACAATTAAAATGGCTTCAGTTTCTACTGGGAAATATGTGGCACCGCATCTGCTTTCAACGTTTTTATCAACGCATCCTGGGGTTCACCTGAAACTAGATGTTACCAACCGCCAAAGTGTTCTTGAAAGCCTTTCAAATAATGCGGTAGATTTTGGTTTGATACCTGTTTTGCATGACAATGATTCGCTTCAATCAGAGGAACTATTTCCAAACAAACTTGTTCTTGTATGCTCTGGTAAGAATCGCATCAAGACTTGGAAAGAATTAATGAGTAGCGAAGAACTTCCTTATATTTTGCGAGAAGTGGGTTCATCGACCAGGCAAGTGATGGAGGCATTTCTTGATAAATACTCTTGGAAAAACAACAAACGGTTAGAATTGACCTCAAATGAGGCCGTCAAACAAGCGGTTATCGCCAACCTAGGCTGGTCACTCATGCCTCTTATCGGTCTTCAAAATGAGTTGCTTAATGGCCAATTAAGGCTTATCGAACACAAGCTATTACCAGATGATTCTACGTGGCATATCGTATGGATGAAAAACAAAAAGCTCTCGCCTTCGGCACAAGAATTTCTTAATTACATTCGAAACGAAAAAGAAGAACTCCGCCTTTCATTTTTTGATATGCTGGATAGCTAACAACATAGTGTTAACCTTACAGCACTACAAACTTCATTTGTCCCAACAAGCCGTTTTTGGTGGTTTGAAGGTAATACACACCCTGTGTCACCACGTCAAACTCAACCCATTCAAATTTTTGCGTTGCCTCGGCTTCATGAATTAATTTCCCATTCACATCAAAAATACGGTAGGTATTGCCTAGTTCTAGACCATCGATATAGAACAATCCGCTATTAGGGTTTGGAACTATTCGGATACCGCTTGCTTCGAGGTTCTCGATTGATGCGCAATTTTCTACCACTATGCTCAATGTTTGTGTTCCTACACAACCGTTTTGATCGGTAAAGGAAGCTGCAATTTGATGTAAACCAATTCCAGCGGTGAGTGGATTAAATGTGTTTCCGGAAACCCCATTTCCAGTGCAAACAGCAGTTGAAGGGGTAGTTGTCAAATTTACCAATCCGTTATTAATGCATACGGTATTATCCGCATCGTTGGAAGTTAGCGTAACCGTTGGCAAGGCGTTAACAACAAACGGAGTTACCAGGAATACATCTGATCCAGCTGCGTTTGAGACAGTAAGCGTAACTGTATATGAACCAGGGGTTTGATACACGTGTGTTGGCGATTGAGTTGTTGACGTGCTGTTATCCCCAAAATCCCAACTCCAAGAGGTCGGATTTCCAGTAGATAAATCAGAAAAAGTGACGTTTGTACCAACGCAAGTAGACGATGAACTGGTATTGAACGATGCCGATGGAGGAACTGCCTGCCCAGGTTCGTTGTAAAGCACTTTGAAATCATCAAAGTAAAAGCCGTCTCCAGTCGTTCCTCCGTCCGATTTTAGCTGAAAACGAACGCGAATGGTTTGGCCGAGGTAATCACTAAGACTAACTTCATCGAGTACCCAACTCGTCTGAACACCATCATAAACAGGTTTGTTGAGCGGTTGCACACTTCCATTGGCATTGTTTCCGGCATTGGTATAATTGGTACACTGTGCAACCCATGTCGCGCCATTATCGGTTGAAACCTGAAACTGCACGTAATCGTAATCGGCCTCAATGTTCCATTTTGCATAATAGGTGATCATGGCAGCAGTAGCATTAGTAAGGACAATCGCTGGCGTGTAGGTATAATTCCGCGTAACATTGTTACTGTAATTCCCTGTTGGAGAATCCGCGAATGATTTTGATGCAGAGACAAATGTGGAGGATGTAGTACCCCAACCTGTTCCAGTCCAATTCGTATTTGTAGTAGCATCTTCAACTGCTTGCAACGTATATGCTCCATACGTTTTTGTAATGGTATCACGTTTTGTCCAAAGTCCATTGTTTGTTTGAAGTACATATTGAATCACATCCCCAAACTGAATGGATGGGTTGAGCGTATACGAAATTGCGCCATTGGCAGTAGCCATTAAGGCCAAATCATGGGTAACAGAATTACCAACACTCACAATGTTTTGGAGAGGTTGAATCGAAACAGTTACTTGCCCGTTTTCTCTTCCAAGGCGGTTGGCGGTATGGTTGAAGTTACCACTTAGCGTTGTAATATTACTTGGGTCGGCGTCCTTGACCACCACATATTTTTTAGTAATATGCGCCAAAACCAAGTTTGGAAACACCATTTCCTGGCAGGTAGAGACAATTTGTGATGACGGCTGCCAAAAAGCGGTTCCTACTTCAGGTGTATGAGCGAAAATGGTATCCTTCTGACCTACACCAATATCCACTTTGTACATGTAATCATCGGAATCTCCGGAAGCTGGGTACAAGCCTGAACTCTTCATAGCAGTGTATCCATTGTACTGAGCCATGTGATTGGTTTCTGCTTGGAAATAATCATGGTGATCAGCGAATTCTGCATTTGTTGTACCAATTGGAAAAAGGATAGCTTCGGCGTAGGTATGGGCATTGAAAGCTGTAATAAAATCGTTATTTTGTACGAGCCATCGAATGGCTTGGGTTTCTGGTTCGGAAAATGGTGAAGGACCACAGTAAGTGTCGTTGCTCGTATTTGTGCTGGTACCTGTCGTTCCCCAACCATATGAATAGTTTCGGTTCAAATCTACACCATACACATTACCCCCATTGTTTCGTCGGTTCTTTCTCCACATTCCTCCACCATTTGGGTTGGTGGATTCGTTGTATACGTACCCATCCGGATTGATGCATGGAACGAAATACAATTGCATGTTGTTCACCAAGTACTGAATTTCCTCGCTACTGGAATAATTTTCCAATAAATACCACATATAAAAAATGGTTTCCATCAAACTCATTGGTTCACGGGCGTGGTGAATAGCAGTATAAAGTACCTTAGGCTCCCCTTGTTCATCCACATTTGCATTGTCCGACAATCGCACATAGTAAATTGGACGATTTTGATGGGTAAGGAAATTTGAAATTTGGGTTTTCACGGTTATTAAGTTCGGAAATTGGGCAGCCATGGCATCAAGTTCAGCCAACATTTCATTGTACTTCAAGTAACCGCCCATGGTACCTAGGTTAAAATTTGAAGGCGCCGCAGGAACAAGCCCAGCTGAACCACCAGATCCTCCGGTACAAGCAGCATTTTTAGGCGTAGGAGTGAACTGATTGTTTTGATTTGCGTAGTAGGTGACCACATCAGGGATCAATACTTCATAAGTGAATCCATATTGCTGCATGATTTGAATTTCCTGAGCCGAAAAATCGGAAATGAAAAAGGTATTTTCTTTATACGTACCATGATCGACCGTGACACCCAAGTTACGCAACTGGTTCAATTCCTCCGCATTCGCGAAAATTTTAACCCTTGAATAATCCTGAGAAAAGGCAACACTTCCAATAGCAAAGAAGCACAAAAACAAAGAGGTAGAAAAGTTCATTTTTACTAAGTTCAATTTTACGACCCTTAAATTACGTAAAAACGAACAAAACGTTGGGTATTTTATGTCCAATTATTTGATTTACGGAATAAATAAGGAGATTTCACTAAAAACATTCTAAAGGCAGTATTTTCTTAGTTATCTTTATTCAAATTTGCACAAAATGGAAAATAAAAAAATAAGTTTTTCAGGTGTTTTCTGGCCTAGTCTTGTTGCTGTGTTAGTTGCATCCGTTGTTTCAATTATCTTATTCTTCCTTATGTTAGGCGGAATCATTGGGAGTTTCGAGAGCTTTTCTCCTCCTGCCGCAACAATTGAAGACAACACTATTTTGCACATGACTTTCAAGGGAGACATCGGTGAGGAAAGTGAAACCAAATTGAATGCAGGAACTTTTCAACTTGAAAAGAAAACAGGGTTGAGTGCCATTTTGTACGGCATCGAACATGCAAAAAATGACGACCGAATCAAGGGTTTGTTCTTGGAATTGGATGACTTAAATTGCGGTTTTTCTTCAGCAAGAGAAATTCGAAATGCCCTGAAAGAATTTAAAAAATCTGGGAAATTTATTATTGCTTATAACAAAGGAGAGGTCATTACTCAGCGTGATTATTACTTGAGTAGTGTGGCTAGTGAAGTGTATTGTTTTCCAACTTCCGTAATGGAATTCACTGGACTTGGGGCTGAACTCGCTTTTTTCAAAGGCACACTGGACAAGCTAGATGTGGAAGTCGAAATTATACGCGGGAAAAACAACGACTTCAAAAGTGCGGTTGAACCCTTTTTCTTAACAGAGATGAGCGATTCCAGCCGAGTACAGATCAACCGTTACCTACAATCCATGTGGCTGGACATCCGAAAGGATATTTCATCTGATAGAGGTGTTTCAGTTGATAAACTGAACGAGGTAGCCGAAAACATGTTGATTCGAAAAGCCAAAGACGCAAAACAATTTGGCATGGTGGATGATTTAAAGTACCGCGACGAAGTGATGGAATTGTTGAAAAAACGCATCAAAATCGGAAAAGGGAAAGAGCTCAAAATGCCTGATTTCAACAAGTATGCAAAAGCCAGGTTCTTAGAAGACCAGGTTCTTACAAAATCCGACGATCCCAATATCGCCGTGATTGTAGCCGAGGGTGAGGTTTCCACGAATGGAGACGGACTCAGTTCAGAGGAAATTTGCAAGTTGTTTCAGGATGTTCGGGCAAACAAAAGCATCAAAGCCGTGGTTTTTCGCATCAATAGTCCAGGAGGTAGCGCACTGGCAAGCGACGAAATTTGGCGGGAGGTAGAATTGACTCGAAAAAAAATGAAAGTAATTGTTTCCATGGGAGATGTGGCAGCCTCCGGTGGTTATTACATTGCCGCACCAGCCCACCGCATTTTCGCTGAACCTACAACAATTACTGGTTCAATTGGTGTCTTTGGAATGATTCCCTACACTGGAAAAATGCTTGAAAATAAACTTGGGATCAGTTTCGACAGGGCAGCCACAAACCGCCATTCAGTGCTTTCCCTGAACCGAAAACTCACTTCAGAGGAATTGGGCATGATGCAGGTAGAAGTCGACGAAATATACAGCGACTTTTTGAACAGGGTATCCACGGGAAGAAAAATGACGATAGCCGGAGTAAATGCCATTGCGCGAGGAAGGGTGTGGACAGGCAGCGACGCCATTCAAATCGGATTGGTGGACGAATTGGGTGGCTTAACCGAGGCATTGAACTATGCAGCCAAACAAATAGGCGTCAAAAAAGGAAAAGTACTGTATTATCCACTTGTGAAAGAAGATAAATTAGGCGATTTTCTTGAAATGCTGGAAGAATCGGAGTTGGAACAATCAGAAACCCAAAGCGATATTTCAGAAGAACTTCTATTGTATTACAAACGACTTCAAAAACTGGAGAACATGCGGGGCATGCAGATGCGGATGCCATTCGATGTTATTCTTAGGTGACATATACGAAAGGGAGCTGAAATTAATCCAGCCTAAAGCACGTTTTTCAACTGATGCCATTAAGCAAGCATCAAAGGATTTCCTTGAACTCTTTGAGAGAAAAATACGGAAATTTGCCCGATTTCTCCTCCATGATGGAAAATTTTGAAGAGAAACTTAACCAAACTGAATTTGAAACGTGCGTCGGCCTTTTTGATTTATAAAACTATCAAAAACAGCAGAAGTTTAAACATTCTCTAACGAAGGAAAGAAACAGCTCCGGCGTTTAATCACGTTATGTAGGAATTACACTAGAAAATCAAGAAAACAGCAAATCAGCGTTTTGAAATTGACAACTACTTTAAATGAATCAGCACGTCTTAGCGTTTGCTACGGCTTTTCTTTTTATTGCGTTTTCTTGGCTTCATGGTCCACCAGTGTTTTTTGAACCTAAAGCTTTGTGACTTGAACTTTTTAGTTTGCTTGTAAAGAATACCAACCGTATATTGAACGTAATTGTTCTTGGTTTTAATGAATTCTTTCGCAAGAGAAAGTTTCCCAAGCATTTGCAATTGAATTCCAATCTTATCCGTTACCCAAACGTTGGTACCAATGGCTAGATTTAATGTTGGTGTGTATTTCTTCTCAATTGCTTTTTCCGCTCCTGGAGGTTTTTTAGAACGATAAGTAAATCCTAAGCCACCTACTAGAAACGGGTCAAATGTTTGACCTCGGCCATATCGGTTGAAATTTAAATGCATATTCGCATCCAAAGCGAGGCAGGTCCCTCCCACTGTCGCCGTATCGTTCACAAGTTTTCCTGGCTTATACTTGTTGTATGAAAGACTTCCTTCAAAACTCCAACCGTATCCGATGTATTTATCGTAAGAAATACGCGATGGAAGAATAAACCCGTTCCAGCAACGCTTTACATCAAACAAGTAAGCAAGACTGTCCTCGTTGTCATTGATAATACTCCAAGAAAGACCGTAAATGCTTTTATATGGATTTTTGTAGTTGAGAGCTTTGTGGGGCTGAGCGAACGAAATAAGAAAATACAACGAGCCAAAAGCGGTTAATACAGCCCGTAATAATGACGTTTTTAGGTTAATTAACGAGGTTTTGACCATCATTTTCTTAGAACGTAACGAAATTAACCAATAATAAGGAATTATTGCGCATCTCTTTAAAAAAAACGAATAAATCCTACAATTGGTTAAATTCCTCATTGGTGACAAAAACTTCTTTGAATGCAATGGAGTTTTTAAATAAATGAATCAATTTTTGCTCGGTTAGCATGTCTGAAATAGATCTAACCTGATCTTTTTTTGCTAAAAAGTTGAGAGCACTTTGAGTCAATTCCTTGTCGTCAACAACTGGGATTCCATACTGCGCATAATTGCTTGCTAACATGCTCTTGGTATAATCCACCAATTCTTCTTGTGTCAGGCTTAACCCATGGGACTCAAATAATTTCCCTTTGATGAGCTCCCATTTCAATGACTTTTCATACGAAGGGTACTCCGTTTCAACCTGCTCCTCGGTCAATTCTTTTTCAGATGTATTGAGTATCCATCGCTTTAAAAATGCTTCAGGAAATGACACATTGGTTTCGTCTAACAATTTCTCATACACCTTAAACATGAATAACTTGTCGGATTCCTTGTTAAACATTTCTGACAAATCTGCCTCTACTCTATTTTTCAAGTCTTCCTCAGAAGTAACTACACCTTCTCCAAACAAGCGATCAAACAATTCTTGATTCAATTCAGCAGGTTGCATTCGTTTGATATCTTTCAAGGTCATTTGAAAAAAGTCATTCAGCGCTTCCGTTTCTTCAAGCGACAACCCCATCAATTCCTCTAAGTCCTTTGGTGTGGCCACTAAGTGTTTCGCTTCAATAGTTAATTTATCCCCAACGACAAGGTTTTGAAGCAATGATTTCACCTCTTCCTTCGCCTTAGAAACCAAAAAAGACACATCTTTCATGAACCCACCTGCTTTGATTTCGTTGTTTTCCAACTCTACCAATTGCACCGTCAGAAAATCCTCTTCTCCTACCTCCTCTGCAGACAACAATTTGCCATAACGACGGCGAAGGTCGATGATTTGCTTTTCTAATAGGTCAGCGTCTACTTTAACCTTACTGTAATCCAAACCTGTAATGGAGGCGAGGTCCACTTCGATTTCCGGTGCAAATCCAATCTGAAACTCGAAAGTGAAATCTGCGGGTTGGTTAAAATCGCCATTCATTTCATTTGATTCACTTGGAAGTGGTCCACCAAGGATGTTTAAATTGTTGTCACGTACATAACCATCCAGCGATTCTTTTATCAGCTCGTTCAATACATCCGCGAGGACCGCTTTTCCATACTGTTTTTGTACGAGTCCGAAAGGGACATGCCCAGGTCTGAACCCAGGTATCTTAGCTGTTTTCCTGTATTTTTCGAGGCTAGACTTAACTTTTTGACCATAATCCTCTGGAGCAATCTCTACTTTCAAGGTAGCGTTTAACGCATCAACATCTTGGCGAATTACTTGCATGTATCTTTTTTTAGTTCTTTTAATAACAAAAAAAATGGCCTCTTAAAGAGACCATCCTGTTCACATTTACTTGGTGCGGATGGAGGGACTCGAACCCACACACCTCTCGGCACTAGATCCTAAGTCTAGCGTGTCTACCAATTTCACCACATCCGCAGATCGTATTTCAACCAAAAAACATCGTTTTGTTTTCACCGTGGAAATTCGGATTGCAAAGATATGTATATTTTTAAATATCGCTACATAGTTCGTGAATAATTTTTCGTAAAGGTAGGCACGAACACACCGTGTCAATAACGGAAATCCCTATCTTTGAACTACGATGTTCAAGCAGTTGATATTTTTATTGACAGTGCTCTCTTCTTGGGGGGTCCATTCACAGCAAGAATGGGGATTGGAGTACCGTTCTAAAATCGGTTTCTTGGCCGCACATCGTGGAACAATGGGGCATTTGGCTCAACAGCATTCTTTTGCAGGTGAAATCAGTTATTTCATTATTCCGAATGGAACTAAATTTTGGCACGGATCGTACCGGCAACCCAAAATAGGTGGAACGCTGTTCGTTGGCTCCGTTGGAAATAGGGAGATTTTAGGTATGTACACAGGTTTGTATGGGTTCATGGAGTTTCCATTTATTTCCAAACGGCGATACAAATTTTACGGCAAATTAAGTTCTGGACTTGGCTACACAAATAAGGTGTATGACCCCATCAAAAACCCTAAAAATGTGGCAATGAGTAGCCATTTTAATGCATTGGTTTGCCTCGGACTCAAGAATGAATTCCGTTTTAAGTCTGGCTACATTTCTTTGGGTCTTGACCTCACACATTTCAGCAATGGCGGAAATAAAGTTCCTAATCTAGGAATCAACCTTCCTTATATTTCTGTCGGATTTGGACATTATTTTTTTCATCTTCCAACGCTGGAGAAAACAAGACAGGTAACAGCATCAGTAAAGGTGATAGATAACATGACAGCTTCTCCCTATGTCACACCCCAGAAGAAATGGCTATATGGGATTACGGGAATTCTCTCTATGAAAGAAATTTTCCCTACCAACGGTCGAAAGTATGGAGTTTATGCGCTAAATGCACATGCCCGCAGGTTCAGTAAACCAAAAGTGGGTGTAGAACTGGGTTTTGATATTATATCCAAACAGGCCATTCTTGGGTATAAACCCGAAATCTCAAAAACACAATGGGACATTCTTCAAATGGGCGTATATGCTGCCTATTTATTGCCTTTGGATAAATTTCATTTTGTATTAGGTATGGGTGCTTATGTGAAGGACAAATACAAACCTGAGGATCCAATGTACCATCGCATCGGTATGCGGTATTATTTCAACAACGGATTGAATGCTCAGATTCAATTAAAAACCCATTGGGCAAGGGCTGATTATGTGGAGTGGGGATTCGGATATACGTTTAATTACAAGAAATAAGGCAATGAATAAACCCTATTTTCTTTTCTGTTTAGGCGCCATGCTCCTGTTATTTTCTTGCAAAAAGCCAGAGAATCGCAGATGCTGGAAACAAGCGGGCGATGAAGATACGTTAACCATAAACGTAAATACCTTTAGCAAAATCAATGTACAAGAACACATTGTTTGCACACTCGTTCAGGACAGCACCGAAAAAGTTGTTATTAGCGGTGGAAAGAACCTGCTGAATTTTATTGGGGTAAATGTGGAAAACGGGCTATTGACGGTGAACAATGAAAACAAATGTTCCTTTTTGCGGTCCTACGAACAGAGGGTGAAGGTTGAAATTCACTTTAAAAACTTATCAAACCTTGAATTTGAAGGAACTGAACCCCTCACCTGCCGCGATACTTTGCAACTGGATTGGTTTACTTTGCTCATTCGAGATGGAGCGGGTCCGGTAAACCTGTTGTTAAACGCTCAACTCATTACCGCAACCCTCGCGCATGGTTACGGTGATTTCACCATGAAAGGACATACAAACCAAGCCATTTTTAACGTTCGAAGCAACGGTTACTGTAATACATATGGATTGAATATTGCAGAGTCTATTACAGTGATTTCAAGAACTCAGGCCGATTTAAGAATAAATGCGCACCAATGCATTCTTCGGGCTCAAACCGAGGGCAGTGGGAATATTTACTATAAAGGTGTTCCCAACAGCATTGAATTCAATCGATACGGCAGCGGTAACCTCATGGATGATAATTGATGGCGAATATCATTCTTTCATGTAAGTCAATTCAACCATTGACATGACTTTTTGAAGTTGTTCTTCTTGGGTTAAATGCGTTGTATCCAATTCTTGTGCATCCTGTGCTTTTTTCAATGGAGCAACTTCCCGGGTGGAATCTAGCCGGTCTCGCTCCAATAAATTTTGTTTGACCTCCTGAAGTGTTACCGACTCACCCTTTGCGTTAAGTTCCTTAAACCGTCTTTGGGCTCGAACATCCGCATCTGCAGTGACAAAAATCTTAAGGTCTGCATTTGGAAAAACGACCGTTCCTATATCTCTACCGTCCATGACGACACCACCCCCGGCACCCATTGCCCTTTGTAAAGCAACCATTTTTTCACGAACTACCGGAATGGCAGCCACTTTAGAGACGTTCTCAGCAATCAGAGGCGTACGGATTTCTTTTTCTACGTTTTCGTCATTAAGGTAAACATCCGAAGATGAAGTCAGTTGATTGAATTGAAAATGAACATCAATTTCTGCCATTGCCTTATTGAAATCTATCGACCTGATCGCTTGATTTTCAATCCACCTATTTCGCAAGAAATACAGAGTGACCGCACGGTACATTGCGCCAGAATCAATAAACACATAATGCAGTTTGGAGGCTAAGGCTTTGGCAATCGTGCTTTTACCACAAGAGGAAAACCCATCTATAGCAATCGTCAGTAGTGTACCTTCAGTCATGCTGTAAAAATACACATTTCACGTTACTACAGATGGGTTTCTATCTGTATTCAACTCCTTACACCCAGGTATAAGGTGAATAACACGATTAAAATCGCCAACCCAGCCTTAATGTTGCACTCGCACTATTGGCAATGTTCAAGTTGCTGCCCATTGGAAGGATATCGACAGTCATGGAGCCTACCGTCACCTCTCCGCCTCTATCTTGCATACTGGTAAGGTTGAAACCTAGTTCTGCTCCAAGAAATACGTTTTCAGCAAAATAGTAATCGAAGCCAGCACCTAGCCCTATTCCAAAGCCATTACCCGCAAGTTCGACAGTTGCATTTGAGCCTCGTAAGTAATCGCCATCACCAGCATCACCTCCCAATACGGCAGGACCGCTAGGTGAATCATAGTCTTCCCATTCTTCATTCGACGAGCCAAAGCCAATGAGCACATCGAGCGATACATAAGGCGACAAACGTTCCATTTGCGAAAAATGGTAGGACGCCCCCAAACTGATCCATGTTTCAGCGTTTTTCACCGTCTGTGTACCCGTGGAATCCTTGGTTGGAAATCCATCGCTGTCAGCGCCATATACTTTGTATATATCACGTGAAAAACTATGCATAATGCCCAAACGTGCAGCGATGTTATCGTTTGCAAAGTAGCGAAACTTAATCATTGGTGCACTAAATGTGTTGGCATTTGAATTTAGGCTTAATCCTCCTTCAAGTGAAAAAGGATTGGATTCAATAGGTCGTTGAGCAAAAAGGGTTGAACAAAAGAGCAATCCACCAAAAAGGTACGTTATTTTTTTCATAGCATTTACTTTAACATTTCTGCTAAAGTAGGCTCGAACGAAGAGGTAATTATTGATTTAAATCACCCTTTGGGAATCTTTCAATGAAATCCTGCAAATAACCAGTCAGGAGCCACTTTCCCTATTTTTTCCATGAACCAAGATGGGTTGTGAAACAAAGCATGTGATTTCCACCCGCTCGGGTATAGATGCTATAGCCATAATCAATATTGAACTTTTTGAAATACAATCCAGTTCCAAAGGTCATTCCAGCGATTCCCGGGCGTTCATCTATCTTCAATTCCTGTCTTCGGTGGTAATCAAAGCCCAATCTTAAATGCACATGTTTGCCTGCGATTATTTCCGTTTGATAAGAAAAGTGCCTGGCCAATTTTTCTACAAATCCAGCTTTGGGAACAGGAACACTGTCTCCTGTTAAAGCGTCAATCGTTGGTTGCGCATTGGGATCGTTGTATGTTAAGTCCCATTGGTTCAGGTGATGCGCCAGCAAAGAAAACCGGAACGGGGCATGGTTGAGTTTATAAGAGGTTGCTATCTGAAATTCGGTCGGTAACGGATCTTTTTCCTTGGTGTAATAATTATTG
This sequence comes from Crocinitomicaceae bacterium, assembly GCA_044372835.1. Taxonomy (GTDB): domain Bacteria; phylum Bacteroidota; class Bacteroidia; order Flavobacteriales_D; family Crocinitomicaceae; genus M0103. Next base: position 9,166 of record JBILRE010000016.1, on the reverse strand, counting down.
AATTGAAAACCCGCATTTTTCACCAATGCTGTAACGAGTAGGTTTTCATTTTCCGAGGTGTAGGTTCCTGCCAAGTCAACCGATGCCCCAAACGCATTGTAGACCTCCATTTGAGAAAGGATGATATTTACATTTGCACCAACCGATATCCTTGGGTTTAGCGACCGACCATATCCGGCTCCGATAATACAATCGAAAGGCGAAAAGCTCCCCTGTTCCGTACCATCAATTCCCGTACGACGGAAAAAACCGTAATTAACGTACCTAATGGAAGAACTCAGTACACCCCCTAAACATTCTCGGCCATATGCCACCATTCCGTAATTAACACCACCCGCCAAAAAAGCGTGATTAAAAGCTAATCGGTCATGCATCTTGGCATTTAACAACGACGGATTGGCAATTCCAAGGCTGATGTCATGGTCTTTTGCTGAGATGAAGTCGTTCGCTAAGCCCGCGGCACGGGCAGAAAACGTTAAATCTAATACTGCAAATCCGTTATTTCCACCGGTTTGTCCATTCACCAAAGCAACAGTAAAAACGTAAATAACAACAAGGAGTTTTTTCATGCGCATACAGAAACGCAAAGAAAATAGAAAAATTTCATTTCATGCGCGTTTCCCTAATTCAATCGCCTCCAAATCATGGATACGATCGCCCGAAATACAAAAACGCAATACCGTCTTCACTTTATGGAATCCTTTTATTCCACACGCTCCAGGGTTCATCCACAGAAGGTTGTACCGCTTGTCCATTTGTACCAATAAAATATGGGAATGCCCACAAACGAGAAGCTTCGGTGACCTTTTTTCCATTTCCTCATATAGCGGTTTGCTGTATTTACCAGGTCTTCCAGCTATGTGCGTCATTAACACTTCGACTTCCTCACACCAGAACCGGTTAAATTCTGGAAACTCGCGGCGCATGATCGCATCGTCGATGTTCCCATATACGCCACGAAGAGGTTTGAAGCTACGTAATTGATCCACCACATCAAAATGACCGATGTCTCCTGCATGCCAGATTTCATCAACGTCTTTGAAATATTCAAAAATACGTGGATCGAGGTCGCCATGGGTGTCAGATAGTAAGCCGATACGCTTCATTGCCTACAAAAGTACAATTCAAGTCGAAGATACATGCATACATGCCATTTAACTGTACTTTTGCCAGAAAAAAAATGGATCCACGACTCAAAGCCTTCGAACGACTTTTAAACGTGATGGACGACCTTCGGGAAAAATGCCCATGGGACCGGAAGCAGACGTTTGAATCCTTGCGCAACCTCACCATCGAAGAAACCTATGAATTGGCTGACGCGATTACAGACAAAGACTATGAGTCGTTGAAGGGTGAAATTGGCGATGTTTTTCTACATCTTGTTTTTTACAGTAAAATTGGAAGCGAACAAGGACTTTTTGATGTCGCCGATGTGTTGAATGGCATTTGTGACAAGCTCATACACCGTCATCCGCATATTTATGGCGATGTGGAAGCCAACACGGAAGAGGAAGTCAAGGCCAATTGGGAAAAAATCAAATTGACTGAAGGGAAAAAATCGGTTTTATCAGGTGTGCCGAAATCGCTTCCTGCCATGGTGAAAGCCACCCGCATTCAAGAGAAAGTTCGGGGAATCGGATTCGACTGGGAGAAGGCAGAAGATGTGTGGGGAAAAGTCCAAGAGGAGATACAGGAATTACAAACGGAAGTTGACTTAAACAGCGACAAAAAAGAAGACGAATTCGGTGATGTCTTATTTGCACTAATCAACTACGCGCGTTTCATTGGGGTTCAACCTGAAAATGCACTTGCATCTACAAATGCCAAATTTATGAAACGATTCGAACGCATGGAGGAACTCATTTCATTGAATGGAAAAGATATCTCCACATTGAACCTAAGTGAAATGGATGTTTTCTGGGAAGAAGCCAAAAAAATGGAAAAGTAATTTTATAGAAACATTTACTGCTTGACTATTCGCTTCACAGCTCCTGATGAAACGATAGTGAGATAGTAAGTCCCAGAAGAAAGCTCACTGGTATGAATCAGTTGGTTGGAATCGCCCAATGTTCCACTCATCAATACCCTTCCGCATCCATCCATAAGTCTGAATACTTTACCAAGAAGGAACTCCCCTACTGACACAATCAAATCACCATTGGTGGGATTAGGAAAAATCGAAAAGGATATATCTCCTTCGTCGTTCAGGGTAGCAATGCCATTGTTGGCAATATTCGAACGCGAGACTCCATAGCCATTGATTTTGGTGGGGTCGCAATCGTTGGGGTTCACGACTTCAATTTGATAAAACAGCGCCCCCGCGGGAGGAGTATTGTCTTGATACGTTGTTGCCGTATTAGGTAATGTAGCTAGTTGAACGATGTTGGATGGGTCACTGCCACGGTAAAGGTTGTAAGTGGAATATGGAAAACCCACGTAGGGATTCCAGGATAGGTTAAACACACCTCCTGCTCCTGGTAAGACCTCAAGCTTGACGGTTTCATGAGCCGTAGAGCTCAAGGCGGAGGTATCCCCACACATACCTAAAACGGCGATTTTATAACTGTAAGACGAATCAATTGGAACCGAATTCACATCGATGAACACACCGTTTTCACAGTTATCTACCGCGCCTATTTTGGAGTATATCCCTGTCGCTATTTCTTTGTACACATAAAACGAATCAATGCCTGCGTCCAGCGGTTTTTCCCATACGATACGGTTTTTGTTAGTTAAAGAATCAAGCCCTACAGAGCAAATTTCTTGGGATGATGTTGGCAAAGGAGAGGTGCAGTCGTTGAGTTTGACCACCCAAAAATCATCGCCGCCATTGTTGCTGCATATATCTTGCGTATTCGATCCGGTAAATCCGACAGCCAGGTACCCAGAATTGCTCGGAACAATTTGGTATCCATATTCCCAGTCGAGCCCACCCATAGACTTTTGCCAAATTAATGAACCATTAGCATCTAGGTTCAACACCCACAAATCGCTGCTTCCTTGATTAACTGTTAAATCGCCATCACTAGAATTAGCGAAAGCCGACAAAAGAATACTTTGATCTGCTAATTCTACGATGTCTAAACCACTATCGAAATTGGTTCCTCCAAAACAATTTTGCCAAGTAATCGTAGCATTTGGATCCAATTTCACCACCCAACAATCTCCCGCTCCATGATTTCCTGTGACATCTCCGTCATCGGACTGCGCATACCCACAAAGTACAAAACCATCATCAAGCGTTTGGCTAATGCGAATGCCTTGATCTACGGAGGACCCACCAAGGCATTTTTGCCAAAGTATATTGCCATTGCCATCCAGTCGAATTACCCAAACATCCGATCCGGTACCCACATGAAAACCAGTGACATCTCCGTTTTGAGAAAATGTGGAACCTACAACCACATATCCACCATCTAACGTTTGTTTAACGCCACTGGCATTGTCTAATTCTGTTCCGCCTGCGGCTTTTTGCCATTGCATAATGCCCGAAGGGTCCAATTTAATTATCCAGACATCACCTCCGCCATGATTGCCTGTCACATAGCTATCGTTTGATGTACTTTCTCCTACCACTATATACCCCCCGTCAGAGGTTTGCTCAATTTCATATGCCCTATCATTTCCAAAACCGCCGTAAGATTTCTGCCATTCCAAAATTCCTATACTGGAGATTTTGACCACCCAGTAATCATTTCCTCCATGATTTCCTGTTACATCGCCATCAGTCGAAGGACTGAATCCTGCTGCAACATACCCTCCATCCGAGGTTTTCTTAAAGGAATGAAGTTGATCATCTCCAGATCCACCAAACGTTTTTTGCCATTGAACAGCCCCATTTGCATCTGACTTTACGATCCAGTAATCATTGCTTCCATGATTGCCACTGACATCCCCATCATTGGAATCACTGTATCCCGCAGCCATAAAACCTCCATCCGAGGTTTCTATGACATTGTAGGCGTACTCCAGTCCCGTTCCACCATAAGTTCTCTCCCATTCGATGACTGGTTGAGAGAAACAAAACGAATGAAGTATACAAAAAAGAAGGGTTAACTTTTTCATTATGAAGCGAATTTACATGTAAAAATTAATTAAAAATCACATTTCAATGCATCAATGCACAATTAACTTTATGATTGTAGGGTTTTCATCTAAACGAAGGAAATACGTTCCAACTTGAAGTTTAGTGGTGATAACGGTTTTCTGTTCTGAAACGATGCCAGTGCTTACTTCGCGTCCTATTCCGTCCAATAATTTGTAGGACTTACCCAAACTTCCAGCTCCTACCTCCAATGTGAAACCTCCCTTTGTTGGATTTGGAAAAACGGCAATGATTTCCCTTGCCATATCCTCTATTGTAGCAATGCCATTACTTGCAATGTTAGAACGTGACACACCATAGCCATTTATTTTTAGTGGGTTACAATCACTAGGGTTGACCACTTCGATCTGGTAAAACAGCGCACCTGCAGGAGGATTATTATCCTGATAGGTTGTTACACTGCTCGGTAAAGTAGCAATTTGCGTGATATTGGAAGGATCGCTTCCCCGGTAGAGGTTATAGGTCGAGTAAGGAAAACCTTCATATGGATTCCAAGATAAATCAAAAACGCCTCCAGCGCCCGGCGTCACATCTAACATAACTGTCTTATGTGCAATGGTACTCATGGCTGTTTCTGTACCACAATAACCTTTCATGGATAGTTTATACCTGTAAAAGGAATCGAGTGGACTGGAATTCATGTCAATAAAAACGGCGGTATCGTAATAATTAACCGATCCAATTTGAGAGTATACATTTGAGGTTATTTCTTTGAAAACAAAAAATGAATCAATTCCTATGAACGGAGGTTTCTCCCAAACGATGCGGTTTTTTTGAGTCAAGGAGTCTAGTCCAACCCCACAAATTTCGGGTATGGGTAGTATGGCATCATTTAGAATCCTTACGATTACCATAGAAGATGCATTGCAATTGTTAACAACCGGGGTGGTATACACGACCTTGTATTCTCCTACGGCGCTCGAATTTGGAGTGATTTCTCCAGTACTTGGATCTAATGCCAGACCGACTGGATTTGAAGCATAACCTCCACCAGAGAACGAACCTGTACCTGAAAGTGAAACAGGTTCATTGTTAGCTGGTAAACAAATAGGTGTAATGTAATTAATGAGGGCTGAAGTGTTTAGGTAGGTTGTAGATGCCAAGCTACCTGCTTGCAAAAACAAACCTGAATCCCATGTTTGATCGCCCACATTACCTATGGCAAGTTTCACATGATAAAGTTGACCGCATTGAACGCTTGCCCCCGCATTTAAAACAACCGTTGTACCATCGTACTGAAGAGCCGTACCGTAAGCCAATCCATTATCATTCGCCACATAATACTGCGTATTTGACTCATCGCCAACATTGTTTATCGTTACCGGTGTGCCATTAGGTAAGGTTGCCAAATTAATTCCTCCCGAGGGAAAACCCGCGACAGGATAAGGACCAGATATACCCGGACCCCAAAGAAACAAACCAAAGGCGTCATTGAAGGAACCAGGTGAGAATTCCGGATATTCCTCAGATCCAAACATATAACTAAATTCAAGGGTGTCACCGTTCGGTACCAAATCGAACTCTAAAACAATACCATTATACAGTGGACCATTCGCTATTTCGATTAAAGTTGTATCCGAAGATATGTCAGCAGTAGGGGGAATATTGTCCCAGGAACTAACCTGGTCATTAGGTCCAATTGCATCAATGCCATTTCCCGTGGTGAGTAATATTCCATCGTTAAATGGAAAAAGTACATTTGGACTTGAAAACCGTGTTACATTCGAAACAGGAATAATGGCATTCGCAGAACTACCATTCACTGTTACATTTGAAACAGTAACGCCCAAACCCGCGAATACGTTGTTAACTAATTCGGTAGGCGTGAAAGTGGTATTCACCAAAATTGGTTGAGCGAATGAAACCGTTGTCAAGGCAACAAATATTGACAAAGTAAAAAGTTTATGCATAAAAGAACATTTTAACCATGTAAAGTACATGAAAATTCATATCAAATATAACCCATTAATTTACAGTAATAACAACAAAAATCAAAGTTTAGCACAATAAGACAAAATCAAAGAGGCATGCAAACTCTTGGATCAATGACACCCTTACGTCTGATTAATTATTGGTATATTCGAAAACTTAATAGTTCGAAATGAAATTCACGGTCCTTTTCTCGCTACTTTTTTTTAGCACTTCCTTCCTTTTTTCTCAGGATTTAACGCTTCGAGGTTTTATCTACGATAAAGAAAATGGAGAAGCGCTGCCCTATCAAAAGGTCAGGCTTTTAACTACCAAGGACAGTACCTTTTTAGCTGGGGAAATGACTGACATCAATGGTTTTTTCTCGATTCCTAAACTTTCTACAGGTACTTACATTTTGAAAATTGAGAATCCAGCTTATGAGAGTTTCGTTCAAAATGTAGATTTGAGCGGGACTAAAAAGTTGTTTGACATTAAGGTATTATTAGTCAAAAAAGATAAAGTTGTTGAGTTTGAGGAGATCAAAGTCACTGCAGAAGCCAAACAAAAAAAGAACGAAGTAAACGTTTCTCAATTGAAATTAAATAGACGGGATTTGGAGCGCATTCCTGTGATTGGTGCGGAAAACGATATTGTGGGTGCATTTCAGGTTACACCGGGAGTTGTAACCACAGGTGATCAAGGCGGACAATTATATGTTCGGGGTGGCACACCCATTCAAAATAAGATTTTACTGGATGGAATGACCATTTACAATCCTTTCCATTCCATAGGTTTCTTTTCCATTTTTGAAACGGAATTAGTTAAAAACGTGGATATCTACACAGGTGGATTTGACGCCAAATACGGAGGTCGTATTAGTTCGGTAATGGACATTTCCTACAAAGATGGAAACCGACAAGAAGTTGGAGGAAAAGTTTCCGCTTCACCTTTTCTTGCGAAGGCAGTAATTGAAGGCCCACTTTCGAAACCAAAGGAAGGATCTCCGAGCAATGGGTCTTATGTGTTCGCTGCAAAGCATAGTTTACTTGACTACACTGCGAAAAGGCTTTATCCAAATGTAAATGAAGGAAATGGGCTTCCTTTTAATTTCACTGATTTGTACGGGAAATTGACATTTAACAGCAACAGTGGGTCTAAATTCAGTGCATTTGCATTCCATAATCGGGATTCCGTGAACTATGATGTAGCAGACCTCGATTGGAAAGCATCTGGTGGAGGAATGAATTTCATGTTGGTTCCCAGTAGCTCATCGATGATGATAAACGGACATGTGAACGGTAGCACCTATGAAACTACTTTCACTGAACAAGAAACAGAACCAAGATACAGTAAAATTGGAGGTTTCGATTTAGGATTTGACTTCACCTACTTTCTGAAGAATGAAAGTGAGATGAATTATGGACTGAATTTCAATGGTTTCAATACGCAGTTTATAACATTCAACGATGCGAAACGGAAAATCGAAGCAACGAATTTCACCACCGAAATTGGTGCATATTACAACATCCGAATTGTTCGAAAAAGATGGGTCATGCAACCAAGTGTTCGAGCACAAATTTACGCTTCATTGGGAACTGTTTCACTCGAACCTAGGTTAGGATTGAAATACAATGCTACTGAAAAAATGCGCTTTAAATTCTCCGGTGGTCGCTTCTCACAGAATTTCACGTCGGCTTCTTCCGACAAAGACATTGTGAACCTGTTCAATGGCTTGCTATCCGCACCTACCAATGTTCAAGAGGAATTTGTGAATCAATTCAACACGGTGAAAGACATGAAAAATGGCATACAGTACGCTTGGCATGCCATTTTGGGACTGGAGTATGACTTAACAAAGCATCTTAGCTTAAACTTAGAAGGATATTATAAGTATTTCAGTCAATTAAGTAACCTCAATCAAAATAAATTATTTGAGGATATTAGCGAATTTTCTGATATCGATGATATTTACAAAAAGGACTTTATCATCGAAGATGGTGTTTCTTACGGGGTAGATGTATTATTGAAATACCAAAAGAGCCGCTTGTTTTTATGGGGTGTTTATTCCTACGGGTATTCCACTCGTTGGGATGGTATTATCGAATATTTTCCTGTTTTCGACAGAAGACATAACATCAATTTGGTAGGGTCCTATGCATTTGGAAAAAAGAAAGACCTTGAACTTAACGTACGCTGGAATCTAGGCTCTGGTCTTCCATTTACCCCAACCGCTGGCTTTTATCAAGGAGAGACGTTTAGCGGAGGTGTTACAACGGATTATGTGACCAACAATCCTAATGAAGTCACCACCATTCTTGGGCAGTTCAACGGCAAGAGACTGCCTTATTACCATCGTTTGGATATAACCGTAAAAAAACAATTTAACTTTAAAAACAAAGACGTTTTGGAATTGGTAGGGAGCATCACGAACGCGTACAACCGAAACAATATCTTTTATGTGAATCGCGTAACAGGGAAAACCATTTATCAGTTTCCACTTTTACCTAGTTTTGGTCTTAGTTTCAAGTTTTAAGGGATAACATTTCAAAACACTCCAATTAGACTTGAAATATTTACCATCGATTGCTTTTTTATTCCATTGAATTCACTATTTTTGCCCCTTAGTTCTTTGAACAGGAGGGATGGGTGAGTGGCTGAAACCACCAGTTTGCTAAACTGACGTACGGGTAACTGTACCGCGGGTTCGAATCCCGCTCTCTCCGCAGCGAAGTGAAGGAAGAAAGGGATGAGAAACCGCAGGGTTCGAGACGAAGTCCAGCGAAGCTAATCCCGCTCTCTCCGCAGCGAAGTGAAGGAAGAAAGGGATGAGAAACCGCAGGGTTCGAGACGAAGTCCAGCGAAGCTAATCCCGCTCTCTCCGCAGCGAAGTGAAGGAAGAAAGGGATGAGAAACCGCAGGGTTCGAGACGAAGTTTTATCGTTATTCCTCCTCCAATTTACTTCTAACTAAAATATTTGCATATCTTTGCACCCGTTTTCAATCGAGAAAATGTTACCGTTCGGGGCGTAGCGTAGTCCGGTCATCGCGCCTGGTTTGGGACCAGGAGGTCGCAGGTTCGAATCCTGCCGCCCCGACAAAAGAAAACCTCAACTTACGTTGAGGTTTTTTCGTTTTGTGTAGCGTGCAATG
>JBILRE010000015.1:0-62445 GCA_044372835.1 Crocinitomicaceae bacterium | reverse complement strand
TTGTGCTTTTACGTGTTTTCATCGCCTGTTGTTTTAAATTCATGAAGCAAAGAAAGGGGATGAACAAGCAATGAATCCTATAAATAAGGTAGGTGCTCAGCAAATTACGTAGTTGGATCCGCTTACAACTACGTAGTTTGCATTTTCGTTCTACGTACTTATGCTTATGGGCGCTCTGTTTCGAACAGATACCCCAATGGAATGAAGATCAAATTAAACACCTTATAAATGTTACAAATCGTTATTTTTGACATATAATACGGCATGAAAGCGCGACTGATATTCTTTTTTATTTTCTTCAACTTTTGGAATTTCGCTCAGCGCTCCATAAACGACATTTTAAAATCCCCAAGATTGGAAACCCCAAGATTGGAAGTGCCAGAAAATGATCGACTTACGGTATTACATTCTACTTTTGAAAAGGGTACTTGTTCGGAAAACGGGATTTCTAGAACAGGTGACCTAAGTATTTTGAAGGTATATTATACGTACACCAAAAACAAAACGAATAAAAAGTACAACCAGCTTGCATTAGATCGCAAAAGGCTCATCAAACTTGAGCAATATTATCCGGGAATTTTTCAAAACCCGATGATTGAATGGGTGTTGATTGAGCAGACGGGGTTTAATAAGGTTTCAGAGGGCAAGCGTCTATTTCATGGGTTCATTTTGTTTCATCGTCCACTAGACAGTGAGCAAAGCAGAAAAAAAGAATTGAGTGACTTGGATAGCATAATGAAAACCCCATCCTTGATAAGTCAAGTTTCCGAAATGAATGACCCCGTATTGAATTCAAATCCAAGCTTGTCCCAAACCGTTTCTACCACTGTCACAGTTACCACGGAGCAAGTTAAAAATCGGAAAGCCACCCGTGCCTTTTATTCCAAAGGCCCGTATGCCTTGTACGAGCATTTTCAGCGGTATTTAACCAATTCTTCGGGAAAGTCCATTTATCGAAACGATTCATGGGTCAATGTAAAAGTGATCATCGATAGACATGGAAAAGTAGACTCACTTATATATCCCCAAAGCTTGATCGATGGAATTAAAAACAGGATCGAAAATGCCTTTATTAGCATGCCATCCTGGAACCCAAAATACCTGAACGGGAAAGCTGTATCGGATACAGTAAACCTATCCTTGCGTGTTTCTTACAACCACGCAGTGAATGGAATGTACCTCATAGATGGTGCTCAACCTGAATTTTCTGCTGTTGAATTAAATATTTCAGAAACAAATCAAGACCCATTTCAACAAAAAATACTGGAAAACGTATCAAAAACCCCAGTTTATCAAGGGCTCGAATTTATCTATGAATTGCCTCCACAGGCGTTGGTTATGGATGTAACTGGTAGTATGACCCTGCATATTGTATCTATGTTGATGTGGATAAAAATGCATAACGAAGATCAACCATTTACCAGCTTTACTTTTTTCAATGATGGAGATAACCGTCCGATAGGGTTGAAACCCATTGGTGGTGCAGGTGGAATTTATACGACTGGTTTAGTTGCTGAAATAGACCAACTTGTAAGGACCGCTATGGCTGCTGGTTATGGGGGCAATGAAATCAGCGAGAACGACCTTGAAGGAGTTCTTCACGCCATAGAAATGGATAGCAAAGCAAAAGAGGTATTATTGATAGGAGATAATTATTCCCCGGTTCGCGACATTTCATTATTGGATCAAGTGGCGATTCCCGTGAACGTCTTATTGTGTGCTGCGGAAAAATCCATTCGACTGGAATACCTCAAAATTGTAAAGAAAACAGGTGGAAAACTCATTTTAAATGGGACCGTCCATGATTTTTCGGACTTGCAAAAAGGAGGGGTTGTAAAACTCAACAACTTAAAGTATCGTTTCGATGGGAGTGATTTTTTTCCAAAGTTTGATGAGGAGGCGATGAAGCCTTAAAAAGTCAGATGGGTTAGAACGATAGCGCTTACATTTCAAGCTGGTTTGCAAGCACCTCCCAAACCTTTTTGGCCGATATATCCCAACAGAAATGCTTCGAACGTTCAAAGGACCTTTCCGCAAGTTCCATTCGTAGAGGTTCATCCTCCACCAATTGAATCATTTTTAGAGCAATATCCTCCACGTTAAATGGATCGCAATACAAAGCAGCGTCTCCCGCTACTTCGGGCAAAGAGGTTTGGTTGGCACACAGAATGGGTACACCGCTTTTCATAGCCTCTACCAACGGAATCCCAAACCCCTCAAAATATGAAACATAGGTAAATATTTCTGCTGCACCCATAATTAGACTGAGTTCATCGGGTTTAAGATGTCCGGTAAAAACAACATGTTCTTTGTATGATTCCGAAATGGTAGGTATGAATCCCTGTTTTTTCCACATTGGTTCTCCTACAATGACCAGTTTATAATCTACAGGACATTTTTTTCTGAATAATACGAATGCCTCTAATAGTCGACCGACGTTTTTACGGGGGTGAATTGAGCCAACGAAAAGGAAGTAAGGAGTTTGTTGGGTGTACTTCTTTCTGACCTCAACTTTTTGTTCGTAATTAATTTTTGAGAAGCTTTGAGAAGCATCGTTCCAAATAGCCGTTACGCGGTTGGACGGCACGCCATACGTTTTCACAATATCTGATTTGGAAAATTCAGACACTGTTATTATGTGTTGGGCCTTCTGAGCAAATTTTGGAAAGAAGTGTTGCAGGTATTTTCTGGCTAGCCACGGAACATCCTGCGGAAAATGTTCATAGTTGAGGTCGTGAATCACCCCAACTTGAGGTACACTCGACCCCAATGACAGGTAGCCGTCCGTTGAAAAGAATAGATCAATTCGGTGTTTTTTGAGGGCTCTTTTAACTGCGTATTCAAACCAAAGTACAAACAAAAATGGATGCCTGGCAGGCGGGAAAAGCACTACAGGAGTTACGTTTTTCTCAAAAACAAAAGATGCATCGAAAGGTCGATCAAAGAAAAAGTAGAATTCATGTTCTGGGTGTTCCCGAACAATGCGTCGAACAATTTCGTAGGTGTACCAACCAATGCCTTCCATTTTGTTTGGAAGCAACAAACGGGTATTGACAGCAATGCGCAAGGGTCAAAAGGTTAGGATGTAGTTATCCTTTTTCTCATCAGCAATACTTGTGGGCGCTCCATGCCCACAATATACGCGCGTATCGTCAGGAAGATTGAACATGACATCAAAAATGGAGTTTTTCAATGTGTTTAAATCTCCACCAGGCAAATCAACACGTCCAAAACTGCCACGGAACAGCACGTCGCCGTTGATAACAAAACGATTCGCACGATTATAATACACTACATGGCCTGGTGAATGTCCCGGCGTATGTAAAACCTCGAATGATAGATTACCAAAGTTGAGCACTTGATTTTCGAGCAGAATAACGCTTGGCTCTATGCTTGGAACATATTTTTCAAAGCCATAAACATGGGCATAAGACTCTACTGACCTCCATGTGGTAAGTTCGTCAATGTGCATGTAAAAAGGAACATCAAACCTGTTGATGACAAAATGATTTCCTAGCACATGGTCAATGTGCCCATGCGTATTCAGTAAAGCTAAGGGTGTTAGTCTGTTTTCAACAATATAGCGTTCTAAGAGTTCTTCTTCATGTTTTTCGTAACAACCGGGGTCAATAATGACACAGTTTTTTTGGCTATCGGATACAACAAATGTGTTCTCTTGAAAAGCGTTAAAGCAAAAGGATTTAATTTCTAACTGCATAATAGAAGTAACAGAACAAAATTAAGCCTTATTTCATAGTTTTTCGAGTAAAAAAAAATGTACGTAACTTTGGACCAAATGATATTTATGAAAAAGAGTGTATTTATTGTTTTTTTTGGTGTGCTTTTCAGTTGTGGTGTTAAGGTACCTTTTGACAAAACAATTCAAGATAAGTATTCATTAGGTACCGAAAAAGCCTTAAAGAAAGTACAGTTTTATATTTCTGAAACCATTATTTTGAAAAAAAGTGAAGCTTCTGGAAACCAAGGAACCAATGAGGACGGTGTGTTGGTTTCTAGTTCGGATAAAACCGAGGACCGCGTTATTTTTCCTGCGTATTCCAAATGTGTTTTTGATGGATATGGTGACAATCAGGAACTGTTAATTCGTTTTGAAACGGGCCTCGGAAAAGTACTGAAGTTTGCGACTCGACCAGCCATGCCCAACGGAAAATACTACATTGCGCCGGAGGCAGAAGGAACAAATGCCGGAAAAATTGTTTACGGAAGTGAAAAATTCAATTTTTCAGGCTCAGGAAGTAGTGTTTATTTGATGGTGGTACAAAAGAAACTCGACCGAACCAAAAGAAAGGACCGTGTCGTAAAAGGAATGAAAGTGTAGCGATTTCCCTTATTTTTCTGTAGTAACAAGAATTTGTTGAGCGACATCTTTAGCCTGTTGCCTTAGTTCATTCACCGCCGTACTTTCCCACAATTCACCTCTTAGGTGGTTCCCTAGGGTATAAAAGTGATGGTTCACCTTCCCATCTTGCTTTACCAATTGATAACTGTTGATATCCACTTGTAGTCCCAATTTGAGTTTGTCCTGACTTATTAAACCCTGTTCAAACAGTTGTTTTAGAAGTGTAGATGAGGTCTTACCAATGTCGCTGTTTGGACCGGTGCAATTAATGATACGGTCTACTTGGATACATTCATTGATTCCCGCTTTCTTGTTGTAAAAGTCAATAATTGCTTTTTCATGGCTCAGATTAATGGTATTAATTTTTCCGGCAATGATGTGAAGCTTTTTCTCGATGCGCAGTTGTTGAATACGATCATGGACATGCAAGGGTATGCGGTGCCTAGCCACCCCCCACAAATGCCTTAAACGGGACAGAAATACTTTTTTTTCCGAAAGATGAAGATGTTGCCAAATGTGTTGAACGTTTGGCCGCAATGAATCAATCACAGGCTCTGCGCTCAAACCAAATTTCCGAACGATGCGAATGTGCTTAAAAACCGCCGTGGCAATACCTCTTAATCCCTGTATACCGAGAATTTCTTCATTTAATTTTTTATAAACTAAGCCATTGTTTCGGTGAGGAAGGATGTTAAAACCATTTGGCGAAATGGAATAAATAGTCCCTTTAAATCCACTGTGCTGTAACCCAATAACGGTGTCAACCATGGTTAAACCATTGCCAATGATTAGTAGCTTCTCGAATTTATGTACATCTTTTAAAACCTGATTAGACCACGGATTTCCAAAATAAATACTTGATTGTTCTATTTCTTGGGTAATGGAATTAGGTGCTTTGGGCAATTCATTTCCTGTGGCAAGAACACACACATCAAATGAAGAAATAGTGCCATCAGAAGTTGTAAAAGAATACAGCCCTTTTGATTGAGATACGGTGCAAATTTCATCCGATTTTTCTTCTAAAAAACACCCTTTATCCGAAGCGGTTTGTTGAAGCGTATTCCATAGATCTGTAAGGTATTCACCGTATAGTTTTCGTGGCAAAAAAGCTTGAGAAATCATAGACCGGTCGAGTGACTTGTATGCTTCTGTTTGCATTACCCAATCCAAAAAATGATCTGAATCCTCGGGCAAAGCACTCATTTTAGCGGCAATAACATTCAACAAATAAAAATCCTTGTCCATGTTGTAGGCTGTCCCACGACCCATCAAGCCGTCTTTATTGAAAACACAAACACGAATGGGTAAGGTGGCATTTTTAACCAAGTGGTGTGCAACCATCAAACCGGAGAATCCCCCACCTATAATTCCGATTGATTTCATAAAGGCTTAAATGAGTTAAACAAAGGCGCACATGGCATTAAATTCTCAATTACGAATTATATCCCTTCTTCTACCTGAAACAAACGGGTCATTTCCATGCGTGCCTTTGGACAACCAAGAACAGCTACGTAATCCCCTACTTCCACGGTATGGCTATTCGTTGGATTATTGATGAGTTTTCCATTCTTCTTACTCAATCCAACAAGGATCACGTTGAGGTCTTTTTTTAATTGAACGAACAGGTCGAAACATTTTGCATTCAGAAAAGGGTTTTCCTGAATGACCCGAAACTGCATTAAGCCCATATCTTCATCCGTTGTTGCTGAACTCATTAACCCTTCAGTGATTTGAGCAACTACCGGCTCGAACACGAAACTAGCTATGAGTTTAGATGCCACCTCGTTTTTGGAGAGCGTGAACGTTACTCCCAGTTCATGAAAGGTTTCTTTTAAGGAGGGGCTATTCAAGGCAATTACGTAGGAAAGGTGCGAAAAAGATTTTTTAAGCGCAATCAAATTTACGAGGTTATCTGTATCCTCCTCGAAATTAAGCAATAACGTTTTTGCATGTTGTACATTGGCCCGCTCATATGTTTTATGGTCCAAGTAATCGTAATGTAAGGCAAACACTAGGTCACGGTCGTAATTGTTGTAAATAAGCTCAATATCCTCGCGCTCATTCGTGATTATAACCACTTGCTTGCCCGCGTTAGCTATCTCCTGCAAAATTTCCTGTGCGAACTCATTCCAGTGGACAATTACCACGTGGTTTTCAAAGTCAACGCCTAAATACCCCAGTTTTTTATCTTCCATGTAATCGTAAAATTTATTCGACATTTCACTAATCAAATATCCGAGAACCCCTACACTCCCTAAGACAAAGACTAGGGAGATGATACGCCCCAACCCCGAGACGGGAAAACGGTCCCCATACCCAACTGTTGTCAACGTAATTATCGAGTACCATAAAGAGTCGCTGAATGACTTGATGTTGGAATCTTTATTTCCTGACTCAATTAAGTAGAGTATGAACACCAATGAAATGTAAACAGAGAGCACACCAAAAACAATAGCTACCCTTCTCCAGAAAACATTTTTCATTCAAAACACTTTGAATCAAAGATAATCAATCCATTGAATTTTTAAACACAGAAGGTTTTGTTATCTTTATGTTGGTTTTGGCATGAAAAGTGCTAATTCGCGCCGGCTTTAGGCCAGCATGTTTAATCTTTTTATACGTTACATGAAAACATCGATTACTCTTTTTTTGGCAGGAATGTTCATCTCCATGTCTGCATTTGCACAAAACAAACCGGGCACATCGAACAGTCAAATGGCAACGATCTGGGTTAAAATTCCCAATTATGCTGTTTTATCAATAACCAAAAAAGGCAACACCGTCACCTCGAAAAACCCAACTATGTCGGCATTGATAAAAAACTATTCCATTTTTTCGGTTGAACGAACAGCGACAGCTTCTCGAATGCCCAGAATGAACAAGCTTTACGAAATTAAATGTTACGGTGATCCTTATCAACTGAAAGAGGCACTTGGAAAGGAACCAACCCTGTTTCAAGGCCCGGAGGTGATGGAAGTTCCAACACCCTTATTTACCCCAAATGATTACGCTGTGGCCGTTCCAAGTGATTATGCACTTGATTTGATAAATGCCAAAGGTGCTTGGGACTTTACGAAAGGAGACTCTTCGGTAATCATTGCAATTCTGGATGAAAACTACCACACGAACCATGAAGAAATTATAGGGAAATATACGGAATTAGCACCAAATACGAATCCGAATAAAACCCACGGGACACAGGTGGCCATTACGGCAGCTGGAAACACAAACAACAATACTGGAAAAAGTTCGATTGGCTATAAATGCAGAATGCAATTGCGTCCCAATAATTACAGCGAAATTTTAAACGCAACTTATTCAGGAGCAAAAATCATCAATTTAAGTTGGTCTTCAAATTGCGTATTCAACCAATATCAACAAGAAATAATAAACGAAGCGTATGCCAATGGATCGGTTATCATCGCTTCGGCTGGAAATACTGGGACATGCGGTGGTCAAAACAATCCTTGTTACCCTGCCGCATATGAACATGTAATCAGTGTAACGAGTATTGGGCCCAGTGATAACCACGACCGTGTTCCTGGAAACTCAAGCACTTCACACAACCACCACACTTCTGTAGACTTATGTGCGCCGGGTTATGGAGTGGCAGTGTCTGGAGCACCTGGCAGCTATACCACCGCAGATGGGACGTCCTATGCAACGCCGCTCGTTTCTGGACTTGTTGGATTAATGTTTTCGGTAAATAAATGTTTGACACCAGATCAGGTGGAGACGATTTTAAAAGAAACAGCTGTGAATATCTACCCAAATAACCCTGCATATGCTGGTAAACTCGGAGCTGGAAGAATTGACGCGAAAGCTGCTGTAGAAATGGCGGCAAGTTTTGTTACCCGACCTGCTGTAACAGCACAAAAAACAGTGGATTGCGTTACAGGGAAACAAGGCCTCAAGATTCAGACAGGGTCGCTAACTGGTCCATTTCAAGCTCGTTGGGAGCACGGCGCCAGTGGTTTGGAAATTAACAACCTGAATCCTGGCACCTACTCTGCTTTTGTAACCGATGGTTCAGGGTGCATTGCCAAATTAAATCCAGTGACACTAACGACAGTTCAACCCTTATCGCTCAGCGCCCAAGTGAATGCAGTGAAGTGCAATGGAATGAACAACGGTAACATCAACACGACCGTTACCGGAGGAGGAAGTGGATACTCCTATGTCTGGTCCAATGGTTCCTCAATTGCCGACCCACAAAATCTCGCCCCAGGGAATTATACCGTTACAGTAAAAGACTCAAAAGATTGCGAAACAACGGCCACTTATCAAATCACCCAACCTGAAGTGTTAAACGCCACTATCGCAAAAAATGAAGGTCCATCTCGCATAACTGGATCTATTGATTTAACAGTGACAGGTGGAAATACACCATACGCTTACAAATGGAATTCCGGGGCGATTACACAAGATTTAGCTAACTTGAAAAAAGGGTTTTACGAGGTTCAAGTTACCGATGCAAAAGGATGTAAGGTAACTGCTAATACCACCATTTCTACCTTGAAAGCCACAGGTACCGTTAAACAGAACGGTAGGCAATAAAAAACCAACGTCATTTAACAGCAAGGTGCCCAACAAATTGGCTTTGTTCTATTCTTTTAGATGAACAAAGGACTTGGCCTTCGATTTTCCGAAGGAATCTTGAATTCGTAAAAAGTAATGACCGCTTTCCAGGTCATTCAATAAAATACCCTGTTCATATACCCCTGATTGAATAGATCTTCCGTCTATTCCGTAAATAGTAAAAATAGCGGGCATTTCACAATTTAAATAAACCATACTGCCAGCAGGATTCGGATAAATGAGGAAGTCGCTGGCGGGAAACTCTGTTAGTTGACTTGTCGTTGGGCAGGTTTTACCAGAAAGAAACGCCCAAATTATTTCAGGAGCGTAAAAGTCCATATTAATCGTTCCTGCGCCTCCAATCAAGGTTGAAATACCAGGCCATTGATGTCCACCACCAGTAATTTTGATGAGCTCCAATTCATTCAAACCGTTAAGATAACTGATGCGCTGGGGGAAAGACAAGTCAAACGCATTGGTATTTGGCATGTTCACCGTGTTTGGAACGGCATCACAGCTGAGAAAACTTTTCCATTTGTTCATGGTTTCATCCACTGAAATCCCGGTTGCAGCTCCGCCATTGTAGGGAACTACAGCATCTGCAGTGCCATGTATGTGCAATACGGCAGGGTGAAAAGAAGGGTTGCAATTGGCAGCGGTGGTATCAGACATATTTCCAGATATGGTCGCAATGCCAGCGAAACACATGGAAGATTCACATGCGATTTTATGGCTCATGAACCCACCATTCGAGAATCCAACTAGGTATTGACGCAGTGGATCGGTTCCGAAGTTGTTCTGAAAATACTGCGCTAATGTTTCAATGAACCCAAGGTCATTCGCAGAGGAAACAGGTAGGTTCATGTTAGCATTCCAAGCATTGTTAATGCCATCGGGGTAAACCACCACGAACCCATGCTGCTCTGCAAGTTGATTGAATTGGGTAATATTCATTACACCGGGTCCAGTTTGCGTTAGTCCATGAAGTACCAACATGAGCGGCATTGGTTGAGCGGCGTTCCAATTGGATGGAGTGTAGTATATAAATTCCCGTGTCAAGCCGTCGTGGACGATGCTTGAAGGTGTTTGCGACCGGCCTGTAATGGGAGCGAAAAAACACAATGAGAGCAACCAGTTTTTCATCGTTTTATTCATTTCTCTGAAATCGAGTGAAATGTACAAGTACTATGTTGAGAGGGTATTTATTCGTAGCTCCTTAAAATGGTAAACATGCGCGTTTCGTAGCCGATTTCTTCCACAAGTTTTAAAATGAGTTCATCGGACATTTCTCCTGTTTTCGAAGTAAAAAAATGCAAAGCTAATTGTTCGTCTTTGTAAATGGCCTCTGCTCCTTTTTTTGTCAATAAATCCATGAGCTTGGGAGAAAGAAATGGACACATTAACGCATGTGCCTCTGCGGTGATAGTGTAAGTAACCTTTTCCTGCGCAACAGATGGTGGAGAAAAAGTCAGTGCGAATGTAAATATTGTAAGAAAAAGAATGCGTTTCATTGTTATCGAATTATGGTAATGTTACCGTGTTTTACTTCGTCTTGCCAGATGAGTTTATAGAAATATACTCCTTCAAGCAAGGGTTGGTTGTCAATGTCATTCCCCTTAAAGGGAATGTTGGCACGTGCAGATTCAAACACCACATTTCCCCAGCGGTTAAGGATATACACTTTGTAATCAATGCATTCATGAATGAATTGATCAAACGTCAACACGTCATTTACGCCATCGTTGTTTGGGGTGATGACATTTGGAATTTCTTGTTCGGCAAGCGTTTCCTCCGGAATTATAACCACCTCCTGTGTAGCGGTATAGGTGCAAGGGTAATCGTTGGTAACTATATAACTTACCATAAATGAACCACTTCCTGGAAAGGTAATATTGGGGTTGGAAACATTAGTTGCCATTACGTTCGAATTATACGCCCATTGACTGGAAATGATCTGTTCCGAAGGAGGAAAGTTCCCGGTAAATGTGATTTCGTAATTACAATCTTGGGTGTAGCTAAAATCGGGAATTGGATTTGTAGGAACGTTGATTTCTTGGGTAACGGATTCCGAACAATTTCCCGGATTACTAATAGCCGTAAGTGTTACACTCATTAAACCTGAGGATTCAAAGTCCGCATTGGAAACATCTTGTTGTTGGCTGAGTAAATTGGCACCCAAAAACCACGAATAGTCCATAGTTTCATTATAGAGCGGGTTGATGGTTGAGGTGTTTGTAAAAGAAACATTGGTAGAATAACAATCCACCAGATAAGTAAAATGGACGTTCGGTAAGGGATGTACCTCAATAACAAGGCTGTCGCTATCGATACAGGTATTGGCATCAGTTCCTATTACGCTCAATGTTAGTGTTCCAACACTTTGTGGCGTAAAACTCTGTCCATTGGGGTTATTTATGTTCCAAATAAAGCTGTTTGCGTCGGGCGAGCTCGCGTTAAGTGGATAAGATTCTCCTAAACAGAGAAGCGTATCGTTTCCAGCATATACAACAGGATTAGGAACGATTTCAATCAGAACGGTGTCTACGGCAGAACAAGCATTGGCGTCTGTTCCAACAACCCATAATGTATTTACCCCTAGGCTCAATAGTGATGAAGTACCATTCGATAAGTTATTGTTCCATAAGTAGTTCACTGCACCGTTCGCAATTTGTTGGTAGGCATCTCCTAAACAAATAAGGGTATCGTTGCCCGCTTGAACTGGGGGTTCTGGAAAAATGGTTAAATTGATGGAGCTTGAATTTGTACATGTACTTGTGTTGTCAGTAACACTTAATGAATATGAAAACGTTTGATTAACCGTTGAAAAGTTGAGGTTGGAAAAAGTGGGGTTATAAACGGTCGTGGAGGAAAGGTTATTGGCTGGAGACCAACTATATGTGTAAGAGGGGTTGTTAGTGGCTTCAATCACGTGATTGGCCTCTATGCAGAAACTGGTATCAGGGTCAATGGTTAGCGGAGGCAAAACCCGTATTTCAATCGTGTCTTCGACCTGGCAAAATTGAGGCACATCATACAAAACTGCGTAATCACCCGCTTGGAGTCCCTGAGGGTCAAAAAGACCAGTATTACTGACGTTTGTTCCTGACCATAGCCCATTTGGTGTATTGGTTGTTAATTGTGTAGGCAAAGCATCTACACAAAGAAATTCAGGAGCGTTTATGTTTGGATCCAATACGTAGATGGTTTTAATAATGGTATCGGAATTCAATCCACAAGTGGAATAAAGGTAGATGGAGTAAACACCTGCTTGCGGGAACGATATAACAGGGTTGATATCGCCGCCATATGTTATGCCATCAATGTTCCATTCCTGAAAACAGGTGAGCCCAACAATGGTGGTATTGGTAAGGTAGATTTCTTCGTTTACGCAGACGGTTGTATCAGAAAGGGAGAACAATGGAATACTATTGCATGCCTGACAAACATACTGGTCGTTTGGGCTGTATGTAACGGTACCCATTGGGGGCGCATCGTTGGAAATGGTTACGTTTTGTGCGGCACCTGCTACAAACGCCTGCAGGTTGACCACACTTTGGGAGAGTGGGGGAGAGGTCATTTGGCAACCAACGACACCCACACTATCCGTTTTTATGAAAAGTGGGTCGAAGCTGGCATCGGTATTACCGAAATAATCTGAACTGGTGAATGCGGAAATGGAAAAGCCATTATCGAGGTTGTATTTTACACCAACGCCTTTATCTCTTGATGCCCCACCGTAGGTGCGCGACCAAAGCAGGTTCCCACTTTCGTTTATGGCAAACAGAACGATGTCTTTCTCTCCCAATGCTTCATAAATACCAAGGTTAGGATTAGCGGGCGTTGGGAATGAATTGGTTTGTCCAACGATCGCGTAACCACCGGGAAACTTGGTGATATCTCGAGATTGATCTCTCCCCGTACCTCCGAAAGCTTTGGACCATATAACCGAGCCATCCGCAAGAGAGATTTTGGCTACAAGCATGTTCTCATCGGCCATGCCTCCCATCAAGGTGGGCGAAGTCAACACCATGGTATTCTCCACCGCATTAACAGCGGCTTTACAAGACCACGTAGTATGATCCACATCTGACCAACCGGTTCCACCATAGGACTTGGACCAAATGATATTTCCTTGGCTGTCCAAGCGCGCGGCCGCGATGTCTCTGCCATAAGAACCTTGTACGCTGGTAATGACAATATCGGAATTTGGGAGTTCGTCCAGAAACAACCCCATATCACCAAGTCCGGTAATCAGCTTTGACCAGATGATGATTCCGTTACTATTTGTACGCATAAGGTAGAGTTGTCCAGCATTTCTTCCGTAACAAAGGAAATCTCCGTTTTGTGCCTCTGCGGAGTACATCATCCATTCGAATCCGTAACGTCGAATCCACAGCATGTTTCCGGTCGGATCAAGTTTCATATTGAAGGCTCGGTTGTTACCAGCCCCAGCATATAAACCTGAAACAAGAAAATTTCCGTCGCTGAGTTCCACAATGTTCTTTCCGCCTTCTTGTCCGGTAGTACCATAAATCTTAAACCAGTCAATGTTTCCACACACATCGAGTTTGTATGCATACACGTCACAATCTCCATGGGAGCCATTTCCCTCATGTTGTCCTGTGGCGATGAATCCACCGTCAGCGGTCACCTCAAGTTGGAGCGCTCCCTGCATTCCGGGTAGGTTGTATTTTCGATAGAAGGTATTGTTCTGACTCCACGAATGTTGTGTGGAAACAAACATACAAAACCAGTAAAGGCAGCTGAACAATACACGGTGAAACAACAATGACGTGGCGGAAGATTTCATAAAGTAGTTTATGTAAGCCTTTTAAGTTTATTTAAAATACTGCACAAATAACGAGAATTTAGGCTGCTTTACAAAGAATAACGTGAATAAAATGTACAGAATTAAAACAACAGCGTCAGTAATCTTTAGGTTAAAACATCATTCCGGAAGGAATTAAATCGAATGGAAGGTCATCAGGATTAAACACATTTAAAAACGATTTCACTTGTTTCCCACTCCATGAACTACCATTCTCGCCAAGTCTAAGTTGACGCGTATCTTTTCTGCTTTGAAGAAACTGCCTGGATTATAAAGCGTTAAGAAGTCGAAAATTCATTAAGCTAGCGCCTTCTGCACCTATGTTTTATTTTAGACATGCCATGGCTTTTTCCACCATGTTTTTGGAACCGATGTAAAACGGTACCCGCTGATGCAGCCGTTCGGGTTGTAGGTCGAGGATGCGTTTTCTGCCTGTGGTGGCCAATCCTCCTGCTTGTTCGGCGATGTATGCCAATGGGTTGCATTCATACAATAAACGTAATTTTCCTTCTGGAGAATCGGTGGTATCAGGGTAGATGTAAATACCTCCTTTGATTAAGCTGCGGTGAAAATCAGCCACGAGTGAGCCAATGTAACGCCCTGAGTATGGGGCTCCTTTGTCGTTATCGTAACTGCGGCAAAACGAAATATAGTCCACCAGTCCTTCTTCCACTCGGTGCAGGTTGCCCTCGTTCATGGCGTAGATTCTGCCGCTTTCCGGCATGCGCAAGTCGGGATGTGACAAGCAAAATTCCCCAATCGACGGATCAAGCGTAAAGCCATTTACGCCATGCCCAGTGCTGTAAACCAACATGGTGGATGAACCATATAGCACATAACCGGCAGCCACCTGCTCGGTTCCGGGTTGTAACATATCGTCCATGTTTGCCAGTGATCCCAAAGGACTCACGCGCCGGTAAATGGAAAAAATAGTTCCAATGGACACATTCACATCGATGTTGGACGAGCCATCCAGCGGGTCAAAGAGCACGACGTATTTTCCATTCCGAGCTGGCTCTGAGGTAAATGCAACAAACTCATCGTTTTCCTCTGAAGCAATGCCGCAAATTTCACCCCCTTGTTCGAAAGCGCGAATAAACTGTTGGTCCGCTACTACGTCCAGCTTTTGTTGTTCTTCGCCTTGCACATTGGTGTTGCCATGGGCACCTAAGATATGATCCACCAATCCGGCTTTTCGAACGTCTCGACTTACCATTTTCGACGCGACGGCAATATCGCTTAATATCCGCGAAAGTTCCCCCGTGGCAAAAGGAAATTCAGCTTGACGTGCTAAGATAAATTCATTGAGTGTAGTGACTTTGGACATGGGAATGTGTTTGTGCAAAAGTATAGAAATTAACGCGATAAAGGCACACAAGACACGTTTCTAGTGGAGATTGATATGGTAGGGTTTGATGCCTATCTTTTTGTTAATCCTTGAAGCGAAAAAAAAGACTTTAATGATACCAAACGGAATAAAAATAAGGTAAACACGCCAACTACTAGCGAAATAACGATAGCGATTGCCTCTGGAAAAGGAAGGAAAAGAAGGCCAATTTGACAAACGATTAAGAGTAAAAACCCAACACCGTCGGTTGTGCCCTTATGAACCGGAAATGTTCGATGGCAATACGCCCACTGGGCAATACCAACAAGCACTTGGGTAATGCAAGCGGTCCAGGCAGCACCTGTCGCCCCGAATTGAGGAATCAGCAAGAAATTAAGGCCAACAGAGAGGATAATGGCTAGTGCAGAAAGGCTATTCAAGAACGTTAAATGTCCTGCAGCGGTTAAGAGTGTTCCGTAAGTCAAGGTAAGTGACATTCCTATAAAAGCGCCCATTAACCATGGAAAAACCTTTACCGAGTATTCAAGGTCGGAGTCATAAATCAGAGAGAGTAAATAGTTGGAATGACCGAAACTGATGAAGGCAATCAACAGGGATCCACCCAGTAATAAATTCCTTCCTAAGCGCAGCATTCCCCCAACAGCGTTCGGTTCATGTTTCAGAAGTCTAGAGAAAATAGGAAAGAGCAGATTGGCAAAGATCATCGCAAACATATAACACGCGTCTAACAAGCGATAGCCCTGGGCATAAACGCCTGCTTCGAAATTCCCCTTAGGGTGTAGGCGTTCGAGCATTACGGTATCGGTGCGGGTGTACGCCATCATTAAAAACACCAATAGGGCGTAGGGCAGACTCTTTTTTAACGTTGCTAACATAAAAGGTCGCTTCCATCGAATGCTAAGTTTACCAATTTTCAAAAGCACCAATGCGAGTGCTACGAGCAGAGTGATCAGGTAACCTGCCGTTTGGATGTAGACAAACCATTCCATTTGGAATGGCCTTTTCGCGGGGTTAAAAAATAACAGGTACCCCACCCAAAGGATGAGGATGCAGCGGTCCAGAACCGAAATCAGGGCATCTTGTTTGAACAGGTGTAAGCCGCCCAAATGGCTTCGGCAATAGGCAATCAGGGTAACTAACAACTGATTGAAGACGAGTACTCCCAACAAATACAGTTGATTTCCTTTATAACCTATGATGAAACCAACCAAGAGTGTAAAAAGGGCATAGACTAAAAAGAGCAATACTCTTAAGCCGATTAATTTGCCTGCGTTTTCAGAGGCTTTAGTTGGGTTTTGGGCCACCTCCTTGGTTGTGAGGTTATTCATACCCAAATCCATGAGCATATTGAAAAGGAAAGAGAGGTTTAGTAGCGAGAAATACAAGCCGTACGCTTCGGTACCCACTTCATTTTGCACGCGTGCATCAATACCAAAAATAGCAAGTGGTTTGACCAGCAGGTTTACAACAACAAGCAGGATTAGGTTAACGAGGAACGTTCGTTGCATACCTAAGCCTGTCAGTTGGCTAGAAAAATAAAGTTTTGCTGTTTGTGCCTGTCCGCCTCAAAAGGAACCAACTTGTTGCGTTCTATTACATGAGGCACGTAATTCATGGCTTCAAGCAAATCCATGCATTTTGCACGGTTGTCGTTTTTCCACAATTCTGCATAGATGACAGGTTGATTTTGTTCCAGAATACGTCGTCCGCCTTTGAGCGCGTAGTATTCAAAGTTTTCTACGTCGATTTTTATTCCCTGAATGCGCTCGCCGTTCAACACATTATCCAGGGTGTTTA
The DNA here is from genome assembly GCA_044372835.1 of Crocinitomicaceae bacterium. Taxonomy (GTDB): domain Bacteria; phylum Bacteroidota; class Bacteroidia; order Flavobacteriales_D; family Crocinitomicaceae; genus M0103. The sequence continues at coordinate 45,534 of JBILRE010000015.1, read as the reverse complement.
CAAGCACGTTGAATTCGAGGCCCTCGTTCCATTCGGTGATGGTTTCATGTTTGACGTGACTTAATCCCTGAAGTTTGGCACCCGATTGAACGGGCAAAACCATACGGATGGTGCCTGATTGATCACCAACAGCCATCTCGTGTACCTTAATTTTTCGGAGTTTAAACCGTTTGATGATTTTCTTTAACACATTCAGGTTGTCGGGAACAGGCTCAAAAGCGTGAATGGTTGAATTTGGCAGGTGCTTGGCTAAATGAACGGTCATGATGCCAATATTCGCACCCACATCCAACACGTCACCATCACCATCTTTCATTAAGCTCAAAAAATGAAAAAAATCACGTTCGTTGCTATCTTTTTTTAACGTTTTGATTTTGAACAGGGCAAATACGTATAAATAACGTCGGAAACCGAGTCCCTGCTGCAATATGTATTTGATTCCGTTTTTCACCCTTACATCAACGCTGCGAAGATAGAAAAAGTATGCGACTCAATACTTAGTAAAAGCATTTAGAGGCCCTTATTCAGGGTTTTCACCGAAAGCTATAACCATGAAAACATGGCTTCGAGGTCGCGGGGTTTCACCCATTGACCCATGCGCTCCAAAAGCATTTTTTTTAACTGCTCTTCGGTGTAAACGTCTTTTCCCTTCTCGTCGTAGGTAAGTACACCCGGGGGAAGAGGAACTGTTTCAATGGATTTAGCAAAATACACGACGCCACCATCTTCAGTTGCCATACCAAGAATAGCTCCGGGTAACCCTTGAAATCCTTCAGGCCCTATGGATGGGAGAATGTCGGGTGAAAACCATGCGTAGATGCGCGTAGAATCGTTCATTTCCCAAACGGCTTTTCGGCACATATAACCACTGATGTTCCGTTTGCTATCAGTCATTTTCCATTGCCGTTGGTCCATTGAATCTTTGATGTAAGCGCTGTTACCCCAAAGATCCATTGCCACAAATTTCTGTTTGGTACGTAAATTCTGGTAAACGGTATTGCGAGTGGTTAAAAATTTCATAAATCCCTGTTGCTGGGCTTGCTCTTCATCTGGTAAAGGGCGAAAAACGGTGCAACTGTCGTTGAAAAATAGCTCGAATTGTTCGTTCCTATATTTGTTTTCCTCCGTGATGAAATTTTTCATTCGGGGCTCATTGCCAAATCGCTTTTTCAAGTTTGTTTTGCGTTCAAAAACGATGCGTCCACTTTGGATAAATTGTGCACGCGCGGGGAACTGTAACAAGCAAAGAACGAACAATGCTTTAATGCCAACCTTTGAAATCATCTTCTTTTGTTTTACGGTTGTTGAATCGGTAAGTCACTTTTAACAAGAAGTACCTTGAAATTATGGTAGTGCGGTAATCTGTAACCTTATTACCAAGCACTTCCCGCTGAGCGTTGATGTTTTGATTAAGGATATCGTTTCCTCTAATGGCCAAAGTTAAATTTCTCGTCCGTAAGAATTTCTTACTGAATTCGACATTCAAGAGGAAGAAGCTGTAATCGAAAAACCCTTCTCCAGGCTGAGAATTACGGGTGAAACTTGCATCCCATTCAATCCCAAAACTCTTTTTCAAGCGCCAAGTAAAATCCATGAAATAGTTTTCGGTGGTGAAAGGGGTATTGGATACTGTGGATAACGAACTTTTTGGATTGGTGTATGCTACACTAGCTCCAAATTCGACTTCAAGGGAATCCAATTGAAGTTCAAACGTTAATTCAGGTGTAATACTGAAATTATCTGTGGTGTTTTTCTGACCGCCGATGTACCCGACATACCGATTGAATGATGCATCTAAACTCGGTTGAATGTCAAGTTTTTGATTAAATAAAGGAATGCCCCCACCCAGCCAGAAAAATACAGAAGCGTTACCATTTACGTTAACCGTTCTTGAGATTGTTCTTCCGAATTGGTCAAAGGTTGTTTCTGTTCCAAACGCGTCTTTTGGAAGGTATAAAGACCCGCCCGACCAGATGTACTTACCGGACAAGGCATTCCAAGAATTGAAATTGATATTCAATTGATGTACGTAGTTTGGCCGTAAATCTGGATTTCCAACACGGATCCGATTCGGATTGGTATTGTCTGGTATCGGTTGAAGGTCGGAGATGGTTGGTTGCGAGGAAGAGGTCATATAGTTTACCATGAACGTTTTACTCATGCTCGGTTTGTATGTGTATTTGAATTTCGGAAGGATGTTAGTGATGTTTTGCGGTACTACCGAATCATTTGCCAAGTTGATGTTCTGTATGTCGATGTTTCTAACGAAGGTACCAACCGCAGCTGTGTGTTTGCCAAATTCGTAAATCAACTCGGTTCCCGCTCTGTGTTGAAGTCGAACAGCGCTGAAATTATTGGTAAGGTCTTCGCGTAACGTGGTGTAGTTTCCCATACCGGTACCGTCGTACGTTTTCCGGTCTTGTTCAGAAGTACCGTATTCAAAAAGGTAGTTGAAGTTCATTTTGAACCTTTTTGAGAGCGGCTCGAAGTAACTAACCGTACCAAAATGTCCTATCGAACGGTTGTTATTGGTTTTCCATTGATCAATTTGGTCTGTGTCTGAAAGAATGGGATAAAAGGCTCGTGAATACAAAAAACCTTCGTTTTGGTTGTTGTTGGAATTGAGGTCATAGCGTACTTCAAGTTCCCTTCGTTTCTTTTTGAACTTCCGGTAAACACGTGCCATTCCGTTCAATTTCAACCCTGTAGAAGAAGTATTGTTATTGATCTCGGTCGCGAGGGATTGCAATCCATTTTCCCCTGTAAAGTCTGAGAAATCAGCACTTTCGTTAATTCCTTTATCCAATTTTACGGAGGGTTTAAACTCAATAAACGTCAGTGAGTCAACTTGACTGGACAGGGTGAGGTTGACTCTGTGGGACTGATTCTCCGTGTAATTTCGGGTAGAGTCATCTGTGTAATAGGTTGTATCTGACAAGAAATATTGCGAACGACTAGAGGAACGGGCATCGAGTCGGTCGTTGTAATACGAGTAATTGAAGAGTAAATCGGTGTTTTGTTTTTCACCAAACTTATTGCTGTAATAAACACCAGCTTTGAGGGTTTGGGGTACCCCGCTGGTATTGCGGTTGGACTCTTTTTCCCAGAAATTACCATTGGCACCTTCTTCATTGGAAAGCCCAAATTTATTCATGTCGCCTCGACCGAAATTCGACCGAGGTGTATTGGATCCCAACGCAAAAACGGATAATTTTTGCTTGCTATTGAACTTATTGAATAACAACTCACCCTCATAGAAAGGACTCGTACCAAAATAATTATTGAGCGGTGTAAGTGCGAGGTCGGATGCGCCTGATACCCGGCCAAAATAACCTTTTCGGGCCTCCTCTTTGAGCCGCAGGTCCATGATGTTTTTTTCGGTTTCCGATCCACCAATGGTTTCGTTGTCTTTTTCTTTGTAAATTCTTACTTGATCCACCCCATCAGCTGCGAGGTTTTTGGTTGCAACTGTTGGATCGCTTCCGAAAAACTCATCGCCGTCCACTAATACTTTGTCAATGGCTTGTCCTTGTGAGGTGATTTTTCCATCCTTGTCCACCTTTATCCCGGGGAGTTTTTTAAGTAAGTCTTCCACTACCGCTCCTTCCGCCACCTTAAATGAATCGGCTGTGTAAACTAATGTATCGCCTTTGTAGTAAACCGGGTTTTTGTTGGCGTAGATCATTATTTCCTGCAGTTCCTTCGCTTTCTCAGGCATACGTATTTGCGGGATATTCACTTGAAGATCGGTGGGGTCTCCAAAAATATAGATGGTCTTTTCGTCAAACCTCGGGTGGGATATAACAATGGAAAAAGTATCTACATCAAGGTTTTTCAAGGAGAAATTACCGGATGCATCCGTACGTGTAAAGTCAACGAGCATGGAATCTTTGATGCGAACCATCATTACCATGGCATTTTGAAGGCTTACGGTACCTGAGGTGTCAAGGACTTTACCGGACACGGACATTTTCTGTGCATTCACAAAAAAGCCACTAAAAAAAACGAAAGAGAATAATAAGATAAGTTGTTTCATCAAGCAGTAATGAAAAAAGTGAGCGCTAAGTTGCTATAAAAAACGCGAATCGGCGCACAAAGTTCAGTAACAGTAAATTATTTAACATTTTAGTCAATAATTTCAAGTGCAATAAGCACTTGAAACTGGAGGCCATCGGCTGATCGGGCAACATCGTGTTGAACTTTCAATTTTCGGCCGATGTGGCCAACTTCATCAGCCAACAATTTTGCGATATCGCCGTATTCGTGTTGTATGGAAACGGAGGAGACAGGATCGGTTTTACCTGGACCTCCGACAAGTGCGTATACCATTCCGTTGCTTCGAACAAATCCTTGAAAGGTAGTTTGGTATTCGCCCTCTTGATTCATGACCCTCATGACGCGTTTTTCGGAACAGTCTTTAGGTGTAGATGGATTAAATTCTGACTTGTTCAGGCCCTCTTCGGTATTGGCATACCGCTCCTTGGAGAAAACCACTTTTGCTTTTTTGTTGTAATAGGAAACGCGTTCCACAAACGGTTGTTCTTTGCGCGCCTTATCGAAGTAGATTTCTCGCGTAGCGAATTTTTTACCATTTTCAACGTAGTACGTATTGGTTCCAAAATTTCCGCTTTTCGCATCGTTGTAAATTTCTTCAAAACGCACGGCCTCGCTTTTTGCATTTAAATAAGCGTAAGCTTCAACGGTGTTGCCTTCGTTGTCGTTGTATGCCAGGCTTCTCAACATGCTCAAATCGGGGTTATTATCGATATTGGCTATGCGTTTTTCAAAAACACCTTCGTTACTTATTTTGGCAGGCTGGGAGGAATCTTCACCATTTCCAGTAGAAGAACATGCGGATAAGAACACAAAAGACAAAAGGAGGGCTGGGACATAAAACAAAGCTTTCATAGGAGAATTTTAGTACCGTTAATGCGTAAACATGCAAAAGTAACAAGATTTCGGCAGAGGTCATATTATTTGCGTCTTGTGCGTCTTGATCCTTAGCAGCCGAAACGGTGATTTGAACTTCTGTGTGAACTACCATCTCTTGCTTAAAGTTGATTTCTGGGCTTCTACCTTTTAGAAAGGTATTTCTGGGTTATGTTTTGTACGAATTCTTAATGCAAACGCCCATTATTTTGGTTGACTGTCAGCGCTGTTTGGAGTTAGTTGAATTATGTAGCTTCTTTAAGCTCAGTGAAAGGCATGCGACCGAGTGAGCTGTTTGAGGCCAGCAAAACAACTTCGTAAAAAGGAGATTAAATGCGAACCCAGGTACTGAAGTTTTAAATGAATAGTGCGAAGAGGTGGGCTTGAGCCAACGAAACAAAGAAAAACAAACTTTTTCATGTACAAATTTGTTAGTTGAATACCATAAATGTGGTATTTTTGCAGAACGATTCGTCATTATTTAAAATTAATCTAAATAAAGACAAATAGAGTACCTATGATAACAGTAACGGACAACGCAAAAAGGCAAGCACTTCGGTTAATGGAGGATGAAGGAAAAGCTGGATTTTTCATCCGCGTCGGTGTAGAGGGTGGAGGATGCTCCGGCCTCATGTATCAGCTTTCATTTGACAACGAAGAAAAAGCCGATGATAAAACCTTCGAAGACAATGGAATCAAAGTCGTCGTAGATAAAAAAAGTTTTTTATACCTCGTTGGAACTTCATTGGATTATTCCGGTGGTTTGAACGGAAAGGGCTTTGTGTTCAATAACCCCAACGCAGGTCGTACTTGTGGTTGTGGGGAATCATTTTCTCTTTAATTCTTACAAAAGTTCGAAATGGGATATACCGAACATGAATTAGCCAAAGACCTCGAGCAGAAGGAGTATCAATTTGGATTTACCACCAACATTGAGTCCGACAAAGCTCCGAAAGGCTTGAACGAAGACATCATCCGATTCATATCATCGAAAAAGAATGAACCGGCTTGGTTGCTAGATTATAGGCTTAAGGCCTTTTCCATATGGAAAAAAATGACCGAACCGGAATGGGCACATGTGGCTTACGAAAAGCCCGATTTTCAGGACATTACCTATTACTCGGCACCAAAACAGAAGAGAAAATATGAATCGTGGGACGACGTCGACCCTGAGTTAAAGGAAACGATGGCCAAGTTGGGAATTTCGATGGAGGAACAACAACGACTCACTGGAGTTGCGGTTGACTTTGTAATGGACTCTGTTTCGGTCGCAACCTCATTTAAGGAAAAACTCAAGGAACTCGGTATTATTTTTTGTTCTTTTTCCGATGCGGTGCAAGAATACCCGGATTTGGTTCAGAAATACATGGGAACAATCGTTCCTGCCACCGATAATTTTTATGCTGCCCTGAACTCAGCGGTATTTACAGATGGATCGTTTTGCTACATTCCAAAAGGGGTGCGCTGTCCGATGGAGCTTTCAACCTATTTCCGCATCAACGAGGGAGGAACCGGTCAATTCGAACGAACGCTCGTTGTGGCAGACGAAGGTTCTTACGTATCCTACTTAGAGGGCTGCACGGCGCCGCAACGTGACGAGAATCAGTTGCATGCTGCGGTAGTTGAGTTAATCGCATTGAACGATGCCGAAATAAAATATTCGACCGTTCAGAATTGGTATCCTGGCGATAAGGAGGGCAAAGGCGGGGTATTCAACTTTGTGACCAAACGTGGAATTTGTGAGCGAAATGCTAAAATTTCATGGACACAAGTAGAAACCGGGTCGGCGGTGACATGGAAATACCCATCATGCATTCTGAAAGGAGACCATTCGGTAGGTGAGTTTTATTCGGTAGCTGTTACGAACAATTATCAGCAGGCAGATACGGGAACAAAAATGGTGCATCTAGGGAAAAACACTAAAAGCACCATTATTTCAAAAGGCATTTCCGCTGGAAAATCCCAAAATTCCTACCGGGGTCTCGTACAAATTCATAAACACGCTGATAATGCGCGCAATTTTTCGCAGTGCGATTCTTTGCTCATGACCAGCGAATGTGGTGCGCATACCTTCCCTTACATTGAATGTAAGAACCCAAGCGCCAAAATCGAACACGAAGCAACAACTTCAAAAATAGGTGAAGACCAGATTTTTTATTGCCTTCAACGCGGAATCAGCGAAGAAAAAGCCATTGGCTTAATCGTAAATGGTTATTGCAAAGAGGTACTCAACCAGCTGCCGATGGAGTTTGCCGTCGAAGCACAAAAATTGCTTACCATCAGCCTCGAAGGTTCGGTGGGTTAATACAACAAGATACATTTCAACCATGATACGCATACAGAATCTACACGCATCCATTGACGGAAAAGAAATTTTAAAAGGATTGAACCTTGAAGTGAAACCCGGTGAGGTACACGCCATTATGGGACCGAATGGTGCTGGGAAAAGTACCTTAGCTTCGGTTCTCGCGGGAAGGGAAGAATATGAAATCACCGAAGGAAAGGTGGAATTTGAAGGAGAAGATCTCCTTGAAATGTCGACCGAAGACCGTGCTCGAGCGGGTTTGTTCCTTGCATTTCAATACCCTGTAGAAATTCCAGGCGTATCCAATGTGAATTTTTTACGAACCGCCTTAAATGAAATACGTGAATTTAAAGGGGTAGAGCCGCTTTCCGCCAAGGATTTTATGGCTAAGGTTCGAGAGAAATCTGCGCTAGTGGAATTGGATCCCAAACTAGCGAATCGATCCGTAAACGAGGGATTCTCTGGAGGAGAGAAAAAGCGCAACGAGATTTTTCAAATGGCCATGCTAGAGCCTAAACTCGCCATTTTGGATGAAACTGATTCAGGCTTAGACATTGATGCGCTGCGGATTGTTGCTAGCGGGGTAAACAAATTGAAATCGTCCGAAAACGCTACTATCGTCATCACCCATTACCAAAGGCTTTTGGATTATATTGTTCCTGATGTTGTGCATGTCTTGTACGATGGGAAAATCGTGAAATCCGGACCTAAGGAACTTGCACTTGAACTGGAGGAAAAAGGATACGATTGGATTAAATCCGAATTGGGAACCGCAAACGCGCATTGATCATGGAAATGGAAACAAGTACCTTGAGAAAAGTGGACGGTTTCATCAAGACGTTGACGGAAACCAATGTTTCCGTTCCGGCATCTGTTCGAAAAAAAGCATTCGAAACCATCGAAAAAAGTGATTTTCCAACCACCAGAAACGAACAATGGAAGTACACCCGCTCGGGTAAAATTGCTTCCATGCATCCTGTTATACATCAAGGAAAGGTATTGCATCACCTCGACGAACAACTATTGGTCTCCAATGATTTTCCCTTGTTGGTTTTGGAAAACGGCTTTTTTCGCGGTGATCTCAGTAACTTCTCGTCCATAAATGGAGTCCGCCTTTGTGCTTTTTCTGAATTGTCACCGGTAGAATTGGAAGAGTTGTTTCAGAAAGCAGGCGATGGCGATCTTTTTACATCGCTTAATACAGCATTTCTTACGGAAGGTTTCTATCTGGAAATAGACGCCCATGCGGTATGTGAAAAACCCCTTCACGTGGTACATATGACTACATCTGAGGATATCATGGCAAATACTTTATTCTTCGTGAAGGCGCATGCGTTCTCTTCGGTTGAACTGATTTTTTCCTCACATACCACGGGGAATAAAACAGCCTTGTTAAATCAGCAAGTACATATCGAATTAGGAGAAAATGCCCATGTGGTTATTAACAAATGGCAGCTTGATGGCGACCAAACACGCATTGTTGCCAGAGAAAACATCCGTCAACAGGCTAATTCTACCTTCACTATCCACACCCTTACCTTGGGTGGCTTACTTGTACGAAACGACCTCTCAATCCGAGTGGAGGGAACAAACTGTACCAGCAATCTGAACGGAATATACGTCCCAAAGGGAAAGCAACACATCGATAATCATACGGTTGTTGATCATCTTACACCCCATTGCCAGTCCAATGAATTGTATAAAGGTGTGGTGTATGATCAGGGAACAGCGGTGTTCAATGGGAAGGTGTTTGTTCGCCCCGATGCCCAGCAAATCAATGCGTTTCAGTCCAATGGAAATGTGCTCATGGGTCCTGATGCGAGTGTGAATTCCAAACCTGAACTTGAAATTTATGCTGACGATGTCAAATGTTCCCACGGTTCAACAACCGGGCAGTTAGACGAGGAGGCTGTTTTTTACTTGCGGGCACGAGGCCTAAGTGAGGCAAGCGCCCGTAACCTGATGGTGAGCGCTTTTGTGGGTGAGGTGGTAGAAAAAATGGAAAATGAACACACCAAGTGTTTTGTGGAGGCGAAGCTTCAGCAGTGTTTTGGTTGGGAGTAAAGGGAAAATTATATACTAACGTATTTTTTAATCTTTAACACAACGCACCGATAAACCGAAATGGTTGTTTAGAGAATTAAATTTAAGGTGCTCATTGTTGTAATTGAGAATAATCATTTCTGATGACACCTCATTGATTAGGGAAGATATCCACCAGTAACCATAATAGTTGATATGGTCAAATTGCCCAAGTTGATTCCTACCACCTCCTGGGTAACCATTAAATCCAAATAGGTTATTTCCATTCCCAACATTTTTGTTTCCTAACATGAAATCTTTCCATTGGGTTTTACTTTTCATAATGGAACCTATGTAATTGCCTGAATAGGAGCCCCCACCCAAATAAGAATCACTTAAGGATTGAATCAAACGCTCCACATCTTTGCTGGTTGAAACATGCCAGCCCGTTGGACAAATGTTTCTATCATCATTGACTGCATACCAATTGTATAATTTCCCATAGGTAGATTCGAATAATGTGTCATTGTTGTAGTGACACCATGCAGCAGTATTTGTCGAAGCCCAACCCAAACTATCTTGCATATTTGGTATTGAATCTCCATTGGAAAAGAGCGATGACCGCAAATTTTCTGTGAACCACTCTTGTCCATTTTCTGTAGTTATGGATGGGTACCTATAACCATCGAAAATGACTCCCTGAAAAGCTGTATAGAAAGATAATTCGTTCCCGTAATAAACTTCTGAACCAATAACAACATATGCCCTCACAAAGTAGCTTGTCCCGGGAAATAGTCTTTTCAATACAAATGAGTAATTTCCTAAGTCATCCCGTTCATGTTCATACGAATCAAATACCACCTTGTTATTCAGTATATTGGGTGAAGCATCCATCCCATAACAAACACCCATCTCTTTGAGATATTGACCCTCTGGAATATTGAATTTGTATGCACATACAACTGATGAGGAAGTTGATTGTATGTTCTTTACGTCAATAATTCTAGCTTGAACAGAATCGTTTAATGATATTTTATCTCGGTTTATAGGTTTGTAAGAATATGTGTAATCTTCTTGGGAACCAAAACAAATGAAATTAACACTTATAAAGAGCATTGTTATCGTTGAACGTAGAATTTTTTTCATGAAATTTAATTTTGACAATAGTGTCAAAATAAACGATATTCTTTCGGAACAGACCTAAAAATAGATATTTTTTTCAGATCAACAAGTAGTGTTAACTTACAACTTTAGCATCCTACATGCGTCATTTCCGACGTTAATAAAGAGCTGAAAACAATATTTTGTGGCCGTTTGAAATCAGTTAAAAGACAGTCCAAAACATCTGTCTGAAAGGCAATTTTCACTTTAATATCACATGCCCTTATTGAAATTCTTTTATCTTTGGTCTATTGTTTAATCAAAACCGAATAAAATGAGTTTTTTTAAGAAAATGATGGCTACTGTAGGTATCGGAGCTGCAAAGGTGGATACCATTTTGAACGGTATGGTCAGCTCTCCGGGTGGAGTGGTTTCCGGAACCGTACATGTAAAAGGTGGAAGTGTGGATCAGGATATCGAAGATATTTCTGTTTCCTTAATGGTGGATGTAAAACGTGAAGTGAACGACACAACCGTGTACCAACCGATGGTCATCACCAAACACCGCGTAACAGGGAAGTTTAAAATTGGAAAAGGACAAGTTTTACAGTTTCCTTTTACCTTCAATGTCCCTTTGGAAGTTCCTGTAACTGTCCTTGGGCCATACAAATTAGGCAACATCAAATTATACGTTAAAACCGATCTTGACATCGACAACGCATTAGACAAGGCTGACCGCGATTTGATGGAAATTCAACCTCTTCCGAACATGGTTAATTTCTTGAATGCCTTGTTGCAGATGGGCTTTACTTTCCATAAAGCGGATGTAGAGTACGGCCGTATCCCTGGAAGTAACTACCAGTTTTATGAAGAAATTGAGTTCTACGGACATAAAAGCCAGTTTCCAAAAATCAAGGAGCTTGAGGTAACTTTTATCGCTAAGCCCGAAGGCGTTCAAGTGGTATTGGAAATCGATAAGCGCGGATTCTTTGGAACACGAGATCAGTACCGCACAGTAATGATTCCATACGAAGATGCAGGATTAGATTACATTGGCGAATTGCAACGAGTGTTGAGCCAAGTATAAGGTTAATGCGACAAAATACGTGATTGAAAGGCTGCCGAGAGGTGGCCTTTTTTAATGCCGACCTTTAAATTAGTATTTGACGAAAACATTCTTCGGTTCCGTGAAAAACCGCAGGGCTTCCCAACCGCCTTCCCGTCCTACGCCAGAAGATTTTACCCCACCAAAGGGGGTGCGTAAGTCACGAACCAACCACGAATTAATCCAGACAATTCCGGCTTGCACATCCTCAGCTACACGGTGAGCACGTTTTAAATCGCTTGTCCAAATGGTGGCAGATAAACCATAATTAGTCGAATTAGCCATGGTAAGAGCCTCTTCCTCGTTCTTAAATGGCGTAAGGGTAACCACCGGTCCAAAAATTTCCTCTTGGTTGGTTCGGCAGCGGTAATCCAAGCCCTCTATCACCGTTGGACGAAGGTAAAAACCATTTTCATAAGGTGCATCTAACACAACCCGTTCACCGCCCGTTAGGACAGTGCCTCCTTCTTCTTTAGCTAGTTCAACATAGCTCAACACCTTTTTCATGTGTGCTTCTGAAACAACCGCTCCAAGAATAGCCTTTGGATCTTCCGGATAAGAAACCGTTGTTTTACTTACGCGCGCCACAAACGCGTCACGGAAGCGCTCATAAATTGCTTCTTCCACGAAAATGCGCGAGCCACACAGACAGATCTGACCTTGGTTAGCAAATGAAGACCGAAGCGTGGTACTAAGCATGTCGTCAAAGTCACAATCGGCAAAAATAATATTGGGGTTTTTGCCTCCAAGCTCCAGTGAAAGCTTCTTGAACATGGGTGCAGCGGTTCGTGCTATATGTTCTCCTGTTGCCGTGCCACCCGTAAACGATATCGCTTTAATTTGAGGATGTGCCACCATGGCATTTCCAACGGAAGTGCCTTCGCCATGCAAGATGTTCAATACACCGGGTGGAAGTCCAGCTTCACCCGCAATTTTACCCAACAAAAAGGCAGTGTAAGGCGTAATTTCAGAAGGTTTCGCAATCACACAATTCCCTGTGGCTAAGGCTGGAGCAATTTTCCATGAGAACAAATACAAAGGCAAATTCCAAGGCGAAATACACCCTACGATACCAATAGGTTTTCGGGTGGTATAATTGATACCCATGCCTTCCATGTGATGGGATTCGGACGCAAAATGCTCAATGGCGGTAGCAAAGAAATGAAAGTTTGAAACGGCTCTTGGGATATCCACATGTGCAGCTAGGCTTAACGGCTTTCCGTTGTCGCGCGATTCTGCCGCCACAAATTCAGCCATATTGGCTTCTATGCCTTTAGATAAGCGAAGCAATACGGCACTGCGCTCCTCAATGGGCATACCGCTCCAGACGGGAAACGCTCGTTTTGCGGCAGCCACCGCTAATTCCACATCTGCAGCATCGGAATTGGGAATCCGGCAATATACCTTACCAGTAGCGGGTTCGATGTTATCGAGGTACGCTCCATTGACTGGAGCAACGTATTCACCGTCGATGTAGTTTTTTAAATGTTCCATGATAGAAAATTAATCATCGGTTTGTGGCTCGGCGAAGTCCAAGCCCATGGTTTTGCCTTTCATCAGTGCAGGAATGCCTTGATCCAACCATGCGGGCGCAGGGGCTCCAAGCAGAAAGTGGTCGAAAAATTGACGCATGCGAATGCTCAAATCCATGCGGTTGGCATTTTCCATTAGGTTATGTTCTTCTCCGTTGTAGTTCAGCATCCAGCACGGTTTTCCAAGACGTCTCATGGCCGTAAATAATTCAATGCCTTGGTACCATGGCACCGCGCCATCTTTGTCGTTTGCCATAAGCAATAAGGGTGTTGTGACTTTTGGCAAGTGAAACAAAGGGGAATTTTCCATATACAAATCGGGTGCTTCCCAAATTGTTTTACCAATCCTGCTTTGTCCTTTTTCGTACTGAAATTGTCGGTTTAACCCACTTCCCCATCGAATGCCTCCGTATGCAGAGAACATGTTGGAAACGGGAGCTCCGGCCATCGCTGCATGGAATCGGTTGGTCATTGTGATGAGTTGAGCGGTTTGGTAGCCACCCCAACTTTGACCTTGCAAGCCCATCCTCGTTGAATCAATGAAGGGGTAGTTCTTCAAAAGGAAATCGGTACCGCTCATGATGCTGCTGAAGGCGGATTTTGCCGGGTGTCCGGGAACGTAACGAATATCTGGGATAAACACCACATAACCCGTAGAGGTATATTCAGTGGGATAAATAATAGAGGCAGTGGGCTTGGGAACGTAATGGGTGTGAAGATCATCCGAATGTAACTCGTAATAGTACACGAGCATAGGGTATTTTTTGGACGGGTCGAAGTTTTCCGGAACGTAAAGCAGTCCCTCCAGAGGAACACCTTCGTAGTTTTTCCATGAAACTAGTTCGACTTTTGTCCAGTTGTACTCTTTTTGTTGAGGATTGGTATTGGAAATCACCAGTTCATCTTTAAACAGGTTCTGTGTGATACGCACCTCGGGAAAATCAATGGCCGACATTTTTCGGAAAACGATGGTTGTTCCGTTTTTGGCACGTTTGACAAGCGATACGTTTTGTTCGGAGTCATACATTTCACGAAGATTTCCCCCTGAAAAATGGTACAATCGGTCTGTTTTTGTGGCTTCGTGAAAGCCATTGATATAGGCATTTTGGAAGCTTAAGTAGACACTGTCCGAAAACCATGGAATCCAGTTGAGACGGACCTTGTTATTCTCCCCAAATTGGTTGGTGATACAACTTAATGTTGATTTTTGAATGTTGTACAACCATAGGTCGTATTCCGATTGTATCAGTATGGCGGAATCAGCGGTGAAAAAACCAATAATCCCATGCGGTGGGGCGATTCCCGGCACTCCGTTCATGTCCTCCTGCCAGTTGACGCCTTTGGCCGCGCAACTCATACAGCTAACTTTTCTGGTTTCAATATCTAAGAGTTCGTACTGCAACGACGCGTCGTTGAAAAAGCTAAAATATCGTCCGGTTGGCGATAAGCGAGCACCGAAAGCGACCGCTTTTTTCAGTAAGGTTTGTTCACCCGTTTTCAAATTGATTTGGTAATAATCTTCTCTTCCCGGAGCGTCCCATTGCAATGCCAGTTGATATGCTTCACTACTGGAGGCCAGCAGGTAATCGCTTTGTAAGCTAGGAAACACATTGGCATCAAGCGTGTCATTGGTAAGAGAAATCAGCGTATCCCTTGTGCGATCATACACGTACCAACCGGCTTTCTTTTGGTCTGATTTGAGTTCAACCAACTGTTGTGTTTGAAGGCGTTTGTCCTGGTAATGCCAAACGTCTACCTCTACTTTCTCTGCTTCAGTTAGGGTGTCTTTTTTCTCTGGTTCGGGCTTATTATCAACGCCAAAAAACAGGTATTTTCCATTATCCGTATAGATAGGGGTTTTATGTTCAGAAACGGACAACTTATTTGCAATGTCAAAGGACAATGTATCGGCGAGTAAACGTGGTTTTTCAGCACCGGTTTTCAAGGTAAACAAAGAAAACACTTTGGTTTTAGATGTATCCTGACTCGCTAAAAAGGCTAATTCGGTACCTTTTTTGTCAAATTTTAATTGTTTGACGGAGGTGTATGTTCCTACGGAAGTATTTGTAACAGTTGAAAGGCTTTTCAATACCAAGTAATTCGAGTCCTTTTTTACTTTCTTGTGTTGCACCGCAGCCAACCATTGTCCTTTTTCATCAATTGTAAAATCAACCACATCTGTTAGCTCATGCCGTATTCCCTTTAAGGGGTCAATAACCGTTAGTTTTTTACCATCTGAAAGCACTTTTTCGGGTGTTTTCTTCTTCTTGCTCGAGACATCTTCGTTGGTTTCAGGGCTGTCTTTTCCCGCGCTTTTTTTTCTTTTCTTTTTGGACGTATTAGCATTGCTTTCTTCGGACTTTTCCTTTTCCCATGTGCAACATAACCAATCGTTTTCTTTACCCATTGTTAGCGATTTCAGCCGTGGTGTTTTCACCAACGAATCTGTTTGGATGAAGTAAATTCCCAGTGAATCTTTGGGCCATTTTGTTTTATCAATTTTTTTCAGTTCCAAGGTGCGCAGGGTGTCTGCATGTGGGACAATTCGAAACGCTACAAAATCTCCGTTTTGTGAAATGTATGCTTCTTTGCCCCTTGGAATGGAATCCAGCTGATTGTTTACTACAGAATAAATGTACAGGTAGCCATCGCCTTTATGTGGATTGATTTCATAGGTTACCACTTCGCCGTTGGCAGAAACTTGTTGGTTCTCGTTCTTTTTCCAGCTATTGTATGCGGTGTGATCGATGACCTTTTTTTGTCCAAATAGGGAGGTGCCAATGGATAAACAAGTGAGCAGAATTACAGTAGTAAAAGAAAATAAATGGTTCATTGCGATCAATTCTTGTCAATAAAAAGCGATGCGGCAATTCCATCTGCCACCAATCGGCCTGATGGTGTTAAAACTACTACATTTCCTTCATCTGATAACCATCCGCGCTCCTTGTATTCCGCAATTTTTGAGTTAAAATCAAGAGGCGGGGAGTGAATGGCAAATAATAGGTCGGTGGGTAGGCCTTCTGAGGTACGCAGACGGGTCAATAAGGTTTCATTGAAAACGTCTCGTTTGGAAAGTTGCTCTTCTTCAAACCAATCGTTGGTTTTACCCATATGATCCATATAAGCCGCATTGCTGGCAATATTCCATCTTCGCTTTTCTCCGTCGTATGAATGGGCAGAGGGTCCGATTCCAATGTAAGGTTTACCCCTCCAGTAATTGCTATTGTGAACTGCCTCGAAACCGGGCTTTGAAAAATTGGAAATTTCGTATTGTACAAAACCTTCCGCTTGAAGCTTTTCCACCAATTGTAGGAATTGATCGCTTTGAGCGTCTTCCCCTGGAGGTTCAAGTACTCCTTTCTTTACGTGTTGATACAGCAAGGTTTTTGGTTCTACCGTAAGGCAATAGGCAGAAATATGTTGCACGTTCATTTCTAGGGCTTGCTTGATGTTTTCACCCCAGCTTTGAAGCGTTGAATTGGGAAGTCCATAAATTAAATCGAGGCTGAGGTTTGTAAACCCAACTTCTTTTGCGGCTTTCATTCCGGCGTAAACATCGGAAACTTGATGGGCCCGGTTCATCCATTTCAAATCGGTATCACTAAACGATTGTATTCCCACTGATAAGCGGTTGCATCCTCCTTCAAACCAAGTTTTTAACTGTTCATGACGCATGTCGTCTGGATTCACTTCCACCGTAAATTCAATGGTTTTTTCCCACAAAAAAGAGGTTTTCAAGGTGTGGACAAGGTGCGCTATTTCTTCCTTTTTCAATAAGCTTGGCGTTCCTCCTCCGAAGTATATGCTTTCAATGGGTTCCTTTATTTCTTCTTTTCGAAGGTGAATTTCATCTACAAGCGCTTTTATCATGCGGTTTCGATACCCTTCATACCGGGTACTAAAGTGAAAATCGCAATAGGAACAGCGTTGTTTGCAAAATGGAATATGAAGGTAAATACCGGCCACCATGCAAAGGTACACTTATTGAATTCTCCTTGAAAGGAATCATTCATTTGATCGAAATTCGTTACTTTCAACCAAATGCATTCAAAAAACCTGATCCAACAACCTGAGGAGCTAATCGAACGCTTCATTCATCAGACTTCTAACCTGATTTTCCTAACCGGTAAAGCCGGAACAGGCAAAACGACACTCGTACAAAAGCTTGTTAAAGAAAGCCACAAAAACACCGTGGTGGTTGCGCCGACCGGGATTGCTGCTTTACACGCCGGTGGAGTCACGATTCATTCGTTTTTTCAGTTGCCATTCGCTGCCTTCGTTCCAGAAATGAATGGTGATTTGTTTAACGAGCGCTTGCGGATTGAATCACGACATACCTTGCGCCGGCACTTCAAAATGGGTAAAAAAAGGCAGCAGCTCATGCGTTCATTGGAGTTATTGATCATCGATGAGGTGAGTATGTTACGTGCCGATTTATTGGACGCCATGGATTGGACGCTACGTTTTGTTAGGTCAAATTCAATGCCTTTCGGCGGGGTGCAGGTGTTGTTCGTTGGCGACCTGATGCAACTTCCACCTGTGGTAAAACAGGAAGAATGGAACGTTCTCCAAAAGCATTATTCGGGCATGTATTTTTTTCAGTCCATTGTGCTGAGCAGTCATCCTCCAGTGTACATTGAACTCAAGCATGTGTACCGCCAACGGGATGCTGTCTTTTTGGAAGTGTTAAACAGTTTGCGCGACAATGCCATTCGGCCCGAACATTTGAGCTTACTCAATCAACACGTTCAACCCAATTTTAAAGAGAAACCCGATGAGCCGATTATTACGCTCACTACGCACAACCAAAAGGCGAATCAATTAAATGGTCAGAAGCTGGAGGAAATACCTTCTCTTCACACGTCGTTCAAGGCGAAAGTTACAGGTGACTTTCCTGAATCGCTTTACCCGATGCCGCTTGAACTGGAATTGAAGGTCGGAGCTCAAGTAATGTTTATTAAGAACGATCTGGCTATTGAAAAACGCTACTTCAATGGGAAGATTGGCACGGTAACCTCGTTGGAAGACGGAGAAATTCTAGTGGCATTTCCAAACGAGGAGAAGGAAATTCGCGTGGATCGATTTGAATGGGAAAATGTGCGTTACCATCACAATCCAAAAACGCAAATCATTGAAGAGGAGACGATCGGAACCTTTGTGCATTATCCGTTGCGACTGGCATGGGCCATCACGGTTCACAAAAGCCAAGGATTGACTTTCGATCGGGCTATTCTGGATGTTACAGACGTATTTGCCCCTGGACAAGCTTATGTGGCACTTTCAAGACTGCGCTCACTAGATGGACTCGTGTTGTTACGCCCTTTTGTGTTTAGAAATTTAAGCAACGATTCGGAAGTATTGCGTTTTTCGGCATCTGAGGAAGAGGAGGAGGTGCTACATCAACACTTAACAGCAGGAACGGGTTTTTACCTTCGTCAGCGACTTGTTTCCGCATTTGACTGGAACACGCTGGAGTTGAAATGGTCGGCACTGGAGAAATCCGCTATAGCTGCTGGACCGAGAAGCACAAAGGGAAAATCGTTGAAGTGGATCAATGTTCAGTCCCAAACCATCCACCGTACCTTGGACCCTGCTCGGAAATTCAGGGCACAAATTGAACGGTTATTGCCCACTGGAAAAGACATCGACTATGCCTTTCTGGATGAACGTGTTCAAGCGGCGTATAACTACTTTTACCCTATTCTGGATCACCTTGTGGTAAATACATTGGTAAAAATCAAAGAGCTATCGAGTCAGCTTTCGGCCAAAGAATTGACAGAAGAGTTAACCGAGCTGGATGATGAACTCACGCGGGTTGTGATTGAAATGAAAAAAGTACGCATTTTGACGGAGCACTTGTTTCTAGGGCGTGCATGGGAAAAATCGGCGTTGATAACAGAAGAAATAAAAAATTACAAAACCGTTAAAATGGCAGAGGCCATCCATAAGCGGCGGCAGACTGCCTTGTTTTCGGAGGACGATGCCCCATCAGCTTTAGAAGGGAAAACAAAAAAAGGCTTTAGGGAACGGAATGCAGCGGTAGCGAGTCATGATAAGACGTTGAAGCTTTTAGAGTCTGGCGTAACCCTCGAAGAAGTTGCTCAAGAACGAAAGTTGGCGCTATCTACTATTCATACCCATATTGAGTTGCTATTGAGGGAAGAAAAGATGGAGCCTGAAAAAGTCATGGAACCCGAAAAAGTGGCTCATTTGAAAACAGTTTTTAACGATGGTTCAACGCTTTCACTCACCGCCATTCAGCAACTTCCCGGTTTTGAGGGGTATTCCATGAATGAAATTAAATGGGTACGAGCCGCTTGCTTGAAATGAGTCGTTGATGTTCAACAGAAATCTGCGTATTTTTGCGGCAATTAATTAGCTGTGAAAACAACGTACATAACACGAAGGGAAACCTTCAATGCGGCCCATAAATTATGGCGACCCGACTGGTCAGAAGAAAAAAACGAGGAGGTATTTGGAAAATGTTCCAATAAGAATTGGCATGGACACAATTTCGTCCTGTTTGTTACGGTAAAAGGTATTCCCAACCCGGACACAGGTTTTGTTATCAACTTGAAGGAACTCAGTCGCATACTCAAAAGGGAAGTGATCGAATTACTAGACCATAAAAACCTGAATTTGGATGTCCCGTTCATGGAAGGGATATTGGCATCCACGGAAAACATGGCCATTCAGATTTGGGAACGCATCCTGAAGCCCATTGCTGATGCTGGGGGAGAATTGGCGAAAATAAAGCTGGTTGAAACAGAAAACAATTTCGTTGAATACTACGGTGGTAAAGAACCTTTTTAGTTTCGGCGTGTTTCTTTAATTTACCGCCCAATGGAATACAACGAAAAAGCAACCAAGCACCTTTCTGAACATTTTGAACAAGTCATAAAACACGTTGGCGAAAACGTTGAACGAGAAGGACTTTTAAAAACCCCGGAACGCGCTGCCAAAGCGATGCAATTTTTAACCCATGGATACGACTTGAATCCGGATGAGTTAGTATACCAAGCCATTTTTCATGAAGAATACTCTGAAATGGTCATTGTGAAGGACATCGAGGTATATTCGCTTTGCGAACACCACATGTTGCCTTTTTTTGGTAAAGCGCATGTGGCCTATGTTCCCAACGGAAAAATCGTAGGATTGAGTAAAATTCCTCGTGTCGTAGACGCCTATGCACGTCGCTTGCAGGTGCAGGAAAGGCTTACCATTGAGATACGCGATTGTTTGCAGCGTACCCTTGATCCGAAAGGAGTTGCTGTTGTAATTGAATGCTGCCACATGTGTATGCAAATGCGAGGCGTACAAAAACAAAACTCCGTCACCACTTCCAGCGCCTTTACCGGTTTATTCCTCCGAAACGACGCAACAAGAAAAGAATTCATTAATTTAGTGCAAGCTAAATTGCACTAACATGAATCCAATAATCGATCAACCGCACGGAGGATTTACGCAACAAATTTCCCGTGAGTTCTTTAGAAGCGTTTACACCTATATGTTCTTGGCTTTGGGAATATCAGGTGCCATTGCCTATGCAATTGGTGCAGGACCTCAAGTCATTGTAGGAAGTAAAGAAATGCCTTTGTTTTTTGTGGAATATTTCATCAACCCTGACGGTGGAATTTCCTTGTTGTTTTATGTGGTGGTTTTCGCTCCAATCCTTCTAGGGCTTGGTATTCAGTCGGCGTTCATGCGCATGCCCATGTGGATGCTGTTATCGCTGTACGTGGTTTATTCCGCGCTAATGGGTGTGTCTCTAAGTACCATTTTTATCACCTATCAAATGGGTGCGATTGCCTCTACGTTCTTTGTTTCCGCAGGTGCATTCGGCGCCATGGCCATTTTAGGATATACTACAAAAACGGATTTAACCAAGATGGGGTCTTTGCTGTACATGGTTTTTGTTGGTATGTTCATCGCCATTGTGGTGAATTGGTTCATCGGAAGCGACATGCTGGATTATGTTCTTTGCATGATTGGCGTGTTTGTTTTTACGGGATTAACAGCCTACTACATGCAACAACTCAAGAAAATTTCCCAGGATCCTAATTTCAGTGCATTGGAAAGAAATAAAATTTCATTGGTTGGAGGCTTGCAGCTTTACATACTGTTTGTGAACCTTTTCCTAGTTCTTCTGCGTTTAATGGGTGGAGGTAGGGATTAATTCTCCAAACCAAAAAGATTCAGAGCCGGTTCGACCGGCTTTTTTTATGCTTCGTCTCCCCGAATGAAGGCAATCCATTCTTCCACGCTTTTGGCATTTTCTAAGCAAAACTTACCGGAAGCTGTTCTACGCAATGCGGTTAATGTGCCCCCACAGCCTAATTTTTTTCCAAGGTCATGGGCGATGGAACGTATGTACGTTCCTTTAGAACACTCGATGTCAAAATCGATCTCTGGAAACCGGGATGCGTCGATTTCAAAATGAGTGATGGAAATGGGTTTTGCATCGAGAACGAGGTCACTTCCGGCTCGGGCGAGGTCATAGGCACGTTTTCCATCGATTTGTTTGGCCGAGAACAGGGGAGGAATCTGCATGGTTTCTCCCAGAAAGGATTGCACTTGGAGTAGGATATCTGAAACCTGAAGGTGATCGGTGGGAAACTCTTCATGAAAAGCTGTTTCCAAGTCGTATGAAGGGGTTGTTTTTCCCAGCAGAATGGTACCTGTGTAGCGTTTATTTCCTTTGATGTATTCTTCAATCCGCTTGGTGTGTTTTCCCGTGCAAATCACCAATAAACCTGTCGCGAGTGGATCAAGTGTTCCGGCATGACCTACTTTGATGTTCTTAATGCGTAATGCTTGCTTGATGTTCCAACGAAGCTTGTTCACCACATCGAAGGATGTCCATCCGAGTGGTTTGTCCACCAACAATGTTTCGCCTTGGAGAAAATCCATTTACTTACCAGAAATAAACCAATAGAGCACCTCCTACCAGGATGCGGTATATGCCCCAAATACGGAATCCGTATTTATCGATCAGCCCAATAAATAGTTTAATGGCAAGTACTGCCACCCCAAAAGCTACGAGGTTACCGATGAGAAAACTAATCAAATGCTGGTTACTGGATAGAATCATTTCAAAGCCTTTTTGTTCTATCCCATGGTAGTTCCAGTCTTTGACTACCACTGAGTAAAGTGTAACTGCCATCATGGTTGGAACGGCAAGAAAAAAGCTGAATTCTGCAGCCATTTTGCGGGTAAGCCCTTGCTGCATGCCGCCAATAATAGAAGCGGCCGAGCGGCTTGTGCCCGGCATCATAGCCAAGCATTGCCAAAAACCGATGGTTACCGCCTTCACGCGACTAATGTCTTCCTCCCGCTGAATGCTTGTTTTTTTAAACAATTTATCGATGAACAGTAACACAATTCCTCCTATGATTAGCACAATGGCAATTGGAAACGGCTTTTCCAGCATGGACTCAATGTAGTCGTCGAAGAGCACACCAAGCACGAGCGCTGGGATGACTGCAAGCAACAATTTGAGGTAGAAATCCCATGATTTGAAGTCAAAGAATTTTTTCCAGTACAAAACAACAACGGCAAGAATGGCACCGAATTGAATTGAAACCTGAAACATTTTGAAAAACTCGTCTCCTTCTTTTTCAAAAATAGCACTGGTGAAAATCATGTGAGCCGTGGACGAAATCGGCAGAAACTCCGTTAATCCTTCAATGATGGCCAAGATTAAGGCCTGTAAGCTGTCCATTATTTTTTAGCTTCCGGCGTTGTGTTTGTTTTGCCCCCTTTTTTCATGATGGCATACATTATTACAACGTAACCGATTACAATCAGAATAGGAGCAAGGGTGATGCGGGTAGCACTAAAGAGCTCTGTCTCTTTGAATGCGTTAGGATCTTCGCTCCCACCACCAATCATCAGGATGTAACCCAATACATTGATTGCTAGACCGATATAGAGAAACTTAAAGTTTTCTGGATGAAAGCCAAAATCGATTAGTTTATTTTTCATGAAACAAATTTAATATAAATCATCTAATTTTCGTTTCAAATAACGATTCAAAGCAAGCCATGTTGAAAACAGGGTTAAACCCGTGCCTAGCAAGACCATGGTTCCCACCAGAATAGCGAAATTCAACCAAGTGTAGGTGATTTCAATGGCATCGAGCACATTATTGAGGGCAAAGAACAAGGTCATCAATAATGCCATGCCCAGTAGCGAAGCAAACAAGCCTTGAAAAACGGCCCTCCTCAAAAAGGGTTTACGTATATAGGTAGATGTTGCACCAACTAATTGCATGGTTTTTATCGAGAAACGCTGGGAGTAAAGAGATAAGCGGATGGTGTTGTTTATTAGTGCGATGGCAATGACAATCAACAGTAATGCAACCGAAAGGAAAAGCAGTACGAATTGCCGGAAGCCGAGGTTAACGGAATCAACGCTCGCCTCGTCGTAGTTTACTTCGTCGATTTCCATGGCATAGGCTTTTAGCAAGGCCTCTTTTATTTCTTTCATGCCTTGTTTGTTGGCGTATGCTGCCTTGGGTTTGAAGCCGATGGTGGGAGGGAGGGGGTTTTCTCCTTCAAATATGGTCAGGATTTCCTCGGCGTTTTGATCGGAACCGCTAAATTCTTGGATGGCTCTTTCTGGTGAGATGTACGTGACTTCTTTGAAGAATTTCCAGGTTTTTAGTTCTTGTTCGATTTGCTTGATGTCGGATACATTGAGTTCAGGTTTGAAGAACAAATCTCCCTGAAGGTTCTCTTTCGCTTGTGTTTGCACATTGTCTAAGCCTAAAAATCCGGATACCACAAGCCCGATCATGAACAAGACCAACGAAATTCCGATTAACGCGGAAACGTAGCTGGTTTGAACCCCTCTTTGGTTTTTAAGTTCCTTTTTAGAAGTCATGGTTCAAAGGTACTCGCATTCCCTTCAAAAAGTTGAGGTTGCGAGCAGTTCTTTTTCCCGAAGAGGTGTTGAAAAAGCATCCTTGCTTTATATAAAGGGATTGCCAACACCTCGAGTTGAGTCGCACTTTGAATTAAAAAAAGTTAAAAATCGATTCGGATGTAATCTTTTCTCCGCTTTGTGCGTTAATATTGTTGACGCTTTCACGGCGGGCACCCAACGCAAAAGTTGGCATACAATTTGGCAAGGTGTGTACGACGTAAAGTTAGTTTTCATAAGTAGTAGTGGTTTAGGTTTTGGAAGGGGCTGTGCAAACGGCCCCTTTCAATTTTTAAAGCATTTAGGATTTGATGCAACAGCCCTTTCGGAACGAATTCTCGGAAATAAGGAAGTCCGGCACGGTTTAATCCGAAACGAATGGTTGGTTACTTGGGCGTAAACGTCCTTTATGACCTCTAGCTTATTGTCCCTTTAACCATTCGTTGGCGAAAGCACGTGCTTCTGTATCGCTTTCAACAAAATCTTCGTAGTTCGGATGTGGGCGGGATTGAACGCCTTGAAGTGTTTGTTTGTTCAATCGTCCTATGTCTGCAAAGCGAATGCG
Source organism: Crocinitomicaceae bacterium (assembly GCA_044372835.1). Taxonomy (GTDB): domain Bacteria; phylum Bacteroidota; class Bacteroidia; order Flavobacteriales_D; family Crocinitomicaceae; genus M0103. Next base: position 21,052 of record JBILRE010000015.1, on the reverse strand, counting down.
GTCGTTTAGAAAGGCATCTACCGCTACTTCGTTTGCTGCGTTAAGGATACACGCCGCTGTTCCTTCCATTTCCATAGCCTGATAGGCGAGTTCAAGGTTGGTAAACACCTTTCTATCTGGTTTCTCAAATGTCAACTGTGGATAGTCCATGAAGTTAAATCGTGGAAAATCGGTCCGGTATCGGTCTGGATAGGTCAGTGCAAACTGAATGGGTAATTTCATGTCTGGCAGTCCCATTTGTGCTTTCATGCTGCCGTCTTCGAATTGTACCAGCGAATGAACGATCGATTGTGGGTGTACCACTACGTCAATTTGTTCTGGACGTAGGTTAAAGAGCCATTTGGCTTCAATAACTTCAAGGCCTTTGTTCATTAAGGTGGCTGAGTCAATCGTAATTTTTGCCCCCATGGACCAGTTGGGGTGTTTCAACGCTTGTTCTTTGGTGACTTCAGCGATTTGCGCAGCGTTCCAACCCCGAAACGGACCTCCTGAAGCAGTGAGGTATATTTTTTCGATTGGGTTGTGAAATTCGCCCACAAGGCATTGAAAAATGGCGGAATGTTCGGAATCTACCGGGTAAATGTTTACGCCTTTCTCACGCGCCTTTTGTGTCACCAGTTCTCCAGCCACTACTAACGTTTCTTTATTGGCTAGGGCAATCGTTTTGCCGGCATCAATCGCACTCAGGGTAGGTTTTAAACCAGCGTAACCGACCAAGGCAGTTAACACTACATCTACCTCATTGGATTGTACGACCTGTGCGAGTGAATCAGGACCGGAATAGACGTGTATATCTAAATCAATTAAGGCTTCCTTCACAGACGCGTATGCAGATTCATCGGTGATGACTACCGTATTGGGCTGGTGTTTTTTCGCTTGTTCGATCAACAGTGTCGCGTTTTTACCGGCTGTAATTACTTGCAAATCAAAACGATCGGGGTATTGTTCAATCACCTCCAGTGCTTGTGTTCCAATGGATCCTGTAGAACCTAGAATGGCTATTCCTTTCTTTTGAGTCATCCGACAAAAATACGATATTTGCGCCATGAAATACCGCATGCTGAGCGATGAAGAGCTTCAAGCACTTGAGCCTGAATTGAAGGAATTCCTTATTGTCAACGGATTCGATGGTGAAGCATGGGAGCAACTCAACCGGGAGCAGCCTGAAAAGGCCGTTGCGCTGGTGGGGCTATTCAGTGATATTGTACTCGAAAAAGTCTACCATAAGGTCGATGTGGTCGAAAAACGCGATGCAGAAAATAGGACACTTATTAAGATTGGAGCAACTGCATTGGAGATGTTCCACGTTTCTGTGAAGAAGAATAGTACACTGGATTTAGCCGAAGTTGAAACCATCCCGAGTCTTCTAAACCGGCACAGAGATGCGCTGGATTTTTACCGTGGACTAAAACCCCTTCAGCTAACGAGGGAGGAAGAAGTTCACCGGCTGATTTTGCAAGGATTTGCGGCGGTTCCAATTCGTCTTTGGGAGGAAATGCAAGCTGTCATAGGCTAGAAATGAAGCAGTTAAAAGAAGACTCCCCTAAAAATCTTACATTTGAAGAAAAAACATGAGAACTTACCTTGCATTCCTTTCTGTCTTTTTTGTGAATTTGTACGCTGTTTCGCAGGGCATCACGGTAGCTGATTTTAAGAAAATCATTGAATTTCCAAGCTTTCAGGATGCCAAAAAATACATCGAAAGTAAAGGCTTTAAATACTACAAAGTAGCAGACTCAAAAGTGGAAAACGTCACTACCACCTCGTGGTCGTATGGGTACAACGCTAAAACGGATGAAGCAACAGCCTGGATGTCTGTGAGTTGTGAAGGCGACAAACCCATTCGCACCTACTATGAAGTATTCGATTTCACCTTGTCTATGCCATTGGTTAACGATGTAAGCAAGAACAAGTACACATTTGAAGACATCGATTCCGACGACGAAGAATTCACTTCGCGCTATGCGATTGCAGACTATTACCTTTTTCAATACCAGAAGAAGGACACCAAACTGGGTTACAAGTTTGAATGCATCAAGAAATTTTCGAAGGCCGATCCGCTAAATGGGACCTCCATCAAATACCATCCCCATGGAAATGTGAAATTTACCGTGGAGGTACGCAATGGAAAATATAACGGAGTGAGCAAAAGTTACAACGAAAACGGGGTATTGGTTGCAGAAGGAAATTGGAAAGACGATAAGAAGGAAGGAACCTTTTCCTTTTATAACGAAAATGGGGTACTTACATCCACTGAAAACTTCAAATATGGCTCATTGGATGAGGCCACGTTTTACCATTCAAACGGCAAGAAGAGTCGTACGGATCAATACCTGATGGATAAACGCAGCGGTGAATCGGTGGCGTATGATGAGGAAGGAAATATAACAGAGAAGTCTTTTTACATCGCAGACAAACTCTTTGGTTCGTTCAAACAATATGTCAATGGAGTCGAATCGTTCAGTGCATATTATGCAAACGACACCTTGTCCGGGATGTTCACTAAGACGATTTTCAATGAAAAAGGTGAACGATATGCCCAAGAGAGGGGTTATTACAAAGCAGGAATGCGGGATGGAACGTTGCTTGCGTTATATGATAAGACGAAAGATACATTGTGGTCAAAACCATATAAAAGCGGTGTTCCTGTTGGTGTATGGAAAAGTTATAACATCGATGGATCGTTGAGTAAAACCCTTACGTTTCAATCTGGTACGGAAAAGGAAGAAATATGCTACGAAAAGGGTCTTCCTTTGCACAAAACAGCATTTCTTGGTGAGGAAAATAATACATGGAAGTTTCAATACACCTACGAAAAAGAGGGTGAAAAAAGAGAGTTGAACTTTGAATTACCGAGTAACCAAGACGTGAGGCTTGGGGATTTGTTTACCTACTTCGAGGGTAAGACCCAACTTTTTACGGCATCCACTATGTTGGACGCTCTGCACAAACAGGGAAGGTACGTCTTGGAAAACCAAACGGTTCGTAGGGAAGGAGCTTTCAATCGGAACAATCCTATAGGTGTTTGGAAAAGTACTTACCTCACATCCCTTGTGACCAGTGAATGTGTTTTTAATGAAAACGGGGAGGAGCTTATGGAGCAGTTTACCAATAAAAAAGGCAAACCTTTTTCCGGTAGTTTGAGTTACCAGGATGGAAATTATACAGTTCAGATCAAGGTCAAAAAGGGACTGAAGGAAGGCCTCACCACCATCACCCATGTAACCGATGGATCGGTTAACGTACTCACCTATAAAAACGGCACACTTGTCCAGCCGTAAAGAGTAATACAAGCCTTTACGTTTTTTGCTGAGTTGTATTGATTTCCCCTTGTTTTTATAAGTGCTCACATGGCCTCAAACATCCAATGTGCATCCGTTTTTTGGCTGACTCTAATCAACCATGACGCAAGCCTTCATTTTCGTATCTTTGTTTGGCTTAAACGCGTTGGAAAGGAAAACACTATGTTGAAGGATAAACAAGCGCATATTCCCATCCCTTTTATTGTGCTTCTTGTGCTGCTCATCTTCGGGGCAACACCTACCAATGCGCAGCAGCTTCCGCAATACAGCCAGTGGTCGACCCATCAGATGGCTTTGAACCCGGCGCATTCTGGAATCAAGCCCTGCATGGAATTCCACACCCTTTACCGCGCACAATGGGTGGGTTTTTCAGGAAATCCCCGAAGCGGTTTTTTAACCATCAGTGCTCCCATTCCGAATAGGCGAAAGAAATTACTTAGCAGCAGGCACGGTTGGGGAGTAAAATTGGAAACGGACCGCCTAGGACATTTCAGTGCGCACCGTATGAACCTTGCTTATGCCGGGCATTTTAATTTTACCAAAGATGTGCGCTTGTCGCTGGGTTTGTATTTCGGGTTGGTTCAGCTAGGTTTCGATCCTACGGATGCAGTGATGCTTGAACCCGACCCATCGGTGAACCGTGAACTGTCGCTTGTTGCTCCAGACGCTTCATTTGGCGCTTGGTGGAACGGTAAAAACTATTACCTCGGGGCGGTGCTTCAGCAACTCATCCGCAACGATTGGGATGACCTAGGCATCGATTCACGGTTTCGAACGCACGCCACCTTCAATGCAGGATTTCTGCAACCCTTGAGTGAATATGTAACCATGCTTCCGGGATTAATTGTGCGCATACCTCCCGGAGGAAGGGTGTCGTTTGATGTGCAGGCCATGTTCGATTATAGAAATAAAATCAACCTCGGCTTGGGATACCGAAATTCGGATGCGGTTATTTTACAAGTCGGTTTCAAGGTAAATCCCCGGTTTTCGGTGCATTATTCCTTTGATGCCACCACCTCCAAACTGCGAAACTTTTCTAGCAATACCCATGAGTTTTCCATCGTGTTCAACAATTGTTATTCGGAAAGTAAAAACAACCTAAAGTGTGCCTTATTTTAAGTCAGCCTCATGAAGCATCCCTCCCTACTGCAAGCCAACGACCTAATTTACATCACCGCCCCGGCAAAATCCATCGAAGCGCATTGTGTTTTGTATGCCAAAAAAATGCTCGAAGAAAAGGGATATCGTGTAGAAGTGAGTCCCAATTGCTTGGGTAAGCACCATTATTTTTCCGGAACGGATGAGGAGCGTATTGCCGACTTTCAGGCCGCGCTCGACAGGCCCGATATCAAAGCGATCTTGTGTGCCAGGGGAGGATATGGCTGCGTGCGGATCCTGGACCGATTGAATTGGGACCGGTTTGAAGCGCAACCAAAATGGTTGATTGGTTTCAGTGATGTGACCGTTTTTCTCCACCGCCTCGTTCGTATGGGCAGCGTCGGGATACATGGCAGCATGCCCCTCAATTTTGAGGAGAACACCCCTGCGTCCATTGCCACCATCCTGCAAGCTGTGGAGGGAAAACCTTACCACATACAAGCACCAGCTGTCAACCACAATGTGTCAGGAACCGCAGAAGGCAAGCTTATTGGTGGAAACCTAAGCATCGTGTTCAGCATGTTAGGTACAGACGATGCATTTGATTTTACCGATGCCATTTTGTTTATTGAAGACATTTCGGAGCAGCTGTACCATGTTGACCGCATGTTTTTCACAATGAAAAAAGCAGGTATTCTCCAGCAAATCAAAGGACTTGTGGTGGGCGGCATGACCGATATGCGCGACACGGCAGAACCCTTTGGCTGCAGCCTGGAAGAGCTGATTGTCTCCCACGTTGGTTCCTTGGGAATTCCCGTTGCCTTCGGATTTCCCTGCGGACACCAACCCGACAACCAGGCCTTGGTCATGGGGCAAAAAACCAAGTTTGTTGTAGGAGGTAAGGGAGCGGAATTGTTCCTCAACGAAGGGAACTGATTCTACGACGTTTTTCTTACCTTCGCTAGGTAAGGCAGAAAATGAGGTACCATCCTTTTAACAGCTAAGGCGGTCATTCAGCCATTCAAGATTCAGCTTTGTGGTGCGTCAAACCGCATCCAACGGTCATTTTAAACAGGCAGTTATGAAACTATTTTTAGAGGACGGCAGGTACTTTTTGACAGAGAAACCTTTGGATTTGTCTATTCCGATTCAGTCGAACCATCAGGGCGTGCGTGCATGGTACGTAAATCATCCGTCGTTTGAGCCGGTGCGGGAGAATGGGTTTCTGGGATCTGTGAGCGAAGGCGGTCAGGTGAATTTTCGATCGGTTACCTTCAACCCACACGGAAACGGCACCCATACAGAATGCTTAGGGCACATTACTTCGGAGGTCTTTTCAATCAATCAACATTTGAAGGAATACATGTCCTTGGCGAGGCTTGTCTCGGTGGAACCCAAGCAGCAATGGAACGAAACATACCAGCAGTACGATGCGTGCATTACTCCTGACCTTATTGATACAAGCACTTGGAACGATAACATGGGCGCGTTGGTGATTAGGACCATTCCCAACGATAGTGCGCGCCGCACGCTCAACTATTCAGACACGAATCCGCCTTACCTGCACGCGGATGTCATGCACCTTGTAGAACGCTTTGGCATTCAACACTTGCTCATTGACCTGCCCTCTGTGGATCGGGAGCGCGATGGAGGCGAATTGGCGTTTCATCACCTCTTTTGGGGTGTTCCGGACGACTTACACAAAGAGCGAACCATTACGGAACTCATTTATGTTTCAGACGAAATGGAGGACGGTGAATACCTCCTGGAATTGCAAGTAGCAGCCTTTGAGAACGACGCGGCGCCATCTAGGCCGGTGTTGTATCAACTGTATGAAAGCATCTAGTTTCACCAACGGTAGATAGAAATAAAAAAGCCACCTGGAGAGGTGGCTTTCTATGTATGAATGGGGTTCTTTATTTTTGAGCAGATAAGCCAATTTTCATAAGCGAGTAAGTGAATTTACAATCGCCATTGGTTTTCAATGCATCCATGATTTTCCCTTGAATTACATCTTCTTTTTCGTGGGAATACACGTCTTTGTACTTCGTTTCGAGGTTTTTCATGCATGTTTCCATTTTCGTTCCCATTTCCATGAATCCTTGCATTCCTTGTTGCGCTTTTTCTGGATTTTTTTGTTGAAATTGCATCAACCCATTCTGAAATTTGTTCATGTCGCCATCTGCCGCGATGACAGCGTCCATAATTTCAGGCGCTAAGCCATCTGTAGATTCATTCACGCATCCGCACATGTCTGTTGCTAAGTTAGCGTAATCGTCTCCTCCTGCGAGGTTACAAGAAGCAATAACCAATGCGGTTGCTGCCATTAGTAAGTAGTTGATTCTTTTCATTTGTTTAATTTTTAGTTAAGCAAAGCTACGATAAATTTTGCTTATTGCAAGGTCGGAGATTTTAGAAGTTTTCTTTTCCTCACTTCGCCCATCGAGCCGCGGTATACTGGAATTATTTCCTTATTTATGAAATGATTTCATGCGAAAGAATCTTATTTTAGGCACTTAGAGAATACGATCGGCCTTGGATTCTTTGGTTTTAGATTCGCACTGAATTTCGTTGTTTTAGAGTAAGCCGAAGGATCACCGATAAAACAGAAATTCAGAAGGATTCGAAAATGGTTCGGTCAGCATTAACTCATTCAACAAGGGTTTTATATCCCGAACCAACAGGGATCCAAAGTGTTGATTTATTTCGCTACTTTTTTACTTGATCTAAATCACTAGTGTCCGATAAAAATCGGAAATTACTTTTTTGTTCTTTTACCTTGATGCAAAAGAACCACCTCGAAGAAGCTGCGAAGCTAAAAAATCAAGACTCGATTTAGCCGTTCGGCGAAAATTTCTCATCGATCAAAACTCAAAAAGACTGGAAACATTGTGTTTCCAAACGACAAGCGCTTTTAGGTTTTGATTAACGCCTCGAAATTTTCTTCACCCTCACTTCTCAAATCGAGCCGACATCTCTAACACAAATTCCGTCTTAGGTATATTTTTGAAAAACAAACCCCATTTTTAAAGATTTGTATGTTATCTAATATGCAACTTGTTTTTCGAATCCTCCCAAACTTTTTATCGGACAACAATGGATCTAAAAAGTGAATAGATTCCTTTACTTCATCACCTTGCTCAGCAAGCCCTTCAAATACGAAACCTCCTCCTTGAGCAATTCGATCTGCCGTTCGTACAGGTTCTTCTCTCCCTCCGACAATTGATTGTTGTTGATAACGAACCCGTTCCCCACATCGTTGTGCATGATATTGAACACCATGTTTTCGTTGAAGGAAATCACTTCCTCAGGCTTCATCCCGAACATGCTGGAAATCTTCTCTAACTTGGAATAACTGACCTCAGATTCCCCAATCTCCATCCGGCTATACGTGCTTTGCGTTATGCCCAATTCATTCGCCATGTGGTCTTGGGTGAGGTTCTTTAACTCCCTGATTTTTCTGATCTTTTGTCCGATGTGCATGACGGTTTCTTGGCGTGTTAAACAAATATAGATGTATTCCGATGAAAAGCAAAATCGTGCAATAGGTTAAGTTGCTGCATATTTTATGCAATGGCCGCATTTATTATAGCTTTAAAACCACATATAGCTTGAAAATGCGGGATATATTTGTTGGAAAATTGACGATATTATGAAAAAAGTAAATTTATTATTTCATTTGTTGATTATTCTGTTAATAACACTTAGCATGTCAAAAAATGATGCAATTGCCAAAACTACATGTTTCGAGCCTTGGGAAGTAGCACAAGTAAGGTCCGTTCCTGCCTTCATAATGTGGGGTGGAAACTGGCGATCTGGACAGGTATCCTTTATTCAAACAGAATATGGGTATAAACCGGTGAGTTACCAATTTGAAGATTATGGTAATAACCAGCTGCGTGGGCAATTTTATCCCGATCAGCAATTCATGAGTTTAAACCCGAACCATCAATTGGCAAAACAAAATAACTGGACGCATACCATTACAGTTCAAGGAAGCACCGCCTATTTGAGGCTTTATTGACGAGGGAATCATGTTAGGTATTTATAGCGTTCAATTAAAAAAACAGTTTGGATGAAATAGCATTTATTTAAATGTCCTATTGGAATTTGAATAAGGAAAATACCGGACTAAAACATATGGTGGAGACATGCGACCACTTAAAAAAGCGGGCGACACCGAAAGGCCCAAAGAACAGGAAAAATTTAATATTAAAAAATGAAAACATTTATTTCAATCATTCTAGTTGGGTTTGCCTTAAACACAAATGCTCAAAAGATGTACAAGGACAAAACAGCCAGTTTAAATGCTGTAACAGAAAAAGGTTATGCTTATGCCAAAGACCAAAACAATTCAAATATCTATTGGTACAAAAGATATGACTCGTATGGTGAATCAATCGTTCAACTGACTTTTGAAGGAAATACGCTTCGAAAGGCTATAATTGTCCATCTTGACCCGACACAAACGTTAAACAGACTAAAAGATGTTTACGCCAAAACCACAGACGCGGAAGCAGATACGTTTGATCCACCTTCAAATGGACGTGGCAAAGGTGAGGCATCCAATACACCATACTATTCGGGAAAGGCTCGCTACGAATGCAGTAATAATTATAGCACAAAAGACTATTTGTTTGCGATTATCCTGTTGGACTAACACTGGTTATTAAAATCGAATGATACCCTTTATTTCCACCATTTTATCGTTTTTCATAAACAAAACGGAGAAATACCAAATGAGAAAACACAAGGACCTTGAATTACGCATTTTATGGTTACAGTGGTATTAAGTAAACCAACTTCTTTTTTATTCCGATAATGATGCGGTTAACACTTATTAAAACATCTTTCCTAAAACTGATTATTGGTTTAATACTATGTAGTAAATCATTATCCATTTTTGGGCAGAGTTCAGTAATTCAATACTCTGACAACTACTTTTCAGCAGGCGTTAATACTCAAAATTTCGACTACATAGCTTCTATAGGCAAACAAAGAGCAGATAACTGGTGTTGGGCGGCTTGCATACAAATGGTACTGAACTATCACGGGCTGTATGTTACGCAGGAACAAATTGTTACTAAATGCAAAGGCGGCCTCTATAATGCCCCTGGAGGCACTCAGGATATGTTGGCTGCTTTAAACGGATGGGCATACAACACCAGAGGGGGCGCATCTAACATTTATACAAATAATTACTCGACTAATGCAAATGAAATTCAAGTTTTATTAGCCAATAATTGGCCCCTAATTGTTGGGTTAAACCGCGGACAAACTATTGGTCATGCCTATGTTCTCACAGCAATATACTATTCCTTATCAAAAGACAATTTGGGCAACTTAGTAGTCATCCCCGATAAGGTAGTCTTACGTGATCCGTGGCCCGAAAATAGTTCAAGGCAAGAAATGAGTTGGGAAGAATTTAGTAAATATGCAGTTTCTATATATAAAGTATGGGTAATTGATGTGCCTACATACAATTCTTTTTACTTTAAAAGCATGAATTATAATGAAATTAATGACTACAAATTCATGCTTGGAACTAATTTTACAGCAATAAAATTCATGACCTATTTAAAGCATGGAAAGTATGGGTTTCAAGCTTTCTGGGGGCGTTTTAATTCTATAAATAAATACGGTTTAGATTGTAGAAGGGTATTTCGTCCTGAAAATAGATGGACTCATCTTTACTTTGGTCCATCCATCCGTTTTATTTCATCCGCGATAAACCAATCAGGTTTTAACGACGTATTTCCAAATGCCAGAGTGGGTGCAGAATTTGTAATTTTTAATAGATTTGCGATTAACTGCGATTTTGGTTTTGGATATTTGCCAAAATATACGATTCCCTTTGCTGATGCTGAAATAGTTTTTGGATATAGATTTTAATGATTTGATCGCCGCAATAAATTGGCAATTCTTTTCTTCAATAATTAAGTTGGGCGTCCTATAAAACCAAGGGATGACCAAAAATAAACAAGGAAAAACCAAGATGTTGCATCTGGAATTTTTGGACGGCTTTTTTACCAAAATAATTGGTGCTTTGGAGAAATTGTAATTCTGCTATGAGATCCATACAATTCCTTTAGTTTGATTTTTTTAGAAAAGATCTTTAGGCACGGCCACTATTTATCCTTGAAGAAAAAAGTCAAATCCCAGGTAAAATGCATCTAATGAATATTGTATTTTATTTTCGCATAAATCATTCAATAATAATATTAATACATTATTCTACTATATGTAGCTTTATCAGTTGAATTATAAAATGAAAACACCATTGAAACGAAAATTATCCTCTATTCTTCTATTTTTTCTTATGTTCTTCGTTTGTGTTGGATGCAAGTCAGATCAAGAGAAAAAAGAGGAGGTAAAAGAATTCATTAAAGTTTTTGTGCAAGACATAAAGCTGGAGAACCGGGAAAAGTTGATCAATGCTTACCCGTCTATAACGGAAATTGGTGAATATTGGGTTCCCAATGGATTTGAATTGGTAGAAGTAACAAAAAACGAAAATTTGTTTTACGTCTATGGAAAATTTAAGGTTAATAATCAATTTGAGAAACAGTTAATGTTTGAGGTAAAAGAAGAAGGTGGAACCTATAAAATTTCTTCTTCCAAAGGTTTAAGTACACTAAATGGCGGCTCTTTACATGACTTTTTAACTAAAATGGGCTGTCTTTCCCTGGATGACAATGACAAGGCCTTAGTGAAGTTAGTATCAGAAAATGAGTTTGTTTATGATGATTTTATTGAAGAGCTAAAATCAAAAGTTGTTGAAAACATTGAGGTAGATAATAGTCATTTATCTTCTAATGGCGGTTACTATATATCAGGTAATCTTATTCTTACCAATAAGAACGGCTTCGATATTCCAGGTTCGGCGTATTCTGTTGATATGGCATTTATTAATACGCGAACACAAACAGTCGTTGACAAACAACATGTGAATGAGTTTTACCCCAAAATTCCAGCATATAGTTCGGTTTCCATTCAAATTGACTACATATCAATAAATGGAGGAAACAAGGTAGCCGGTATTGTAAATATCGAAAATAACCAGTCTATTCTTGTCCAGTTTAATGAAGCAATAATTAAAAAATTGGGGAATATGGGATTGAATTGTGATAACTGGCAATCTCAGTTAGGTTCCATTTTATATTCACTTTAACTTTTTGATGAATTCAAAATAAATTACTTAGTTAGTAAATTGTTTTTTCCATCAAGATTTGTTTCTTTTTTGCCTATTTGTTCAGGTATTAAAGCACAAGATAGGTTCCGGGTTGATCAATTACCTGATTTAGTTCTTGGCACTGAGATAAAAAATGATGTAGACATTTATTTTGAGTTCAACGCACCCATCACCACAAATACTACCGTGCATAAAATTTTTGAGGGTTTTATATTTGTGGCCGAATTGGTAAGCTTGATGGCAGCTAATCCGGGTATAACTATTTATCCCAATCCAAGCGATGGTTCATTCACCAATCGTTTGGACAAAATAAGTGTTTATGGAAGTATGATGTCTCAGTTAAAAGAGGAGATTGAAAAAAAAATCACCATTGACAACTCTAACCTATCCAACAACGGCGGATATTATCTTTCCGGAAATGTAATTGTAACCAACAATACGGCATTTACCATCCCTGCTTCCTCTTACAAGGTGGATATGGGTTTCATATACACCCGTCGCAGGGAAGGAATTGATAGACAAAACGTTGATGACTTCTACCCTTCAATAGCGCCCAATAGCTCCATCTCCCTGGAGATCAATTATATGCCAATAAACGGAGGTAATAAGGTAGGAGATTTGTTTAGTTTCAGGGTTTCAGAAGTTGTTACTTTTATGCCAGTACTAAATATCTTTGATTGTATTGTCTTTCTTTTGTTGCATTCTCTCGTTTTCTTCCTTCTTTTGATTCCTGAATTTTTCAACTCTCATTTTTAAAATCCTTTTGTCCGAGTAATAAATATGAATTTGATTAGGGGATTTACCACCATTAAAACTAGTATGTTCTGAATTGTACTCAACATCGATTGACTTATCTCCCTCTTCGAATGAATATCGTCTGTAGGTGTCGCCGGTTTTTATTACATCACTAAATGGTTTGTTTTGTATCTTGACAGGGTTACCGAATTTCGATTTATATAATGCGGTTAGGTCATAAAAATCTTGTTCGTCTATAAAATCGATGATGGCAAGCGAAATTCTTTCTAAGGATTTTTTATTATTTTCATTATTGAACGTTAATTCAACCTCTGAGGTTAAAGTATTACGCCCTGTCGATAAATGATAAAATAATTTTCTAGATTTATTTTTAAAGGCTTGATTTTTTATATTAAACGCTGAAAGCTCCTCATAATCACCTTTTTCTGAACTATAAATTAACCCCGAAATTTTACCTATATCAATTAAGTACCGAATAACTTCAGTGGATTCTTCCTCTGACATTCCAATCCAAAATGAGAGGAATGTTGTAGAATGCTGTTCAATTAATTGTTCAATGTCATAATTTGACATAAATGAATATTTCGGTTCAACATCATGTTCTGGTTCTTTCGAATAATTCTCGACTTCTACATCTTTCTGTTTTTCTATTTGAGTACATGAAGTCATGAAAACTCCAATAATAAGAACACAAATGATAAACCATTGCCGATTCTTTTTTTTACCAATCATTCATAACAAAAATGAAATACCAATATTATCCACAAGCCAATTAGGTGGAGTGGATTTATTTGCTCGATGTAAACTCATAGGATTTTGGACGATTTAAATTTTTTAATCATACACCGAAAAATCAACGGTACCCTCCATATATCCTTTGTAAATAATTACATCCAGCTCTTCAGAAACAATTTTTATTGTAAAAGCGACACCCTGCGGTTTGTAAATTTTAATCACCTCAACTGCCGCCGTTCCAGATTCATCATTGTATGTATTATTATACCTCCAGTTGAAATAGAAGTAATCAGCTGCGTAGTTTTCGTATGTTTCTTCTACCTTTTCTGTTTGAACACCATACATTGGCCCAAAGCTTTGTGACTCATTATTCGGCCAAACGTTGGCCATATACATCAAACCATCTTCAGCAATAGTGTAAAAAACGGTGTATGCTCCTGCTTCCAGAATATCAGGGGTAACATCGACTCCATTGTGCGAAGCGTCGAGAATATTAAACTTAGCCAATGTGGTTTGTTCATCATCTTGCGCCGCAACAAGGAAGGAAGTAAAAAGAAATAAAAGAAAGAAAACAGTCTTGATCATCTTTTTAGGTAAATTAAACACTTATGAGACTTTTAAAATGTTTTTTTAATCTGGTTAGGTAAAACATAAATGAACTAAAAAAACACTATTCATTTATCTAGTCAAATATACCGACATGCTGTGCTCGATCTTCGAGTGTTTCTGTGTAATATATGTATGGGGCGCATAATATACCCGGAATATACCTTTTTGTATTCAGGCTTACATCGCAATGATGTGAACATAGGATCAAGCGTAATCAATCTAAAAATGTCCCCCAAAAAACAACCCGCCACCTCCTTCGTGCGGTCTGAAACAAGTGCTAAAGGTTGAACTGTTAAATAGCCTGTGGGTCTTTCGACGAGGGGCTGGCACTTGAAGTCAAGCAACGAAGAACGCGTGCGGGTTGAAATGCGTTGTTACCCTGAAAGTACGGCGATGGCACAGGCAAGTAAACGGCAATGAACCAAGTGCCCCATCGGATGAGCAAACGGGAACGCTTATTACCAATGACGCCGATATCTACTTTGATTTCAACGCTCCGATTACCACGAATACCACGATACACCGTATTTTTGAGGGTTTTGTGAGTGTTGCCACATTGGAGGAAATGAGTAAAGAGGAAAACGGTATCAAGGTGTATCCCAACCCAAACACGGGAATCTTTACAGTGGTGCTTAAAAACGCGTATAAGGGTAACTTTTCCGTTTTCGACCAACAAGGCCGTGCGGTAAAATCCGGAACATTGGATGGTAAGAAAACCACGCTGCACCTCGATTTGCCATCCGGAATGTATTTTCTCCTAGTTGGAGAAGAGGTGGTGAAAGTACAGGTGTTGCGGTAGGTAGGCCCTAATCGCATCATTTTCCAATGAAAACAGATGATTTCACTAATAGTGAACGCGGCTATATGCCACCCCAAAAAACAAAACCCCGATACATCATGCTTTACAAGGTTATAACGTTAAGGCACCAACCGTCTTGACAAAGGGAGCATTCCACTATTATTCACGACTTCAAAGAATAAAGGCTAACGTAAATCGATGAAATCCCTACTGATGCGTCGGACGATGTGTGCAGGTAAATGCAATTCATTCGCTTGGTTGTTCCAGTACGCAACAGCATTTTGAATTTCCTGAATAACTTTTTTCGCGTTTTTAATGGTGTATGTATCGGCCATAGTGAGTACATCCGCTAACGTAATATCGATGCGTTTACCATTTATTGACAAAGCTCTGCTGGTTCTTGTGTAGTTCAACAAAGGATTCAAGGAATACGTGATATCATAAGCGGGAGAAATATTCCATTTGTCCTGTTCTTCATTATACATGAAGGAGTGATTTTTCAAATGATCGTCCGAATTAAAAAAGACAACATTAAAAACCATGCGTTTAAATAGTTCTTCGATGTCGCGATGAGGAACTTTTAGAAACAACGCTAGTTCGAATAGATTCTCGTAACTTGAATCCTTTGGGCTTTGGTAATCCCAACCAGTTAATCCGGTTGCAGTCAAAACATGTTTCTTTTGTCCATTTTGACGGTCGAAGCGAAGCGTGGCAAAATGCTTTTGTTCAATCAGTTTCGATGGCATCATGGTGATTCCGAGATGTTGCGCCGTTAGGTAGTAACAGTATTCAACGACTTCTCTGCTATATCCTAATTCATCATCCAAATGCAGTTTGATTAAATAGTGATTGTACTCGGAAGAGTGATTTAAATCACCGGGAATAATTTCACCTGAAGTTTGGTGTTCTGAAATAAGAATTTTAGGTCTTGCTCCACCTGCCGAAGAACCAATTTTGAAAATGTTCAACAAGGCCTCATGATTGAGTGTTGACTCATGCTGTTCATCTTTTGCATGTAACACTTCCTTCAAAATAGCAATAATTTCTATTAGGTCAATGGACGAAGATTGAGGAAGCTCCTTGCTTGGACGATATTCCAGAGCACCCATTCCACGGTCTGCCACATAGGCCAATTGCTCAATGACAGAGATTTGATTGAACTCTTTGTTTCCTGATTCCATCCACTTTTTGAAAATAATATTACCGAATACATCGGGCAATGAATCAGCAATCATTGGAGGAAGTCCTCGAAATGTTTCTGAATTATATTGACTAAATACTTGAACTTGTGGCGTTCGTTTTAAGATACCCGTTGAAGGAAATAAGTTGTGAAAACGATCACTTTGAAGAAATTCAGGGTTGTATTGAAAAGAAGATTTCTGTTGATTTTCGTCAAATCCCAACCTCCCAATTTCTTGACCGAAGCAAAATACTGTTATGATGTCATTTTTTGCCATGGCACTAATATAAAGAAGTCATTTGTTCGTTTTCATTGCGTTTATCCATCAAAAATTGATTAAACCCGACCAACACATCAAAATGGTTAAAAACCTTTAGTAAGGTATCGATGGTAAAGTTCTTACCTGATTCCAAATTCTGAATCGTAATTCTGGAAAGTTCGAGTTGTTCTGCCAAGTCTTGTTGCGAAAGCTTTTGCTGTTTTCGATAAGACTTTACCAACTGTCCAATTTCTGATTTAACGTCTTTTATTTTGAGATTCCTAGTGAACATATTGCATAATATAATATTCAAATTTATGACATATTAATCAATTAGCATAATTAATTATACTTTTTAATATATCTAGTTTATTTTGAAAACGGTTAAAAATTCATCCCACTCTTATTCAATATTTGAGTGGGACTCTGCTTATTTTTGCATTAAAATATAATTTACGTACAACATCAAAATATAATTCACACACAACGTTAATTTATAGAAACGCATGCAGGGGTACGTGCTGTTTTAGGTCATTTCTTTTTCGTTTACATCCACCCCTATATGGATGGAAATGGACGTGTCGGCCGATTCATTTTGAATGCGATGCGTTGTTCCGGAGGCTATCCTTGGACAGTCATCCCTGTTGAATACCGAGATGAATATATGCAAGCGCTTGAAAGTGCAAGTGTTGAACAAAATATTATTCCCTTTGCTGAATTCATGTCAAAACTTGTTCAAAAAGGATTGGATAACGATCCTGTAGCGAAAATCTAATCATTTAAAATGCGTGTAAAAGCATAGGTAATGGATTTGCTTCTATGTTAATCACGCAAGAACAAAAGAGTATAATGAAAAATAGTATTTACAAAATAGGTGCTATTTGTAAAAAGTAATTTGCATTATGAAAGGCTGTCTACATGGCCCGCCCCAAAAAAACAACCCGCCACCTCCTTCGTGCGGTGCGAAACAAGTGCTTAAGGTTGAACTGTTAAATAGCCTGTGGGTCTTTCGACGAGGGGCTGGCACTTGAAATCAAGCAACGAAGAACGTGTGCGGGTTGAAATGCGTTGTTACCCTTAATGTACGGCGATGGCACCGGCAAGTAAACGGCAATGAACCAAGTGCCCTATTGGATGAGCATACGGGGATGCTTGTTGAACGAAATGTGATTAGTAAATAGGATACTAAAGCGCATGGTGTTTAGGAAGTGGCTTTGACAAAGCGTAATTTAACCTATCTTTAGGTGGTGAAGCAAGCACGAAGAAATGAAGCAGATTGACAAGAAAAGCCTGGAAAATCCATTCTATTTTTTACAACTCATTTAATATATTAACTAATTATTTGGTGGTTGATATCACTGACAACATTTTAAAAATCTATGGTTGATTGATTTGGTTAAATTGAGACTTTGACACTTCCGATTTACAATATCCACAACATTCTAGCCCAAATTTTTCTAAATTAATTACATTGAATTTTTTACTATTCATATTTCCATTCCACTTGAAATACTCGATTAGTAAATCCATAATTGAATTGCCAATTTCATTTGCATGTTTGAGTTTTTCTTTGGTTTCCTCTATTCCATAATTTGTAACAAACTGTGGTGTAATTACATTGCCTAGAGTTTGCTTTAATATTTTGTCTGATTTTTCATGAAGGTTTTTAAATTTTGCAAGCTTCCGAAGCACAGGACAAGAAAATAACGTGTTAAATAATTCTACATAATAGTCCAGACGACTTTGAAATGCTTTTAAGTCAAATGTTCCGTTGATTTTTGTATAATTTGAATTCGGGCGCTCTTCAATTAACTTGAATTGTTCATTAAGACTTGGTATTGAATACTTTTTTGGGAATTTCATGTTGTAGGAAAAAATCATTCGCTCCTGATACTTTTTACCACTAAAAAAATCTTGTGCAAAACCTTTTTCTTTAAACCATGTGCGATATTCTTCAATAGCTTGATCACCAATCTTGCGAATTTCATCAGGAATATGGAAATCGATAAAATTTTTGTTTAACGAAGGGCAATCATGAAAAAGGTGATATTTCAATGACCCAGCCTTTTCAAAAACAAATCTTTTGTTATCAACTCGATCTGGCACCTCATTATAAAACTCAATCATAAAGCGATTTTCATCACAAAGCAAATTGCAAAAATTAAAAAGGTATTTAATCTCTTTTTTGTTTAGACAATAATATACTCGTTCGTCATTGTATATATGTTCAATAAACATTTGTAAATTCAGTTCCTGTTTTATGTCAATTGTAGAACAAAGTTTACTAAAAGTGTGATTGGTTATGTACATCATATACGTTTTACATGAATACCTTTAACTAATAATAACTCTCGATTGGATATCTTTCAATCTAACTCATCCACCGTATATGCTTCGACAAAAGACTCTTGAATAAGTCTATTTAATTCCTGAATAATCATATTGACATCTGAAAAGAGATTCTTTAAATCTTTTGATTTCGTCGGATTTTCGAGATAATCGTGATAAATTTTATCTAACGGATACTCCACCATTTCCATATTAAATCCATTTTTTACAGATGCCAAATACGTAAACCCTTTTAATTTTAAAATATATTCAGATGTATCAACGAAAATAATTTCCAAGTTTGCTGTAACTGATTGATCCATAGGTTTCTTTTTTATGTCATACAAGTAAGTAACAACAAAATTTGTTGGTAGTGATAGAATGAGAGCCGTTCCCAAAGTATCATTACATCCACCAAAACCATTCAACTCGGGAAATGGGGATTCCAAAGCATATTTATCACTGGTAAAGGAATTATTTAATTTAGATTGAAATTCCGCGGTTTTATCCATCATCTTCATAGAAACCACATCACAATACTTTTCTAAACACTTTTTGGTATTGTTCAATTTGTTCAGAAACATGTAATATATCATCCCATTTTTAAGCGGCACTTGAACTTCTTGAGCGTGTGTTTTGAACAAAACAAATAAAAACACAAAACACCCTAATGTAAACTTCGTTTTCATTTTAAAAGATATTTTTCACTTTTTGAGTAGTAATTAAAATTTCATGTAAAAAATCATTATCTAGTCAAATATACCTACATACTGTGCTTGATCTTCGCGTGGCTCTGTGTAATATATGTGTTGAGCGCATAATATACCCGGATTATGCCTTTTTGTCTTCAGGCTTACATCGCAATGATGTGAACATAGGATCAAGCGTAATCAATCCGAAAATGCCCCAAAAAAACAACCCGCCACCTCCTTCGTGCGGTGCGAAACAAGTGCTTAAGGTTGAACTGTTAAATAGCCTGTGGGTCTTTCGACAAGGGGCTGGCACTTGAAGTCAAGCAACGAAGAACGCGTGCGGGTTGAAATGCGTTGTTACCCTGAATGTACGGCGATGGCACCGGCAAGTAAACGGCAATGAACCAAGTGCCCTATCGGATGAGCAAACGGGGATGCTTGTTGAATAAAGTGTGATTTGTCAATAGGATACTAAAGTGCATTGTGTTTAGGCAGTGGCTTTGACAAAGCGTAATTTAACCTATCTTTAGGTGGTGAAGCAAGCACGAAGAAATGAAGCATATTGACAAGAAAAGCCTGGAAAATGCCTTCAGGCTGTTTGAATCAAATGACATTGACCGCATGGAGGTCGGTACCACAAAGGGATTGATGGACATTCATCGGTACTTGTTTCGCGATTTATACGATTTTGCTGGAAAAATACGGACAGTAACCATTTCAAAAGGAGGCTTTCGATTTGCAAACGCCATGTATTTGAACGAGGTACTGGCCAAGATCGAACAGATGCCCGAAGGAAATTTCAATGAAATCATTGCGAAGTATGTAGAAATGAACATTGCGCATCCCTTTTTAGAAGGAAATGGAAGGTCCATGCGGATTTGGTTGGATAGTATATTGAAAGCCAGGCTCAACACTTGTGTCAACTGGCAATACGTCGATAAGCACCTGTACTTGCAAGCCATGGAAAGAAGCCCCATCAACGATTTAGAATTAAGAACATTGCTCGGTGAACACCTGACAGATGACGTTAACAACCAAGAAATCATTTTCAAAGGAATCGAACAGTCCTATTACTACGAAGGATATGAAAAAGACGACGACGAGTAACAACGCCGTTCGGAAACGTTGATTTTCCTTGTTTTATAAGTTTTCCAGGTAGTTGAAGAATACGTCTCTTTTTGCAGGCGATAACGGCACTTCGGAACCGTCTTTCATTACAACGGAGCCACCGTTCCCTTTGTCGTAGCGTTCGACGTATTTCAGGTTGATGAGGTGGGATTGCTGCACGCGTAAAAAAGCATGGGCACTGAGCAAGGTCTCAAAGTCTTTGAGGGTTTTGGATACCAGTATTTTTTTTCCGCCGGTCATGAAAAAGGACGTATAATTCCGGTCGGATTCGCAACGGATGATGTCTTCCAGTTCTACGACATGCACGCTCTCTTGTGTTTTGAGAACCAAGCGTTTCTTTTGAGAGGGCTGCATATTGTGGTGCAAGGCGTCAAACTGTGTGTCGTGTTTTTTCTCGTGAATGGTTTTCATTGCACGGTCTACAGCGGCACGCAGCTCCAGCGGATCGATGGGTTTTAACAGGTAATCCAGGGCGCTGAACTTGATGGCCTGAATGGCGAACTCCTCGTGTGCGGTAATAAAAATGACTTCAAACTGTTTGCTGCTAAGCTGTTGGAGTACATCGAAGCCGGTACCGTCGGGCATTTGTATATCGAGAAAAACAAGGTCGGGGTTGTACTCCTTAATGGCAAGAATACCGGATTGTACATTTTCTCCGACCGGAAAAGTTTGTATCGGCAATCCGAATGAATCGACCATCTTGGCAATCAATTCACGCGTGCGCGCTTCATCGTCAACAATTAGTGCTTTAATCATTACGCAGTAGTTTTCAGTTCTTTATCCCGGTATGGTAACGAAATTAACACTTTTGTGCCGGTTTCCAAGTTTTTATCGAAATCTTCCACCAAGAGGAACCCATCGGTGCGGTATTTCTGATTAATGTTATCGATGCGGGCTTTGGTAATGTCCATCGCCATGCTCTTATGCCCGGTACTTTTCTTGCGCTTTTCACTGGCTTTTCTTCCTACCCCATT